>JAVKDO010000031.1:0-44302 GCA_040222235.1 Cyclobacteriaceae bacterium
ACTGGTTGAAACAAAATCACTCGTCGAGCCATTGCCCACCGTAATATCACCAAGCGCAAAACCTGTCACCGGTTCTGAAAAAGTGAAAACCGTCGTGAATGCGCCATTGACCGGATTGGCTGCCGTACTGCTGATCGCGACAGTCGGTGAAGTAAAATCAGCTGTAAGGCCAAACTGTACCGCCCCAGTATTGCCGTTCGTAGCGGCATCCTGGGAGACATTGGCAGCTACATCTACGGTGACCAACCCGTCAGCCGCTGGTGTGATCAGTGCCGAATAAACCGTAGTACTCGTCGCGACAAAATCACTCACCGAGCCATTGCCTACCGTAATATCACCAAGCGCAAAACCTGTCACCGGTTCTGAAAAAGTGAAAACCGTCGTGAATGCACCATTGACCGGATCAGCTGCCGTACTGCTGATCGCGACCGTCGGTGAAGTCAAATCCGCCGTAAGGCTAAACTGAATAGCAGCGGTATTGTCCGCGCCACCATTGTCCTGGGCCACATCTGCTCCTACATCTACGGTCACCAGACCGTCTGCATCAGGGGTGATCAATGCTGAGTACTTGGTAGTACTGATCACATGGAAATCACTTGCCGTGCCATTGCCAATGGAAAAGTCTGCAAGCTCAAAGCCAGCGACTGCTTCGTTAAATGTTGCTGTAATCGTGAACGCATTGGTAGGTGATGCAGCAGTGCTGCTCAGTGTCACGGTAGGCGCCACAGGGCTTGATACCACGGTGGTCCTGCTATCGGTATCACTAAAAGTGCCATCGCTGGTCACCAAGGTAAAGGTGGTGGTTTCGGTGTTTCCCAGGGCAACACGATTATCGGTAGGGATAAAAACCAAAGCCCTTAAACCCACCTGGAGAGATGCAGCATCTGTGCTGGCTAAAGTATAAGGATCTGTTCCTGTTAAACCTGTACCTGTTAAAACGCCTTTGGCATTGTCATCCAAAGTAATGGTAGCCGAAACATTGTCTCCATTGGGGTCTGCTACGGTGATGGTGGCAAAGGGGCTAATGACCGCAAGATCGTTCACCGCCTGATTGGCAACAGTACCTGTCACCACAGGCTCGGCCAGGGAATATTCATTGATATCATCACCACTAGACCCCATCACATACATTTTGGTGCCATCCCCATTAAATGCCAGAGAATGTGGAGAGACTTCCTGCGTTCCTACGGAAAACCGTTCGCCATCTCCCGCATACACGGCCGTGGACACATCGTAAGCGCTACCTAGCGTATATTCATTGATGTCATCGCCATTAGTCCCCAACACATACATTTTGGTACCATCCCCATTAAATGCCAGGGAAGTTGGAAAAGTTTCCTGCGCTGCTATGGAAAACCGTTCGTTATCTCCTGCATATACGGCCGTGGACACATCGTATGCGCTACCAAGCGTATATTCATTGATGTCATCGCCAGAAATTCCTATCACATACATTTTGGTGCCATCCCCATTAAATGCCAGGGATCGTGGAGAAGTTTCCTGCGCTGCTATGGAAAACCGTTCACCATCACCGGCATATACGGCCGTGGACACATCGTAGGCACTACCCAGCGTATATTCATTGATGCCTAAGCCAGTAAACCCCATCACATATATTTTGGTGCCGCCCCCATTAAATGACAGAGAATGTGGCTGAGTTTCCTGCAATGCTACGGAAAACCGTTCGCCATCACCGGCATATACGGCCGTGGACACATCGTAAGCGCTACCCAGCGTATATTCATTGATGTCATCGCCACTAGTCCCCAACACATACATTTTGGTGCCGTCACCATTAAATGCCAGGGAAGTTGAAGAAACTTCCGCTGCTACGGAAAAGCGGTCTTCATCACCTGCATAGAGGGCGATGGAGACGTCATAGGCACCTGGTACCTGCCCTACTGATGGTAGGCACATGCAGCATATGGTTAATAACAGGATTAGGAAGCTCAGCTTTTTCATCTTTAAGCTTATTTTTCTTTGTGTATTATCATACTTGATGGATTCTTTTCTATCATCCAGCAGTCGTTTTCGAGAATTATATCATCCAATAATGCAATCCCTCGCATTCAGCTTCGGATATGGCATCATGACACTTTGAGATTTATCATCAGTTGAGTTATTCCTTAAAAAAACCTCGAAGTATGTTTCGAATATGATTTTATGAACAGGCTTATCCCAATTTATGGCGTGGACGACCGGGATATGGCGTGGATGACAGGAGAGGTTGGCTATTGGCTATTGGCCTTTGGGTGTTGGCTGTTAACCGGGGAGTTGACCTATGCTGTTGAGGAAGGAAGCTTTGTAAGAGCGGCCAAGTGGTACGGCATATTGGCCCACTTTGACCTGGCTTCCTGAAAGATCTATTTCCGAGATGGCCTCCTTGTTAATGATGAATGACCGATGTACCCTCAAAAACCGATCGTTGATCAATTGTTCTTCGAGCTTTTGCAGGGATATCCGGGTGTCGATGCTTTCTTTAGTGAGTCCGATCTGGCAGATCTTGTCCCTGGCTTCCACACAAAGGATGTCACTCAATTTTATTTTGATGAGGCTTCCGTTGCTTTTTACAAACATGGTGTCGTTCACCAACTGATCTTCGTTCCACCCCTGGTAGTCAATTTGGGCGTGAGCTGTGTTTTTGTGCTTAGATGTTTTCGAAAACTTGTACACGGCCAGCTCAATGGCGGCTTGCAGCGTTTCTTTATCATAAGGTTTGATGATATACGCATAAGGATCTGTCAGTTTGGCCCTCTCGAAGGTCTCTTTGTCCCGGTAGGAGGTGATAAAAATGGTCGGGATTGGTTTTTTGTTGTTGAGGTATTCTACTATCTGCACACCGTCACGATTACCTTCCAGATGAATGTCTACCAATAACAGATCTGGCTTAGTAGCTGCTATCGTGTTTAATGCATCACTTGCACTAGCAGCTGTTCCTGACAGAAAATACCCCATCTCATCCAAATACATCTCCAGGCGATTGGCATGAATGAAATTATCTTCTACGATAAAGACCTTTATTTTCGACATGCTGCTGTTCTTATACTATCAACTGGCCTTGGCATATTGTGCCGGAAGTGTGATCGAAAAGACACTCCCCTCGTTTAGTTTACTTTCTATTTCTATAGTCCCGTGATTCATCTGTACAAAATCATTCACCAATACAAGCCCTAAGCCCGTGCCTTTTTCATTAGCAGTGCCAGAAGTACTTTTATCATGATTTAATAAAAATAGTTTTTCGAGCTTTTCTTCTTCAATTCCAGCCCCGCTATCTTTTACCGTTATCTGTACTTGCCCGTCCTTACTCATAGCCATCAAACTCACCGCTCCTCCCCGAGGAGTGAACTTAATGCTGTTGTTGATCAGGTTTCTAAGTATAGTACTCAGTGTTTCTCTATCGGCATGCACATGTATTTCTTTGGAGACCTTAGCCGACAAGTGAATGTCCTTTGCTGCTGCCATATCTTTAAAGTAGTGAAGGCTTTCGTCAATAAGCGGCTTGAGTACCAGTCGCTGTGGCTGATGCGGCATGGCTCCTTCCTGGCTCAACGCCCACTTCAGTAAGTTGTCTAGCAGCGTATTTACTATTAGTGCAGAATCCTCAATCTGTAAAGCAATTTTATTCAGACTTGCGGTGTTTCCTTTTTTGATGTTATAGTTCAGTAATCCAGAAATTCCTTGCAGCGCAGTAATTGGCCCACGCAGGTCATGAGCAATAATGCCAAAGAACCTGTTTTTGGTGGCGTTGAGCTGGGTCAATTCTTCTTTCTGGGCTGTCAATGTTTTATTATTCTTGATTTTTTGCCGGTAGGACCTGAAAAGTAGGCCTGCCAAAACTATCACTATCAATAAGCCAATGATGAATAAAGTAACCTGCTGGTTTTTTTGGGCAATAGTGGCCAGTTGCTGTTCCGTTTCTAGTTTTAAAAGGGCATTATCCGCTTCTTTTTTAGCGGTTTGATATTTTGTTTCTATGTCTGACATAATAACTTCCCTGGCTTCATTAAATACCGAATCTTTCAATGAGGAGTATCTTTGATAATACATCAGCGCTTGCTCATATTGATCAAAGGACTGGTAAATTTCAGAAAGTGTCCGGTAAGCTTTAGACTCCATATCTAAATTTCCAACCTGGTTATAAAAAGCAAGACTTTTTTTTGCATGTTTATCTGCGTTTTTGAAGTCCTTTAGCCTGCTGTAAACCGAAGCAAGCTGCCTGGAGGTATATGCTATTCCTTCCTGGTTATCCAGGCGCTCTTTGATCTTACACGATCTCTGAAAATACACTACCGCTTTCTCTAATTCACCTTGTACGGCATACAGCTCACCAAGATTGTTGTAACTCACTGCAAGACCATTATCATCTTCCAACTCTTTGTAAATCGCTATTGCCTCCAATCTATATGCCAGGGCTTTTTCATAATCACCCTTTTGCTTATAAATGATCTCAATATTGTTAAGCGAAGGAGCAATACCGGTTTTATTTTGTGTTTTTTTATCTTCTTCCAGCGTCCGAAAATAATATTCCAAAGCCTTGTCATAATCAGCTCTATGACGGTGCACTTCTCCAAGTGCATTTAGTGTGCTTGCTATTTTCACTCCTCCCAGGGAATCTTTCATTTCCAATGCCCTAAGTAAGTATCCCAAGGCAGTCGGGTAATCGCCTTTTCGTGTATAAACTGTCCCAATATTATGCATGATAAAAGCCTCGCTCCTATAATTTCCTGTTTCCTTAAATAGCAACCTGGCTTTTTCATAAAAACCCAAAGCCATTTCTAACCGGCCAGAATGTTTGTAAACAGCTCCCAAATCTTGATAAGATGCTCCCAGCCCATTTTTATCCCCAATTTCAGCAGCATAGGCAATCGCCTCGCGTCCATAGGAGACAGCTTCATCGAAATCAACAGAAAAGCTACTGTAGTAGCATAAATCCCTCAACACTTTCACCTTTTCCTCTCCGGAGAGTCCTGGTAATACAGACTTAAGGCTGTCTATCATTTTCAGGTTTTGAGCTACTACTAATGTGGTGAAACCAAGCAGGCAGGCGAACATCAGAATGTACTTTTTCATAACTCGTTGCAGGTTTAGCGTATTTTATGAATCATTTCAAATCATAGGAGAAAGTGCAAAACTGTCAGTAATAAGCCGGTAAACATAAGATCCATTCGGGTACATTAAAGTTAAACCGTCATCTGTAACAAAGCACAATACTAGTTCTCAAGTATTATATGAATATCATCTAATTTGGCGTAAAGGTCAATTTTAGGGGTCACTCTGACTGGTCAATTGTAAAAGAAATACTGCTTCATTGAAAGTCTTTTTTCTTACATAGTTGGAAATCCGCTGGCCCAGTCCATTCGGATACGGATATAATAGCGGCAGTGGACAAAACAATCTTTGCCTATCTCAAAGACCAAGGCCGATTATTCTAGCCGATTCTTTCCGACTCATTACAAAGGTTTAAGTACAATCAATTTAAACCGTCTTTGCGAGGCTTTAGAGGGCCTTTGAGCAGGGCAGCCGTGGCAATCTCAATCACAAAGAGACTGCCACACCCTTTGCCGACACTGAACCTACCTCAAAAGGCAGTGACGATCATTGACGGTTTTAGTAATGCTAGATTTAGACTCGGATCCAAACTTTTATCCAACCCTCTTTGGAAAGCTTCGTATATTAAATCTACATTTATGGAAAATATAATTCTATGAAAGGATCTAAGTTGGGTGAGTTTGAAGAGCTCATCTTATTGACGGTAGGTATCCTACAAGGAGAGGCTTACGGGCTGGGCGTCCAAAAACACATCAATGACAGTAGTTCTCGTGATGTTAACATCAGCGCTGTGCATGCCAGCCTCAATCGCCTGGATGACAAAGGCTATGTGCGCTCTGTGCTGGGGGAGCCTTCCCAGAGCCGTGGCGGCAAGCGCAAGCGACTCTATGAGCTTACACCTTTTGGTGTTAAAGCCCTAGCGGAAATGAAGAAAATACGAGATGAGTTATGGGGACAACTTTCTCCCGAGGTACTCAAGTTGCAGAATTCCGCTAGGTGAGTAAAACCAGCAATATATCACCCCCATCATCGGCTTACCGTCTGCTTCAGTGGTACTGCAATACAGCACTCCTTGAAGAAATAGAGGGTGATCTCTATGAGGCTTTCTTAGACGACTATGAGCGTCACGGTCTTAAAATCGCTCAGCGTAAATACAGCTGGCGGGTCATCCAATTCATCAAACCATTTACGCTAAAACGAGACATTCACTCAAACAACTTCCCAATGGTCAAAAACAACATTATCATCGCTTACAGGAGCCTCGTCAAGAAGATGGGCTATACCTTGGTCAACATATTCGGCTTGTCCATAGGCCTGGCCTGCTGTATGATGATCCTCATCTACGTGGATCATGAGACTTCTTATGATGCTTTTCAGGATGAAGATGTATATCGCATAGCGCTTAACAGAAAATATCCTGATCGTGAGGTTAACTACACAGTGATGCCCCATTCGATACCTCCACAACTGGCAGAGGATTTTCCTTATGTGGAGCAGCAGGGTCGGTTGATACCTCCATTTGGTAATACGACGGTACGATATGAAGATCAATTCTATGACGAGGAGTTCTTTTCATTTGCCGACTCTACACTGTTTGATGTCGTCAAATTTGATTTCGTGATGGGTGATCCCACCACCGCCCTGAAAGACAACAATACAGTAGTCGTTTCAGAAAGCATCGCCACAAAATACTTCAAGGGGGATGATCCCATGGGCAAGACATTGGAGACAAACAACGGCAACTGGACAGTCACTGGCGTTTTCAGAGACTATCCTCAGAAGTCACACTTCAGAGCTGATCTGATCGGTTCGATGCAGACTTTTCCGTTTTTCAACGATCCGTCCTGGGCCTCCTTTAGTGCCATGGCTTACATCAAGTTGCGTCCGGGAACGAATCCAAAGACGCTAGAAGAAGCCTTTCCTACATTCGTAAAGAAATATGCTGCAGGACAAATTCAGCAAATGACGGGACAGACCTACGACGAATACATCGCGGCGGGTAATGGCTATATCTATACGCTGCAGCCGATACGTGATATCCACCTCCACTCCAATCTTGAAGGCGAGCTAAAATCCAACGGTAGCATCAGCTACGTCTATATCTTCGTCTCTGTAGCCATTTTCATAATGCTAATTGCCTGTATCAACTTTATGAACCTCTCTACTGCAAGGTCTACAGAGCGCGCCAAAGAAGTGGGCATTAGAAAAGTACTGGGTAGTCTAAAGTCACAGTTGATTACGCAGTTCTTAACAGAATCTATCCTGCTCAGTCTCGCCAGCTTTCTAGTCGCATTGATATTAGTGGTCCTGGCCATTCCCGCGTTTGCTGAATTAGCTGACCGATTACTAACCCTTGACCTACTGACCGAGCCATTGGCTATGGTCATCATGTTCTTCACCGTCTTGTTGATTGGACTGCTAGCTGGGCTCTATCCAGCATTTGTCTTATCCGCCTACCGACCTGTACAGGTGCTCAAAGGCAAAATGCAGACTTCTAAACTTGGAGTTGTCTTGCGTAATGGATTGGTGGTATTTCAATTCGCTATCTCCATCGGATTAATAGCAAGTACGGTGATCATCTTCAATCAAATGAACTTCATGATCGACAAGGAACTTGGCTATGACAAAGAACACGTCCTTATCATCGAAGGCACTAACAACCTACAAGACAAGGCTGAAATCTACCGTCAGCAACTCATCGGTGAAAGTAATATCACCAATGCAGGATTTGCTTCAAATATCCCTGGCAATATGTTTACTGGATTTAGTGTCAATGTACAGGGCTCATCAAAGGATGCCTACGTGGGGCGTCAGATGACCATCGATGAAAACTACATCCCTTCCTTGAACATCAACGTCATAGAAGGAAGACAATTTGACAACAAGTTCAATGATACTCTGTCCATCATACTGAACCGTACAGCTCAGACCGTACTGGGATTGGATGACCCTATCGGAAAAAAGATAACCAACGGACAGAACAATGATGCTCCTTTCGTCTTCAACATCATCGGAGTGGTAGATGATTTCCATTTTCAGCCGCTACACCGTGAGATTGAACCGCTCTTCATTACCCATGTAGACGGACCCTTCGCCAATCAAAACTTCATGATGGTAAAGGTCAAACCCAACAATATACAGGGCACCTTAGCAGAGATGGAGCGAAATTGGGCAGATCTAGTACCCAACAGTCCTTTTAAGGCTAGCTTCATGGATCGAACCCTAGAGGAATTCTACAACACGGAGCGTACTTCCGGGAGGTTATTCACTGCTTTCACCTCACTCGCCATTGTCATTGCTTGTATTGGACTGTTTGGTTTAGCGGCCTACACTACCGGACAAAAGACCAAGGAGATCGGTGTTCGTAAAGTGATGGGCGCCTCCGTACCCAGCATTATCTTTCTGCTATCGAGAGAGTTCACCAAGCTGATCCTCATCTCACTAATTGTGGCGGTACCCATCACCTGGTACGGCATGAACAATTGGCTAGATGATTTTGCTTACCGCATCGACATCAGTCCATTAACCTTCATTATCAGTGGCTTTGGAGCAATACTGATTGGCTGGGTCACTGTCAGCTATCAATCCTTCAGAGCTGCGATTGTTAATCCAGTGAGGTCGTTGAGAGCGGAATGATAATCAGAGACCCGACAGGTTTTACTTAAAAAAACTTGTCAGGTCTTCGCACCAAACTGAGTCATCACCATTTCGCGATAGCTAGCCCCTATCGGAATACGTTTGCTCCTGATCACAATGCTATTGCCTTCTAGATAGCTCATGTGGCTGGCGTTGATGATAAATGAACGATGTACACGGATGAAGTCATTTGGTAATGTATCCTCGAGTCCTTTCATACTCTGTAAAGCCATCAGCCGACTACCGTCGACCATGTGATATGCTACATATTCGCGCATGCTCTCGATATATAGAATGTCGGCCGTGGCTAGTCTATACAGCCGATGGTCTGCCTGAACATTCAAGATCTGGTCACACGAAGTTGTCTGTCTACTGGAGGAAATTATGGTTGAAGCTTTATTAACGGCTTGCAAATAGCGTTCAAAACTGAATGGCTTGACGAGGTAATCAACGACATCTAGATTGAAGCCTTCAAGCGCATAATCAGCATATGCTGTGGTAAATATCACCGGAGGCACGCGCTTGACAGTCCTTAAAAAGTCAGTGCCTTTAATATCCGGCATCTGAATATCCAGGAATATCAAGTCTATCCGTTGCTCATGGATAAGATCCAGCATGCTCATTGGGCTTTTGAACTTACCTAACAGTCGCATCGAAGGTACCTTGGCTACAAAATTTTCTAAAAGGTCGCGAGCGGGTTGCTCGTCATCCACAATAGCACAACTGATCTGCCTCATACGAGTAATAGACTTAGTTTGACGGTAAATGAATCATCACGATTATCAATAGATAGTAGGTGAAGATCGGGGTACAGCAGCGATAGCCGCTTTTTCACATTTTCTAAGCCAATACCACCTTGGTCTCTGTTTGACGCTGTAGCGGGCTTGCTATTCACTACCGTAAACTCAAGTTGGCCTTGGTCTGAACATACCAGCTTAATCCTAATCCAACCTTCCTCTACATCCTCCACATTGCCATGCTTGAAAGCATTTTCAACAAAGGAAATAAGTATCATTGGAGCTACATGAAAGTCCTTCTCCTCGAAATCAAAATTGATGTTGTCCATTTGATCATCTTTGAGCTTCTGTAGGTCAATAAAGTTTTGGATGTATTCTATTTCCCTTTGAAGTGGTACTTGATCAACATTGCACTCGTATATCATGTACCTCAGCATATTACTGAGCTTCACCAACATATTAGGAGCCTTATCAGCTTTTGCCACTACGAGGGAGTAGATATTATTAAGTGAGTTGAATAAAAAATGAGGGTTGATCTGTGATTTAAGCAGCTGTAGTTCGGCATCATATCGCTCGGCTCGCAGCATATTGGACTCCATCTCCTTTTCTCTGGCGTGGCTCGATATGCGTAGCACTGCAGAGAGTAAGAATACGATGATGATAGGAAAAAGCGCGGGCACAAATCGAAGAGGATGAAAAATGGGTCCACCTATCCCGGGTTGATCTGGCCGTCCCAATCTTGGAGGCCTCATAGGTGCCGGATGAAATTCTGTGTAAGACTCAAAAATCAACCTGCTAAGTAGAACAGCTAGTACTGTCAATATCAATATATACAGCCAATACTCCAAAGGCTTCCGACCCAGGTAGTATTGCGGCACCAGCCAAAGGTAGTTGGCATAGAAGAGGCTGGCATGCATAGTGACTATCAGACCCGCAAATGAGGCCGCCACCCACAGGTCTAATCTTAGTATCATGATGCTGAAAAGCAAAAAGAAATAGATCAGGTAAAAGCCGGTATGTAGTGCTACTTTAAGTGTCAATGGGGAAACTGTTAATATATCTCAATTCAGATATACTACATGTGGTTGCCTATCTCCAATAAATATCTACTAACACAGGGTATTCCTCAACCAACGAGAATCTGAGACCGTCGGTCTAGCGTTCATTGATTTTATTCGGGCCTTGGTAGAGTATTTTTCTGGTTGAAAATTCATCAGGTGATCATTGAGGATGATTTCATCTAATGATAGTGTGGTTTATCGGATCAGCCCATTACTGAAGCGATTCTTGATCATCTTGATTTGCGGTATATACTTGACTATACCTCAGGCCAAAGCACAGGATTACTCTCAGGTTCTGATCAATGAGCAATTCATGGGGTTGACGCTTCATCGAATTCTAGATAAGATCGCTTTGAAGTATCAGGTCACGTTTGACTACAAAGAAGAAGACCTCCCCAACAAACTCCTCTCGGGCAAGACCTACACCAATAAGCCGCTAAGCGTCGTACTCGATCAATTATTGGAAGGTTACGATGTGCAATATAAAATCCAGTCTACTGGCAATGTTATCATACGTAGTTCTGACGCTGGTGAAGATATCGAGGAGCAAATCGTCAAAGAGTTTCACCTTGATGCAACACCCACGCGGTTTGATTTTACCCTCAAAGGAAAAATAATCGATCAAGCGTCTGGAGAAACACTGCCATTTGCTTCAGTAGGCATGAGGTATGGTTCTTCTGGCACGTCCACCAATGTAGATGGCTACTTCACGCTCACCGACTTAGAGACAGATACAGCTTCATTAGCCATACAGTACATAGGCTACCAGACAAAGTATGTGAAGCTCTATCCCGAGATGATTTCCACAGATTTCACGACCTTCGAATTGGTATCTAACACCACACAACTCAAGGAAGTCGTTATTTCTGATAAGAAAGAGCACATGATGAAAGCCTCCAGTGATATCAGTACCATCTCACTGGCCCCCGCTCAGCTGGCAGGCTTACCGAGCCTCGGCGAAAAAGACATTTTCAGATCGCTCCAGATGCTACCGGGTGTGAGCGGCACTAACGAAACATCAGCAGGCCTGTTCGTACGAGGCGGTACACCGGATCAAAACCTCATCCTATTCGATGGATTCACAGTGTATCATGTGGATCACTTCTATGGTTTCTTTAGTGCATTCAACGCCAATGCCGTCAAGGATATTCAATTTTATAAAGGGGGTTTTGAGGCGGCATACGGCGGTCGACTCTCCAGTGTGGTGTCCCTTACCGGCAAAAATGGTAACACCAATCAGCTATCAGGAAACTTTGGCATGAGCGCGCTGAGTGTCAATGGTTCTCTGGAGGGTCCGATTGCCCAAGGTAAGGGTTCGTTCTTCGTGTCAGCCAGGCGCTCATACACTGACATTATTAGAAGTGGGCTCTATGGTGACATTTTTGATCTATTCGCCGAAGAAGATGGAGGCAATGCCCCAGTTGGTACTGGAGGTCCTAGAGGTGGACGATTTGCACAAGTACAAAATGAGCCGGCCTTTTATTTCTATGATCTCAATGGAAAATTGACTTACCGCCCTACGACCAAAGACATCCTGTCCTTTTCTATCTATAATGGCGAAGATAATCTGGACAACTCAAGCGACTTTGATAGCAATGATCTACAAGGCATACCTGGTGGTGGAGATAACGGCGGCTTCAATAACAATACGATCGATCTTAACGATTGGGGTAATGTGGGCACGAGTCTCAAATGGGGCAGACAGTGGAATGATAGATTGTTTTCAAATACTGTACTCTCCTATTCTAACTATTTTATCAATCGTGAACGCTACTCCGAGACAGAAATCACGCGTCAGGATAGCACCTTCAGCCGACGTACGGGTGTCTTCGAAGACAATGATGTCATTGACCTTACGCTCCGCTCAGACTATGAACTGACCCTCAATCAGCAGCATGAAGTAGGTTTTGGGCTACAGATAACACACAATCAAGTCAGCTACTTGCAGTTGCAAAATGATACCACAGAAGTGCTCAACAGAGAAGATCAAGGTCAGACCTATGCTATGTATCTTCAGGACACCTGGCAACCCTCCGAACGCCTAGTCATAAAGCCCGGTGTGCGGCTTACTTACTATAGCGAAACAGCGGATACCTATATCGAGCCTAGGCTGTCCATGAGCTATCAGCTAGCTCCCCGCATCAAGGCAAAAGTGGCTTGGGGTACCCACAATCAATATATAACAAGTGTGGTGAGAGAGGATATTTCCCAGGGTAGCCGAGATTTTTGGCTTATGGCCAATGATGATGTCAATCCCGTGAGTTCAGCCACACATTACGTCGTAGGCGCCTCTTACGAGACAGACGCGTTTCTATTTGATGTCGAGGCTTATTACAAAGACATGTCCGGCCTATCGGAATATACTTTGAGACTGACCAATAACTTCAACAGATCGACCGAAGTATCTGAATTGTTTTATCAAGGCACGGGCTATTCCAAAGGGCTGGAGTTCCTCATTCAAAAGAAATTCGGCTCGTATACGGGCTGGATTGGGTACACTCTGAGCGAAACCATTCATGAGTTTCCGGAACTCGCCAACAATCCCTACCCCGCATTACAAGATCAGACGCATGAGTTCAAATCGGTCAACAGCCTACGACTTGGACGTTGGACCCTATCGGGCACATGGGTATACGCCACAGGTAAGCCGTACACGAGCCCAATAGGCGGTTATGAAGTCACACTCCTTGATGGCACAGAAAACTCTTACGTGAGTGTTGGGGAGAAAAACTCCTTGCGATTAGCCCCTTATCATAGAATGGATGTCTCGGCCACTTACGGATGGGACTGGGGTAAGAAAGCCAAAGCAGAACTTGGGGTCTCGGTCTTCAACTTCTATAATAACACCAATACCTGGTACAAAACATTTGAGGTCATCGAAGGAGATATGATCGTGACAGATGTCAATACCATTGGATTCACACCTAATATCTTCTTCAATATCAAATTTTGATCATGAAATATCGTGTTCTTATCGCTAGTATCCTTACCATCTCCCTCTTCACATCTTGTGGTGAGGAGGAGTTCGACCCTGCCACTTCAGATGTTGTCATTGTGGAGGCTTATCTATATGCCAATGAACCTATCGGAAATGTGAGCATTAGCCAACTCATACCATTCATTACTGAAGAAGATGAGACCTTCGAAGTAGAAGATGCACAGGTGTTTATCACTAGCGGCAATGAGAGCTATCAATTGACACACGACGAGGAGACCCCAGGTACATATTACTACAATAATCCTGACTACATCGTAGTGCCAGGCACTTCATATGATATCACATTGGACTATTTCGGTAAGACGATCTCGGCGACCACCACAGTGCCTCCCGCACCCATCAATCTAGAAGTATCTGTAGACAGCATAGAAGTAGCCCCTATAGAAAGTAGAGATGACCTAATAGATCGACCCACACTTGATCCGATCGAGATCTACTGGGAAAATACGTCAGGTGACTACTACTATGTCCTTATAGAAAATATAGAAAACAGTCCTCAGGATATCAATACACTAGATTTTAGAGGACCTCAACGTAACTTCAATTTTGTTACTCAACCCACCAATCTAGATGTGCACAATGTGCCTCCCTTTTCGCTAACGCAATACGGAACTTATCAAATTGTAGTGTATAGGGTCGGGCAGGAGTATGTCGACCTCTATCAGACGGCCGATCAGGACTCTAGAAATCTTACAGAGCCTTTCAGTAACATTAACAACGGTCTCGGCATCTTCACCAGTTTCAACAGCGATACCGTCTACTTCGAGATAACACGACCTTAGTATGATAACTAACTATCTAAAGAGCTGCTTTATAGCAGCGATGTTTGCCAGTATGGTTTTGACCGCTTGTCGTAACACCAAAGCCATAGTGAGTACGCCAGTCGAAGAGCTAGGACAAGACGAATATTCTGGATTCGACGAAAAACAAAAACTCCGCTACGTCATATCACACGACCAAGAAAATCTATATCTCTTGCTGAACACCGCTGATCCTGTCACCGTCATGAAACTGACACGGATGGAGTTGACCTTTTACTTTGACCTACCCAAAGAGAAAAAGAAGAGTTTATACGTCCAATATCCTGTCAAAAAGGAGCGCACGCAGGGTCAGCAAGGCCGACCTGATGGCCAAATGAGGCCTAATCAAGAAAGGCAGTTTGACCTAAACAGTATCATCTCGCGACTTCCTGATGAAGCACTCTTCTACGCTGACGGGGCTGGCGTGGTGATTGATCGAAAAGGCGCAGTGACCGGTATCAGCGTTGAAATCTCAGCAGCAGGTCCAAGAGAACTAGACTATGCCCTCACCATGCCTATCCATCTGATTACTAGCCAGGGCGTTGACGGCTTGGAAGGGTTGAAAGTCGGCATAGAGTCTCAAAGTCAGCAAGACCAATCACAAATGAACAGAGGCCAGATGGGTGGAGCTCGCGGCGGTGGTGGTGCACGTGGTGGCGGAGGTATGCCTCCAGGAGGTGGACGAGAGGGTGGCATGCGCGGCGGTGGAGGTGGTCAAAATTCTCAGAATCTCGGCAGTGCCATCAACATTTGGTTTGAGCTTTCGATACCTAGCGATGAGTGACCTTGGTGACCGCTTGATAGTAATTGAGGTATATTTGAGATGCGCACAGGTCACAGCACCAAGCGAAAGTTTAGCTGCCAATTGTGAGCTATATAGCCTAGACCTCACATACGATGGCCCATGGCTTAATGAACCTCAAGGAACTATGGCATGATCTACATCATCAGTGGCACGTCAAGGTCTGGGAAAACCCTGATGGCTAAAAAAATCATGATGCAACGCGGGATTCCTTACCTATCATTGGACTGGTTGGTCATGGGGTTTACGAATGGCATTCCTGAGTATGGCATCCATGATAAACTCTGGCCTGATGAAATCGCAGAGAGGTTTTGGAGTTACTTAAAGGCAATGCTCGAAAATATGATATGGTCAGAAATTGACTATATCATAGAGGGTGAAGCTGTACTCCCCGAGCTCATTCAAGACATTATAAAACAATACCCGAACAGCATTCGAATATGTTTTGTCGGTTATGCCCAAGCCGATATCAATGAAAAGGTGAAAGAAGTCTATCAATACAGTAATGGAAAAAATGACTGGTTGACTAACGAAGATCGAACTTATGTTGAAAGCCATATCAGCAATATGGTAGAATATAGCCGACGAATTGAAACAAGCTGCAATAAATTGGGTATAAGTTATTTTGAAACGTCAAAGGACTTTACGCAGGCTTTAGATCGGGCGATAGCTTATCTACTTCAAAAGGAATAATCTAACACTACTGCGATATTCGATGAGGCACAACTTTGGCCCAGAGCTTCACTTGAGCAGTATCGATTAGCAATTGGAACTATGGAAATTATAGAGCTGAACGGTATTGATTACCAATTTATTAGCGACTTCAAGCACAACGAGAATATTCGAACAAGCTTCAACCGGCTGACAAGCTCGACTTTTTGGTTCAGTTTAGAAAGCTGGTATCAAGAAGGTTTTTGGGGAGACTATTATGTACCCTATAGTCTACTCCATAATGATCAAGTGGTATCAAATGTCTCAATCAACAAGCTTGAGTTTGATATAGAAGGTCAAAGAAAGCTAGGAATTCAAATAGGGACGGTGATGACCGACCAAAAGTATCGGCACAAAGGACTGAATAAAATCATTATGGAGCGTGTCCTAAAAGAGTGGAGGGAGCAAGTTGATTTTCTCTATCTCTTTGCGAATGATACCGTTCTTGATTTCTATCCCAAGTTTAATTTCGAGGTGGTCGCAGAGTATCAATACACTCAGTCTGTTGACTATCAGGCTGCTCCCAAATCATTAAAAAAGCTGAATATCGAGAATGAAAGCGATAAGACGCTCTTGATGGAAACGGTGAGGCAATCCGTTGCGATATCTAAGGTCTCTATGAGGAATAATGTGTCCATGATCATGTTTTACGCCATGTCATTCAAGAAAGACTGCTTTTATTATCTTAAGGAATTAGATGTGGTGGCCATTGCAGAGTATGAAGACGACATGCTCCACTTGAACGACATATTCTCCAAAAACCCCATCGACATAAAGGATATCATTCGTGCTATGTCAAACGAAAAAATCAAGAAGGTAGCGCTGGGCTTTACACCTTTGGATGAGACAAATTTTGATAGGGATCTAATCAAAGGGGAGGATACCCTCTTTATGCTAAAGGACAAGGATGGATATCCCAAAGACAAGCCTTGGATGTTTCCTTTGTTGTCTCATGCTTGAACTGGAGTAGGTTGCCCATTCAGTACAATAGCAATATTGTGTACAGACCCGAAATATCTGATCACTAAATATCCATCGCCAAGATCACCATGCAAGTCTTGATGCCTTGACTGATGTTACCAATGCGGATGTTCTCGTTAGCGTTGTGCTGATTGTTATCCATATTGACCATAGGGACAATCACCGCTGGGATGCCTATAGCTTCAATCGCCGGAATGATCGGTACAGTACCTCCCATTGTTCTGATGCTCACAGGTGGCTGGCCAAATGCTTTGGTCAATTCTGCCCTTAGCCTTGCACCTATCGGTGCATTCATGTCCGTTCGGAAGGCATTCATCCCTCCACTGCCCAAGAGTTTTACGATTTTTGGGTTATCCATTCGCTCTGCGTCCGTCGGATTACGATCCAGCACGAGATAGCCTTGGTCTTCGATGTGCTTTTTGATTTTAGTCACTTGACTTGCACCGTCGGTTTCTACCACCAAGCGTACATCAATATGAGCAGTAGCAATTTCAGGAATGATGGTTTTTAGGCCTGGCCCTTTCCGTGAAGTCTCGATGTGACGGATATTCAAGGAAGGGTATTGCAATGCTTCCTGGTAACTAGCGCCAACCTGATCTGCAGTATTGATCTTTAGACCTGCTTTAATAGCGTCGTTATCATCAGGAACTTGCGCCAGCATAGCTCTTACATCGTCAGTCAGATCAATCTCGTCATAATAGCCCTCAGCGCATTTACATCTCTAGATTGTCAATTGAATTATCGCTTGTCACCAACTAAATCAGCTGAGTCTTGTTGAAAGGGGTCCGGCACTCTACCTATGGCATTACATGAGGATAAAATGAACTTTTGATAGGCAATGTCTGCCCTGCGTAATCAAAAGTAAATGGATGTAATTAGATGCGCTGTTAGCTTGCCTCAGCCATAACCTCTTTCACCGCCATCTCTTTTTGATTTGGGGTATTCTCTTCGATCACCATATTCTTGAGCGCTACTGATCTCAATCGTGCGATGAGCTGTGGTATCGAGGCAAAGGTCATTGCGGTAGCGCCAAAACCAATAAGATGGAAAGGGTCAAGTGCGAAGGATGGGAAACTCAAAACAGCAAGAATCACTACAGTGGAAAACGGTAAGGATACTGCCAATACAGAAAGAGCAAAGCCAACGTCAAAAGTCTTGTGCGGGCCGTCTTCCATACCATTGACGGAGCTCATATGTGCGAATGGCCAAAAGCTGCATGAGCTTTGAGGAAAAACGATCGCCAGCAGCATGGTCGGCATTGATAATTCGGGTACGAACATGATGAAAAGGCCACTCAGAATGAAGAGAAGCCCCGATCGTACCGTGAGTAGTCTCAGAATCAAACCAAAGTCTTTGCGATTGATCTTGACGGCCAGCCCTATGAAAAGCAATATCAATGGAGCCATGATACTACTTAGGCGGAGTATGACACCTGAAACACTATCAGGTAATGTTTGAAGGTTGAGCCCAAAACCTAGCATGACCAGAGCGACAATCATAACCATATTAATAGGTTCGCTAATGAGTGCCACTAAGAGCTGCTTGATCTTGCTTTTACTCTCGTCCTCTTTGGAGGAGCTGAATTGATGATACCAGTGCATAGCAAGGAGATACAAGAGGAGTAAAACAAACAGCTTGTTACCCACATCTGCCAATGCCGCCAAGGCAACTGACTCCTCCCCGAGATATTCTGATAAGAATGGAAAGCATGACAAGCCTGGAGCAAGAGAAGGTAGCAACATCATCAAAGTCCGATGACGTGCTTTCCCAATTGATGGGAACAGGTACTTGTTCAAATAAGTCGTCCCTAGTAATATGCCATTGATGAGCAACGCCATCATAGGGAAAATAAGCATGTTTTCGCTCAACTCTACGTTCAGCAACGCCACGAATATAGTGGCTGGCAAAGCGAGACTGAGGATAAGCACCTTGAGTCCATGGAGATGATCAGAGGTACTAATCTTGCGCTGCAAGATCAGCCCCAAACCAATCATCAAGAGTAAACCAATTGTCTTTTCCACTCAGAAAATAGCTATGGCAGAATTAGCTTAATACTGTTCCTAACGCACCTACGAATAGTTTCATTTCTTCCATCGTACCCATACTTACGCGGCACCAATTGCGATCCATGATATCAAAGGCACGTACGGCTACTTGCTGCTGTCGCATTTTTTCGAGGAATGCCTTGCCTTCCATTTCGATAGGGAAAAGGACAAAACTCGTAGAGGACGGGATATAATCAAATCCCATTTTATCTAACTCATCGCACACATAGGCGCGAGCTTCTGCATTGAGTTTACGTGATTTAGTCTGAAAATCCACATCGTCCAAACTGGCCATAGCAGCCATGATCGAAGGATAGGTGATTCCCATTCCAGCCCTTGTGATGGCTTGTATTTGGTTAAGGGTTTCTTCTTGAGCTACTACATAGCCGACTCTAATTCCAGCCATTCCATGCACCTTTGAGAAGGTTCTCGCTACGATCACATTTTTACCTTCCGCCACCAGCGACACCATACTCTTGCGCTCCCCCTCTTCTAAGAACTCCAGGTAGGCTTCATCCACGAAGACAGGTACTCGGTCAGACACCCGTCGACAAAAGTCTTCTAACTCCTTAGCAGCCGTCAGTGATCCCGTCGGGTTGTTGGGGTTGCAGATGTACACCAACTTCGTATCCTTGTCGATCGCCTTCTCCATGGCGTCCAGGTCATGCGACCAATCCTTCTTGAGAGGTATACCTTTCCAGGAGGCGCCTGTGGCTTCCGCCACTCTGATCATCGACATATAAGCCGGATCCGCTGATACAATGTTGCCTCCGTCCATGAATAATACCAGACCCGTCTTTTCAAGGAGATCAGAAGATCCAGGACCCATCATAACATTTTTGGAGGTGACACCCTCCTTATCAGCAATCTTGTCCATCAAATCGAATAACTCTCTCCAAGCGTAGCGATTACCCTTGACAGCTCCATCCTGCATTGCCTTCACCGCACTTGGGGCAGGGCCGTGCGGATTTTCGTTGGCATTGAGCTTGGCCAAGATCATCTCCGGCTCTTCGAATGGCTTATCAATGTACTCTTTGAAGAACGGGCTATAAAGTGCATTTCCAGCTGCATCGAACACAGGCTTACTGCGCCACGATTCGGAGATACTCAAGTGAGGTGCGACAGTGAGTCCACCTACCGTTAACAGACCTGTTTTGAGAAGTTGGCGTCTTGAAGTTTTCATGATCTAGCGATTGGTTATGATGATAGAATAAGAAAGCAATAAGGCATATTCCTCCCTTTGCTATCTCACAAGTATACAGGTGGTAGCTTGTAATTGAAAGTCAGTCGGTTAGACCTTGGTTGTATCAGATCGAACATCTTCCTAGATCTGTTGAAATCTTTTCAAGGAAGCTCATCATGGTTGAAATAATGAAAATAGTTGACATTCCGAACCCAGCCAACTTGAACGTTCTGTAAAAATCATCAATCGCAAAATTTTTGATGGTAACCATACTTTACAACCAATATTAAAGCACCTATCGTATGGCACCTACCGGAATTGTGTTTCTCCCACAGACTGCTCATTCTCCTCAGTTCAGCGTTACTTATGAGATCAATTGTATGCTAGAATTATGAAATGATGCCATCAGCAAGAAGCTCTATGGAATGGCTGAAATCTTTACTTTGTGCTTCTATATTAGAAAAATTGAAAACGACATATTACTGATTGAACATCTCTTGACCTTGGCGTTAGTGCGCTTGGGTCAATATCAGTGAAGTACTTGAGCGCGGAATGAAGGTCTGGTTTGAAAGCTTAATGGCAACAGTATATTAGAACGGTAGATGAGAGCAAAATGCTCATTGAATTTTACCGGGCTCTTTTTGATTAATAAAAAATTTCTTGAAACCAACTATCCCCGAGCCAAGCCATCGGGGTACCCGTCTGCCGACGAGGCAGGTTTCGCTGGTTTCATTTTGATCTAAAGATCAAAAACAGAAATTGGAACCCCGATGCAAGCATCGGGGAATTTTTTAAATTAACCATAAAGCTGATCACGCTTACTGATGACTAGCTCGCAGTACTGTCCCATCATTTCTTTAGATAAAAATGATTGATTGATAAAGCCTAGCCACGTATCGGGAAGTTTTGCATATTTATTCAGAATATTTTCAGCCGTTTTGTCAGGAAGACCAGAGGTAGTCATTGCGCTATAAAAATCTGATTTTCTCAACCTCCTTTTCTTTCCGGTCAAAGTCAATGCCAGCTCTTCATCGTCTCCTTCAACTACCAATGCAGATGAAACCAAATCATATGCAGGCGCTAATTCGTAATAATCGTGATCATTCTTTATCAGAGAAAAATTCTTCAAATGCATGTCTGCATTGCCAGTGAGGAAACTGAACAACGTCATTTCATAGTATCTAACGAGATCAAGTCCTGGATTGACACTGCTGCGCTTAATTACTTTGGCTATCTGTTCATGTGATGACTTATATTTATCCTCCGTCAGTCTTTCAAGCAATTGGCACATGTCCTCCATGTGGAGTTTGATGCCGTTTTTCCTATCCATTCGCTTGGTGATATAGGCCAACTCTCCTGCACCCATTCGCACTAACGAATGTTCGGCTGTTCGAATCTTTGATTGCTTCGCCAAATGCATGGTCAAATCTTCTATTTGTGGTAATTCATCCCACTTGGGTGATGGAGGCTTCAATATGAATTCTCCCCATAGGCCAACAATTGTCAGTTTATCCGGCTCATTATCAGGTTTTTCTATTTGTAAAGAGAGCTTGGGTTGTACACCTGTCACGGTCGCTTTCCCTTTAATCATTTGGTCAGCAAGATTCAGCAGATCTTGTTCTGTGTAAGGAATTAGTGGAGGTTCCTGCTTGCCGAAGAACGCTTTACTACATCGTGCGTGAAAGTCCTGCGTAGATTCCTTATAGCAGTATAGGCACTTCATACAAAAGGCTCGATTGAAACAGCTCCGATACAGTCTTTACATGAAACTAACAGAATTCCCATTCTATCTTTCTCGTTGACCTTCCAATTTCTTTCAACGATATCCAGAATCCATCCTTCGGGAATAAGGCCATCAAAAAACGGAAATAGTGTGTTTGAATGATAAGGTGCTTGTCGTAATGGAAGGGTTAAACTTACGGGCTCACCTTTTTTGGTGAAGTATTCATCTTCATATCGAAAATGATATCCTTCCTCATCTTCAATTAATATTCCAGCCCAGCTGTCCTGATAAAGTACTTTAGCTTTTCTCATCTCTGGTCACTTGGACGGGTCCCAATTCAAAGCCAAAAAGGCTTAACACCTGATTTACTTTGTCTATTCTCAAGGTAGCCTTTCCTTGTTCGAGTTCACGCACGAATCTCAGACCTACTCCAGCGGCATAAGAAAGATCTTCCTGGGTCATGCCCACATGCTTGCGCTTTTCTTTTATAAATAGAGATAACGATGATTTCATATCTATTCCTTCTGGGGTATAAGAACATAGATTTTACACAAAAATATACCCTTTAGGTTATAAATATGACAAAAATAATATTACTATACCTTTTAGGGTATAAAAAATATATAAATCTATTAAATATACCTGATAGGGTATAAATATTTAGACTAAAATCTTAAAAGGGCACGGACTTTGACAAATGATAAAACTCATTTCTATGCCAAATTACAGTCTCGTCCTAAAAATAAGTTAGCGATCATTTAACCTAATGTAACAGCCTCCTATCACCTACTCAAGACCTAACAAGTTTTGGAAACCTATCACGTTTGGTTTGAGAGCTAGATGGCCATAGCGGTTATATTTGGATAGGAATAATAGGCATGTCACTCGTTTCATTGTTTTGATATGGAATTGTCTCACAGACTCAAACGAGTGATCCCACATTAAATAGTTTGACTATGATCATTGTACTGGGGGGAGTGAGTCACACAGGTAAAACATATTTAGCCCAGCGGTTACTGGAAAAGTACAAAATACCCTACCTCTCGTTAGATCATCTCAAAATGGGTTTGATTAGAGGAAAAGTTCCCTGTGAGTTTACTTTAGATGATGATGATATGACTATCGCTAATAAGATGTGGCCGCTCGTGGAGGGCATCATAGCAACCAATATTGAAAACCATCAAAACCTTATTATTGAAGGTTGTTATTTACCCCCAGATAAAGTCAGGTCTATCAAAGATAATTATGGCTCAAGTGTTACTGAATCCTACATAGTCTTCACAGCAGAATACATACAAGAGAATTTTGAAGGCCAAATTCTCCGACATAGAAATGTCATTGAAAATCGGGTACACCAAGAGAATAGATCCATAGAAGCCTTCATCGCAGAGCATCAAAATATGAGGGCACAGTGCCAGCACAATAGTATAAAATACTTTGATGTGGATAGCGATTATAATGAAACTATTCAAAAGCTACTTCATTATATTGATGGCCAATTAACAGCCATTACTTATACTAATTAACAGTCATAAAGACAATCCTTAAGTTATTTATTGTCACCTCAATAACAAGTTGGCTTTGATATCTCAATTGACATATAGTAGCACCGCACTCCCCATCAAACAGTTCGTCTCTTACCTCTTCGTCGCAGCTTCCATCTATTTCGTAGGCCTTCACCATGAAAGTAATTCTGTTGTAATCCATATAGGTGCGAATGAATCATTCCCATGGGCAATCACCTAACTGCCACATACCCTTCACCACCATCCGTCCATTCCTGCACAGCAAGCGAACACTTTCGAACAGGATTATCAGCGACTCTATTCATTAACTCATTAATTATCAATTGCTTAATAATTCGGCAAAGTATTTGTTCTACAGAATATGAATTAATATAAAGAATGAGAAAAACATACATCGGTGAACTAGAAGAAGTGATCCTCCTCATGGTGGTGATGCTGCAAGAGGAAGCCTACGGTGTGGCCGTAACAAAAGAGATCACAAGGCAGCTCGATCGCAAGATAAGTGTCAGTGCGGTACATGCCACACTCCATCGATTATCAGAGAAAGGGTACGTGACCTCCGATATGCGAGGCGCCACCGCCGAGCGCGGGGGACGTAGAAAGCGCTACTTCAAGATCACTACGGCTGGCAGCCGTATCCTTAGGGAGATCCAAGACACCAGAAGTCAGCTCTGGAATCAATTGCCGCCTAACGCACTGACCGTATGAGCGCAACACCACAGCCTCCTCAATGGGTCAACAAGCTGCTCGGGTCAGTCTGCAAAGAGCATCTGGTCGAAGAGATCGAAGGCGACCTACTGGAGTTTTACGCCGACTGGCAAGCTGAGCACAGCAGCCGTAAAGCTAACCTCCTGTATCTCTATCATGCCATTAAGTTTCTCAGGCCCTACTCCCTCAAGTCAATTTTCAAGTCTACATTTTTCAAAACTATGATGATCAAAACACACCTTAAGATCGCTTACAGACAGCTTGTCAAGCACAAAGCCTTTTCATTTCTCAACATTGGTGGACTGGCCCTAGGTATGCTAGTGGTCACCATGATTTCTCTATGGATATGGGATGAACTCTCATATAATGATTACCACGAAAATGTTGACCGTGTAGCCAGAGTAATGCAAAACCAAACCTTTGAGGGCGGAAATCTACAAACATGGAGATCGCAAGCCATACAGCTCGCTCCAGCACTGAGGGACAACTACGGCTCCAATTTTGAGCATATCGCCACAGCAAGTTTCCAGAACGAAAGCACCCTTTTCTATGAGGAGGAAGCGCTCAAGAAAACTGGAATATTTATAGAGCCATCAGGCCCTGCCCTACTCTCATTGGAAATGGTCAAGGGCAGTAGAAGCGACCTCCAAGGATTGGATGCAGTTTTCATTTCTGAATCCACCGCCATAGATCTTTTTGGCTATGACGATCCGATGAACCAGGTGTTTCAAATTGAAGACAGACCTAAGGTAAAGGTCACGGGCGTTTTTAAGGATCTCCCATCCAATTCATCGTACGGTGACTTGGACTTTATCGCTACCTTCGAGCTCTACAAAAGGGACTTACCAGAATGGCTCAACTGGGGCAATAGCTGGTTTCAAACCTTAGTTCAGATCAGCCCCAGCAAAGAAATGGCAGAGGTTTCTGTCGCAATAAAGGATGTGAAACTGCTGAACATGAGTGAAGAAAGTGGTAGCAGGTTCAACCCACAATTGTTTTTGCATCCCATGTCCAAGTGGCATTTGTTCAGCGAGTTCAAAAACGGAGAGAATACGGGGGGTAGAATTCAATATGTTCGGATGTTTGGCACCATTGGAATTTTTGTCTTGCTACTGGCCTGCATCAATTTTATGAATTTGAGTACGGCGCGTTCAGAAAATCGAGCCAAAGAGATTGGTATAAGAAAGGCCATCGGATCTGAAAGAGCACAGTTAATCGGCCAGTTCTTTGCCGAAACGATGCTTGTCGCATTTGCAGCCTTTCTTATCGCAATGATCGCAACGTACCTGCTCTTCCCCTTCTTCAATCAGCTGACGGGAAAGGAATTGAGCATGCCATGGAACAATCCCATTTTCTGGTTACTTGGCTTAGGCTTCACATTGTTCACAGGTTTGATCGCCGGAAGTTATCCAGCACTTTACCTTTCGTCCTTCCAGCCGGTAAGTGTATTAAAAGGTGCCTTCTCACAAGGAAGGTCCACCATCACCGCCAGAAGAGTACTCGTGATCATACAGTTTACTGTTTCTATTACACTCATTATCGGTACAGCCTTTGTCTTTGAGCAAATACAGCATGTGAAGAATCGTCCGCTTGGATATGAAAATAGCAACCTGATCATAATGCCTGTGAAAGGCGAAGGCCTGCAAATGAGTTTTGACGCCTTTAGAAATGAGCTACTACAAACCGGTGTTGCTGAGGAAGTATCCAAGTCCAGCTCTTCTATTACGCAGGTCGCTGTGACCAATAGCGGTTTGTCATGGCAGGGAAAAGACCCAGCCATGCAAGACGAATTTCTGACGGTGCGGGTAAACCACGAGTTCGGAAAAAGCATCGGTTGGGAGTTGATAGCCGGGCGTGATTTCTCCAGGGAGTTTCAGACTGACAAGCAAGGATTTATCATCAACAAAGCTGCTGCAGCCTACCTTGGCTTTGAGAACCCCGTCGGCGAGAAAGTCAATTGGGGCGACCATGGAGACTATACCATACTAGGCGTGGTGAAAAATATGGTAACGCGCTCCCCCTATGATCCGGCAAAGCAAACGATCTTCTTTCTGGAGTATGAAGGCCCTAGCACTGCCAACTTGGCCCATATCAAGTTAGCCGCCAACAACTCTACTCAAACCGCCCTAGCGTCCATTGAGCAGGCTTTCAGGAAGCATGATCAGACTAATCCTTTTGAATATCATTTCGTTGATCAGCTACATGCTCAAAAATTTGACTCGGAAGAACGAGTTGGGAAACTCTCAGGCTTTTTTGCGCTCCTCGCGACCTTGATTAGCTGTCTGGGCCTCTATGGTATGGTAGCGTTCGTCGCGCAGCAACGAACAAAAGAGATTGGCATACGCAAAGTGCTAGGTGCTTCGGTCATTAGCCTTTGGGGTTTACTTACGCAAGAGTTTGTCCGCTTAATGCTGATAGCGAGCGTGGCAGCCTCCGCTCTTGCTTATTATTTCATGGATGGCTGGCTTCAGCAGTTTGAGTACCACATCAATCAATCCGTTTGGATTTTCATTGTAGTTGCAATGGTGGCATTGATCATCGGCTTGATTACCGTGAGCTATCATACTTTTAGTGCTGCTACGATCAATCCAGTCAAGTCGTTGAAGTCGGAATAGTTTCAAAAAATAAAGACGGGCTGTGCAATATGGAAAATGCTAAAAGAGAGCACAAAATTTATTGCGATTCTCACCAAGAAACACCCCTATAATCCCCTCCAGGGGACAAATTCCGCCCTTGAGGGCGACCTGGAAGGGCGGTTAGGTGGGTGTTGATCTGAGTCAAGCCAAATATTATTGGGGATCAAAATGTATGAAATGACTTATTGCACAGCCCCGTCTGAAGATTATATCTCCATCGTCAGGATCACCATACATGCCTTAATACCCTGACTGATGTTGCCGATCCTGATATTTTCGTTGGGGTTGTGTTGATTGTTGTCCATGTTGACCAGGGGTAGGATCACTGCCGAGACACCTAGCGCTTCTATCGCTGGAATGATCGGCACAGTCCCTCCCATCGTCCTGATACTTACAGGTGCTTCTCCAAATGATTTGGTCAGTGCCGCTCTTAGCAATTCACCTATAGGTGCATCCATTTCAGTACGGAAGGCATTCATTCCAGCGCCTCCGAGGAACTTCACAATCTTTGGATTGGCCAAGCGCTCCTCATCCGTAGGGTCTCGATCTAACACCAGGTACCCTTCACCTTCAAGGTGCTTCTTGATCTTAGCAATCTGGCTAGCTCCATCTGTCTCCATCACTAACCGCACATCGATGTGTGCAGTAGCGATTTCTGGGATGATTGTCTTCAGACCGGGCCCTTTCCATGAAGTCTCAATATGACGCACGTTGAGCGACGGGTATTGCAAAGCTTCCTGATAGTTGTTGCCTACTGACTCAGAGGCGTTGATCTTCAGTCCGGCACGTATCGCGTCATTATCATCAGGCACTTGTGCTAGCATGGCCTTGACTTCATCCGTCATCTGCACTTCATCATAATAGCCGTCAATAATCACTAGCCCATTCTCATCTTTCATACCTGCCAGTATTCGCGATAGCGTAAAGACTGGGTTAGGTGCATAGTTGCCATAGTGACCACTATGCTGAGGCAGCTTAGCGCCATAGGTAGTGATGCTGCAGCGCGCATTGCCTCTGCATCCGAAGGTCAGTGTCGGCTTGTTAGTAGGATGCGCCGGACCATCCATGATGATGAGATAGTCTGCAGCGTAGGTGGCTTTGTACTCTTCCAAGGTAGAGAGGAATCCATCTGATCCTGCCTCCTCCTGCCCATCTAGCACAATCTTGATATTGTAAGGAAGCTTTGTCTTTTGCTCATCCAATAGCTGTAATGCCGTGAGCATCATCATAATAGGTGCCTTGTCATCCGCAGCTGACCTTCCAAAGATGCGCCAGTCAGGATCGATCTCACCCTCGAGATTTGACCAGTCCATTTGCTCAAATTCACCGTTCCCGATAGGTCGCTTTAGTACTGGTACGAAAGGATCTTCCTGATCCCAACTTTCCGCGTTAGCGGGCTGACCATCAATATGCAGATAGAAAAGTATAGTCTTAGCCTTCTTCTTGCATGAAGCTCGCTCGGCAAACATTACAGGTATGGAGGAGGACTCGAGCATCTGCACGGTAAAGCCTCGCTGCTCAAACGCCCGCTTCGCCCAGTCAAAGTTCTTATCAATATCTGCTGGAATAGCTGATACATTGGGTAGGCTGACGAATTCTCGATGCTTCTTTAAAGTTGCCGGTAGGACTTCTTGGATAGCCGCATCCCAATTATCCTGGGCTTGACTGGAGATACTTACCAGAATGGCGAGCAGTATGGTCAGAGAGAATCGGAAAAAGGATTGTAGGTTGATCATAATCATGAGTTTGAGACGGGCAATCTAGTCATCTAAACATCACCCAACAAATCGACCTAAGTAGCTGGTTCCCTATAGCTAGACTCTCTTCAACATCTACCTCTTAGCCATAATCTGTCTGACTATTCCTCTTGGTACCCGCGATATCAGCTTTTTTGCATACTGTGGGTAGTCTAGCTCATCCGCCATCAAATCCATGTGCATATGCGTAAGGTTTTTCGTTTTGGGAAGGACTTTGACGAACAGTCTCTGGCTAACCTTTGGGAAAATCAGATGACTCAGTACGGAGGCATAATTTAGGATACTGGAGATTTGGGCAAATGTCTCCTTATAGATGACATATGGATTGGGTCTAGCATGTCCAGTCGTAGTATCAATGATGGCGGAAGCTGCCAAATGCCCGCTCTGCATGGCAAAAGCAATCCCCTCTCCGGTAATCGGCTCGACGAGTCCAGCGGCATCACCTACAAGTAGGACATCCTCCACTCCTGGATTTCGTCTGTAATCACCACAAGGGATGTAGTGGCCCTTGATTGCTCCCATCGCCACATCCCCAAAACGATCAGAGATAAACTGCTGAAAACCCTTTTTCATGTGCGCATTTCTACTGTGAAGTCCACCCAGGCCTACCGTCAGGGTGTTTTCTTTGGGAAACACCCAACCGTACCCCCATTGCACTAAACCGAAATAAACCTCTGGCAAATCAAGGTGACTGGAAGTCCCAACAGATGATCGATCCAGTTCTGTTTCTAGGGCAAACCCTATCGTTTTCTTATTGAACGAACTTCCGAAAATGGACTTAGCCACAATACTATTCACACCATCTGCGCCGATCAGGTAGCGGTAGGCTATGTCCTCTCCAGACCTAAGCCTGCAGGTTTTTCCTTCAATATTGATCTCGGTAATGGACGCCCCTTCTTTGCAATCAACGCCTGCTTTTTTAGCCAAGGTCAACAAATAGTCGTCGAAGTGGTAGCGCCTGGTAAAGTAGAACTGGCTGTAGTTTTCAACACTGTTAAGTAGTTGCTTTTTATGGAACAGCCTTACTCCCTTGGCGCTGTACTCATGCGCTTTGTCCCACCCTGCTTGAAAAACCTCCTCGAAGACTTTCTTACTCCTCAATGTGAGCAAGCCACCACATAGCTTGTCTCTTGGAAAAACCGACTTGTCGATCAAGCATACTTCAATGCCTGCTTTGGCTAATGTGTAAGCCGCAGCAGACCCGGCTGGACCACCCCCAACGACAACTACGTCATAGCTCTTATGCATGCTTTAGGTATTGACTCATGAGAGAAATTTCCTTCAAAACTATTGATCTATCCTTTGAAGTCGGCAGAGATAGACATACGATTTTGAAAACTTCGTGAGTCTCAAATCCAGGCATGCCAGAGGTCTGAGACAAAGTAGTATACAGATATAAGGACATTGGTTTGGTGGCTAAGATTCCCTGTAGGCTTTGAGAGCGCGAGCGCCTCTTCGAAATACGGTTAAGCCTTCCTGATATCCGAGCTTAAAAAAAGGTCGCTTTTTTGCTTAATTTGGTAAGCAGATAAGCGTAGTTGACGATGATATTAAACGAGAACTTCGTATTTATTAAATCAGGAAAAAGACTCACGAAGGTCTTCTTTGATGATATCCTGCTGATCAAAGGACTCGGTAATTACGTCGAGATCGTTACTCCGTCCAAAAAGCACATCTACTATCGATCGCTGAAGGACCTAATCGAAATACTGCCCAATCAGTTCATGAGAGTTCACTTATCGTACATCATCAATTTGGTACATGTAGACTACATGGAAGACCATCAAATCCATCTTAAAGAACACAAAATCAATGTGGGCAGCAGCTACCGCGAATGTCTTAGACAGGCGCTGGACACTCGCCTTCTTTAACCAATCTCAGCACATCAATTTTTGAGCAGTCTAGATAAATTTCAATGCTATCCAAATAAGTTTTTTTCGGAACAGGCAGACTAGTCCTTGCTTAGCAGCAAAATCAAGTTCAACACCATGTCCAATGCCCGTAAGCTTCTTTGCTGCCTCGTTTTCCTTACTATGAAATTAACCAGCCCAACTAGTTCATTCGCCCAGACCTATCCACTTGAGGAAGATGTATCGACGATCTCAGGGCTGATCAAGGCCAGCTATGAAGTAGTCTCTGGAGCAAAAGGTGCCAAGCGGCAATGGGAACGCGACCGATCACTTCATCATCCTGATGCGGTGTACGCTTATACCCGAAGCGACGGAGAACAGGTGGCCCTAACACTCAGCGAATTTCACGGTGATACGGATGCTATGATCATGGAAACAGACTTCTACGAGTCTGAAATCACTCGGGAAGTTCGGATCTTTGGCAACATTGCTCATGTCTGGAGTACTTATCAAACCCAGCTAGTAAAGGATGGACCGGTAGAACGACGCGGTATCAATAGCATTCAATTGATTTACCAGGAAGATAGATGGTGGATCATTTCTTGGATTTTTGACAAGGAAAAAGTGGGACAAGTAATCCCTAGAACCTTCGATTGGAATTAGGTTCCATATCATGCGTCGGATGCTAGACTTCCAGGGTTTTGAAAACCTTGGAGGTCTTTCTTTTTGACTGAGGAACTCAAGAGTTTCAGATCAAGGCATGCAGATAATCAGCAGTATCCTTCAGTCCAAGCTTTCTATAAATATCAAGCATTTGATATTCGTCCAAATCTGGTTTCCTTCTATTTAAAACCAATCTTCTGAATGCTTGTGAAGCTTTGTCAGAATTCAGGTCAATGATGTCAGTGAGAAAATCATCAGCACTCTTCGCGGCAAGTCCAAACTTGGAAAGATACAGATCTGGAAAGTCCTTGCGGTTGTTAGTCACGATGATATTAGCATTGGTTTTGATAGCGGCAGCTAATACATGTCTATCCTTTTCATCTGGTAAATCAAGACTCTTGATGAGCGTTTCATAATTCTCAACCAGCGCATCGGGAAAAGCTTGGTTGGCTCTGCTAATGCGTTTTGCTATTTCTGGCTCGAGCAGGCCTTTCCTTTTCATCACTGCTGCCCACTCATCGAAAATATGCTTGCTCCATTTCGGGGTGTATAGATCAAAGTGCGCAAACCAAAACAACAGGTCGCGTACATCAATCGGATAGATTACATTGGTGTCAAGGACACAGGTGAACCGAACACTATGAATCATAGAGGCCTAATTCCTCATCAGCACGCATCATTTCTTCAAGTAAACGCTCCTGGTTAGCCTTCATGTTTTTCTTATAGATCATCACATCCTCATACTTGACCCTCCGATGTTTCCCGACTTTGGTGAATTCAATTTCTCCATTCTCCAAAAGCTTAACCAAATGGGGTCTTGAGCAACCAATAATCTCAGCAGCAGCCTGAGTAGTCATTTCGGTTGCCACAGGAACAATAGAAACAGGTTTACCCTGACTTGTCACCTTTAGTATTTGCGCCAGCAACTTGAGTGCGCTGAGCGGTACACGAATTTTATCCTTTGTTTCCTCGATTTCAATTTCAGGATTAGAAGAGTGTACTTCGCTTAAGGTAGCCGCTAATGCATCATATGAGGCTAGTGCAGTCACTTGCTCTTCCTTACTGGGTTTCTTTATTTGTTCAGTCGTTCCCATATTCTTGTCAATACCTTTCACCACGAATTTAAACGAAATAAACGAAACGGTGTTTTGAGTATCTCAAATAATTTCGCCGACTGAGGAAGTCAAAACCCCCAAGGTTTAGAAAACCTTGGGGGTCACTTAGATAATGGAATCAATCGCTGAATCCAAAAGTTCAACGGCCAGGGTGTCTCAGCTCAGTGCGACGCGTCAGTATGTACTTCTATTCTCCACCTCCCTTCAGATGTCCAACTGGGAAGCTCCCAATGCTACCGAGAAGATGGAAATGGCGAATACACGCAAAGCCATAAATTCAGGTACTACAGAGATCAATGGGTTCTCGGAATCAATTGCAAATAGTTAATCAACTGTTGTTGACATCAAGTATGCAAAGAAGGACAAGCTGCTACTTGTGTAAAAAATAAAAAAATATGGCAAATCTCCAATTATTGTTATTTACTATTTAATTATACTTCCATTATTTTTAATGCTTTGTTAAGAGCAATAGTAAAAGATGGATCTATTTTTAAAATATATTCTTCTACCTGTTCTCACGATTATACTGGCTGTACTGACCTTGAAATCAGAAAAGAGCGAGGAAGCGGCAGAGGCTAAAAGAAGAAATAACAATATTAGGACTGGGGTAATTTTTATTATTATTTCAGTGAGTGTACTGAATATTATTGTTGATTACATTGAAACAAACACCAATAAAAGGATAATAGCTCACAGAGACTCCACAATAGTCGAAAGCAATCGAGAAATAAAGGAACTAAGAACTATTTCATTAAACCTTTCTTCTCAAGTTAGCGGAGTACAATTCGGAGTAGATCAAATTAACATTACATTAGAAGAGGCATCTACCTGGGGCCTCCTCAATCCTGAAAATAAAACTGCTCAGGAATTGATTAATGCTTTTAATGCAGATGAAGAAAGAACTAGGATAATTTCATCACTGGACTCGATTAACAAGCCACGAGTATCCATCCAATACTTTCCAAAAAATGTTGATCAATATCAGGTGACCAAAGCTCTGGAGGAGCTCAACTTCAACGTAACGACAGGGAAAGCAAACTTTCCGAACACACCGACTAATGCTGTTTTTGTTGGTAGTGCCGTAGATATTGAAAGTGTCAAATTGATACTACTTACCTTAATTAGAGCTGGAGTTGAAATTCAGGAAGTCCGAAATTTCGACAATAGCTTAAATCGTGAATATCTTGTTCAAATTGGGTCTTATCCAGAGGCTTTGAACCGTGCACCGATTGAGATAGAAAGCATTTCACAAGCAAAAAATGTCAACGACTTTAAAGTAACTAGTATATCTGAACTAGACGAGCTATCAAATGAAAGTCCTCACTTCTCAAGCTACACCCTTTCAGAGTTTGAGCTAAGCTTTCTTTATGAGGGTGTCTTAGCTCAAAATAGTATTCTAGGTTATAGCCCCAAAAGAAATGAACCTAATGACACAGAGTATGAAGCAGGTATTAAAGGGTTGCTATTCTATTCGTCAATAAAAGGTAGAATAAACTTCTATCTTCAGCATAAAGGAATAGAGCTGACTTCTGAAGACAGAAATTGGGGTAGCATTAAGCATTTCGAATTTCTTGCAGAAGGAATACCCGCTTTTCAGCCGGGTAGTGGACAATGGAATAACATTAAAAAAGAGAAGAACGGGGATCACACTTTTAGTTACTATAATCCAGAAATAGTTGTGTGGGGATATAATAATCTCATTCCTGATCCGAACACAATAATCATTAATGAAAAGTCAGCTCAACATCTCTACAGTCACATTTTTTTTAGACTTTTCAGACTCATGGCGGAGAGTTACCTTTTGCTTCAAAACATTGGCTATGAATCCGAGATTCAGGCTTATAAGGGCCAGTTTAAGGATAAAGATTTTCGCGGGGTTTCTTATTTGATGAATAGGTATGACAGTAAGTTGGAGAAATACAAATTAAGCCCGCACCCACATTATGCACTATCTCCTGGAATGGCAGTTGGCTTTTGGTTGAGGAGGGGAATTGATGGAACGTCTGACGAATTATGGGAGGGGCTTACTCGAGTCTTAATTACGTATGACAGAACCTGGTATAATAGCGTTGTTGAAGAAGATGCCTTGTAAGTGATAATCAACGATGGTTGGAAACCTCAAGGCACAAGTGTCCGCCTATAGCTGGAAAGACTAACAGTAGTCTTTAGAATTGATTAAACATACTTAGTAATTAATAGGAATTCTATGAATAACATAATTCAGGTTTTGGATAGGCAAAGTCAAGATATTCAACATCTAAAAACTGCGCACCTACGAGCAGACTCACTAAAACAAATGCTGAATCTTAATCTTCAAAATTCAACAAAAATCGATTTCCAAAATGCCTTGAGGGATACTGTATTTATGGTCAAGACTATGGATAAAATGGATAGCAATCAGGATTTGATACTCTGCATGCTTTTGCTTGAGCATTTTGTTAAAACCGGAAATTTCAACCTTACGACAATACCACAACCTTACATTAAGAAAGAGCTCGAAAGATTTAACGAAATCAAAGAAAAACTGAGGCATATTGTCATCCTAGACTCTGACGAACCTACTTTCTTTTGAGTCGTTTTAAGATTTTCAATGCTCGGGCGACTGTATTACCCAAATACACCGTCCTTGCCTATCTCTATAAATAGCTTGTTTGAAAAGTCGTCTGGCCATCAATAAAGTGACACGCTTTGCAAAAACCCACCAGGCTTCCGACTTTCGATAATCACCCTCGTACTATCTTAGCGCGGTGAGAAGTATTGTACCTGTCATAATAGTGTTCTTTTCTGTGAGCTGTTCGCTATCGCACTACCAGCGACAAGGACGAGTATCCCCAAAGTTATACCATCACTCCATCCCATTTACAACCTTTAAGCATGTGATCAGCCTGCCCGTGGAAGTGGATGGCGAAACAAGAAACTTCCTTCTGGATACGGGTGCGCAGCTCTCGCTACTGCAAAGTGACGCGACCAAAGGAAAGCGCATGGCTGTCTCGGGTGCTTCCAAGAGAAAGGTCTGGCTCTACCGCAATAAGATCAGTTCGATGCGTATCGGTGAGGTGAGCTTCAAAAAAGTTAATGTCCTGAGCGGGGACTTTACAGGACTCAAGGAGCAAATACCGAATTTCGGAGGATTGATTGGGCAATCGATACTCAACAAATCCAACTGGAAGATTGACTACCCTAACAAAGTACTGGAAGTCTCGGACAAGCCATTTTTGATTGACTCATTGAAGACGATTCCCATCTATAGATCAGGTGGTTCCCCACATACGGACATAAGCATTGCTGGTAAGACTTATCGAGCCATTATCGATCTAGGCTCTTCTGCCAAGGGTCTCAATGTACCAGATGATCACCCTTTGGCACAGCATCTGATGGACAAGTTCTCCTTCGAGGGAAATGAAAGAGAGATTTACAGCATGGGAGGCTTGCAAGAGGTGAAGGAGCAAGTCGGAACTTTGCCCTTCTTATATCTCTCTGGAGTGGTCTTCAAGGATGTACCGGTAGACATACGCAACTCCAGTGACCTCCGAATCGGAATGAATTTCTTTAAGGATTGTGTGTTGGTCATTGACAATGATGCTGGGGTGTATCGGTTGAAGAAGGGGATTGAGTCATTGTAATGATCTAAGTGGTCGGACGACTATAATATCCAAGTGAACCTCGTCATCCCATTTGCTCCAAAACTACTTTGAAAAGTCGTCTGACCACTAATAGATCATCATGCTTTGGATAAGTTCATCAAATCAAGTGCATTGAAGTAATATTCACCCGCCATTCTGAATGAAGGAATCTTTGTTTCAACGGGCGGAATAAGATTGCTTCCCCATATGGCGCAAGCCTACCTTGTCGTCAGACAGGCGTCTTCATCTGATCACAGGCTAGTCATGTTTCATGAATAGCATCAAGTACCTGGGAACTAAAGAATTCTCGGTTCCGTGTGAAAAATCATATGTTTGTCGAATGACACAAACGGATGCCTCTCTATGGACAAGGCAGACATGTGCGAGAATATTGAACACATCTAAAGCTAGTGCCGGCTTGCGCTAGCGCAATACGCTCCTTCATAGGGATAACCAAAAATATGATTACAAAAATTATCGTACTAGCCGTTTATGTCGGCATTCTATTCCTAATCGGAATTTTGGCCTCTCGCAGGGTCAAAAGTATGAGTGACTACTATGTAGGTGGAAAAAAAATGGGTTTTTGGGCAGTGGCTTTTTCCGCCAGAGCTACAGGCGAATCTGGATGGCTACTCATCGGGCTCACAGGAATGGGTGCCATGGCCGGCTATTCTGCCTATTGGGTGGTACTTGGAGAATTGCTTGGAGTTTTTCTTTCGTGGCAGTTCATGGCCAAGCGATTCAAAAGACGGTCTGACGAATACAAAGCGATCACTATACCAGACTACCTGGAAAGCCATTTCAAATCATCTACCCACACGCTTAGAATTATATCGGCTGCTGCATTAGTGATTTTCGTGATCATTTATGTCGCCTCCCAAATGGACGTAACCGGAATTGCATTCGAGTCCATGCTCAATATTGACTATCGAATCGGCGCGCTCATTGGTTTCGCGATAGTGCTGGTTTACATTTTCATAGGTGGATTCGTTGCGGCTGTTTGGTCAGATATGTTCCAAGGAATTTTGATGTTTTTCGGGTTGGTGCTGCTGCCCATTGTGGTGTGGTTCTCCATGGATCATGGCGCTGGAGTGACGGCAGGATTGAACGCCATTGATCCAACGCTAACGCAACTCATGGGGCGGAGCGATGATGTAGTGATGAATCTATTTACGATTCTCGGGTTCTCAATGATTGGATTGGGCTTCTTAGGATCACCACAGGTCTACGTTCGTTTCATGTCCATCAAAAGTGAAACTGAGATTGATAAAGGCAAATGGGTAGCACTGCTTTTTACCCTTTTGACAGATGCCGCAGCTGTAACGATTGGTATTCTCGCTAGAATCTATTTCACAAAGGAAGGACAAGACCCAGAAGCAATATTAGGTACTGGCGGGGAAGACGTGCTAAGCATGATCACCAACGAATTCCTACCGACAATTCTAGTTGCCGTCTTTATAGCCATCGTGCTCTCGGCGATTATGTCTACCATTGATTCTCTTCTCATTCTTGCCTCTAGTGCTATCACACGCGACTTTTATCAGAAGATACTTAGGCCAGATTTAAAGGATAAGGACTTAACAAAACTATCCAGAGCAGTTACTGTAGGGATGGCATTGGCAGCACTTGGGATTGCCATCATGCTCTATAATCTGTATCCCGATAGGCAGATCTTCTGGATTATGATTTTTGGCTGGTCTGGTATTGCAGCTACCTTCTGTCCGGTAATCATTCTATCTCTTTTCTGGAAAGACTATTCTGAAAAGGGCGCCATGGCTTCTATGATCACTGGTTTCAGCTCAGTGATCATCTTCAAGTTTGTGGTAGCCGATATGGAAAGCGTAGGGGCTTATTTCCAAGAACTGGATGTGCTGGCTCCTTCCTTCGCGTTAGCTATGATTGTTGGGTATATCGTTTCAAAAATATTCCCTGTCAAGGATATCAAATGAGTCCTACCGGAAATAAATGAGTAAAGCGGAAATTTTCTACATCTAGCGATAGATCTGGTTGTGAGCATGATTTCATACGGTGAAGCCGAGACTCGCATTCGAAATACGCTCACTGAGAAATGCTCAACCGCTGAGCAACAATAAATGATCAGGTCACACACATGGTTCGTTTACTATTGACCTTTAGGCTGATTGGTACGTTGATCGGGCAAGTAGATTTGGTGCACTTTACCTTCTTGATAGAGCATAGCATCGATGAAGGGGAAAGTTGGCAAATCCAGGCAAAGTATATATTCGAAGCTACTGAAAAGTAGGGTTCAGCAGGTCGGTACATCAGGTGAGTCAAATGATCAACTATTTCCTAGGTCTAAACCTGAAATAGAAAGACAGAAGCCCAAATGACGATCCCATTAGGATGCAAGCCGGGTACAACGGCTCTCCTTCATTTCCAGGCACGAAATTGTGGCTGAGTAAGAATGCCATAAGAAAGCCAAACCCAGCTCCAAAAAGAATTAGACCCCATTTCACGGCGTTGAGGAAGAAGAACTCGTTATCAAAAAAGTCCTGTTCCTTGTCACTCGCCAACAACGCCATTCGTTCTTTATGTTTTAAGGTGCTGAAGATGTAGATGATCGACACCACAAGTAGGACAATACAAAAGAGCATTAGAGCAATTACAATTCCATCCATGATTTTATCATTTGTTTGTAGGTAGGACGGAAGAAAGATTCCGGTAGGTTACAAAAATGTAACCCACTGTGAAATCAATCTCGTCTCACCTTATGGTGACACCTACGGAAGACATCCATCTGATAAGAGAATATCTCAAAACGAAAGCCTCCTCTTCGTGCTTTGCTTTCGTTGCACGGCATCAGAATGCAGTGTTTGGGCTCTGCTATAGGATACTCAACAACCGAGAAGAAGCCGAGGAAGCAGCGCAAGATACTTTCATCAAGTTTTTCGAATCTCTCGAGAAACTGAAAGATGTGAGTAAATTCCGGTCCTGGCTAATGAGCATCGCCTATCGCACAGGTATCGATTACCATCGAAAAAAGAAACCATACGAGGATGATCTTGATAGAGCGACACCATTGATGATCCCTGACCAATGGGATCCAGATCAGGCGCTGCGCAAGAAGCAACGGCTTGAACTACTTGAGCAGCTCTTCGCCCAGATGAATCCTCAAGATAGCAGCATACTGGAGCTGCACTATGTTCAGGATCAGTCGGTCAAAGCAATTGCTGATATGCTCAACCTCTCTGAAAGCAATGTGAAAGTCAGACTCATGCGCTCAAGAGAGGTGTTGAAAAAGAAAATATCTCCCGCTTACAAATACGAACTAAATCCGTAAATAAATGAATCATCTTACTCAGGAACAGATCTACGGCATCATAGAAAATGCAATACCAAAGGAAAACCTTCGGCTTACACAAGAGCATCTTGACAGTTGTGAAGTCTGTCAGCTAGAAGTCAAACTTGCTCGACTTCTGATAAGTGATATTCAAGCCATGGAAGTACCGGAGGCAAATCCCGGATTTGCCTTACGTATATCACAGCGGATTAATGCCCGAGAACTGGAGCGTGCTTTCACCAAGCCTATTTTCAGATTATTTAGAGGCACGCTCCTCCTCTCCCTGTTTGTGGCAGTAGCTGTGGTAGTCTCACGGCTCTCCGATTACAAGGTTGATCTCCCAGAGATCGAGATCACCGGTGGGTTGTATTATATCATTGCAATCGCTTGTCTTTCTTTGATCTATTTACTTGATAAAGTGCTCTCAAAGCAAATGAAATAGTAATTGTAACCCGTTTATCAGATGCATTCGTCTCACTTAAAAAAGACGAATATGAAAACTCAATTACTAGTTATGCTTGTCTTGGCTGCTTCGACAACACTCAGCCAGACGATACCGCAACAAGAATGGAATGCCTATAACTCCGTAGTGGAAGCTGGATTTTCAGAGCAGAGGCTTGCTACCGCAAAGTCCTATTACGATTCTATCAACTTCGGCGCTGCATTGGTTATCCACAGAGGTGCTGTAGTTGCCTCATGGGGTGAAAACACGAGGCGGTTTATGCTCGCCTCTATGCGCAAAAGTCTCATGAATGCAATGATCGGACGTGCCATCGACGAGGGCAGATTTGATCTCCAGACCACCTTATCAGAATTAGACATCAACGACAAAACTTCACTCACTAATACTGAGCGGTCGGCCACTATTGAGCACCTGCTCACTACCACATCCGGTATTTACTTGCCGTCCGCATTCGAGTATCAGGGTTGGAAAGATCGTAAGCCTGAGCGCGGTAGCCACCAGCCCGGAGAGATGTGGTACTACAACAACTGGGACTTTAACGCGCTATGCGCTATCTATAATCAAACCACTGGAAAGGACTTTTTCGAAGCATTTCAAAATGAAGTCGCAGATCCGATTGGCATGCAGGATTTGCGGGATATAGACGGACTGTACTACTATGAGCCTGAGTCCGAGCATCCAGCCTATCTGCTTAAAATGAGTAGTCGTGATCTTGGTAGGTTTGGTCTCCTATATCTTAACAAAGGCCACTGGAACAATCAGCAGCTAGTGCCGGCTTCATGGGTAGCTGCCAGTACCCAATCACAGGTCACCGCTTTTGAAAATCAAGGCTATGGCTACCTCTGGTGGCCAAGGGAAATCAGCGGTCATGCAGCTTATTCTGCAAGAGGAGCCGGGCGACACACCCTCACAGTTATTCCAGATATGGATCTGGTGATGGTGGTAAGAACCAATGACTACAGCGGTCGACCTCTGCAGGGCAGGGAAAATGAGCAGCTGGAAGAGTTGATCGTGAATGCGGCCACTGAGAAAGTCGCACGTAAGCCACGGCTATTGCCAATGACCTGGAAGCAAACTAAGGCACCCAAAGTTGTACCCGGTCTACCCATCAATCCTGATATCGTCGGGGAGTATCAGCATCCAATTTTTGGTCTGATGACAGTCGAGTGGAATGATTCGAAGTTGACCCTACTCGGTAAGCCAGCTCGATTCAATATGATCTCCACTGGAAATTATTTCTATTTCATTGAGGATGCAGGGTTGACCACCACATTCATTGAAACTGATGATCCAAACCTGATCGGTAAAATCCTGATGAAGCGGCTTGATGGTAAGCATGTGCTAGTCTTCCACTACTCAAGCAAGAAATCGCACTAATCTAAATACCTTAACTCCCCATCCACTTCTTAAAATCAGCAGAGCGTTGAACGCTTACTATCGCTGAGAGCGGATCGAGCGCAGATGGATCAAGCTCAAGCTTCACCCTGGTTCTGGAAAGAATGGTCATAGCCTTGATGGACTGCATGTTAACCAAATACTTCCGATTGATCCTGAAAAAAATGGCTGGGTCAAGCTGATTTTCGAGGACATCTAGTGAGGAATCCATGGGGTGCTTCTGGTTGTGAAAAGTTAGGGCATAGACATCCTTGTCCATCGCATAGCAGTAGGCGATATCGCTGACCTCCAGCTTTCTGAACTTCTCACCAAGCCGGATGAGAAATCGCTTCTTGAAATGAGCTCTACCATTTTCGAAGTGCTCCAGCAAGCCACGTAGGTCAGGAATAAAGGCTGATTTCATAGCCTCGTATTTCTCCAGACTTTGCTCCAGATCTGACATCCCAATAGGCTTAAGCAGATATGCCACGCTGTTCAAATCGAAGGCTTTGATAGCATATTGATCGTAAGCTGTAGTGAATATAATTGGGGTTTTGATGGTGATGTGCTCAAAAATAGAGAAGCTCAGCCCATCTGATAGCTGGATATCCAGGAAGATAAGGTCGACTGAATGCTTGTGAAGCCAGAGCACAGATTGGCGGATAGAAGCGATTTTAGCCATGACCTCACAGTCTGGCCTCACCCGCTTAAGCATCGCGGCAAGGTTGTCCGCAGCTACTTCCTCATCTTCAACGATCAGTACTCTCATCAGTATCTTCTATTAGTAAGGGCAATTTGGCTTCATAGCAATCGGTTCTAATACTAAACGCAGGTTGCTTCGAGCTGATCAAAGCGTACCGCTTTGTGAGGTTCAGTTGACCAATGCCAGATGTATGTGCGCCTGACTTCTTTAGCTGCAGCGTATTGCGCACAACCAGGTTTCGATCTCGCTCAAATATCGCAATACTTAGCGGACGATCCTTACTCACCAGGTTGTGCTTAATTGCATTTTCGAGCACTATCTGTAGAGAGAGCGGCGGTAGGTACAGCCTGGTAGTGGCGCCTGACAGCTCTACCGAGAATCGTAAATGCTGTCCATATCTGATCTGTTGTAGGTACATGTAGGATCGTGCAAACCGCAGTTCGTCCTCCACCGTCACCACATACTGATCAATCGTTTCAAGCACATATCTGTAAAGTTGGGAAAACTCGCTGATAAACCGCTGAGCCTTCTGCTTGTCCATCTCGATCAAGCCTGACAGCACATTGAGACTGTTGAACATGAAGTGTGGGTTGATCTGAGTTTTCAACACCTCGTATCTTATGTCGGACATTTCGCGCTCCAGCTCTTCAGCCGTCTTTCTTGATTTGGCCCTTTCGATGAAGAATATCCAACCTTCCAAGATCATCATTAGCATTAGGTTGCATACTGAAAATATCAAAGCGTTATTGATCAAGACCTCTCGAAGTGGCTCCACATATGAACTGAGGAGATGAGCCAGACTCGTCATCATCACAGAGACTATACTTCCTATCAGCGCGACAAACAAGAGTTGGATGGTCACTCTGACGATCGTCCTATCATTCCAGGGGAAATGGTGATTGAGAAAACGAATGATGAGAAGATTGGGGTACGTAAGCAAAAGAGTTCCTAAGAAGGTAAGCAGACTGCCTATGGTCAGCTTGCTGGCGAACTGCATCCAACCCTGCACTGCATAGTAGCCGCTCACGTGACTGTAAGTGATCACCACTACCTGGATCAGCACCGAGATGCCAATCAGAAGCCTGATCAGCAGCATATGGGGCAATATGGTAAGTCGTTCGTTCATGACTATAAATGGTCGGGACTGGTATGGGATACTTTGTCTTGCTCCTATTGGTTCAACAAAATATCCCGGCTTACCAATCCATTTTGAGTTAAAACTTTCTTGTTATACCTACCCTGAGCGATAGATATTTAAGATCCAGATCATACTTGCTTTCGTTGAAGTCCAGCGTTCTAGATAAGGTGTGAAACTTCACACCAGGTGTCAGGTGCCATGCTTTACCTACCGGAATATCCAATCCACCGGCAAGCTGCCAGCCCAGTCCGTGACCTGTGTCACCAATGATATCTCCGCCATCTTCCAGCTCGATATGATTGTGCAGTGCACCCACCCTTGCGTAGTATGACAGAGGTGATTTTCCGATAGGGTGCTTGAACTGCAATCCTAGGACATAGCCCGTTTCCTCAAAATCCGTATCATCACCTGCAAAAGATTGATCCGCTTTGAAATGGTTCCATCCCCAGCCAACATACGCCGTAGCATGAGGCATCAATTGATAATGAAAGATCGCCTCAAAACCACCTCCGACGTTGACATCAGCTCCTGACAGGTCACCGATGCTCACTGAGGGGCCAAGCGAAAGCTCATAAGACCACCTCTCGTTGAAGGGTTGGCCGCTGGCATTCATAATAAGTACAAAAAATAATACCATGGTGATTGTCGCTCTAGTTTTCATCGTACTGATTTTTAATGGTTTAACATTCGATTACAGTACTAATGTATCTGCTGTTGTCACCAATATATAAACTAACCCGACGAGTGTGCATAAGCCGGGCGTGAGTGTGCAAAACATTCCGACCATCAGAATAAACCGAGCTCTGAAAACTAATATTTTAGCCATCGAGTATTAAGTCTTGCTACCTTATGAATGATTATTCATATCTGATATCCTCTACGCTTAAGTCAAGCCGATAAAATCGATCTGGATTCTTACCCCAACAGACACTGCATAGGTCTGGCAAGTGGAATTGCTCAAGCGTTCGGTAGGAATTCATCTATGTCCGCTATAACTCGATTCCCACTATTCATCTACGTCTCAATACCTCAGTCCTTCGAAAGTTGTCACTTCACTATCATCATTGAATTGAAATGAGCTTGAAACGGAAGTACCATACGAACGCGGCATGGCGTGAATTGGGTCTAATCGAACTTCCCAAGTGATCGAGGGGTCAAACGTCCTTTAGGATACCAGCACATACCTTACCGCGGTGGCTAGTTATTTTACTCCAGACCAAAACCCTCTCCAATATCGTTAGCATTGTTGCTATCGAATTGATGATTATCAAGATTTAAGTCACGTAAAGGGTAGTCCATTAGTAGCCTGGCAAGACCTGCTAAACCCAGTAAGATAAGCACCCCAATCAGGGTTGATTTCAATCCAGCTTGCTTAGATATTTGTATTGTCTTCATGGTATTTGACTTCCGATTTGAAGCTAGCCTCCACCATTGACAACTAATATGATAGCACGCCGCATAGCGAGCTGACATTCATCAGCCCTGCTTAGCGTTTTTCACCAGGTGCTGCTCCCACTTCCAGGTGGATCTGACCATATCTGACAGGTCCCGCTCCGTTCTCCAGCCGAGTTCTTCATTGGCGATCTGTGTATCAGCATAGATTTGTACTACATCACCCGCCCGACGATCAACGATTTCATAGTTGATCTTGACATTATTGACTTGCTCAAAAGCTTTAATCACTTCCAGAACGGTAAGACCACTGCCAGTACCTAGATT
>JAVKDO010000032.1:0-24350 GCA_040222235.1 Cyclobacteriaceae bacterium
TACTGCAGGATTGGGAACTTGGTTATCCAGAAATCTCGGAACACTGTAATCTATGCCTGTAGTCGCTTCTAATACTACATCCGAGGTTGAGGCATACCACTTCCGCACTGCTTTGGCTGTAGCATATTGAATATTGGACTGTTTGCCTGTTTCAAATATCAGACTCCCTGGTTCAGTTTCCTGATAATGACTGGCCAATGACTCTTTGGCTTCTCGGTAGCCTCCTTCACCGCAATAGGGGAGTACTTTTTCAGCATAATCATCAGCATAACCTTTTGGTACAATATCTTCACAGGCTGGAGCTACGATCTCTATTAGGTAGTCTTCTACTTCGCCATTACCATTCTGATCAAATTGAACAGGAGGCACTGCTCCTTCCTTAACAGATATTCGCATCCGGGTCATTCTTCTGCGATCTGGTGATAGTAATATATCCGGACTAGTTGGTAGCGGCCTAGTTATTGAAATCGAAGTTCCTGTCAGGTTGACTCCTTCTTCTAACAGCTCTACCTCATGGATCTCTGGCTGGTCCGTTACAAAATCATAAGAATAGAGATCATCATTTCTACCTCCCGCTACATCCTTGTTAAAATAGTCTATCCAAACCCGGTATGAAAAATTTACCTCATTTGGATTATTTAGATTGATTTTAACCGAGATACTATTTGTATTCTCATCATCCAAACTTGGTGCAATGGGGCCGATTTTATAGACTGGATTTACCAAATTCAAATACCCGCCATTGTTTCCGGTCGAGATTGTCTTTTCGTAATCTCCTTGAGATACTTTTATAGAGCTAATATTTAATGCTTCGCTGTTGAGCCTACTCTCAGGATACTTGTAAGACTTGAACCTTGATAGAACTTCTTCTGGGTTGAAAAACTGTAAAGCATTGACGGGCATTTCTGCCGGATAGCTAAGAGCCTGAACGGCCGCTGGGTCGGTTCCTTTATTATGTAATCGAATGACAACCGGCACCTCCGTATCAATATGGACTAATCTTCCCAAATCATGACTCATATCTTCGAATGCTCGGAGGAATCTTGTCTTCACTGAATTAATACTCCCCGAACTCGGAAACATAAATACAGACTGAGAACGATTACACGGGAGATACCCTGCCGGAGGGTTATCACAATCCCAGTATTGACCTGTAAATCCATAACCTTCCGTATTCTCTGGTGTATCTTTATTTACATATGTTCCGTATATCAGTCGCTCAGAATATAATCCGGAAGTCACATCTTTGTCAAGATACCATACGGTAAGCACCAAATCCGACTGACCAATCGACTCGGCTTTAATCCCTAACATGTCAAGCCATATTGGAAACCCATCTAAATCATTAGTACTATTCGCTGCGAAAAATCCAAATAAAACTGAGGGATTAATACGAACTACGTCTTCGTGTAACTGGGTTGGATCGTCTTCGACAATAGTAGGAGTTGCCAAAACAGCATCTGGGGACATCACTAGTGTTAAATCATCCGTAGAAGCAGGAATCAAATCATTCAGGTACCCACCAGGCACTTTGTTGATACCACTAGAAGTAGGATCAAGATATTGTGATAGAACAGGATTAGTAGAAAGTAGATTGCTATACCATGTATTGAGCATAGCTGAGGAATAATCATCAATATTATCTGCTCCATGTGACTCTACCGCTTTAAGAAGATTAGCTTTTGAAAAATGACCTGAACCACTTGTGCTTTTCTGGAGGGCTAATTCCACTCCATTCCAATTGTTTCCGTATTGGTAATAATAACCTTTACGTCTAATTAGTACACCATTATTATTTGTTAATCTGGATATAAATTTCATTTCGGAAAAAGCAGGATTTAAATAAACTTTCTTATGATCACTTTTTGGATGGCTAATATTACTCCAGGTTGATTGAGATACCGTATTGTCCCAACCAGCAGCATAAGCATTTTGAAGCAGGCCTGGATTGGGATCTTTAAAAATGAAAAGCGCCATATCGCTATATGAATCTTTAACAAGTAATTCAAATTGAACTCTCCAAACCTTACTAATTGCTTCATCTGCAACCGGATCTCCCCGGTCATTAGCATTGGCCATTTCAAAATCAAAAGTGAAGTAAGTCTCCAATATATCACCAACTTCATATTCTCTTACACAATGTTCCGCAGTTAATATATAGGGGGTTCCATCTTGACTAACGTTGTTCATAAGGGTACAGGAACATTTATTACCAAGAACCTCAGGATCGATCGTCTTTATAGTTGCGAAAAAGCCCGTCGCTCGCTTTAAGTCCTGGAGTCTCGTACCATCGGGATGGTTGATGTTTTTGGTATTCGGGTTCGATTTTCCGATACTCTTAGGATAAAAGCGATCCTGACCAATCGACTCACTCGTACCATCAGAATGGTTGGTGTTTTTGGTATTCGGACTCGATTTGCCAATGCTTCCAGGGAAAAACCTGTCCTGACACAGTAGCTCCTGGTTCGTCATCATTAAAATTGATAGTAAAAAAATTGCCCTGACCAGTTTTGAAAATTTCACTACCCCTTTCATCATTGATGGCTTTATCATTTAATTATTAAACGTTCACCTCTTTCAATACCATTCGCAATCAACTGGAGCACATACATGCCTGAAGGTAAGTTCAGGTTACTCAGCTTGATCCATTGGGTTCCTTCTCTCACCTGATCTCTTTGCATTTGGTATACAGCCCTGCCTTGAAGATCTATGATTTGCAGATCAAATGGCCCTGCCTCTGGTACTTCCACAATCACATTCACTTCATCGCTAGCCGGATTGGGAAAGATCTTGAATACTGGCTCTTCTTTGATCGGCTCTTCTTCCACTTCTTCTTCTGATGATGCAAGTCGGGCTGTGGCAGTAGTGGAGGTCCAGTCTTTGGTAAAGAAGGCGTCTACATAGTACATGATCTTGTCCTCAATTTCCGGATCTCCACCCGCCAAATAGTCATCGTAGTTACTTCCAAATTCATATTCTGGTACATGGTAGCTAGCCTGACCACTCATGCCTCCCATATCCTCTCCCTCCAGTGTCAGCAACTCAAATGTCCCATTAGGAGCAATTGGAGCGTTATCCCAGGCCTCCTTCATGCTACCACCACCGTACATTCGCGATAATGAAAAATTGGGAAACATATCAACAATCGAGCCCCAAGGCAAACTTCCGCCATTGAATGGATAATCATGTCCCCAGGGCACAACGGCATCATCTTTGTGATGTATTTCAGCTGACGGTCGGTAAGATGGTGTAAGCATCCAATTTGTTTTGGCGAGCGCACCTGCAAAGGAGACTGCTTTATCGACACGGCCATCAACCGAACTGTACTCCTGCAATAACTGTGCGATCAATTCGGTGAGCTGTGTATCTCCCTCCTGATAAGTACCATAGGTGTCGTCGGTGCTTTTGCTTAGCACGTCGCAGGTGTTCATTCCATTAATTTCAAGACAGGGAATGGGCTCGTATGCTGACAGGTCGAAGGTGCTAAAATTATAATTACCATCTCCATCCAAGCCTCCATATCCATAGCCACCTGAACAGGCTTCAAGGAATTTACCCGTCGTTCCCTCAATCTCGTATCCGAACTCTGTCAGAAAAAGATTGGTCTGACTGGTAATACCTCCGGCACTGTGACCCAGTGCATAAACACTGGATTGATCTGCTTTCCACAGTACCTGAAACTGATCGGTCACCTTAGACTCATTTTGGGCCATACGCCACCATTTGGTGGCTGCACGGCTATCCTGCCATGCCCGAATCATGGTTCGTTTTGCTACTTCTGATTCATATCCGTACAATCCAACTCTGTAGTCTATGGCTGCCACTATATAACCTCGACTTGCCAACCATTCACAGGTCTTCTGGGTTAGTTCGCTCTGTCGGGTATTCCACATGAAGGCTCCTCCAAAATGATAGATGATCACAGGTAAGGCTGCCAATTCATCCAGGTCAACTCCATCTTTGGGTAAGGGATAATATACATCCATTCTCAGCTCCTGATCGACTAGCTGGCCAGGATCTGATTCCTGGGCATTAGTAGATATGGCCATAAGGGATTGATCAAAATCCGTGGCTGCAGGATTTGGAACCGGGGTTACTCTGTTGTCGGTTAATGCATCGAGACCACTTGTATACCAACTACTTGTGGCTTTGGCTGACGCAAATCGAACATTAGACTGTTTTCCTATCTTGAAAATTAAGCTCCCTGGAGTCTCTTCCTGATAATGGTCTGACAGGCTCTCTAAACCCTCCCTATAACCGTCTCTTCCGCAATAGGGAATCACTTCTTCGGCATACTCGGCATAATCCGAAGGCCTAACCTGCTCACAAGTTGGAGTTACGATCTCTATTAGGTAATCCTCTGTCTCACCTTCAAAAATCGGCCCAGCCGGCTTGGGTGGATCATTGGCATCACTGATTGAAATTCGCATACGGGTTGAGCGTGTTTCGCCAGGAGCCATTTTTAGGTCACGATAACTTAGAACATCAATGGGTAGGCTTGCTGAACCTGATGAGGATGACCCTTGTGCAACCAACTCTTTTGGGTGCGGTACCGGATCGTCTACATAATTGTAGGTATGGTCTTCTTCATTTTTACCATTTAGAGCCTCACTGTTGAAATAGTCAATCCACACGCTGTAGGTATAGGTGATATTGTTAGGGTTATGGACGGTTAAGTCCAAAGTAGCCTGATTATCAGTATGTAATTCTATTTCGAAATTGGGATTGACCAAATTCACATATCCCCCATTGTTTCCGGTATTGCGTACGTTTGGGAATATAGGCACATGGTGCAAGTTGATTTGATCAATATATAAGTCATCACTGGACAGCACCTGGCTGTCAGGGTACTTGTAGGATTTGAAAGCCTGGGCTACTTCGTCTGGTTCGAATAACTGTAGCGCATTTTGAGGGACATCTCCCGGATAACTCACCGCCTGAACAGTAGCAGGAGCTGTTCCCGTGTTTTTTAAACGAATCACGACGGGAATCAACAGTCTTCCTATTGTTGTAATTGTGTTTTTGGATTTTGCTTTTTCACCATACGTTTTGATGTATGACCTTTTAAAATCATTAGATAAGGGGGGCGCTAAAACATCCCACCATGACCCATCTCCACAAGGTGGATATCCATCTGGTGCGTTCTGGCAAGTCCATCCCGTGGCTTCAAAACCTGCCGGGCTCTCAGGATTAACCTGATTCGCATGTACACCGTACAAAAACCTTTCCTTGTACTCTCCATCGTTCTCATCCAATACCAGTCCGTGTACCGTAAGAAACACTTTCCCATCACCCGGATCTTTCAACTTCAACCCAAGTATTTGCTCCAGTAGTGGCTTTCTGCCAAGGTCATCGTAAATTGTAAGTGGGTTAATATGAACTACATGAGCCAGTGGATCCGATGAACTCACGTCTGGTAACCTTGTGCTTACCTCCTTACCGCCCCCTATTTCCAGCTCAAAGTTTAATGTCTGGTCCAAAGGCACCAGGTCACTGAGGTATCCACCAGGAACGCTACTTAACCAGTTGCCATCCGGATCAAGGTAAGCCTGAAGTGACGGAGACTGGTCGTCGCTGTACCAATTATTGGAAAGGGCAGAGGCTGAATTTGCATAGTGATCTCGAGATGAACTAGAATGGACGCCAATCAAATTGCCCGCTGGATTATAATAACCTGAACCACTACTTGTTGATTCTAGATATGCCAAGCGATTAGTCCAGCCTCCAACTACATTATAAAAATTTCCATCAACTATCTGACCAGTAGCACGCGTAGAACGGCCTTTTTGCCAAATAGTGGATTTTGGGTTGATAAATACTTTCTTGTGATCCGCCTTGGGGTGAGAGATGTTTGCCCAAGGATGCTGCGCATCGGACACCTTCCATCCTGACGCATATATATTCTCATGCCATTCATCATCTTCCTCCACCTCTATCAAGGCTATGTCACTTGTATAATCTAACAGCAGAATTGTTCCGGATACAATATCGACTCTGGTTATATAATCATCCGCTCCTTCACCACCTCTGGCTAGCGCATTAGGGTGCTCGTAATCAAATGACAGGAGAAAATCATCCAGCACTTCACCAACATCTCTATCCACCAGGCAATGAGCTGCCGTACTTAGTAAAATTTTTCCATCTTGACGGGTGCTGTTCATAATGGTGCAAGAGCAAATTTCAGTGCCGCCACCAGGCGCTCTAGCACCGAGTAAACCTGTAGCTCGCTTTAAATGCTGGTATTGCGAACCCTCGGGATGATTTACATTTCTGCTTCTGGGGTTAGAAGCCCCAAGAAATCGCATATGTGGGAATAATTCACGAAGCGTAGGCTGAGCGCTAGCCTCACTCAAAAAAAGCAGGATAGCTATTAATAAAAATAGCCTTCTGGCTAAAGAAGAAACAGCCGTTTTACTTCGTTTAAATAAATATTTCGAGAGACTCTGGTAAGCTGCTTCCATATTAAAGATGTTTTTAATTGTTTTGAAATCTTATATGCCCTTCAGGTGATGGTAATCAAAAACCTTGAGTTTAGAATACATAAAAAGTCATCTAAACTCAGGGTTTGTCATTTCTCACCTCCCAGCGTATATCCAAGTTCTTTTGCCACAGCTTCAGATAAATCAGTCGACTCGTCTTTGACATATACAAGTGATCCGTCAGTTGAAAAAATATGTGTGTAGTTACTTGACTCTGCTATTTTATCAATCGCCTCTCTCACTTTTGTCCTGAGAGGCACGAGCAGTTCTTGCTTTTTCTTCCCAATGGCCTGGTTGGCATTGGCTCTAAACTGCTCTAGTTGAGCCTGCATATCCTGCAGCTCCTTCTCGGCATCTTGTTTCAGGACTTCATCCATTGATTGGCCTTCAGCCTGATATGCCTCCAATTTGACCTGATAGTCCTGGTATTTGGCATTAAGACTGGCTTGCAATTCCTGTTCGTACGCCCTAGCTAAGGAATCTGCCGCTATCATTTCCGGCATGTTCGCAAAAATTTGATCAAGATCCAGATAGCCGATCTTAATGTCCTGGGCACTGAGAGTCCAAGTTGATACACAAAACAATAATATAAGTAGTATGCTCTTTTTCATAATAATTTGGATTAGTAAAGAATGGATAATTTTATTCATGTTTTAAAAGTAAATGAGTGATTTAACTAATACTTTGTTGTTCAAAGAATTGCCATGTCTGGGGTGCCCACGTCAGGGGAAATCTCTCCGGGGGTAGGCAAAGCAGGAGCTTGTCACAAGAAGCTTGAAACATGCAATGACAGTGAATTTTATACATTTTTCTAATTGTGATATTTTCGTTTTGGTTAATTATGAGTGGCAGAGTCGTACACTTTGCTAAAGCAGATCAAAGAGTCATATACCCCCCGGGAGGTACAAACCTCCGAGGGGGCAATTAGAAACCTTAATGAGTAATCACCAACCGATCTGTAAACTTGTGTACTCCATTGGTGATCTCTACTATATAGGTGCCAGATGCTATAGAACTCACAGAGAGTCGCGTATAATTAACGCCCTCACCCAGCATTAATTCTGACTGTAACAACGTGCGGCCCATCAAGTCAACCAGCCTTAGTTCATAGGGCGACTCCTGCGGTGATTCAATCTTCAAGTTGAGTGATCCTGAAGAAGCCGGATTGGGGTACATAACCACGCTCCATTTCAGCTCCTCCTGAACTTCGTCTTCCTCACGTATCCTGGCTCCTGCCGGTGGAGAGAGGATAAGATTTGCCAGTCGTACCCCAATGGTACGGTATGAATCATGATCCCAGTGCACACCAGTGTCTATGGTGTTGTTCTCCCAACCGTCAAACGTACTCATTCCTCCTACTGAAGCCACTCGAATATTAGGGTCTAGTGCCGCCATAGCATGAATTTCCTGATTGAGCTTGGTATGGCTCCAATCATCACCCGCCGGCAAACCAGAGCGATAGGCTACTTCAGGTATTAAAAAGAGTAAATCCTCATTACCTAAATCAGTTTTGAAATGATCGTAAAGCGCACGGGCCTGTTGAGCATAATTCAACTCCCCGTCATTGACCCGCTTCGCATCATTTTCACCCTGGGACCAAATAATTCCCTTGATGTTGACATTTGGGTACGTATCCTGGGCCTCCCGCACTCTCCTCATCGTCTCCTGATAGAGGTTTTCTCCTCCATACCCGATCGCATATTTCCCATAGTTCTTATTAGATGCGTCGAAATCGGGCATCCACTCTGCTAAATCAGTACCACCCACAGGGTTAGCAATGATCCCTATCTTTTGGTCAGCATCAGCATCATTCAATGTTTTGGCAAAGGTCCACCCGAAACCGACCGATTGAGTAAATTGAATCTTACCAACAGAGGAGTATCTTGCCAATGCATTTTTGGCTTTTTCAAACTCACTTTTCTCGTTTAAAAGATAGGTACCTGATAGCTCTACAAGCTCATCACCTGCAAACTCGTCATAGCAATAATTACTCTCACAACGACCCTCTGCATTGGACTGGCCTAATAGCAGGTAAACATCCAAGGGCTCCTCAATATGGACGGTTACATGGCCACCTCTTCTATTCTCCAGATAGTATGCATCTACCCGGTCCTGCTCCTTATCATCTCTATTGATCAGGTAGAATTGATCGATCTTCTCATCATTCACATTAGTGAACTGGAACATGATCATATTAGTACCAATGGTAGCAGATAGTACACCAAACTCTTTACCATAGTGAGTGCCTGGCACAAGCGTTGGTGCGTAAACTTCTGAGTGGTCAGAATTATCTTTATACCTTCCGCCTAAACCAACATTAACATAAGGCATACCCTCCACATCATGTCGCTCATAAAAAGCAGCTCCAGACGATATATACATATCCGCTCCCATCGCTTTGAAATCCCAGGTCTTGAGATAAGAGTTTTCGAATGCAGTAAGATGGGGTGAATGATACCCAAGTATAATCTTGTATTTCTTGGTAGAAAAATGAAGATTCGTTTCTAGCCAATTTCTCAAATCGAACAGGTCTGTGCCGTCAACAGGGTTACCATCTGAGTTTGGGTCTCGATCTATCGTATTGATCACAAAAAACTCCACATCACCACTGACAAATGAATAGTGGGTATCAGATCTACCAAAAAACTCAAGCCAGAACTCTTCACCGACTGTTCCGGTGTGAGCATATTCCCTGTTTATATAGTCGCCACGGCCAATGACCGGAAATACACTTTGGTTGTCATAGTATTCTTTAAAATTGGTCTCATAACTTGCATAGAATTCCTCCTTGGTTTGGCAATCCTGTGGGTGAACGAACGCCCCCAAGGTCGCAATGCCCCCTGGATTGAGCCTTCTTATAAGTCCGTTGACCTTTTCAGTATCTGTCGCTCCAGAACATCCTACATTTCCTAAAAACACAATTTTATTGGCTACCACACCTGTCAGGTTTTCAGGACAATTTCCATCGCAGAACGCTTCTATACCCCCTCCTTTGGCCAGCACATTTAAGCCTTCCGAGGGAGTACCTTCTTTAAATGTGAAAAAGGTCATATTCTCCCAACCTGAGCCGACCAGATCAAAAGTGGGTTCCGAAGTATTTTTAGAGCCCACCCAGAAAGGTTCCCAATATAACAGCCCGTTCCCACCCGGAGTGGATTTAAGCATATCCATGAGTGCTACCAAATATTCCTTTTGCAAATTGTCGCTTGTGTTAGTCGGGAACCCCTTACCAGGCACATAGTCATCCCATGTGTCACCGCGATAACCTCTCTGCCCCATTTGGTTAGGCGAACAATCACTATAGCTATAGATACGCGGGAAAGCCGTTTCAACTATGACCGTTGGTAAACCATGCGTGTTAAATATATCTTCTATTGTTCCAGACAATTCGGAAAAACTGATATCATGGTTCTTTTCCGCCAGGTAATAGCTCATACCCATGTAATCTATCAAGGAGGTATTGACCAACTCTGTGCCCAGCCCTGAGCGCCCTGTCGTGGTAGTCGCCTGATTCAGCCACCACTGGGCTGGTTCGGGCCCTGCAATATGAATCATGGTTTTCACATCCACCGCATTCGCTACATTGAACTGCTTCACTGCTTCCAATCCCTTATTCAAAAGCCTGGCATTGCGATCCCAGTTGATGGTAAATTTATCACCATTCATCTCTGCTTCTGTAACACCAATTTCCGAGGCAATCTGTGCTAAAGACAACTTCTCAAACTCATCGGACAATAAAATATTACCATTGGTTTCATTACCTACTTGTATATAGTCCGGTAAGGCCGCCTCATCTTTCAGCGATTGCAATGTCTCTGTGACGTATTCATGAACGAACACCTCCAAATCATCCACGGGCGGTACAGAGCCGTCTATCAACCATGCCTCGGGAATAATATTGGCGCCTGGATCTGTCCAGGTATCCGATATATGCAAATCCAAAAGCACACGCAAACCTTTGGCCTTGGCCCTTTTGATCTGGTCAGTCACTACCGGTAGCTGTGAATAGGTGTAGGACTGGCCAATTCGATCAGCAGGAAATTCATACTCTCCTCGGCATCCATTGGCGCCTTCCCCGTTTTTATACACCGGATCCACCCACAACCTAAAACGGACCGTATTCATACCATAGTCACTAATGATCTCATAAGGATCGACGCTCGAAGACCCATATCCCCAGCTGATGCCTTTGGCTTCCAGGTTAGGAATACTGGACATATCTGCACCAGCCATCCAATCTGTCGGTAGCTGCTGCTGCTCATACTTCGCTATAAATGTCGTAGGTGTATCAGCACTGTTAGGGTTTTTTACCTTCACAGTGATGGCCCCTGATGCCAGGTCATCTTGGTGGATCAGTTTGATCCTCCCTGAAAGCACGTCCCAATAGAAATCATATCGATCTTTCTCAAGGTCATTAAAGGAAGCAAGTACGCTATTCGTTGCTTTTTCATACGTCTCATAAGCTCCTGGCTCATGTTTGCCCCAGGCATTACCAGAGAACGCGCCGTTATCATTATCGAATATGGCCGCAAGTTTATTGAGTGTCTTGATATTGGTTCGTGTCCTGAAACCCTTCCACTGGGTCTGCGATACCCAAGGCAGTCGCACCTGCCAGGGTTCAAGTGTGCTGTGACCATCAAAATAGGCTTTTATCTTCGCACTTACCGCGGACTCATCCTTTTCGATATCAAGCCCCGTATCAGCGATCAACTTGGGTGTTTGGCCTGGCATATAGTGTAATATCCAACTGGAGGGGAACCAGGCACTATAGGGCTCCTCTAACTGCGTGAGATCATTGGATGTCAAGGAAAGTATACTTTGCTCATCATGTGTAAACCCACCAGTTTTAGACCACTCATAGTTGGCGTTATAGTCACTCTGAGGTCCATATCGATTAGATTTCTCACCTGGAGTCATCCCTGGTATACCTTTTTTTGCTCTTGGCCCTTCATTGAAAGCAAACCGGCTAAACACCTCTCCTACTTCCGCCAACTGGATATTGCCCAAATCTGGTATGGTACCACCATTTGCGGTAGCTGCCCATGCTTCCAGCCAGTCTTTTTCCTGAAGGCTGAGCGCTCGTGTATTCACCTTTCCCAGAGGTTTCTCGGCTGCATTGGCCATGTCACCAGATAAGTCATACTGGTATTGGTCTCGTTTGACAATCACCTGAACAGTAACGTGGCTCTCGTCGCTGTATGCGGCTGTGATATAGTACGTACCCGGATCAGCAAAAGTGTGGGAAACGGAACTTCCAGTCTCACTAAGCTTATCACCCCAGACCTTCACGTCAGAGGAAATGTACCATTTGATTTTGGACTTAAGTTGTTGTTTAGTCAATTTTTTGCTTATTAGCCGTTCTGACTGGTAAAATTCAACACCATCCAAAAGAAACGTATGCGGATCAGCATCTTTGATGTTGAACTTAAGCTGATCACCTTGTGCAAGTACGTAAGGGTAGTCTTTTGCACGACCATATTCTTCCGGATAGAGCCCTTTTTTAATGTCTTGTAGGTTTTTTCCAAAATCTCTGAGGTACCAATAGTCTCCCGGGGCTCCACTTTCCTTAAGTTTTCCATCCGAAGAAGTAACAGACATAAATCTAAGCTGTACCTCCAGCAACTCCTTGCCGGCTATAATGACCCTTTCACTATTTACCGAATGTTGATAATAGACGGTGATCTCGTGATAACCTGATCCCTGTATATCAAATTTTTCTGTCCATGTATCGGTAGCTAGCCCTAAAGAATAACGACGTGTGTGTTTCTCCAAATGCCCTAGGTGATTTTCATAAGTATATTCCATCACCAGCTTATTTCTAAAAAAAACAGAGATTCCTGAAAGATCAATAGAATACGGTACCTTTTTTTGAAATACGGAAGGATAGGTTTCTCCTGAAATAAAATAGAACGCCTTATTTGGGGCACCCGGTATTTCAACTTTCATGTTAAAATCCTTCTCGTCATATCGCACTGTGGTAACGCCAAGATTTTGAATGGCGAATGTCTTGATTTGCCCTTCAACAGGAATGGAAGCAGTCGTGTTTTCACTAAATACAAGCGGTCGCTTATAATTGAAATAGTCAACTGGGCCTGTAGTGGCGGGATCATACTGGTATTGCTGCTGATCCAACACTTCAACCATCTGATTACCGCCTTCATCCCCATACCTGAGGTTCCAGGCACTGTAGGCATCAGGATCGGAGGCTTCCAGCATCTTCATGCGATTGCGCTGATAGTAATTAACAGTCAACTCAATAGGATCACCTGTTTCACCCTCTAGTAACTCTTTCCAATCTGCTGTCTCCTTCTGTAGAAAATTTCGGTCTCCTACGGGATTTGAGGGACTTGCAGCATTCTCCAGCAATACAATCTCGTCATCATCCAATCCGGAAACGATCTTGTACAGATCACCACCATAAAACCAATTGCTCCACTCATTCCATTTTTTTTGATACCAAGTCGCATCACCAAAATTATCCGGATCCCATTTTTGCATCAGCTCCATGTTCAACCCTTCTCGTTGGTTATTTCTCTGCTTTACCACCGTTTTACCCGCACCAACAGGAAAATTCTCCCTATCAGGAAAATTTTCTGCATTCTTGAATTTCTCAAAGGCTATATTTCCATTTATATCACTAGTAGGGTCGTACTGTTCTGGTGTAAGACCACTCTGTACATTGCCTTTGGCAATCCAAGAGTAGGTGTAAGCATATGAATCCGGACCTGTTGCTCCAGGTACAGGCTCTATAGCAGGGTAGCGTTTCTGCTCCGGATCAGGATGCTCGCGTAGCGCTAATCCATGCACCTGACTATCAAAGCCTAAAAAAGGCTTATAACCACCCATACGCTCAGGAGCGTAATAGTACTTGCTCTCACCAGCCGAGCGGGCGAGCCACACATCTTTGAGCCCTTCCACGGTAAAGCTAGGGTCATTAGTCTTGAACACGACAGAATCTCCTACCCATAGGCTGAGTTCGGTAAAATCTTCATCTTTACGTCCATAGGAATCGATGAGCGACCGGTTATTGTAGCTGTACACATCAATGACCACATTGTGATCTACGGTGAAGAACTGTGGTTCCATACCCGGAATCAGTATCTCGTGCAGCACCGCGTCTTTTACTTCGACTTCCAGAAACACTTTAATGTTGGGCAACATGCTCATACGAGTAAAGCCATTTTGCCATCCGTATGCTCTTGCTATGGCCCGCTTATACTCATTGGTGATCCAATATGGGGTAACCATCACCCCAGTTTCTGGATCAATCTGTGGTTGATCCAATAAAACCTTACCGTTGACATTCTTGTCCAGCAGCGCAAAATCATAACTTGGCGGTAAATTTTCACCCACCAAATCATAGACATAAAATCCGTCACTCTGAAAAACGGCTTCATCATTTGCTTGGTTAGCAGTGATGGAAAGTAAAACTTTGGTATTATCATCGCTAATCTCTTCGACAGTGGGGTCCTGTGCTATCAGAACCTTCACCTTAACGTATCCCCCAGGTTGTATATCCGCGCGGATTCCCCAGTCTTCCTGGATACCGAGCTGATAAACCTGATTGGTATTGAGGTCGGAGGGGCCATATATTTCACTGGGGTTATCACCTCCCTGAGCTTTGAGGTGTGGGATGCTCATCCATAAGAAGCAAAGTAATAACCCTGCTATCGAAAGCCTCCGGAGTACGTATTTTCGATCTGTTAAAATCGACCTGTTTATTATGTACAAATATTTCATAATCGATTGTTTAAGGGTAAAGAAGTCTCAAATGCCACTCAGAAAAGCTGTATGATCAAGTCCTGCATCATCAATGAATTCTGTAAGACACTTGAGACAATATGGGATTCAATGTCGTTTAGTTAAGCAATTTTTTAGCTTACACCTCCCTTCGCCCTCTTCTAAGAGGGATTATTGGAGCTTAACTAGAGTCTGTCCATAATGTCCATCGTGGAACCGCCGATCTCTTCGTTACGCTAGTTTTGAAAAATGCTGTTTCACGACGGATCATTGACACCAGTAAACTCACATTTTCAAAACGTCGCACCTGTGTGCCGAAGCACTACGGTGCGCAGGCGCAAGCCTCGATCTCGAACATTCTGACCTAGACTCTCGATTTTATAGACAGGCTCTAACTAAACGACATTGGATTACTTATCGCCAATCAGCTGATCGACCAATAGCTCCAAACGACGTAGCTTTTCAGCTTGTATTTTTAGCTGACGTTGCTGCGCCGTGATCTTCTTCTCCTGTGCGATGTTGTGCAGTACCTGCTCTTCAAGATTTTTCAACTGACCGACCATGACATCTGCTACCTGGTAGAACCCCTGCTCCTCGATCTCAGACTCACTGATGATGCCTGGCAGGTGCTTGTTTTCCTGTAGGTATGCTTCCATATCCTCCAAAGAAGAAAGCTCATAGTCTTCTGCAAACACATAATCTGCCCATTGGGTTGGGTCTGCTATCGCAAAATCCTGACTGAGGATGCCTCTTTGGACAAGGACCGAAAAAGCCTCATCAACATCACCTGAATAACCATGAAATTCAGTATCAGAATGATGTCTAATCTGTACCGGGCCATTTGCTCTAAAATCCATTTGAACATTAGTGCCTGCGCCAATCCAGAGATTTTTTTCGGAATTCTGTATTCGTGTAAATGCTGGCGCGTCTCCATGCTTCTCATTAGTGATCTTTAAGCTGGAACTATTATTCTCCAACAAAAAATCTCCGTCCTTTACATGGAGTTTTTGTTCGGGCTGTTCGTTTCCAACAAAATTACCAATACCCAAATTGCCATCTGTCGTTCCTGATCCAGATAACCTCATTAGTATTGTATTATTGCCTGCTCCAAAATCCAGATCATTGGCACCAATAGAAAAAATATCAGCATCGCCATCACCAGAAAGAGGTTTGGAAAACACAAGTCCGTTAGTTTCACCATCCTGATCTATATTTGTTAATTTTAATTGACCATTATGAATATCAAAACTCCCTGGTGTCATTTCAGCAAGTAAATATGGATTAAAGGATGTCGTAGCGTGATCCTTCTGGAACAGAAATTGTAATCTACCGGGATCAAAATCAGTTTCTTTATATTGTTGAATCACATACCGATCTATGCCAGTACCAGACAGAACTGATGAAGCATCAAAATACAGGGATGCGTTACCTTGATTTGCTATCGTAAAGCTCTCAGGTACTCCTCCCAGAAACCTTTCTCCTTGCTCATCCAATATGTCCCCATTTACAATAAGGTGTCTGGGGACTTCAAGGTCTCCGTCTCTCGTGAACTGAAAAGTACCTCCAGCAATCGGTACGGTTTCATTGGGTCCATAAAAGAAAGTCGAATTAATATTAAGGTTACCATTTTCGACAGTATTAAAATGCCACTTTGGTGTCTCTTGGCCATACACTTCCGTATTGTCAAAAGTCAAGGAGGCCCTGTTACCATCTCCTGGATTGAGTTTTAGCGCTCCGCCGATATTGTAGGTACTGTTATTTATATCGTAACCCACTTCCACACCGTCAAAGTAACTCCTAGACCCGTTGTAGGGTACGTTCAATTGACCAAACACCACTCCCGATGTACCCATCGATATTATGCCCAATAAAAATATTTTTAAAGTTTTCATTTTTTTGATTTTATGTTTTTTTAATTGCCCTTGAGTGTAGTCAACTCGCTTTGCATCTGCTTCATCTGCTTGTTGAGCTCAATGGTGTAGAGGGTCAGCTCTTCTATTTTTTCCAACAACATGGCATTGACTCCTTGTTCAGTGTACCCATTTTCCTTTACCTCTGCTTCTGATGGCACATTGGGTAGGTGATTGTTTTCCTCGATGAAGGCTTCTACTTCTTCTAAAGGAAGCAGGTCATAGCCTTCATCAAATACAAAGTCTGCCCATTGACTGACGTTAGTATGATGTTTTCTACCGCCAAATACTACATCCCCGCTAATCCATAAGGAAACATCATGTTCCACACCGTTTTGTGTTATGGTCTCATATGCGCTTGGATTGGCAGCATACTTGGCATTCGCCTCATCTCCTATGACCGCAAATCCACTACTTAAAGTAGTAGCCTTTGCTGTACCAGCCACATCGAGCATGGCTGTAGGGTTCGTAGTGCCTATACCCACATTGCCATTTTCATCAGCCATGATAAATTCCCTCCATGGGTGCCATTTGTCACCCTCTAAATCGTATGTTCTGGCTACAAAACCTGCACCTCTGAATATTGGCCCAAATTCAAAATTCCGAGCAATACCGTCCCATACACTAATTTTTGTACCATAACTATTGGTCCAGTTTTGAGCGTTTGTCGCTCCTGGCCCTGATTGGAATGTGATTCCCAAAGGTGGTATAGCATTCTCATCTATTGTTGGTGTGCGACTTATTGGTGTGGATGATATTCTTGCATCTAAACCTGTGATGTTGTCCGCCTGGATATTGGTAATCTCACTTCCATCGCCCACAAACGTATTGGCAATGATATTTTGCATTATTACCTCGCCGTTATGTTTAAATCTAACTACTTCATCGAGATTATCTATGGTTTCTGAGTAAGCGCCACTAATAACAAGATCTGAAGAATTATCAGGAAGTCCATCCCTGTAGATATTCCACGAATAAGCACCACCACTATTCTGGAAAGCAATACCTAGATCCAGAACATTATCATCCGCCTGAATAGTAAGTGCTGTCTTAGAGTTAGTCTTACCTAGCTTTACATCACCTGCCCCATAACTTAGTAAGTCACTAGTGTTGGTCCATGGGGTTGAAATGGCATCCAGCCCTATGATATTGTTTGCATTTATGTTGGTAATACCAGCTCCATCGCCGATGAAACTAGTAGCGGTAATACTTGATGTAATTTCCGTAGGCTTGTTCACTAATAATTCGGAGGAACTTAGATGCATTGCAATACCATTATTACCAATTTTAAAATCAATTTTCTTACCACTTGCAGCGTTTATGGTCGTAACTCCATTTTGGGCTTGTGCTATGGCAAAATTGGAACCATCTTGACCTATGGTACCGTGTCCAAAGGAGGCCCAGTTAACATGATTGGCATTGGAACTGACAGGTCCTAAATGTACTAGATCGGGAATCCCAGATTCTAACCCAACAATATTCTCGGCCTGGATATTGGTAATCTCACTTCCATCGCCAATGAAAGACGTGGCTGTGATGGCCTGAGCGTTTATAGGGTTGTTTATTTTTGTTAATGAAGTTGTCAACTCTATCAAACTGTGTCCACCAGTTGAAGGACCTGTATTGCCAGAGCGGAAAACTATGGGCTTATCTGGAGACGAATTGATGAATGTAGCTCCTTCACTGCTTTGCTTAAAAGCGTAATTTTCTCCACTGGAACGATTCAAATCGTTATGTCCCCAACCTATATAGCCAACCAAATCTTTCCATCTACCAACCCAAAGATCAGGATGCACGGTTATATTGGTAATACCACTTCCGTCTCCAATGAAATTAGTAGCTTTAATACTTGATAGCGACTCCAAAGGTTGAGTCATAATGGTTTTATTGGATGTTATGGTCATTTTATCAGCCTCATTACCTATTCTAAAATGAAGCTGTTTAGTTGCTGAAGAGTTTATGAAGGTATGACCTTCATTAGACTGTGTAAGCGCATAATTAAGCGCATCTTGTGGTAACATGCTGTGTCCAAAGGTGGCATGGGAGGGACCCGCAGTAGAATGGATAAGACCCACATTCACATGATCTGGAACGCCATTCACTACTGAGCTTAAGTTCTCTATGTTCTCGGCCTGGATATTGGTAATTCCACTTCCATTTCCAGTGAAATTTGCTGCGCTTACATCTCCTGCAGCGGTAATGTCTTCGGCTTCAATTGTTCGAATGATTTTAAATTTAGTAGCGTCAAGGTACGCCAGTTCCTGGGTATTGATACCGAAACTCACTCTATTACCCGATGCTGCATTTAATATGGTCAAACCATCGCCTCGCTGCGCTAGTGCATAGCCCCTATCATGGTCAGCTACACTTTCATGTCCATATGCTATCCAGTTATTATTATTATAAATGTTTCCAAGCCTAAGTTGGTCTGGCAAACCTACGGTACCGGCAATGTAAGTATCCAAATCAGTAATGTTCCCTGGTAGAATATTGGTAATACTACTTCCATCTCCAGCGAACTCAGTACCTTCTATGCGCTGCCCCACAAACTTCTTAGACAGTCTTAACTCCTGATACATATTAATTGATCCGATATCCATCATCATTATCGCATTACCTCCTTGATTACCTACTCTAAAGTGAATCGATCGTCCAGCTGCAGCATTTAAGATAGTCGAACCATTTTGGCCCTGACCAATCGCAAAATTTCGTCCCACACCGGTTACGTCCAGAGTATTGTCTAAATTAGCATTCCCAAATGCAGCATCATTTCCATTATCGGAAAAAGCGCCGATCCAAACATTAGGGGGTAAAGTTGTCTGTGCGTTGGCTACTCCGATACTCATAAGATATACCACTAGCATGATGCTTAGCGGCCTTCCAACATCTCCAAGCCGCCCTATTAGTGGGCACGCACTTCGAGGACTATCGGGTATCAATAAAATTCTAGTCCAGTTTTTCATAGGTTCTTAGATTTTAGTTCGTTCATAATATTTTTTTCTAAGTCTCGTATCAGAACTCAAAAAGCATTCGTTAAGTGATTTCTACTTGTTGTTTGATCGATACTTTACCCCAATGATCCGAAGAAGTGTAGACCATATCTATACACTAAGCGACATGTGCTTCCCCAAAACGACCAAGACTTTCAGTCAGCGACATGGGCTTGCAAATAGCGACATATCGTGCTTATCTGTGGGAGAAATGACTTGGCTGTTGGCCTTAGTTTTTGGCTTATACTTTTGTGATGGTGTGGTTTTGTCTATTTCAGATAGATTCCTTTCGGAAATGACTTTCAATGAGTTAAAGGCATTGGCTCTTTGCCGTTGGCTTTTGGCTTTTTATGGTTGGCCGTTGGCTTTACAAGTAAAAGTCTTTTCCAGAGGATAGTAATTTTCTTAATCCGAATGATGAAGAAAATACTCGGCAGGTTTCTTACCAAAACGCTGTAAGTAGAGTTCTGAAAATCTTGAAGGATTGCTCATACCTACTGCCAATCCTACTGCTGTCACATTGCCATAGGTGTCATCTTCCAGATACATTCTGGCTCTTTGAAGGGCTACTTCCTGATGGTACTGCTTTGGTGTCATGCCGGTGAGCTTCTTGAGCTTGCGCTGTAGCTGCCGCTTGCTCACATGGGACTGGTCTGCCAACTCATCCAGATCAAACATCCCCTTGTTAAGTTGTTCTTTAACCTGGGTTTCAAACCGCTTCAGCCAGTCGTGATCTGCTTTGTAGAAGATGTTGTAGTCCTCAAGGGTGAGCTCACTTCCTGCCTCGGCCACTTCTGCATCTTGCGCTGCTGCCTCGCTTGCCCAGGCTTTACGGGCCACTTGACGTGTGATGAGGTTTTCTACCCTTGCCATGAGCTCGGATGGTGAAAATGGCTTGGTCAGATAGTCGTCTACACCTATCGCCAACGCCTGTAACTTACGATCTTCGAAATTGAGCGCGGTGAGCATCACTATAGGGATATGACGGAACTTGTCCTGCCTCTTTATGGCTTCTACCAATGCATAGCCGTCCATCTCTGGCATCATCACATCTGAGATTAAAAGATCAACTTCTTGTTTTTCCAGTATTTCAAGTGCTTTTTTGCCATTCGAAGCTAATGTTACGCTATAGTATTTGGATAGCATGTCACTGACATACTCCTGCATGTCAGTATTATCTTCTACAAACAAAATCTTAGGTCCTTTATTGACTTGGTATTGGGGGGCGGGTAGTACTTCATATGCATCTTCAGTACCTGCTGATGGTGCTGCTGTCAGTTGTCGTTCTGCATCTGAAGCTTCGGCTGTCTTCAGCGGTAGCGTGAGAGTGAAAGTGCTGCCCTTACCTAACTCACTCTCTACAGTCAAGCCACCTCCCATCAGGGTTGCCAGCTCTTGTGATAAGGCTAAACCGATACCTGTGCCTCCTTGCAAGGGAGCATCGGGCTGCTTGCTTTGAAAATAACGGTCGAATATATGCGGAAGGTCTGCTTCGGCAATTCCCTGACCTGTGTCGATCACTTCTACTTTAAGTTTATCTTCTTCCTGGCTTACCAATAGCTTTATCTCACCTCCCGATTCGGTGTATTTGATGGCATTGAAGAGCAGGTTGTTCAGCACTTTTTCTGTCCTGTTTATATCCAGCGGCAGCCATTTGGGAAGTTGGGAGATAATCTCCCAGGCAAACTGGATCTCCAGCTGAGCCGCCATGGACTCGTAGTTAGATGCTATGCGACTGATTAAAGATTCTATATGCACCGGTTCGGGAGAAACAACCAGTTTACTTGATGTGATTTTTGAGAGGTCGAGTATGTCATCTACCAGCCCTCTTAGCTTTTTAGTATTGCGAACGGCCATTTGCAGTACATGATGAACGTCTTTCGTCAAATTCCTGTTTAATAGCTCTTCGAGTGGGCCTGCAATCAAGGTGAGTGGCGTTCGAAGCTCATGTGAAATATTGGTGAAGAATCTGGACTTGAACCGATCTAATTCCTGAAGTTCTTCTTTTTGCGATTGTAGCTGTGCTCTTTGCGCTTCTATTTCATGGTTTTGTTGGCTGAGTAGCTGGTTGGCTTTTTTCTTATTGTGGAAGTTGCGATACACTGCTAGTGCTAGTGCTAGCATCAATACAAAGGCCGCTATAAAACCATAGGTAAGGTATGTTTGGATCAGTAGGCGTTGTTCTTGATCGGCTTGCAACTGTTTTTGAATAAGGGCCTGTGCCTGCTTTTCTTTTTCATATTCGTATTGCAGCTCTTTTTGGGCAAGTGATCTGGTGTTTGCCTCATTGAAGATAGAGTCGTAATTGGCATGGAAGATTTTGAGTGCATCGTAGGCTTTACTAAATTGATCCTGATCTTCATATATAGGATGTAATCGTTGAGCGGCTTCTTTCAGGGCTTCTCTGTATTGTATAGGTGTTGCATGCTTGATTGATCGCTCATAAGCGTCTATCGCCTTGTTAGTCTTATTCTGACTTTGATAAACCTTGCCCATTTCCAAATTGATCAATGAGAGGTCGGTACTTTCTGAACATTTGTCAGTTCTCTTTTGAGCAATTTGAAGGTAATACAATGCGGAATCAAACTGTTGAAGCCCTGAATATGTACTGCCAATAATCAAATAACACTTACCTACCTGGCAACTATCACCAACTTGCTGAAACCCTTTGAGAGACTGAATGGCGTAGTTCAATGCATCGTGATATTCTCCTTGCTTTCTCGTTATTTCTGCGACCGAGCCACGAATCCATGCTAAGTCCCATGTCTTACCCATCATTTGATGGAGATTTAGTCCTTTTTTTAGGTAAATAAGTGCTTCCCTGGAGTGGCCTTGAGCTTGAAAAACATCTGCTAACTTGCTATATATCGTAGCTATATTCGAGGTGTCTTTAAGATTTTCGGCTACTTTCAAAGCGTCAAAATAAAGATCCAAAGCATTGGATAACCGACCTTTTTCTAACAGAATATCCCCAGCAGCCCAGTCTACTATAATCATGTCAGCAAACATTTCCTCCTTTTGAAAGAACGATTTGGACAGGTCGAGGTAGTAGGATGCAGAATCTAACAGATTCTGTTCTGTATAAACCCATCCAATATTTGCAAAAGCCAAAGCGGCCTGATAATTTTCTTGAGACTCTAAAGCTGCTTTGATAGCCCGATGGAAGAGTTCAATGGCTAGATCTTTTTCACCTAGTTGATTATTGAACTCTCCCAGGTTATTTAAAACCATAGCAATTCCGCCAGTATCTTCTATTTCCTGATATATCTTTAGGCATTCTTCTAATGTTGAGATGCTCTTGGGAAGATCACCACTGTTCCGATAGAAAAGGCCCAAACTATTGAGAAAGTTAGCAGTCATCTCCTTATCTCCGAAAGTCTCAGCCAACTTCAATCCCTTTTGTGCCACCTGAAATGATTGCACATAATCTTTAAGGTACCAGTGGCAAGCGTCTATTTTCAACAGGCATTGTAGTGTCTTTTTGCTACCTAGTCGCTCATATAATTTAAAACTTCTTGTATAATATTCTATAGCCTCCAGGTATTTCTCCTCATAATAAAAGAGTCCATTTCCGATTCTAAACAAAAAATCAGCAACCAACAGACTATCACCCAGTTTTCTGCTGCTCATCAGAACCTGCTTATAAATATTCTGAGCTATATCGTTGTTTTGAAGTCTCTGGTTTAATACTCCTCTGTTAAACTCAAAGTGCAATTTTGCTGATTTGTCATTTTTTTGCTCCGCTAATTGCAAACCTTGAACAATGTAATACTCCGTTGCTGTTGAGTCCTTTGCCAATGCATGCTCTTTCGCTAATTCCAAGCATATTTTTAATTTGGCAGAATCGGGGAGATTGCTTTCAAACTTGGCTCGAAGGCTGTCAATTTTATCTTGACCAATTACGTAGTAAGGTAAGGATGTTAGTACAACACAAACGTAGACACAAAATATTCTATTCATAATCTGGCTCGTCGAGATGAATACAGGCTTTCCAGAAGAATAACATAACAGTAGCTCTGAAATAATTTTTTGAGAATACTTTTCATAGTATTCCAAACAATTTAATAAAGGGTCTTTTTATGTGCTCACTTTCTCCTTTCAAAATTTGTTTGATATCGATATGTCTCTTTTGATTTCTGATTTCAGCTGGCTTGATGGAGAAAATACTCAGCTGGCTTCTTGCCAAAACGCTCCAGGTAGAGTTCTGAAAATCTTGAAGGATTGCTCATACCTACTGCCAACCCTACTGCTGTCACATTGCCATAGGTGTCATCTTCCAGATACATCCTGGCTTTTTGAAGGGCAACCTCCTGATGGTACTGCTTTGGTGTCATGCCAGTGAGCTTCTTGAGCTTGCGCTGTAGCTGCCGCTTGCTCACATGGGACTGGTCTGCCAGTTCATCTAAATCAAACGTTCCTTTGCTTAGCTGATCTTTAACCGATGATTCAAATTGCTTCAGCCAGTCGTGATCTGCTTTGTAGAAGATGTTGTAGTCCTCAAGGGTGAGCTCACTTCCTACCTCGGCCACTTCTGCATCTTGCGCTGCTGCCTCGCTTGCCCAGGCTTTACGGGCTTCTTGACGTGTGATGAGGTTTTCTACCCTTGCCATGAGCTCGGATGGTGAAAACGGCTTGGTCAGATAGTCGTCTACACCTATTGCCAGGGCCTGCAGCTTCCGATCTTCGAAGTTGAGGGCGGTGAGCATCACGATAGGGATATGACGGAACTTGTCCTGCCCCTTTATGGCTTCTACCAGGGTATATCCGTCCATCTCCGGCATCATGACATCTGAGATTATCAGGTCAACTTCTTGTTTTGCCAGTAGGTCTAAGGCTTTCTTACCGTTCGAAGCTAAGGTAACATTGTAGTATTTTGACAGCATGTCACTTACATAGGTCTGCATGTCAGCATTATCTTCTACGAATAAAATCTTGCGTGCTTTATTGGGTGTGTATCGGGGATCGGGTAGTGCTTCATATGCGTCTTCAGTACCTGCTGATGGTGCTGCTGTCAGTTGTCGTTTTGCATCTGAAGCTTCGGCTGTTTTCAGCGGTAGCGTGAGAGTGAAAGTGCTGCCCTTACCTAACTCACTCTCTACAGTCAAGTCACCTCCCATCAGGGTTGCCAGCTCTTGTGATAAGGCTAAACCGATACCTGTGCCTCCTTGCAAGGGAGCATCGGGCTGCTTGCTTTGAAAATAACGGTCGAATATATGCGGAAGGTCTGCTTC
>JAVKDO010000033.1:0-38131 GCA_040222235.1 Cyclobacteriaceae bacterium
GTCGAAAAGGCACTTGATTCTGTCAACGACAAGCTGGACTGTGAGCATGGAATCGTACTCAACAACCCTCCCTACTCCAAGTATCACATAGAGTATGGTGAGATCTCCACCTATCCGGAGGGCTACAAGGAAAACGCTGGCATCTTCTGTCACAACAATCCCTGGATCATCATTGGGGAGACGGTACTCGGCAGAGGCGATCAGGCCTGGGAGTATTTTAAGAAGATCTGTCCAGCCTATTTGGAAGACATCAGTGAGCTGCATAAAACTGAACCTTATGTCTACGCGCAGATGATCGCTGGTAAGGATGCCTACAAACCAGGTGAGGCCAAGAACTCGTGGCTCACGGGCACAGCCTCCTGGAATTTCTATACGATCAGTCAGTACATCCTGGGTGTTCGTCCGGGATACGATGGATTGGAGATTGATCCTTGTATCCCTTTAGACTGGAAGACCTATCGGGTCAAGCGCAAGTTTCGTGGAGCGATTTACGATATCACGGTCAACAACCCTGATGGTGTCTGCCAAGGCGTAAGACAGCTGATAGTGGATGGCAAGAAAATCGAAGGATCGAATACTATTCCATTAATGCCGCAAGGCGAATACAATGTTGAAGTTGAATTAGGAAATTAATTATCAGATATGAGAATCAAGAGTCTATTCATTATTCTGCTAAGTATGGCTTTGATCCAAAGCTGTACTGATAGTCAAAAGGAATTCGTGCCCAACCTATCAGAAGACATTTTGATCAATCAGGTAGGATATCCTACCGGGTCAAATAAACAAGCCCTTCTGAGAAAAGAGGTTGAGACTTTTGAGTTGAGAGATACGACAGGAGCAGTAGTCTATAAAGGTGCTACCGCAAATAGACGGTACTGGGAGCTTTCGGGCGATACGGTGAGTGTTGCTGATTTTTCAGACTTTACTCGGGCTGGTGAGTACATGCTCTGTATCAACGATGACGAGTGCTCCTATCCGTTCCGCATTGGTGAGTCGCTATACGATGAGTTGGCGGATGCCGCTTTAAAATCTTACTACTATGCGCGCTGTGGATTTGCCATCGAAGAGGCCTTTGGTGGGCAATGGAATAGAGCCGCCGGACATCCCGACACGTCTGTCCTGGTACATGCATCCGCCGCGGATAAGATAAGAGCAGAAGGAACAGCGATCTCCTCACCTGGCGGTTGGTATGATGCGGGTGATTATGGTAAGTACATCGTCAACAGCAGTATCACTACATGGACAATCTTGCAAAGTCTAGCACTTAACAGTGAATATCATGAGAATCAAAATCTCAATATTCCGGAATCGGGCAATGAGCTACCTGATGTGCTCGATGAGGCCTTGGTCAACCTTCAATGGATGATGACTATGCAGGATCCCAATGATGGTGGTCTCTACCATAAACTGACGACCAAGGGATTTGATGACTTCATCATGCCGCATGAAGCCTACAAGCAGCGCTATGTGATGCAGAAGAGTACAGCAGCAGCACTGGACTATGCGGCTACCATCAGTGCTGGCGCACGTGTCGTGGGTCAGCACGGGCTTGACGACTTGGCTCAGGAAATGGAAGCGAGCGCTTTGAAGGCCTGGGACTGGGCGATCAAGAACCCCGCTCAGTTCTACCTTCAGCCAGAAGACATTTCGACGGGCGCCTATCCAGATACGTCCTACCTCGATGAGCGCTTCTGGGCATCTGCCGAGCTCTATGTCCTTACTGGCGAACCACGCTTCAAGGAAGCCTTGGAGGACAACTACCAGCTTCCAATCACGCCTAAGTGGGATGTGGTGCAGACGCTGGGTGTCATCTCACTGCTGACTTCTGATAAGCGCGAGGAGTTCAAGTCCATGGAAGATGACTACCTAGCCTATGTGGATGGAATGCTGCAGAAGGAGCAGCTTAGCCCCTATCTGATCAGTATGGATCAGTTTGCTTGGGGCAGCAACTCTGATGTCGCCAATGACGGCATGCTCAAGCTCGTAGCAAATCAACTATCGCCTGACAGGAGATATGTTGCCTCTGCGCAGAATGATCTTCATTACATTCTCGGTAGAAATGCGACGGGCTACTCCTTCGTGACTGGCTTTGGCGCTAAAACACCTCAGGCCCCCCACAACAGGATCATCGCGATGGATGGTATCAATGCACCCATCCCGGGATATATCGTCGGAGGACCCAACACCATTGTGCTAACGGACTGTGCACCTGATAGTGTGTGGCGAAGCAACTACCCTGCAGCCTCCTACACCGATACGCAATGTAGCTACTCGACCAACGAAACGGCCATCAACTGGAACGCTCCTTTGGTGTTCCTGGCTACTGGACTAAGCCAAAACGAAAATGTTAACTAAACCTACTTTGTCAGCTTACCAGAACTGTCAGGCAGGCTCGTCGAAGGGTGGGTTTCGGCGGGCTTGTCTGCCAAATCCAGGCAGGCTCAACCTGACAAGTACTAGCAGTGAAAGTCTGAAAAAAACTAGGCATAACTACAAGTGATATGAAAAAGGGACAGATTACCATCAAGGATATTGCAAGAAAAATGAATACCTCCATTACGACGGTATCCCGAGCATTGTCCAACAGCCCTCTTGTGAGGCAGGAGACGAAAGAACTGATTCAGGCATTCGCCAATGAGCATCACTACGTACCCAGCTATCAAGGTTTCAGCCTTAGGAGTAGCAAGACCAATACAATTGGTATTATCCTTCCAAAACTGGTACATGAGTTCTTTTCGAAGGTGATCAGAGGTGTAGAACATTACGCACAAGCGCATCACTATAACGTCATCCTTTGTCCGTCGCATGATTCTTATGAACGTGAGGTCTCACATGTCAATAGGCTGATCAATGGACGTGTGGATGGACTAATCGCCTGTATCAGCAATGAAACCCAAGACTTTGGCCATTTTGAGTCATGCGTTGAACGCGGTATTCCTTTGGTATTTTTTGATTGTGTATGCGATGGCTTTACAGTACCCACTGTGGTATTGGACGACTTCAATGCAGGCTACCATGCCGTGACCCACCTCATCGAACAAGGATGCAGGCGGATCGCTTATCTGGGAGGCCCCAATCATGTCTCTGTCAACAAAAATCGCTACAATGGCTACCTCAAAGCCTTGTCCGACGCGCAGCTCGGTATGAATAGCACATGGGAGTCACACTGCCCTACTGACAGTTACGAAATCGGTTCGGCGCATACCAACCTACTGCTGGATACCAACGAGATAGACGGCATATTTGCCAGTACTGACGTGCTGGCCATTTCCGCCATCAAGGCAATCAAAGCAAGAGGCCTCAGGGTGCCCGAAGATATAGCAGTGGTAGGCTTCAGCAATTGGTCGATCGGCTCGATGTATGAACCCGCCCTGACCACCATGTCCCAGCCAGGACGAAAAATTGGTCAAAAGGCCGCCCAATCCTTGATTCGCCAAATCAACGATCCTGAGCATCAGCATCATGAGAGGATTGTCATCAAGAGTGATTTGCTGATCAGAGAGAGTAGTGTGAGGGTGGTGTAGGTACGCCGCGATCTTAGAACCCATGGTGGAAGAACGTGCATGCACGCTATACGACTTTAAGATTACTTCGACATTAATCCGATTATCATCGGATTAATAGACTCGCCAATGACGTAAGCGAGAATGGTTGTGAAGGATAAATGTAGGCGAACAAACAAAAGCTACGTCATCGCGAGGAGAGGAACGACGCGGCGATCTTAAACTCGGATGCTGGATTAAACACGCGTGTGTATCCTTGACTTGACGACTCTAAGATTGCTTCACTACTGCCCCGATTACCATCGGGATCTTCCGTTCGCAATGACGTAACACGAGAAGAATCAAACAAAAGATACCTGATCGCAGGGACGGTAAGCGAGAATAAGCTCCATTCCGTCTTCGCGAGGAGGAACGACGCGGCGATCTTAAACTCGGATGCTGGATTAAACACGCGTGTGTATCCTTGACTTGACGACATTAAGATTGCTTCGTCACGTACCCGATTATCATCGGTTACATGACTCTTAATGACGTTAAGAGACGATGGTCGTCCACCACCCTCTGCGAGCGGGCCCTTTCCAAAAGAGTAGCGTGCTCCCTAAACCCCTACTCCATCATCCCCAAAAACATCCATGGGCATCTTCATCTACCACCTTTAAAAAACCTTCAATATTCTTTACCTCTGGTTTGGGATCATAGCTATGCCATTTTAGGTCGGAGCGCATCCAATAGACCTTCCAGACCTTTTGCGTATTGACCCAGGTTGTTTTGGCAATGGAGCTTTCAATCTTCATCTCCCTGTTTTGCCAATGCGGACGAATTTCAAAAATAATGATGCTTTGATTCTCAATCTTATAACTAAGATCTACTTCAGCTCTGATGTGCTCTGGGGGTCTGCGCTTATCAAGGAAGTTTTCCAAAGCGTTGATCGTTTCAGCGGCTTGTATTACGTCTAGTGCCATAATGTTTTCCTTTATTCAAACCTATGAGATTTTGAGCAACATCTGATAGGTTTCGATTCCTGTTCTCTAGTGGAAGGTTTATGCGACCTAGTGTGCCCCGACCTTGATGAGCATCAAACAAAAGCTACGTCATCGCGATTGACGGAGGAGCGCGGCGATCTTAAGGTCAATGGTGGTTTCAACACGACATTAAGATTGCTTCGTCACGTACCCGATTATCATCGGTTACATGACTCGCAATGACGTTAAGAGACGATGGTCGTCCAACACCCTCTGCGAGCGAGCCCTTTCCAAAAGTGAGAGCGCTCCGTAAACCCCGGATCGATCATCCCCAAAAACATCCATGGGCATCTTCATCTACCACCTTTAAAAAACCTTCAATATTCTTTACTGTAGGTTTAGGATCATAGCTGTGCCACTTTAGGTCGGAGCGCATCCAATAGACCTTCCAGACCTTTTGTGTATTGACCCAGGTCGTTTTGGCATTAGGGCCCTCAATCTTCATCTCACTATTTTGCCAATGCGGACGAATTTCAAAAATAATGACGCTTTGATTTTCAATCTTATAACTAAGATCTACTTCAGATCTGATGTGCTCTGGAGGTCTGCGTTGATCAAGGAAGTTTTCCAAAGCGTTGATCGTTTCAGCAGCTTGTATCACATCTAATGCCATAATGTTTTCCTTTATTCAAACATATGAGATACTAAGCAACATCTGATAGGTTTCGATTCCTGATCTCTAATGAAAAGTCTATGCGACCAAAGTGGGGCTCCCAATCGATGCGTACTCTATCAAGCAGAGGATACCTAGGATAATAAGCACACGCTACACGGATGCGTCAACTTGGGAGTCAGACAGGCATGGCTTAGTAAGTCCAATATTTCTGTATTATCGGCAATTCTGAATAGATTTCGAAACTTTTAAAGAAGTTGAACAACCAGTTTTACACTGAGATCAGGTACACTTGAATATATATTTATCCTGAACTTGGTGTAAACAATTTGAAAAATTCTTGAAGGCTGAATTGCTTAGAAATATAAAAGAAATACTCAGGTGGCTCATTGGTTTCATCCAAGAGGTCACTTATTTCAAAGCCAATTTTGGCACCAATTATTTTCTTTTCTAGCACAGACCCTTGAAATAGATAAGTATACCTATTCCTACTAGAAATATTAACATTCAGTGGAGTACGACCGAGAGTTGGATCACCACTTGTACTATTCAAATTACTTGTCACTTGATTAATCCAGGTATGTCCTACTAAGCCATTAATAATAAATTCAAAGTTCGCAGTTTCTTTATAAAGCTTCAGTCCAACAAATAAAGAACTCCGATCCTGAATGATTTGAGCAGTAAGAGTGTCTCTTAAATTAATCGTGCCTTCAAATGATCTTCTGACTCCATTGCTTGTCGAAGTTATCGTATCAATCGGCTGAAAATCGCTAGTAACTGTATTATTAAAAACAATTCTATTGTAATTCACTGAAGTAGCAAAGTAAAGTTTAGAATTGGCTTGAAATGAACGATTATAACCAATTCGATAATTAACAGTAGCAAATGCTCTTGTGAATTTCTTTTCATCAATTTGATCAATCTTTTCCACACCGCTAAGAGTGGTACTCGTAAAAGTGGAATTAGGATTTGAGACAATCCGTAAAACAGCTGATTTCGATTGATTACTCTGGGTTTCGTTGGGAGAGAAACGACCACTCAGTACCCCAAACTCAGCATTGAACCTTTCATGCAAAACCTGTCCAATGTTCGCTGTTAGGTCTAGAAACAAAGAGGCATTGTCCAACCCATCAACAAAGGCAAACGTAGCACCAGTAGAAAAACCAAAAAAAACGGAATCAGGGTTTAAAGTATATTTTTGATTAGACTTATTAGAATTAATAGTATCAAGAGCTTCTAAAACGCTTTCTATTGTTAGTATTTCAGCTTCTACTTGAGTTGAATCACGTTTGGTTTTATCACTTTCAACATTGACCTCAACCTGACTATCTGAATCGCTTTTTTCTATTGCTTCTTTTGAACTTGATTCAACTCTCTCAGCCGCATCTGTGTTGCTATCACCTAATTTAAGACTGTTCAATTTTGCTGTAGCATCCCTAAGAACAGTCTTACTACTGTCAAGTTCAGCATACTTGTTTCCATTTTCTTTTATCTGACTAAGTATCTTTTCTGTTTTCTTTTTTGTACGTTTTAGATCGCTATCAATTTTCGATGTTGCGCAGCTAGATAAAAGAGCTAGCACTAAACACATTCCAATTTTTATCATGCTCAATATTTTTTGTTGGCATGATGCAACTTCATAAAATGATCTAAAAAATAAAATACCTATTTCTAGGTAATTTTTAACTTGTATTAGCACTGAAGTAAGATTTGATTGTGTTTAACCGGCAGACTAAATATTATACATATCCGGGCTTCATATTTTAGCATCAAATCAGCAAATCGAAATCTACCTAAGAGCCAATCAAAAAATAGATTATTAGAAGCACAGGCATGACGAATGACTTATAATCAATAGTGGACATGGATAAAGAAAAGCAATTGTCTGACTTCATCATCACTTAACAACCATTCATTTATCGTCTCTCATACCTGAATTGTACAAACTAAAAGCCGTATGGTTCAATAGAACTGACTTTGCTCCAGGAAATCTCTATAGAGTTCACTTTGTCCAGTTGATCCTGGAACGTATTTGTCTTTATTAAAATCTTCATCAGAAAAAGACATTCTATCAAATATTTCAAAAAACTGGTCTTTAGACAATACAGCTCCAATGGTATCAAATGATAGATAAACATCTTTGAAAAATCTCATCAATGCAATAAAACCAGTTGATCTGTTTAAAATAATATTCGGTTGCAATTGCCCCCAAGCAACGGGCCACTTTCTTTCTACCGCAGTAAAATAATTGAAAATCAATTGAGCGATGTTTAAATCTCTTTCATCTTCAATAAACATATTTCTCAAGAAGAGTTTCCTGGACTCTTCTTGATTTGCTAAAGGGAGCTTTTTCTCTTTGTTGTCATTTCTCTTATAAAAATCTCTATCCGCTTGTGGATCTTTTGAAATATACTTTATTAAATTTTTGACAAATGTATCTTGAGTTATGGTTTCAAACTCTTTGTCTTTGGCAGTACCAAGGATCTTAATTTTTCTATAAAAAGGACTCCCCTCTTTTGCATTTAGTGCTCTTGCTACGTTATGAGCTGTTTTTTGTGGGCTTCTATTCTCAGCGAATGCGAATAAGTCTGCTACCAGTGAATTACTTACATTTTTTTGCTCCTTGTTTATTGTAGAGAATACAATTGCTTGATCTTCCAACTCCATGTCAATGTATAATGCCACAACTACTTGAAACTCCTCTGCCGCTCTTTCAAAATGTCTGAGCCCGGCAATTCTATGCTGACCATCTAAGACTTTAGCCACATCATCTTTGTAAAGAATTTTCATGACTTGTTTCTCTTGATCATACTCGGCAAAATCAGATGAGATAGATAATATGATACTATTAGGAAATGTGGCATCAACTAGATTTACATATTTCCCAATATCCTTCTCCCTTTTAGTATTCAGTTGACGCTGAATACCTATATAATCCTCAACTTCTCTATTGTCAACACCAAGTTCAAGCCTTCTTACATCAGCATATGAAATAAATTCTAAATCATCATGATTCATAACCCCTATATACATTTTACCGATTGGCTGTTGAGCTTCAATACAACTAAATTTAATAATTTGATCGTCTGAATTTGTTTTCATGATATGCCATCTATTATTATGCCTTGCTCACCCCTACGCCTTTCTCCTATGTCAGGTGATTTCTTATTGTGAATAACCTGAGAGTAGTAGAATAAAGGTACAGCAAGTACGATTGCAATTATTGAAGCCCACTTGATGAACAACTGTTCCGGAGCTGCCCCAGAAACAGATATTGCCGCATACAAGATTGATATAACGACTATAAGAATGAGAGACAGAATACTGAAAAACGAACTCAGATCAGATGTCTTTACCTTGTTATTATGGTAGATTAAATAAGATGATGAAATTAGGGATGTACTATATAAGTAGAACTCACCTGCTCCGTAAAATGTACTCCAACTTTTCCACTGACCTAGCGACGCGACAATCAGTATGCCAGCCCAAAAAGGCAATAGATTAAAGAAAAGAGTAAAGCCCGAGTTCAGTAAAGCAATTTTCGTGTGCTCTTCGATTTCAATCTTTTTATACCACTTGCTCAGTATCTTAAACGGCGATTTAAACATATTTTGGATATTATCTATTCGTTACTATAAACTCGTTCTCAATATTTGTAAAGAGAAATTCCTCGTAATTTCCTCTTAGGGCATTTTTCCCACCTATTAAACTTGCTCTGTTCATGACGAGCGGAATATTCATATCGAAGATCCTCGCAATGTCATGATGAGCAGCGTTGGTTAAAACATAATAGGCCCCTGCATCTACAATTAATTTGATAAATTCTGCTAAACGATATTGGTCATTTTCACTAAAAAGCCGCTCATTATACTTGATAAAACCATTATCGTTATGAGTTATAGTATATGGTGGATCAAGAAAGACTAAATCCCCAGCAGCAATTTCGTCCAAATCAGCATCAAATTCCTTGACCTCAATCCGCGCGCCTTCTAAATAGGTAGAAGCTTCACGCAACAAGCCAGATTGTAAGAAGTCTTTAGTTCTATAACCGTACGGTACATTATAAACGCCATCTAGGTTAACTCTATAGATGCCATTATAGGAAGTTTGGTTTAAATAGATAAACTGCGCTGCTCTTTGTACAGGATCATTGAAAATTTGAGGTCTCAATTCATAATAAAAGTCTTTCGTATTTTGGTAAGTCGCAAGTACCTCAATAACTAACTCAACATTATCTCTTACTTGTAGGTAACATCCAATCAAATTCTCATTGACATCTGATAAATAACACTGGTTAGGCATACCCAAGTGAAAATACATTGAACCACCACCCACAAAAGGCTCGTGATAATTATTGTAGCGATTTACGTCAATGATCGAATCAATGTGTTTAACCAACCAATTCTTTCCCCCAGCCCACCTTAGAAATGGTTTCATATAATATCGATTATGCTGTTACCTGCAAGAAATGGTAATGTACTAACATAATATAAATATGTAATATCCTTCGTGAGCATAATATATTGTTAGCATTCCTACTCGACTCGTTCTGGTCTAAGCTCTTTACATGAAGCAGGCGTTGTTAATCAAAACATGGCATATCCAAATTGATCGGATTCTATTTATTAGTAACCTCTGCTACGCTGAGTTCTCAACCTAGACCTCAATACTTAGGAATAATAGAAACGCATCAAGGAATTCTAGAAAACAAAACGCATCAAGATTCTCTCTTCGACAAAACGCATCAAGAATTTTCTCAAAATGAAACGCATCAAGTTTTTCGTTTGAAGAAAACGCATCAAACCAGATTGATTTAAAAAACGCATCAAAGTCTTATCATGACAGCAATGGCTTATTATATCAAAACCAATTATTATTCCACTGTTACGATATTTGCATAGATATAATATTGATTATCTAATACAATTCAATAGTAAATGTAAACCTTTCGATAATACACACGTTACTTATTATGTATCTAGTGAAATAGTAACATCATGAGAGTGAATAAAATATATGCGAGGATCTTTAGGTATGTGCGGGCTGACCAACAACTTAACCAACGTCAGCTCGCCCGAAGGCTCAACGTCAACCAATCGACCATCTGTCGGATTGAAAAGGGCCTCCAAGTTCCCCGTCATGCTCTTTTCTCAAGACTGCAGTCACTCACCGATCTCAGCCTCAAAGAACTGACGGTACGCTCTCGCAGCGTTACCCCTGGATGAAAGTTTTATGTTTAACCCTATAAATAATATGTTATGAAACAATTAAGTGAAATGAACACAGAACAGTTGACCTATCTGAAGCAGAAGTGGTCAGCAGAGGCGATCGAGTTGGATCGTGAGATCATCAGGGCGCAAGGAAGGCTCTCTAGCAAGCTCGAGCGACAAGAGCTCGATCAGGGTGAGATTGATGCCCTGACGGATGACCTGGCTAATGCGCAGAGCCTACTCGATCACCTGACGAGTACCAGTGCCCCACAGGAGATGATCGACAATCAGCAGGCGCTGGTTACGAAGGTGCAAGGTGAGCTGGACGCTGAGTCCAAAGGCACGAATGTGCTGACGGATACAGAGGCGTACCTGCAGCAAGCGAGTATCGACGAGCGACTCCTGGAGAAGCAGTACCGCGAGGACAAGATCGCTGAGATTGATGGTTTGCTTGTCTAGTGGGTGCTTATGGTGATGATTGACCCACCCGACTGAAACCCCTTGGTAGTAGCTGAGGGGTATTTTTTTTTTTGGGAGGTGTGCGGGTCAAACAACTGATACGTCATCGCCTGCCTTGCCGGCAGGCGAGGATAGGAAGCGATCTTTAAGGTCAATTTGTGGGTTAAACACGCGTGTGTAGGCTGTGCTTGACGAGATTAAGATTGCTTCGTCGTACCTCCTCGCAATGACGTGAGACGAGGATGACTTCCATTCCGTCATCGTGAAAGCACGTAGGGTGAAGGTGTTCGCCATGACCGGAATTAATGGTAAACCCTATACATTTATCAAATGGAGCGAGGCGGTTGTGTCTACATACTCACCAACAAAAGGAATAGCACCTTATATATAGGAGTTACCTCGGATTTGCTTTCAAGGATGGATGAACATAGACAGAAGAAATACCCTAGAAGCTTCAGTGCTCGCTATAATCTTAACAAGCTGGTCTACTATCAGGCCTTTCATTCAATAGAGGAAGCCATCGATAGAGAGAATCAGCTTAAGGCTGGTTCCAGAAAAAAGAAGCTGGATCTTATCAATGGCCTCAACCCGGATTGGAATGATCTGTTTGATGAGGTGCAGATGTGGTAAGTACCAAAGCGACATTAAGATTGCTTCGTCGTACCTCCTACTACGTACGTTCGCAATGACGTGAGACGAGGATAGCCTCCATTGCGTCATGGCGAGCGAGTGCAACAGGGACGCAGGCACGCGGCGATCTTAACATCCAGATACGTCATCGCCTGCCTTGCCGGCAGGCAGGCGAGGTTACGAAGCGATCTTAAGGTCAATTTTTGGATTAAGTACGCGTGTGTAGGCTTTACTTGACGATTATAAGATTGCTTCGTCACTCACCCGATATTCATCGGGATCGTTCCTCGCAATGACGTTAGACGAGGATAGTCTCACTCCTTGCAGGGACGGAAAGTGAGGGTGATCAAACAAAAGATACGTCATCGTGAGCGAGTGGAACAGTGCGGCAGGCACGCGGCGATCAAAACATCCAGATACGTCATCGCGAGAGACGCAGGAACGCGGCGATCTTAAGGTCAGTTTTTGGATTGAGTACGCGTGTCTATCCCGTACTTGACGAGGTTAAGATTGCTTCGTGGTAAGTACCAAAGCGACATTAAGATTGCTTCGTCTCTTTCCTGATTGCCATCGGGATCGTTCCTCGCAATGACGTAGAACGAGAATGGCCTCCATCCTCAATGACGTAGAACGAGAATGACCCCCATCCTCGCAGTGACGGTTATGGCTATTTTTCTGATAAGAAGGCACCTGCAAGACTTGTGATCGCAGTGATGAGGAAAAACAGCAGACTAAAGGCGACTGCCACGTTTTGATCGATACCCAGGTAATCGTGGCTCAGCACAAAAGTCAGTTCTCGGGCACCTACCCCTCCTACCGTAAATGGAAATACCGCAACGATCGAGGAGATGAGAAAGACGAATTGATACACCACATACTGCGCCTTGACCTGCAAAGCCAGCAATATGAAATAAGCGCAAACTACCTGAAAGCCCTGAACGACGAAGCTAAGGAGGACGGTATTGGTCGTCGATTGGATGAACTTGCTAAACAGCACCTTAACCAATACATAGTAGGCCGGCACGCTTACAACTACCAGCCCAGATATGAGCCACTGTTGATGCTCAAAATATTCTGGTAGGAAATAGCCTAGAATACCTGCCAGCAGCACCAGGGCGTACAGTCCTGCAATACGATCCAACAGCGTCGCGCTGATCAATGACTTCAGTTTGATATCTTCATGTTGCTTGTTGAGTAGGTAGACCTTGTAGCCATCGCCACCTATGCCCCCTGGCAGGAAAAGGTTGTAATACATACCAATCGCGTACAAGCGTAGGTTGTATCGCTCGGTGATCACAAGCCCCATCGTCTTGAAGAAAATATTGAGTCTGATGGACGAAGCTACCTTGGATAATATGAAAAATATTGCTGCTGGAATGAGCCACGAAAACTCCAGCGATGCGAAGATTTGCTTGGTCTGCTGAAGATCAATCTTACCAAAAACATAATAGAGCGCAGCTGCAGAGAAGGCAACCTTGGCTACTGGCTTGAGGAATCGGCTATACCTTTTCCTTTGCTCTTCCAACGATCACTTGCTTTACGCGGTAGGTCTTTTTGCTCTGAGACTCGAAGTAAGTTCGTACGATGAGCTCTGCAATCAATCCGATGGTAATCAACTGTACTCCTCCAAGAAGTAATGTTATACCCAGGATGAGCAGCGGTCGTCCCCAGATATCTTCCCCCATTACCTTTAGCACCAATAAATAGAGGTTGATGAAGGAACCTGCTAAAAAAGTCAGTATACCCGCTGTGCCAAAGAGATGCATTGGTCGCTGCAGGTACTTCTGGAGGAAAACCATCAGCAGTAGGTCACTCAAGACTTTGAACGTACGCCCAAGGCCATACTTTGACTCCCCATGGATCCTCGGATGATGCTTGACATCCATCTCTGTCAACCGAGCACCTTGAAGCTCTGCAAGCACTGGAATGAAGCGGTGCAGTTCTCCGTAGAGTCCCAAATTCTTGGCGATATCCTTCTTGAATAGCTTCAGGGTGCAACCATAATCATGAAGATACACGCCGGTCAACTTTCGGATCATGGCGTTGGCTATGCGACTAGGTATTTTCCTTAGCACCATGCCATCCTTGCGATTGGCCCTTACCCCTGCTACTACATCCCAGTCTTCCCGTTCGAGCTTGTCGATCATCGCTGGAATGTCGCTTGGGTCATTCTGCAGGTCTCCGTCGAGCGTGGCTATGTATTCACCTTCTGCATAATCTATCCCTGCCGACATGGCAGTCGTCTGTCCATAGTTCTTGTTGAAGATGACCAGCTTAGCATGCTCATCTCCGTACGTCTTCACTTTAGCGACCGTGCTGTCCGTCGATCCGTCATCTACCAGTATCACCTCATACGTGCCTTGATAATCAGCTAGAGATTCGTTGATCTTAGCCAAAAGTGGCTCGATATTGTCTTCTTCATTGTAGACCGTAACGACAAGTGATAAATTCATTCGATAAGCAGGTAGTGGGCTAAGTTCAAGGTTTATTCGGAAAACTGAAACTTCATATATTTTATTTTCTCTCCCTTGGCAGTAAAGATGCCTTCATACTTCGTCTTGAGGCCAAAGTGCTCCTCATGGTATTCTGAATTGTACAAGTCATGAGTATGCACAAGGTTCTTGACTCTTATTTGACCCATACTTATCATCTCGAGGGTGTAGTCGAAAAGGGGCGTGTTGTCGGTTTTGAATTTGACCCAACCGTCTTTCTTAAGCAGCTGCTTATACTTTGTCATCAGGCCAGGAAAGGTCAAACGACGCTTCTCGTCACCATCTTTGGGTCTTGGATCCGGAAAGGTGATCCATATCTCACTGATTTCGTCAGGAGCAAAAAATTCATCAATCTGCTGTACTTTGGTTCTCAGGAAAGCTACGTTCTGAAGGTCGTTGCGTTGTGCATAATCGCTTCCCACCCATATACGAGAACCCTTGATATCAACGCCAATGTAGTTCCTGGTACCATCTCGCTCGGCAAGTCCTACAGTGTACTCACCTCTACCACAGCCGAGCTCTACAACCAGAGGCTGCTCATTCTTGAAATGCTCGGACCATCGGCCCTTGATTTTATCATAATTGTCTTTGCCGCGCTCAACTACATTATAACTAGCTGCATTGTCACCGAAGCGCTGAAGTTTCTTCCTCACCCTATAATTCTTTTATCTCCGCAACCACAAAGGTACTGCCTCCAATGAATATGAGATCATCTTCGGACGCCAATTGACGGGCGCGATCGATCGCATCATTGACATCAGCCACGATGAGATATGTAAGTCCAGCTTCTTCAAAATATGCGGCTAGATCTTCTGCTGAAATGGCTCTTGGGATATTGGGCTGGCAAATGATGAAATGTGCATCTGTTGGCAGCAGCTCAATGAGCTCACGCCATTTTTTATCGGCCACTCCTCCAATGACAAAATAGAGTTGCTCGAAGGGCAGTTTAGAAAGCTGAGCCATATTCGACTTTAGTCCATCCTCATTGTGCCCAACATCGCAAATCATCAGTGGACTATGCTGGAGGGCTTGCCATCGACCTTTTAGGCCTGTTAGCGTTGCAGCTTGCGCCATTCCTGATGTGATAGCCTTAGCGTCAATGCTAAAACCGGCAGTCTTCAGCTGATTTATGGTAGCAATTATTCCCGGTAGGTTATGCAGATAATAATCTCCCTTGATCTCTGGAACTACCGTAAAATGGGTGCCAGGTCCTGTAATGCTCGTAAGCTCATCTTGTTGCCGATCAACCTGATATTCATCATTGGCAAATAGGATTGAGGCGTTGTTGCGCTTTGCACTATCTTCAAATAGCGTGCGGAGCTCCTGATGGTTATCACCAATGATCACCGGCACTCTTGGCTTGATGATGCCCGCTTTCTCCCCGGCAATTTCCGGTAGGGTCTCTCCTAGCAAGTCTTGATGATCATAGCCAATCTGCGTAATCAAACTGACCATGGGTGTAATGACGTTGGTAGAATCCAAGCGTCCTCCCAGTCCGACCTCAATCACAGCTACATCCACTTTTTGAATATAGAAGTATTGAAAGGCCATGACGACAGTCACCTCGAAGAAACTTGGCTTGATCTCCTCAATCAGCGGCCTATGCTCTTCAACAAAGGAGACAACAAAGGTCTCTGCCGCCTCAACACCATCGATTCTAATCCTTTCTGTGAAATTCTTGAGGTGTGGAGAGGTGTAGAGTCCAGTCTTGTAGCCGGCCGACTGAAGTATGGCGGCAATGGTGTGGGCACTCGTCCCTTTACCGTTGGTTCCAGCAATATGGACACATTTGAGGTGAAGGTGAGGATGACCTAATCCTTCCAGAAGCGCATAGGTATTGGTAAGGTCTTTTTTAATTGCCGCTTTACCAGCACGCTGGTACATGGGAAGTTTCTGGTAGAGGAAATCCAGTGTCTCCTGATAGGTCAATGCTAGTCGGTCTTGATAATGAAGGTAATGCGCCCTGTGGATGTAGGTGCTGGACGAGAATTGTCAGAGGTTGGGCTGAAAGTCAATTGAAGCACCTCATCACGGTAGACCTTTTCTACTGCGGGTGTTACTGTCTTCTCTAATGTCTTGATTCCAATGATATAACCCGCATCGTCGATCGTGATCTCAAAGACGATCCTACCGCTTTCGCTGGACTTGTCGTCTGGCTTGGGCAGGTAGTCCCAGTTCCAGCCAGACAGCTCCAATGCAGCGCCATCCGCAGCTCCGGGAGTACCATAGAGTGCTCTGGCATCTAACTCTCCCTCTGGATCGCCCTCATCACCCACTTCATCATTCTGATCACCTTGGTTACTTGCCGCGGGCTCGTTCGTTTCTGTTGTTGTGCCTTCAACTGTAGTTTCCTCAGCCACCGGTGCAATCACCTCTGGCGCTACTTCCGTAGGCTCTTCTTCAATGATTTGCTCAGGGATCTCTGGCACATCATTCACCTCTTCGGTAGGAATAGTCTCTACTTCCTCGATAATTTCTTCTACCACCTCTTCTTGAACAACCTCTTCTTCTATTTCTGGCTCTACTACATCAGGACTGGGCGTATCGAAGGCTTCTACTTCTTCGGTGGCCTCTTCCGCACTAGTGGTCGTGGTTGGTTCTGGCTCTGGTTCCGCAGTTTCTACCTGCTCTTCAGCGGCTGCCTCTTCACTAGTGGTCGTTTCGTCCTGTGACTCCTCCGGTGTAGGTTCCTCAACCGGAGAAGGAGGTATCTCGGCTTGCACATCACCAGCGCCATCATCGAAGACACCCAAGTTGAGCTCAATACCGTACTCCGGAATCGGTGGATCTGGCTCTCTCCAGGCCAAGATAAAAATGAACAAGACGGCCACTATACCATGAATAAACACGGATATGGCCATTGCCTTTCTATCTCGATTTGGGTTTTCGTTATTGGGTATCATCCCGCAGGCTTAGTAGCAATAGATACTTTTGCTTCCAGCGCCGTAGCTATACCTGCCACGTGCACTAGATGCTCGACCGGCACAGACTGATCGCAATGTAGTACGACCAAGCCTTCTTTACCTGCAAAAGAGCTTCTGAGCATCATTTCAAGGTTGTTCTTACTTACTCTCTTGTCGTTGACAAAATACTCCAGGTCCTTCGTAATGGTGACACTCACCTTTTGCATGATAATGCTCGAACTCTTACTAGACGGGAGATTTACCGGTAGGCCTGACGGAGTAATGAAAGAAGACGTCAGCATAAAGAAGATCAACAACAGAAATATTATATCTGTCATTGACGACATGCTAAACCCAGCTTCTACCTTATGTTTTGGCTTGATGTTCATGTTGGCTCCTGAAGTAGGTCCACAAACTCAATCGAACTGTACTCCATATTATGGACCAGCTTCTGCACGCGAGTCACGAGGTAGTTGTATGCTAAATAGGCCAGAATGCCCACCACTAGACCAGCGGCTGTCGTGATCATGGCCTCATAGATACCGCTAGAGAGTAGCTTAGGACTCACAGCACCTTCCTCCTGCGCTATCGCAATAAATGCCTGAATCATGCCTGTGACTGTACCTAAAAAGCCAATCATCGGTGCTGCACCGGAGATCGTAGCTAAAAAACTCAGGTTCTTCTCGAGCTTGTATATCTCGATCTTTCCTACATTTTCAATAGATACCTCAATATTCTTAAGTGGGCTACCGATTCTACTCAATCCCTTTTCGATCATTCGGGCTACCGGAGTATCTGTCTCTTTGCAAAGCACTCTCGCCCCGTTGATGTCTCCACCGATCACCTTAGTGCGGATACTATCTGTAAAGCCAGCAGGAGTTTTAGCTTCTCGGCTGATCGACATGATCCGCTCAATGAAAATGTACAGTGCTATAATGGATAGTAAAACTAAAGGCAGCATCATATAGCCGCCTTTTGTTAATAATTCCAGCACAGAGATGGTCTCTGCTGAATCAGCAGCTGCCATATCAATGGCAGTGCTTGCCTGAAGTAATATCATATGTTTCTAATACCTTAATGCCCAAACATCATCGCCATAGGTTCCTTTGAATTGACCCAGCGCACTGGCTGCATCACTATATGAAGGAAAATCAGCTATAGCCACTCTGTAGAACTTAGAACCCTTGAATGGTGGAATAATAGAAGTACCCACGCCATTGGATGCTAGTTTTTCGCTGTAGTCTGTTGCCATATCCTCATCAAAGAAACTCCCGATAATGACATATGAACGTCCTGTTCGATCAGATAGTACAGCAAATTCACCAGGAGCCCCTGTATATTGTTGAACCTTGGCTGGCTCTGTCTTTGCTGGCTGAGCAGCAGGTTGCTTCTTTGGTTCTGTCTTAGGAGCAGGCTCGGCAGCTTTGGTTTCAGGCTTGGTCTCAGTTTTAGCAGGTTCCTTTTTTACTGGAGCCTTCTTAGTAGCCGTCTTTGGCTTTTCGACCTTCACGACGGTCTGGCCCGCTGTTGAGTCACTGGTTTGGCTGTTGAAGAACAACAACGCCGCAGCTATGATAAAGAAAGAGACTACACCGATCACGATGATTTTGGTGAACTTACCAGAACCCTCCTCACTCGATACAGTACGATAGCTGCCCGGCAACTCTGCATCCTCAGATGGCTCAAAGTCGCTCAAATCGTCTGCGTCGAAATCGGATGAGTCTTCATCGTCATCATCATCATACACGGGAGGCTTTGAGAGCTCTTCCTCACTCATCATATCATTTTCGTCGAAATCGCTATCATCAAATTCGTCAGTATCAAAGTCATCATCCAGAGATGATGGCTCAAAAGTATCATCATCGTCATCAATCTCAGCTGCTGCTTTGACGTCAAATGAATCTACTTCATCCTCTATATCAGTAATATCTTCGAGATCAGGCTCATCCTCAACTATCGCTGAAGCCGCTATTGTTTCCTCTACCTCCTCTTCGAGTACTTCTTCCTCGTCCTCTGTATCATCTTCTAGCTCTTCATACTCTAAATCAGGAAGACCAAAATCTTCATCTGAACCATCGTCTTGTTGGTGAGAGTTGTTCTCCTCTTCTGGATCGTCATTTGGATTCTTCTTAGCCATATGCTTTGATTGTTGGATTGTATTCTCTGGTAATTTAACAAAAAGATGATTTCCTCCTAAACAGTGAACTTAAATTTCAACTAACGTTAAAAGGAATAGCTCACGCCTAATTTCGCCATCAACTGACGATTGGGGTATCTATAGTATCTAGAATAGTCTTGAGACAGCACATTATCGACCATTATAAAAGCACCCCAGTGTTCGTCAATCTGATAATCTAATTCTACCGATAGGTCAAAAAAAGCATCTAAATCGAAACTTGTGTCCTCCACGAGGTTCGCTCCTGTGACACCACCCATAAACTGACCTTGAACTCCCAGTGTCCATTGGTCAGCCAGCTTTGTCTTAATATTGAAGAACGCCTCTAACTCTGGAACGTGGTAAGGAACCGGTAGACTATCAGTTGAATAGTTGTAGAACTTCGCCCCTAACTCAGCTATTATATTATCATTGATAGCATACCCGACAGTGGCACCAATGGTCAGTAAGCCAGTAATACCTGTATCATAGATGAGATCAAACTCGCTTGGATTGCTCGCTCTATTGACGAAATATCCCATATTATCGATCTGTCCATACCGTGCGTTTAAGTCAAATGATAGCTTCTGACTATTGGCAGCAATTCCCACAAATCCCTGCCATTGCTCGCTAGCGTGCTGTATGTTGGTCGAATCACCGATAAAGAAGTTTTCTCGGGCCCTACTTTCGAAATACTGCTGTCGAATGCCTCCACCAACACCGACGTAGAAGTTAACAACCTCTGAAACATTATAGTCGAGCCTTACATCTGGATAGATATTGAAGTTTTCATTGAGCGAACTATCTTCATCAACGATAGCGAGCTGGGCTCCCACCTTAAGCTTAAGGGCTTCATTTTGATAAGCTACCCCAGGTTGTATTGTGTAAAGGTTACGCTTATAATCACCTATCCCATTTGTGTACTGACTTAGTACTCCGGATAATCCCAACTCCAGATTAAGCATATCAGTCAATGGTAAGGCTGTTTTGATTCCAGCACTAAACTTGTTTTCACTCACATCATACTCATCATTGATCAGATTAAAGTCAGCCACTAATGATAGACTGCCCTCCTCAGCTACTCTTCCACTCCAATCAAGTCCTAGGCGAAATTCATTGAATATTTGCTCAATAGAATCCCGATCATTAATAATGGTCTCCTCAGGGTAGCCATAGTAGTAGCCATTTCTAGTATTGTAGCCGAGTCGTCCGGTGAAAGTTGAGTTTTCGCTCATGCGGCTACCTGTCAAGTTGAGCGCACTTCGCCCTCCTGCGCTGTTCTCATCATCTACGGCCCCCGAGCCAAAGGATAGATGATCCAGATCAACACCTAGTAACCAATCGCTGCTCGTGTTTGTATAGGCATTGGCCTGCAGAAGTGGAGAACCGTAGTTGCCATAGCCCAATTTGATAAAACTCTGATTGCTGAGGGTCCTTGATTGTGTCTGATAAGACTGAGGTGTGAAGCCAACCTCGATTCTTCCTGGCTCAAAAGTTCTCTCCTCAAAATCGAACTGCAAACTTCCCGGCTGAATAGTCGAATTCTCGAGATTGACCTTCTCAAAGTACCGATTCGCAAATGGCAAGATTATCTCCCGATCCTTCTCGATGATCACCTGCACCTCTTCGATAGCACCATCTGGAGCAGGTGGAGCCTCTTGACCATGAGCGGCTACCGCAATGGAGATCAGAACTGAAACTATGATGATTAACCTGCTCATTTGATAGAATCTTGTTTTATGCTGGTGCTATCGCTAATTACTTCCTTCTCCAACCCTTCGAGATATTTCAACTTTGCACGGGCTTGGGTCTTGATGCTCTCTAGTGGGGATTTCTCAATAACAGAATTCAAAGTAGCCTCTGCTTGAAAAAGCTCATCAAGTGCGATGAAGTTGTCGGTAATGAGCAGAAAGCTCTTCCCTAGCCACTCCTCATAACTAGCAAAGCTCGTATTGAGGTTATAAAGTGACTGGAGGGACTGGCGATACTCCCCTTGCTGATATTGAATCTCTGCCATGTTGTACTGCGCTTCAGCTCCGTTTTCATCCTTAGCAAGATTCAGGACGTTAAGGTAGTGGTCGATGGCATCTTCATACTGCTGAGTGGCCTGTGCCGACTTGCCCAGATAGAGATAGGCCTTGCTCTGCGTTCCAAAGGCAGTTTGCTTCTGGGCAATCAACTCGTTGGCATAGTAAGCCGTGGAATCGTAGTTAGCTAGTTGGAAGTAGCTTTCCATCAATCCGCTCAGTGCGTCATTGCGCTCTCTGTTGGATCTGGCTAACTCAAATAACTGTCTATAATTCGTGATAGCCCTCTGATAAGACCCAAGTCGAAAATCAATTTGGGCTACCCTGGAAAGCGATCTCAGGAAATAGGTGTTGGTCTGATCCGTCAAGATACGATTGAAAACAATTAATGCTTCTTCGATGCGATCCAGTCTGTAGTTGGCATCTGCCAAATAGTACTGTGCTTCGTCAATGAAATTGCTGTTTTCATAATTTGAAATAAAGGCTTGCAGTCCTGCAATCGCTCCTGAATAATCCTGACTGAAATACAGTGACTTTGCAGACTCAAACTCGACTGACTCAAGGTTGGTGCTCTCGGGATTCTGTTCTTTATAGCCACTCAGAAAAGAAGAGAAGGCCCCTGACTGACCAGAAGCACTCATCACCTCCTGTAGGCCCAGGATGGCGTTCTCAGCCATCGGATGCCTTGGATATTCTGATAAGACGCGCTTATAATCCTGCTCGGTCTGGCTAGTATTGCTCAGGTTAGCATAGCTGATGGCTCGACGCACTAAGGCATACGGCACGAGATTACTCTGGGGAAAGGCATTGATGAGCCTACTATAACCAGTCACCGCCTGTTGATAGCTGCCTGTTTCAAAATTGATCTGAGCTGTAAGGAAGTAGGCATCATCAGCATAAGTTGATTGACCATAGTCCTCAAAAAACCTATTCAGTTGTGTCAACGCCTCACTTGGACGATCAGCCATCCATAGGCACTGCGCCAATTGGTAGCGGGCATAGTCACGCAAGGCAAACTTAGAATTGGCTACTCTACTATAACCGGTGATCGCCTCATCATAGTCCTTCCGGGCGTAGTTGCAATCGGCAAGCCGCAGACGGGCATCTATGAAAGTACTCGCATTGATCGCTGCTGTACCCTCAGCCTTGATATAAAGCTCAAAATTCCTCTTGGCATCAGCGTAGTTCTTAAGGTTGTAGTAGGCATAACCCGCTGCATAGAGTGCTTTGGTATCATATATGGTTGTGGCATTGTTTCTTATCAAGGCGCGATAAGCCACGATTGCCTCTTCATATTTCTTACCGATACTGTAGGCCTCTCCTTTCCAGAAATAGACCTCATCAAGCAAGGCTTTATCGACCGGTACCCCAATGGACTTATCGAAATAGCGTACTGCCTCAAAAAACTGTGATTTATTAAAAAGGTCAGTTCCCTTTCGGAATGTAACTCTTTGGTAGGTAGCGTTGATCGCTGCGCTTCTACGCTCAATCTTTTCAATGTAATTGATGGCTACATCATAGTCATTAGTAGCAAGAAACGCTTTAGAAACTAGCTCATTGGCCTCTTCTCGGTCAGGGTGAGTGGGATTCTTTTCTTCAAATTCGATTAATGCATCAATTGCTTCCTGATAATTACCCAGCTGAAAAGAGGTCTTGCCATAATAGAAAAGTGCTGCAGTAGCCAAATCTGGATCAAAATCAAGCCTAGAAGCATTATAGAAAGCACTGGAAGCATAGCTCAGGTTGCTCTGCTGCACATAAAGCTCACCAAGATAGTAGGCAGCATGATGGCCCATGTCAGATTTGCTTAATGCCACTTCCTTGAAATAGTCGATAGCTTTATCCGCATTTCCCAATTGGAGATAGGCGTACCCCAATTTATACTTCAGCTCAAGTGATTTGCCTGATTTGGCTTTCAACCCCTTTTCAAAGTAGTCTACTGCTTTCGCATACTCCTTCGCAGTATATTGAACCTCTCCAGCTAGTAAATACACTGATGATGCATTTTCATCAGAGCTTCTCAGTTCATCAGCCAGCTGCATCAGCTTGGTCGAATTACCCGATTGATAATAGATGATTGCCAGTAATGGTTTGGTCTTAGCCGCGTAAGTCTCACTTTTCGCAGCTTTCTCCAGGCTCTGCCGTGCCGCTACATACCCGCCCTGGTCATACTCGATGAAGCCTCCATAATAGGCCGCACTGTAAGCATAGTCGCTGAAGCCGTCGCTGATCCGATTGAAGTAAGAGAGTGCTTCCTTGTTCTTATTTTGCTGATAAGCCGTGTAGCCGCGCTTGAATGTCATTTCTTCACTACTACCTGAGCTTGGACTGTTTCCGAAATAGCTAGCGGCCTTCCTATAATCACCCTGATCGAAATAGTATAAGGCCAACTGCTCGTTGAGACCTGATTCTTCAGGATTAACCTGATATTTTTCGAAATAGGATTCCCCTAGGAACAGTCCATCACTATGGCCCGCCTTAAGGGCTGCTAAGGCTTGATAATATGCTGCCTGTTGAGTGACGCTTCTTTCTGGAAACTGCTTTACGAGTCGATCAAAATGGGTTCTTGCAGCATTGTACTTTCCTCCGAGGATTAGCTCTTTGCCCTGTGTGAGCAGTAAGTTTTCTTCTGATTGGCTAAGGTTGAGCTGAGCGTAGGAACCAAAGACGATCAGAAAATGAAAAATGAAAAAGAGAAGTTTTTTCGGCATGCCTGGTTTAGGAAATTAAACGGTTGTGCTAACGCTCTAGTATACGTGAGAAAGCTATATAGTTTAGGAGAGATTTAAAATTAGCTCATCAACTTATAAATCAATTCCTTGAGGATCTGACCATCGGTGATGGTACCTGATCCAATTGACTTGGAAGCAAGATCGGCCTGTCGAACATGACCTACATTCTCAATCACCTTCGAGAGTGGATAATTACGCGCAGCAATCAGGTACTCTCCAGCAAAAAAACGATGAACACCCAGCACAGACGCAATATTATTATCGCTCTTATTAGACTCCTTGTGGACAATTAGCAGCCTTGAAAAAAGATTGAAAATAGTAGTAATCACTGGCAGCAGTGGATTACTCTTTGGATTGGCTTCAAAGTAGTTGGCGATCTTGATGGCCATGGGCATGTCTTGCGTGGCGATGGCCTTCTGCAGCTCAAACACATTATACTCTTTGCTTATTCCGACAAACTTCTGGATATGTCCAACCTCGATTTTAGCAGGTTCTTTGAAGTTGATCAAGATCTTGTCGATCTCATGTGCCATCCGCTCCAAGTTGGTGCCTATGTATTGCGCTAGTAATAAGGCGGCCTTATCCACTATCGTGAATCCTTTTTCTTTGACGTACCCGAATATCCAATCTGGCACCTGGTTGTCATAGAGCTTCTTAGACTCCATTACAACAGCATACTTCTCCAAGGCTTTCGCCAGCTTGGTGCGCTTGTCGAGTGTCTTATGCTTGTAGTTAAAGACCAGTATAGTTGATGGCAGTGGGTTCTGAAGATAACTCTCCATGAGTTTGATCCCATCCTCCTTCATTAGATTGTTGATCTCCTGCGCTTCTTTGACAATGACTACTTGCTTTTCAGACATCATCGGGAAGCGTCTGGCATGATTGAGTAAGGTCGCCATGTCAGCATCTTTGCCGTAAACGATGGTCTGGTTAAAACCTTTCTCTGCTTCTAAAAGGGCGTTGGACTCTATAAAATCAGAAATCCTATCGACGTAGTAAGCCTCCTCTCCATGTAAGAAATATACCGGGGCATACTCCTTGGCTTGAAGGTGATCATATATCTGCTGAAATGTACTTGGCATTTATTCGTAAAGATTCACGGGTTCTTCTCGAGTCAACTCCTGAACGAGGAAAAAGCCATCATTACCAGAATCCTGATATAACGGCATGAAGATCATACCACCTGCTGGCGCGAATATCGGCCCATGTTTGTCTCTGGCGAGCAACTGGCCTTTTTCTATCTCCTGGAAATTACTAAAGCCTGGCTTCATCACAAACTCGTCTTCTCTATCTACCCAGTGACGGTAGAAGGCTTTGACTTTAGAGGGAAGACTGTCTGAAATAGCCCTGAGCTTCTTTTCATAATGATCGACTTCCTCATGATCATGATGGCTAATCATACCTGCTGTATCCAATATTTCCCAGATACCTGATTCATGAAGTTCTACAGCTTCCTTGCTTCCTATCAACCCACCCTCAAACGCAAAGCTGATCACACCATGATGTTGATAATAGTTCAGCAATGTGCCTTCAAGGTATTTCTCCATATCAATGACGACTGGCAGGTGCAGTGCTTTCACGATATCATGATCCGCCTCAGCCTCCGGCACAATGATGAAATTGCCTTTGTCCGATGAGGTCGCATGGAGATCTACGAGGATTTTTTCTTCATGTGTATCTCCTGCTAGCAGTTCGTCGACAGTCAAATGGAGTTCCTTGAGCTCCCTATCTTCAGGATGGGCAAAATGATCTGACTTTTCCGAAACCAAATTGATGTAATCTTCTTTCCACGCGCGGTTGAGATCATAAGCTAAGAAGCGTTGATTAGTCGCTATGGCCTGAAGGTTGCCAAGGATACCTATGAGCCGTCCGTTGAGATGGACTTTATGATCACGTATCTTCCTGAAGATGTCTTTCGCGGCATCTATCCCTACCGTTTCATTACCATGAATACCTGCCACCAATATGACCAATGGCCCCTCTTTTTCCCCAGAAATATCGTCTAGTATCCTATTCATCATTCACCTCAGGAGCTACGTCTTTTTGAATGGCTCTCTTATGTAAAGAGTTCAGTAAACTCGCTGTAATATTAATGAAATTTCCCTCCGATATGATTCCGATTAAGCGTTCATTTTTCACAACTGGCAGACAATTGACTTTATGTGATTTCATTAGTTTGAGAGCATCTACGACGGATTCATCAGGATGAATCGTCGGTGGGTTAGCCTCCATAATATCCTTCACAGCCGAATTCTTGCCGGCACCCTTATTCCCGTATTTTTTTGATAAGTAGCTGAGTACCTGATGATAACTTATCAGTCCTTTAAGTGTCCCTTTATTATTTTCTACCGGCATATATTTCAGCTTTCTCCAAGCCATAATATCCGCTACTAATTCAGGTAGGTCATCAGGATCGGCAGTGAATACATCTGTCGTCATAAATTCTTCAACGATCAGAGAGTCAGGTCGCCAATCCGCACTATTTGCACCTTCGGCCAATGGCCATTCATGTACTGGCTTTTGAGTCTTTTGGTTCATCATGATGGAGGAGGTCAACGCCGGGGCTATTTCTTCCCTCCCTACTTTCTTCAATAGATGTGCGTGAGAATTCAAAAGCCACTGTGTGCCGGTCTTCCTGGATTCGTTGCGTGCTTCGATCACACCCATGTACTTATCGATTTCAGCTTTGCTCACATTACTCAGCTCTAACCCATGTCTTGCAAGCGGAAGCAACTCTTCGCTGATAAGCCTATTGACACTTATCTTCTTACCATTAATCCAATGAAAGCTAGTATTGAGCCCGTCGCGAGAAGCTGAGAAGAAGTTGTCCTTGGCATGGTCAAACTCCATAAAGTCTCTGATATCGCTGTACTCCGCGTCCATTCCTTTCATCATTCCAATCCAGAAGGCGGAATTGGCTACCTCATCAATGACTGTAGGGCCTGATGGGAAAATTCTATTTTCAATTCTTAGATGTGGTTTTCCGCTAGGACTTATCCCGTAGCAAGCTCTATTCCATCTATACACGGTAGAGTTATGGATCATCAGTGCGCGGAGCTTGGGCGTAATCCCTTGATCGAGCAAGGCATTATTATCCGGCTCACAATCGGTCTGTAGCATTACCCTGAAGCGAACAATATCATCTTTATAAATCTCCGAAATACTCTCATGTAGCCAGTCCTTTCCAAATGTGACTCTTGGACTTCTCTCCCTCAAGTGCTCTGAGGTAATACGCGTGTCGATAGACTGCTGAAAGAGCGCAATGCGCGTTTCGGCCCAGAGTCGCTTACCAAAAAGTAATGGTGAGTTTACTGAAATGGCCAAAGCTGGCGCTGCTAGGACTTGCGAGATGTTGTACATCTTCACAAACTCCTCGGGCTTGATCTGAAGATGAACTTGAAAACTTGTATTACAAGCTTCCAGCATTGCCGAGGTACGCTTTAGGTGAAGCTCGTCTAGTCCCACAATCCTCAGCTCGTGATTTCTACCCTTAGCATTGCCAATGGCCTGCATTAGCGCCTCATAACGTTGCAAAGGCGTCATATTCGACATATCAAGATCAAACTTGCGTATGGTAGGCAGTATTCCCGTTAGGGCGTAATCGATTCCCAGCGACTCACAAATCCCATCCAACTGATCAAGTCGCGTGTCGATCTCCTGATGCAGATTCGTAAAACAATCCTTGCCTAGAGGTTGAGGATTGAGATTAGTTTCGAGGTTGAACTTGGCCAGCTCGGTAACGAAACTATCATCCTTAACCCTGCTGAGCACCTCCATCGCCTTTGGTGCAGGCTTAAAGTGCTTGTCGACTAAGCACAACTCCTGTTCTGCTCCAATATGAATAACATCACTCTCAAACCAATCCTCTTCAAGCATGCGCTCCAATGCATGAATATCATTGAGCAGACATTTGGTGAATTCGTTGAGTTCCTTCTGGTTGTTAACTAATCGAACATTAAAATCGCCCATAAGATCTTCGTTTTGATTTCGAAAACTAGCATTTTGCCTTTGCTGAATTTATAGGATTGGTCATGACTTTCAAGGACTTTAATCATTTTTCCTCAGCGGCCTTCATTCCGATAGGGTACTTATATTTGCCGCTGCTAATTTTAAAAGCACGAATGAAGGACTTTGTAGAAGAATTGAAATGGCGTGGCATGATCCACGATATGATGCCTGGTTCACAGGATCAACTCAACAGTGAAATGACCTCTGCCTACATAGGCTTTGACCCGACCGCAGACTCTTTACATATCGGTAATCTGGTGCAAATCATGATTCTGGTACATCTCCAGCGGAGTGGACACAAGCCATTCGCCCTTGTGGGAGGTGCTACAGGTATGGTTGGTGACCCTAGCGGGAAATCGCAAGAGCGTAATCTGCTGTCAGAAGATGTACTCAGACACAACCAAGACTGTGTCAGGGCACAGCTAGAGAAGTTTTTGGACTTTGACTGTGGAGCCAATAGTGCTGAGATGGTCAATAACTATGATTGGTTCAAGGATTTCACTTTCCTCGACTTTATCAGAGACGTAGGCAAGCACATCACTGTCAACTATATGCTGGCCAAGGAATCCGTCAAAAAGAGGCTGGACACAGGTATGAGTTTTACGGAGTTCACTTATCAACTCGTCCAGGGCTATGATTTTTATTGGCTTTGGAAGAATAAAGGCATCAAGATACAAGTGGGAGGCTCTGATCAGTGGGGCAATATCGTGACCGGAACTGAACTCATCCGGCGTAAAGGCGGTGGAGAAGCCTTTGCCATCACAACACCCCTATTGACGCGCTCTGATGGCGCCAAGTTCGGTAAATCAGAAGATGGCAATATCTGGTTGGATGCTGAGAAGACCAGCCCGTACAAGTTTTACCAGTACTGGCTCAATGTATCTGATGAGGATGCCGCCAAGTTTATCAAGATCTTCTCGACACGAGATCAGGAGTCTCTTGAAACTATCACCAAGCAACATGAAGAAGCACCACATCAACGCCTCCTTCAAAAAGAGTTGGCCAGAGAAGTGACTGTTACAGTACACTCAGAGCAGGACTATGAAATAGCTGTCTCTGCATCCAATATTTTGTTCGGCAAATCGACTACAGAGGAGCTGAGTAAGTTAGATGAGAAGACATTACTTGCAGTTTTCGAGGGTGTACCTCAGAAGGAGATCTCTCGATCCGAACTTGAGGCTGCCGAGAACGTAACCGATTTCTTATCAGAAACGACTGATGGCCTGGTCTTTTCATCTAAAGGTGAAGCTCGCAGAATGATATCAGGCGGTGGAGTGAGTATCAACAAGACTAAAATCGCTGATCCCAACACTTCAGTGAACTTCCAACTACTCCAACAGAAATACATTCTGGCCCAAAAGGGAAAGAAGAACTATTACCTAATTAAGATAGTTGATTAAGTAGAGTAAAAACTAAAATGATTGTTTTACTATTACCTGTGATAGTAAAACTTATTCCTATAAATCCAGTTAAGCTTTATAACTTGAGACAAATAAAACTAGCCAAATGAATAATAATAAAATGTTACCCGTATTGGTATTCGCCCTTGTAGGGCTAATTGCCATTTTTTCATTGAGTTCAAGCATTTTTTTTACTATAGAAGCTGGTGAAAGAGCCGTCATCTTCTACAAGTTTTCCGGAGGTCTTGATAAAGAAGATATAAAGACCCCTGGTTTCCACATCAAAGCTCCTTGGAATACCGCTTATGTATATGATGTACGCGAGAATACGCGTGAAGAGCAGATGGATGTATTGGATAAAAATGGTCTGTCCATTGCGGTAGATATCACCGTTCGATTTCACCCTATCTATAATAGAGTTGGATTTTTGCATGAAAACTTTGGTGAGGCTTTCATAACTACTTTGGTGATCCCGGAGGTCCGTTCATCTGTAAGACAAGTAATGGGACGCTACACAGCAGAAGAGATTTACTCTACCAAGAGATCAGAAGTAGAGCTAGCTATCACATCAGAGACGGAGAAAACTCTCTCTGCTAATAGTATGCAGTTGAAGGCTTTGCTTATTAGGTCTATCAACCTACCGGAACAAATCAAAGCGGCAATCGAGAATAAGCTGCAGCAAGAGCAAGAGGCACTCGCCTACCAGTTCCGTTTAGATAAGGAGAAAAGTGAAGCAGAAAGGAAGCGTATCGCTGCGGAAGGTGAAGCAAAAGCTAACGCTATTATAAACAGTAGTTTGACTGATGAGTTATTGAAGATGCGTGGCATTGAGGCCACTCAGGATCTGGCAAAGTCGCCAAATAGTAAAGTGGTGATCATAGGTAGTGGGAAAGATGGGCTACCAATTATCTTAGGAGGAAATAATTGATCTTTCTTCTCATCAAAATATTGACTATTTTCAAATCAAATTGAGTTATAACCAGAAAACGATTAATTGAGCATGTCAGAATTCGCAGAGCTAACGGTAGATGGCAAATCCTACAAATTACCGATCATTGAGGGTACCGAAAATGAGAAAGCCATAGATATCAGCAAACTACGTGCTGAGTCAGGTCTGATCACGATAGACCCAGGTTTTAAAAACACCGGTTCTACGAAAAGCTCAATTACTTTCCTCGATGGTGAAAAAGGAATACTTCACCACAGAGGCTACTCAATCGAAGATTTGGCAGAGAAGTCAAGTTTCCTAGAGGTAGCGTATCTACTTATCTATGGTCGACTCCCAACTGCTGAGGAGTTTGTGGCTTACAAAGAAGAAGTTACGCTTCACACATTAATACATGAAGATTTCCATAAGATATTAGATGGTTTCCCTTCAGCGGCGCACCCAATGGGCGTATTGTCTTCTTTGGTAACTGCCATGACGGCTTTCTACCCTCATTCGCTTGATCCGAACAGAAGCTGGGATGAAGTGAATATGTCAATCATTAGAATCATAGCAAAGATGCCTACAATGGCAGCATTTGCATACAAGAATAAGATCGGACATCCACTTGTCTATCCTAACAATAAGCTTGACTACACTTCCAACTTCCTTAATATGATGTTTGGCCTACCTAGTCAGTCTTATGAGGTTAACCCAGCTGTATCGAAGGCATTGGACAAATTGCTTATCCTGCATGCAGACCATGAGCAGAATTGCTCTACCTCTACCGTACGTGTAGTGGGCTCATCTCAGGCGAGTTTGTACTCTTCTATCTCAGCTGGTATCAATGCACTTTGGGGCCCTCTCCATGGTGGAGCCAACCAAGCAGTGATCGAAATGCTCGAAAATATCAAAGCTGATGGTGGAGATACTAAGAAGTGGATGGCTAAAGCCAAGGATAAGGACGATCCATTCAGACTGATGGGCTTTGGACACAGGGTGTATAAGAACTTCGATCCTAGAGCTAGAATCATCAAGAAGGCTGCTGATGATGTATTGGAGTCATTAGGAGTGACTGATCCTGTATTGGATATTGCTAAAGGCTTGGAGCATGAGGCTTTGAACGATCAGTACTTCGTGGATAGAAAGCTTTACCCTAACGTTGACTTCTACTCAGGTATCATCTACAGAGCATTGGGCATCCCAACCGAAATGTTCACAGTGATGTTCGCTATGGGTCGATTACCAGGATGGATCGCTCAGTGGAGAGAAATGAGAGAGAATAAGGAGCCTATCGGAAGGCCAAGACAAGTATATACTGGCGAAACAGCCAGACCCTACTAGTCATAATAATAATAACCAATCGTAAAGGAAGCCCGATCTCTTAAGGATCGGGTTTTTTGTTGTTCATCATGTAAGAATGGGTATTGACCTGAGTTCGATTAATCAAACTTTGAAAAACACTCCAAAATTGTCTTTTGGAGACATAACATTTGGGTTCCAAGCGGACAGATTAGAATGACGTTGGTACTGTCGATTCTGAAAATGATTGTCATCTTGAGTTTATCGAAAGAGACTCATTTTCAGAAGTTTACAAGAATACTTTATTGGTACGATAGGAGCCCGCCTGCCGGAGGGCAGGAAACCTTTTTAATGCTTAAAACTGAAATAAGAATATATTTCTTTCCTCCTTTTTAAGAAGATATCTCCGCCTGCCTCGCCGGACTCTTTCGCTAAAGCTTCAGCGCCAGCGAGCAAGGCGGGCTACACTGCGATATGACGATTTTGGAGTGTTTATAAAGTCCAACTCAGGCTGTTATAAATCATTTTCTCCTTTTAGTAGTTTAATCCTAGATGGTACGTCCGATCAACATAGCCAGTATCAAACCAGAAGTGCAGCTCACCACCGCCCGCAGTGGGGGTCCAGGTGGACAAAACGTCAATAAAGTAGAGACCAAAGTAGTATTGAGGTGGGATATCAAGAGTTCCTCAGTACTTGAGGAAGATCAAAGAGCATTGATCCTAACCGCTCTAGCCAATAAACTGACTAAGGACGGGGTATTGATCATTACCGCCGAGACCAAACGCTCACAACTTCAAAATAAGGAGATCGCTTTTACGAAACTGGACAAACTACTAGCGAAGGTATTTGCTGTCCTCAAAAAAAGAAGACCTACTAAGCCCAGCAAATCGGCTGTTGCCAAACGCATCAAGTCGAAGAAACAGCATGGCGAAAAGAAAAAATGGCGACAAAAGCCAGAATAAACTTGAGCGGTCAACGTCTGAGAGAATATCGCAATCCCATCTGATCATTGCTCAATCTGAGCTCATCACCATAGAACCAGGCTCTCCAGGCAGTCTCGTGATGTTCAAAGGATATCTTTTGATGGCGAGTGTCAATGATCACTAACCCCTCTTCGAGCACGATACTATCCTCTTGTATACTATAGTTCGTGCCATCAGCAAAGGTCATTTGCGTATTGCGCTGCGCCTTGATCTGATCGCCATGATAGATCTTGTAGAGATTCCACGCTCCCATCAGCCGATTCTCAAAGTCGTCGAAGGCGGGTACTTGGTTGATTTTCCTGAAAGTGAGTTTGGTATTTCTAAAACCTAACTCCGTACCCTTTAAGTTAAGTTGATCATCGAGGGTAAAGAAAGTCCATCGCGTATTGAACCAACTAGTAGTATTACTGACCAACTGAGTCGTCTTGTCTTTAATCGTATAGGTACCGAGGAAGTCACCATCTACTTGCGAAACCGCAAAACTTCCATCCCCTTTAAACTCCACAAAGCCTCTTGACAAAGGCCTTTCATAACCATCGATATTGATATTCTCGAGCTGCCACAGGCCTTGGATATCTGCGTTTTCACTTTCTCCACAGCCTGTCAAAACGATCATCAAAGCCCAAATAAACAATACGAAGCTCCTAATCCACATTACTTAAAAATAATCAAGTCCTCTCAGTATGCAACCTAATGTGTAAATACAAGTCTTTGCACCAACCACCACAATCCAATCATGCACTTTCTGCGTTTTGTACCACTCACCCTTATCGGTTTCTTTGTAACTGATACATCTCTGGCCAAACAGCTGCTCAGTGCAGATGAGGCCCGATCCGATATCCGGGTAATGTCCGAAATACTGACTACTGCTCACCCAGCATTAGATCGATATCAATCACATACTGAATGGCAACTCGCGCCAGACGAAGCACTCAATACTACTAATGAAAGTCTCTCAGTTATAAAGTTGAACTACAAGGTAAGGCAGCTCCTCTCCGCTATCCAGTGTGGCCACACCACCTCCTACATCCCTAGAGAGATGCGGATGGCCAGGCTGTACAGTGACTCCATCCAGGTAGCCCCATTGGTTCTGGCTTATGTAGATGGTAAGCCCGTAGTAGTCAGGTCTCTCTCTACTCACCTACCGGAAAATGCAAGAATAGTGAGCATCAACGACTACTCAGCTGATTCGCTGATGCAGGCGTGGAGTCAATTTAGTTTTCCGGGAGATGCTGGGATTAGTACCCGAACCCCCTATTTCGTTGCAGATGAGTTCAACCTTTTCGTTAATGACTTCATTGGCCCTAGTGAGTATTATGAGCTAACGATTGAAAAAGACGGAGAATCTCAGTCTATATCGGTCAATGCAATAACCACAAGATCTTGGAGGGAAGCCCGGAAAGCTTGGAAAAACGACACTCACCAGCCTTGGTTGGACTATCAACAGCTGCATGATGATAAGATAGCCTACCTCCGCATCCGCATGTTTGGTGACTATCAGCTTGAGAATGGTGAGCGAGGGAAGTATAAGAAGTTCATTAGCGATAGCTTCAAGTCCATGGCCAGCGTCTCTCCTAAGGCCTTGATCATTGACCTGAGAGAGAATGATGGTGGTGAAGGTCGCAATGGTGCCATGCTCTACGCTATGATTGCTCAGGAGCCCTACGAGTACTTTGATAGATGGGAAAGTAAGGTCAATGAAATCCCTCATGTAGCACATGCTGACATCAGCAAAATAGAGCGAGCTGCGATCAATAGCCTATTGAAAAAACGAATGACACCTACTGAGAATGGCTATCGCGTGAATAGCTGGCACGGTACGCTCTCAATACAAGAGCCTAGAGATAACGCTTATCAGGGACCTGTCTACGTCTTGGTGGATGGTCGTACTTTTTCTGCAGCCAGTGATTTTGTTGCGGTAGCTAAGAGTAATAAACGTGTAACCGTCATCGGAGAGGAAACCGGAGGTGCCTATGCAGGAAATAACAGTGGGGTGACTATCAATTACAAACTACCTCACAGTGGCATCAGGATACAAGTGCCATTAGCAGCAGGATACAATAAGGTCGTGAACCGAGAGGATAAAGGTGGAGTGATGCCTGATTACGTGACTGCCCCGTCACAAGCGCTCGAGATCGCCCTGGAGCTGATAAATTCCAACTAATCAGCATATCTCACATCCACACTGAAGTCACTCGGGTACTTGGGCGTAACGTCTCTGTAGTAGTCCATGATGATTTTCATGTCTTCTTCCATATTTCCGGTAGGCATGAAGCACATGCCTACACCTGTGGTATGTGTGGCATAGTCCATGAAAGCCAGGCAGATAGGCACCTTGGCTTCAAGTGCAGTGTAATAAAATCCGGTCTTCCAGTTGGTCACTTTAGATCGCGTGCCCTCAGGAGTAACCAGTACTGACATGTCCTCTTTGGCCGTCTCAAATAGCGCCACCATGATTTGGGTCATGCTTAGCCTCTTTTCACCCTCCACTTTAGGACTCCTATCAATCCATAGCGCACCTAAGGCCGTGATCAGCCCTCCGAGTATTGGGAACTTGCTAAACTCCTTTTTGATGGTAAAGCGGGGTGACAATCCAAGCTGATCGAGCGCTGAGATAGCATAGACAAAATCCCAATTACTGGTGTGAGGAGCGGCAACCATGATGCAGTTCTCCGCGTTGGCAGGTCGAGGAGTGTATAGCTTCCAGCCGTTGAATTTGAATAGTACTTTGAATACCCACTTGAGCATGACTCAAAGCTACGACAAATGACTAAAGCGATGACTATGCTTGAGGGATCGTTGATGATTGGCTAAATTGCCCGCCTAAAGGTATTGATATGAAAAAAGCGACTTCTCTCCTATTAGGCATATTCATAATAGCCCTGTACAATCCCCTGAAAGCGCAAGACGAACCCAATGAGCTTAAGCCAAGTTCTTATGAAGAACTGAAGAAGGCTGTCGAGTCGGGGGAACTGATTATGCGATTCTATGAGGCCTCTACCCAGCGAGGTGCAACCGTCCAACTTGAGAGTAGTAGTAACGCTGTTGTACTTACTCCTCAGGCCAGTGCAGGTAACCTACCCTACTTTGGTAATACACGCGTACTGTCTTCTGATTTTGACTCAGGCGGTCTCGAGTTCGACGGCACGACTGAAAGACGTAGGGTCAAGTTCAACGACAAAAAGCAGCGCGTACAGATCTCCTACAGTGTCAAGGGGAATGCCGATAGCTTCTCTATTTCGTTGACGTTATCCGGAGGAGGATCCACAAGCATGAGTATCTCAAGTGTCAATAGAGACCGGATTAGTTATCGAGGGAACTACGAAATTAAGTAATGAAGAGCTAGCCACAGATTGTGTGCTAGACTATTGATGGGCCCTTTTTGACTGCTACTGTTGAACGCACCTTACAGACAGCCCAGCAGATTTTCCGGTAGGTTGCATTATGGTGGATGATTTACCGATGAGCAGCGCCAAACCATACTTGTTAGTTGCTGCTTTCGTAAGCGCCTGATAGATGGAGCGAGACCACACTCTTCCCGCCTTACCGTAATGCTTATATTCTTGACTAAAGCCTCCGGCTGGTGGAAAATCTAGGCCGGAAAGATGGGTTGCTTCTTTACCCCAGTTATCATCAATAAGATGCTTAGATAGCACACGCTCAGGCTGCTTTTTACCAGTAACAGAGCGCCATACGGCAAAGAAGTCTTCCGCGCTTGGTACTTTGAAGCCTTGAGGACAAAGCCCACGAGGATCTGTTACCGCCCAATAGTTATATAGCTTGCCATAAATAGGTTTCGGGGCTCCTTCATGCTCTACTTCAAACCAGGCAGGCTGTTCTCTTGCCTTCATTTGCTCCCATTCTTCCTCCGTTTTTACTTGCATGATCTCAGTGCCATCGCTGAAATGGGTCACATTAAGATTTTGTAGTGTCCAGACTTTACCTGCCACGAACACCGTGCTGAACTCGTCAGGGCCATATCCAAAGTCCGGTGCTGGTGCCGTCCGATTCTCTACCTGCTCGGTCGAGGTGCGCTCCTCATCATTGGTGGTAACGCTAGGGATAACTACCGGATCAACGGAGACCGTCTCACCTTCACCCAAGAAGTAAAAATCTCCTAGCAGACTACTATTTTCCCATGGTACCTGCTCCTCGTTGGACAGTTGGACCACACTGCGCCGGGTCACCTTGAAGACATCCTCGATAGACATATTAGGCGTCAGCATGGCCTTGACGAGTTCTTGGGTGTAGAGGCCATTCGTTCCTGAACCGTCAGAGGCCACCGAGTTAGGCGCTGTGGAAAAGGCGACAATAGAGCCCGTAGGGGCGGCTGTGGGCTGGGTCAAGCCGCGCGTGCCACTCCTAAAGCTGCGGGTATAGGGATTGTTGCGGCAAGCATCGAGGATCACGATATTGAGCGGGTTGTCATGGTACTCAAGCATCCGGAGCACCCTGTCGGCGCGCAGGCAGGTAGACTCTACTTCATACTCCGCTTTGATGTCCGCATCCACCGGCACCAAGTAATTAGCGCCATCCACCTGTAGACCATGTCCTGAGTAGTAAAACAGTGCCGGACCTTGATTGGCTACCACCTTGCCTTCAAACTCCCTGACTGCCTCTACCATTTGCGCCTTGGTGGCATCCAACACCTTAATCACCTCGAAACCTAGCGCACGCAGTGTATTCGTCATCAGATTGGCATCATTGACAGGGTTGCGCAGTGGCCCTACCTCATAGTTGGTATTGCCAATGATCAGAGCCACTTTGGATGGCTCGACTTGCGCATGCACAATAGAAGCAGATGATAAAAACAGTATAGTTAGGAACCAACGCATATATCTAAATTAATAAATTTTGCTTGGATGGTCATAGCGGGATGCTAAGACCTAGCATAAGGGCTGGTGGTCAATAACAATCACATATTTCTTACTTGGGTGGTCGAAGCGAGACGTACGACCAGGAATGAGAGATGGCTAAACACAATTCATTCAATATGCCAAGTCGCTGAACTTACAATGATGGTATAATTGGTTATTTTAGAATTACGATTAAACAACTCATCATAATGTTACAATCCCTTGATTCACTCAACATAGCACAACTCGAGACCAAAGTAGACTCACTAAGCCGACTTATCCAAAAGCAGCAAGCGGAGATTGAAAAGTTTGGTATCACTGAAGGGTTCTTTTCCGATATTTTAACAAGTCAATTAGCGATTATCGGATGGATAATTTTATTTGCAATACCAATCTTAGGATTAATCTCATACGCTTCATTAATTAGACCATTCAATAAGAGGCTCCAGCAAATCGAGATTAGAAATAGTGATCAAGAAAAAGTAACACAAGGATATTTCAAAAGCCACGAGATAGCCATCCATATTGCCACTTACCATATTTATGATGCTATTGCTATGGTGTATATGCAAAGGTCTGATGCAAGATCAACTTATTGGACAATTATGAGTTTGAAGCATCTACTTGAATACATTCGTTTATACAGCGAAAAAGATTCAATAGATGGCAATTTCTCAAAGAGTCTCTATTGGATAACTATTGCGAAAGGTTATAAGACTAAGATTGACAAGGGGTTTTATGATGACGCTCAAGAAAACCTAATCGATCTATTGAAGTAGGCATTTAATAAATGTCCCAAATTTCGTGCTGAGCACCTTATAAGCACCTGAAGTCACTCCCGAAGGGAGTCTCTGTTGCAGGAAGCACAAGGTTGGATCATAGATTCCCTTCGGGAATGACTTCTAACCGC
>JAVKDO010000034.1:0-11959 GCA_040222235.1 Cyclobacteriaceae bacterium
CGGAAAAGGTCTCATTCATGAATAGTCCCAGTTGCTTCAGATCCAGTCCTTTGGGCATATAGGGCTTCAGTGTTTCGAAATTTGGTTGTCCGTTGATCAATGTCCTCAATGCCCACTCGGGTCGCTTCATGATCTGGATGAAATTTGAAAGGTTCATATTGGGAGGCATGGCCAGTCCATTGCGTATGTCCCTGGGTCGAAAGCCGAATGTAGGCACATCACTCAACAGCACTAGCACCGGACACTCAGCCTCAGCAGCTCTGTTAAGGATATCGTCTCGGAGTTCTTGCTTGGCAGGATGGTAGAGCTGGAACCAAGCCCTGCCCTCAGTGAGCTCACTGGCCCGTTCTATACTCATTGTGGTAACAGTGCTAAGTATAAAGGGTATGTTGTGCTGATGTGCTGCTTTGGCCAATATCTCCGGGGCTTTGGGCCACATGAGTCCCTGAAGGCCGACGGGGGCGATACCAAAGGGTGCGCTGTAGGTATGCCCAAACAGCTGCGTGCTCATATCAGATTTAGTATGCGGGGTTAAGTATTGGGGTACCAACTCCACATCGCGTATCTCTTTGGTATTTTTGACAAGATTGACATCTTCATTGCAGCCTCCGTCGAGGTACTCAAAGGCAAACTTTGGTATCCTTCGTTTAGCCCTGGCCCTGAGGTCAAGTTCAACAGATGGATAAGAACTGTTATAGTCAATACTCATGACTGCTTGACTTTTTTACAGGTAGGTGTACTCTTGGCTTGTAGCTGTCTGAGAGTCCATCGTAAGACTGCTCAGTAGAATTGACGACTAGGGCCGCTCCTAGCGAACTACCCAAAGCAAACTCGACTGACTGCATTCGATATTGCGGTAGCTTATCAGCTAGCATTTGTACAAAAATCTCATTATCAGCAAACCCTCCATCGATAAAGATATCATTGATGGATGACTCACCAATGGCAAGCGAAAGACTATTGATCTGTAGATTCGTCATCTCATGCATCAACTGATGATAGGCATGATCAAAATCCCGAAAGATGCTGAAGTCTTCCGTGTCCGCATTGGCCTTGCCAAACCGAGCTACATCAAGGTGGGTATATGAAAATATCAATCGATCACTGCCTGAGCCTAATGGCTCAAAATCTTTGTCATAGCTCACTTCCTTATATCGATGATAGGGCATCTCAAAGTACTCCCCAAGCCGCATAGCCTGCTCTCGCAGTTCCTGCCCAAGAAAAAGTCGTGATGCCTTGACAGAGCTACCTGTGGTGGACATGAAGGTTAGGCAGTCATTGGCTAGCTCATCCTTCGTGAGTTGGTGTTCGTTAAACGGGTTCATACAAATGCTCCAAGTGCCTGTCGAGATCAGTACAAAGGGCTTAGGCGCACTTCGAAGGTAGGGCACAAGTGCTGCGCTACTATCGTGAATGCCTATCCCTACGTGCACAACTTGATCCTCATGTTGGATAGGTACAAGCTTTAAAGTCGGCTCGGGCTTGGGTAGGTATTGCTCCAGTGACTCTTCATTGATCCACTGTGCATAGTCGTGATTGCGAAAATCCCAAAGTCCTGTGTGACACCCTACGCTGGTGTAGTCTGATGTCAGTCGACCTGTGAGCAAGTAGCTTAGGTACTGTGGAAAGTGAAGGCTCACGGATAGCTTGTCAAATAGGTGAGGCTTGCAGTACTTAAGATAATACAACTGCATGCCGGAGTTAAGAAAACCCATGGATGGACTGGCTGTGATCAATGAGAAATTGGCCTCACCGTGATAAGCAGAAAAAAACTGTTGCTTAAGATCCTCCGGATAAGGCTTGAGGTAATTGTAAAACGGAGCGATGACTTTTCCGCTTTGGTCTAAATGTACCATCGAAGCTCCGTAGGTAGAAAAGTTGATACTCTTGACCTCATATTGATCATTACTCAATATGGCTTTGGCAGAAGCAAGGACCCACTGGGCGATGGCCTCAAGATCGTCGCATGGAAAACCATCATCATCTACGATCTCATCAAACCTGACGTACTCCTTGTGCAGTTCCTTAAGCTGGTCGTCAAGGACATAGAGTTTTTTGTTGGTCTTGCCAATATCAAAAATCAATGTCACCTCAACACTCACAGCCCTGTCGATATAGTTTTGTTACCTCTAGCATCGACTAATGCTTTTCGGACGTTGATCGCCCGGTAAGACTCCAGCGGATCGAGTGCTCCACCGAGCTGAAGTCTGGACTGAGCCAGTAAAGGCCTCATGTCCGTTCGGAAAGCTTCTTGCAGCACTTCCTGAGCTGCTGCAACATCATTGGCCTCCTGTGTCTGAGCCAACCTACCCCGGTCAATGATCAAAGCCTGAGCATACGCCAACTTGATGGCCTCAACTGACTGCAGCAAGTCCTCCATTGGGTCTTTTAAGTTGTGACTCGCATCGATCATCCACGATATCTCCACCTGAGGGTCAAGCTCTATGCCCTCCACAAGCTCATTGAATATGAGCAGAAGTTGGTAAGGCTTGAGACTACCAACAGTCAGGTCATCGTCACCATATTTGCTATCGTTGAAGTGAAAGCCTCCCAATTTCTTGACATGCATCAGGATAGCAACTATTTGCTCGATGTTGGTATTAGGTAAGTGGTGGCCCAGGTCAACCAGGCTCAGTGCTTTATCTCCCAGACTTGACGCAAGCATATGGGAGGTACCCCAATCGGGAATGACCATTGAGTAAAAGTTGGGCTCATAGGGCTTGTACTCTATTAACACTTTCCAATCTTCTGGTAAGTGATCGTAGATCGACGCTAACGCATCTTGTGTATTGGCGAATGCCCGTCGGAAGTTACTCTGCCCTGGAAAAGAAGATCCGTCTGCCAGCCAGACCGTCAATGCCTTGGAACCGAGCTGGACTCCATAGTCAATGACCTCCTTGTTATGTGCAATCGCCTGAGCTCTCACCTCTTCGGAGGCGTGTGATAGCGAACCAAACTTGTAGGAGTACTTAGCTTCAGGCTGATCCTGAAAAGTATTGGAATTGACGGCATCAAAGCCAATATCCAGCGAACTGGCCAATTGGCGAATGCTCTGAGCGTCTTCGGGGATATCCCAGGGGATATGCAAGCTGACCGAACCGCTGGACTTGTTGAGCACATGTAATACTCCTATGTCTTCGATTTTTTCTTCGAGGGTACGAGGTTCACCTCCACCAGGAAAGCGACCAAACCGAGTACCACCTGTACCCAATGCCCAGCTGGGTATGGCTACCTGAAAAGCGCTGAGCCGGTCTATCAGAGTACTCACAGATATATCCCTAGCCTCAAGTTCCGCGGAAAGCGCTATCCATCGTCTCTCGTGGTTGTCCAGAAGACCTTTATTCTGATCCTCAATTTGATTTTGCTCTATTCTCATGGGTTAATGAATAAAAAGAACATTGCACAAGCGTGCAATGCTCAGTCACTAATTATGAAGAAGTAATTTACCTAACAAACGCGGCAGGTACACCGCCATCTACATTGATGATATTTCCTGTTGACTTACTCAAAGAGCCGTCTACGAATACAAGTACTGCCTTGGCAATGTCCTCACGCTCCAGTATGGCGTTGAGCAGAGTTCTCTTAGCATAATGTGCTGGTAGCTCATCTACGGATATACCATATGCTTTGGCTCGACCTTCAGCCCAGCCACTATTCCAGATGTTGGATCCCTTAATCACCGCATCAGGGTTGACGGTATTAACGCGAATACCATCTTTACCCAACTCAGCGGCCAAGAGTCGCGTCATATGGGTTTGTGAAGCTTTAGCAGCACCATAGCCTAAATTATTTGGCCCTGAGACTAATGCATTCTTACTGGCCACATTGACGATATCACCTCCAAGTCCTTGCTTTCGCAAGACCTCCACTCCCGCCTTTGCAGTGAGAAAAGTGCCTTTTACAAGTATGTCTTGTAGCAAATCCCAATCTTGCTCTGTCGTATCCGTCAAAGATTTAGAGGTTGCTATACCTGCATTGTTGACAATAATATCTAAACCCCCAAACTCCAGGGCCGCTTGATCGAAGGCTGCTTCTACAGAATCGGCAGAGGTAACATCCATCACAGCATATGCAGATGTATCTCTTGCGAAACCTTCTGAGGCCTCTTTTAATCTGTCTTCCTCGATATCTGTAATCACGACACATGCGCCATTCTCTACCATGAGCTTTGCGATCTCTAAGCCGATACCGCCACCTGATCCAGTGATCAAGGCGACTTTTCGGGATAGCGATTTCTCTTTAGGCATACGCTGAAGCTTAGCCTCCTCAAGTAGCCAGTATTCTATATCAAAGGCCTCCTGAAGTGGAAGTGCTACATACTCAGAGACAGCCTCAGCTCCTTTCATTACATTGATCGCATTGAGGTAAAACTCATTGGCCACTCTGGCGGTCTGCTTATTTTTTGCGAACGAGAACATGCCTACTCCTGGCCATATGATGATGACAGGATTGTTATCACGAACGGCTGGAGAGTTGTCCCGTTTACAGTTTTCATAGTATTCGTTGTAATAATTGCGGTAGTCGACCCACTGATGCTCAATGGTCGACTTAATAGCAGCAGCATCACTCAAGTCCGCATCCTTTGGTAGTTTCAGCACAAGTGGCCTGATCTTAGTCCTCAAAAAATGGTCGGGACAGCTGGTACCCAAAGGCGCCAACTTATCAATATCGACGCTGTTGGCGAACTCCAATATTCTTTCATCATCGCTAAAGTGCCCGACCATCAGCTGGTTGGATGAGCAAAGCCCTCTCAAAACTGGGGCAATCTTGGAGGCTTGCTGTTGTCTGTTTTTTTTGCTTAAAGATTCTACACGGCTACCGCCGAATACGGGACGCTCTTTTCCATAATGGGAATTAAGGTAAGCGGACGCCTTCTCGATCGTATCCAGGGAGTTGACATAGCATTCGTAAGCATCGTCCGCCCAGGTAAACAGGCCATGTCCGCCCAGGTAAAGCCCCTTAAGGTTAGGGTTATCTTTGATGGCAGCTTCAAGTTTCAAGGATAGGTCAAAGCCGGGTTTTTGCCACGGGATCCATGCAAAATCGTCTCCATAGATCTCTTTCATAATGGCCTCACCTTCTTTAGAGGCAGCTATTGCGATAGCGGCATCCGGGTGCAAGTGATCAATATGCTTGTAAGGTAACATCGCATGTAGCGGCGTATCTATAGATGGTGCTTTTGAATTAAGATCGTAGATACAATGGTTGAAAAGCTCCACCATCTCGTCTTCAAACTCCAATCCGCGGTAGACATTTTTGAGTGCTCTCAACTTGTCAACATACAATCCAGCTAGGCCTGATTTAGTCAGCGTACCAATGTCACCACCAGAACCTTTGACATACATGATCTCAACTTCCTGGCCCGTCAACGGATCCTTCTCCATCGTTTTGCAACTCGTATTGCCGCCACCATAGTTGGTAATCCTCAAGTCGCTACCGAGGATGTTAGATCTATAGAGTAAAAGTGCCACCTGGTTGTCTCCCAGCCCGCCTGCCTTTTGATCATCCCAGAGATAGTCTACATATTTATAAGTTTGGGTTGCAGTTTCCATTATACTAAGGTTGTTCAGTTTATATGTTCTCTCAAAAATGGTGTTAAATGTAAGTTGCACCGTCCTGCACCTACTTGGTTTGAAAATATTTACTATTGCGGTTAAGCTAAGACTAATTAACCAGACACTGAGAGATAAATGAATCAGAGCAAATTGAAGCTCGATCTTAACGAGAGTTCGAGTGAACCGAAGTATAAGCAGCTAGCGCAAAGTATTACGGAAAATATTGAATTAGGCCATCTCAAGCCGGGGGATCAACTCCCATCTATCACTCAACTCAGTATAGACTATCTAGTATCTAGGGATACGGTCGAGAAGGCTTACAAAATACTCCGCCAACAGGGTGTCATAGAATCAGTGAAAGGAAAAGGCTTTTACGTATTGATTTCGTCACCGAAATCAAAATTAAGGGTATTCGTACTTTTCAATAAGCTCAGCTCTTACAAAAAGGTGATCTATAACACGCTGGCTTACGAACTCCGTGAAAAAGCCAACCTCGAATTGTTCGTTTATCACTGCAATCTTGATTTGTTCGAAAGCTACATTAGTGACAAGGTCGGACGGTACAACTACTATGTAATCATGTCGCATTTTGACACGCCGGATAAAGCCAGGATTGCCACAGCTATCAACAACATCCCTCCTGATAAGCTGATTTTACTAGACAACATTATAGAGGGTGTAGACAAGTATAAAGGGGCTGTTTATCAAGATTTCAAAGCGGATATTTATGAAGCCCTCAATGAAGGACTACCGCAACTTAAGAAGTATAAAAAAATCATATTTATATTTCCAGAAAACGTACCCTACCCTTATCCTAAACTCATCGTAGACGGTTTCAAAAGATTTTGTGCTATTAACCGCTTTAGCTTTGAAGTCCTTAACGAGCTGGACGAAGATCATACTATCGAGCATGGTACTGCCTATTTGCTTATTGAGGAGAATGATCTGGCAGAATTAATCAAAAAAATCAGATCGCAGGGATTGGTGATAGCTAAAGATATAGGCATCATCTCCTATAATGACACACCTCTGAAAGAAGTATTGCTCGCCGGCATCTCAGTAGTCACCACAGACTTTCAGCAGTTAGGTGCCAATACGGCTAAGATTATTTTGAATCAGCTTGATGGTGAGATTAAGAATAACTTCAAATTGATCCTACGCAATACACTTTAGTAGCGGGATGGTGCAGGACAATGACCTGTGGCGATAGGTCTATATTTCTCACTTCAACATATAACCTGTCTCCCCATGTCAAGCGAAGCTAACGACAACAAATCTCAAGAATTCGAACGGGCACCTGTACCTAAGAGTCATCTCAAAAGCTGGAAGAGCTTCCTTGGAATGTATGCAGGAGAGCATGCGGCAGGTACTGAATTCATGATAGGCCCTCTTTTTCTGACTACAGGTGTAAGTGCATTTGACTTAATTTTCGGCCTATTGTTGGGTAATTTTATGGCGGTACTAAGCTGGCGTTATCTGACCGCTGAAATTGCCGTTCAGCAGCGCCTTACCCTCTACTATCAGCTAGAAAAGATCTGCGGCAAGAATCTCGTTTCGCTCTACAACATTGCCAATGGCATACTCTTCTGCTTCTTGGCGGGCTCCATGATTACAGTTTCTGCTACAGCGGTCGGCGTTCCTTTTGATATGGAGATGCCTAAGCTTACCGATACACTACCCAATAGTCTTACCTGGGTAGTTATTGTTTTGGCTGTTGGTGCTGTTATAGCGTTGATCGCCGCAAAAGGCTATGATACTGTGGCCAAAGCCGCTAATTGGATGTCGCCGCTCATCGTACTCGGCTTTGTGCTTGCAGGCATTGTCGCATTGAATGAACTGAAAATTGAGTCATTCGCTGATTTCTGGAATATTTGGGGTGAAGGTCGGGATCCTTTCCCTGGACAGATTAAGTTTTCTTTCTGGCATGTGGTACTTTGGTCATGGTTTTGCAATGGAGCCATGCATATCGGCATGTCGGACCTATCAGTATTTAGATTCGCAAAAAGTGCCTCAAGCGGATGGACAACTGCTGCAGCAATGTATGTAGGTCACTACATGGCGTGGATATCCGCCTCACTTCTCTACGCAGTATACCTGCAGTCACCAGAGGCCATCACCTTGCTATCAGCAGGTCAAGCCCCAACGGTCGCTCCAGGACCAATGGCCTACAACGCGCTTGGAGTATTCGGAATCTTGGTCGTAGTAATGGCTGGCTGGACGACCGCTAACCCGACCATCTACAGGGCAGGTTTGGCATTCCAATCCATCTTCCCAAAGGCGTCTACGTCCACAGTCACGATTATTGCTGGAGTCATTGCCACTATTGCGGGTCTCTTTCCTGCCTTCGCTATGCAACTATTGGATTTTGTAGCCCTCTATGGTTTCATCCTATCCCCGGTTGGGGCGATCATCATCGTAGAGTTGTACTTGCTCCCAAAGGTTGGTATTTCACCCAATTGGGCTGAACGTACAGGCGTTCATTTTAACTGGTCAGTAATGATCTCCTGGGCTCTCAGTGTAGGAGTATTCTATGCTATCTCTCTATATGCTGGTGTTTTCCTTTCTTTCCTCGTACTTCCAGCCTGGACCGGATGCGGGTTGATTTACTTTCTGATCAAGAAGCGATCAGAGCGCCATGATAACTAGCTAGCTCAAATAGAACGTGTAGAAAATCGGAGTTTGCGTGTTTGTCAAATTGAGTTTTGCAATTAAGACTACTTTCGCGAGGCGGATGATTCTTTTTTGACGGATGGGAAGCATTTCCCAACATTGTCTCAACTTATCTAAGAAAAAACTGAGAAATGGACACAATCTTGTCCATTCTTTGTCCGAGGAATCAAACATTACAAAGAAATCAATCAATATGAGCAATGGAGGTGGTTTTTTAGCTAGACAAACATATCATGTGGAGAATGTGGCTTTGTTGGAATTGAGATAGTAGATGACAGGTTTTTGACCAAAGTTAGAAATTTCAACATAGTTGTGTTTAGCCTTGGTTCGTTTGTTCTACTACCATATCTCAATCATTTTCAAGATTTCATACGACCTAAAAGCTGTCCTTCACATTCTTTTCCAAATATTCGTTTATAGAGATACGATCATATTTGATTATCCTGCGATCTTTCTGAGAAAACCGAAACCTTCCTTCATCCCTATATCTTTGAAGTGTCGTAGGGGATTTTATTCCTAGCAATTTCATAGCTTCTTCCGTGTCAATCCATTTTTCAGCTTTTTCGCTATACCTGGCACTTATGCGTTGAGAGACTTGATAGACTAATTCGTCCAAGTCGCCCTCTTCGATTAAGATGAGATTTCTCTTTTCCATTATATTTTATGATTTGCGTTTTCAATAAAGTACGGACTTCTGTTTTTATTGAGATAGTTCAAATCTTGATAAAAATTGGTATTAAGTACCCTTAGAAGAAGAATTTTAAACTCAATTGAAATGAAGAACCCCGCAGCAAGCTGACGGGGTATCAAATTGCGCTTGGCTTGCAAACATATTCGTTTCCGATGCAAGCATCAGAGAAGTAAACCAGCTCAGATTGATTCTGGTGTGCGTTTGCAACGCGTGTCTATTTCCTGTCCCGAATGTCGCCGAGGCTCGTATGCTCACGTACACTGGCGTGGATATCTTCTAAGGGAAGTGGTCTGACCACTCTTGCTTCCAGGTTTAGTCAAGTCCGATACCAAGCAGGGCTTTACGCAGAATAGTGGTCAGACCACTAGCTACTTGGTGAGGTTGTCCATTCAGAGCGACTTTGGCGCGAGTGGGGGTCTAAAGTTACCCAACAACACCCAAACCCAGTTGTGAAAAGGAACCATCAACCTCCTGCCTAAAGGCTATTCCTTCATCTGAAAGGTCCTCGAAATATTGAATCCAAAATGAATACCCGCGTCGAAAAAGTCATTGCGGGTCTCCGTGATAAATCCCTTAGGAACCATGGATGTGGCATTCGTAAATTGAAGCTGGAAGACATGACCTCCTGTCTCAATATCAAACCCAATTGCGATAGCGTTAAAAGCGTCTTCATTTATTCGCTGGAATTGATAATAATACTCCGCGACCAATGCTACTCTCTGAGATAGTTTGACCCGACCTCCAACTCCCAATGCAAATGCGTCATTGTTGATGTCATCTTCAAGTATCAGATTCTTGTGCACCCAAGTCGGCATCAATTGGAGCGAAACACTCGGGCTCAATTTGCTCGCTATTAACAGCTGATTAGTGTAGGCCAGTTTCTCCACCGTAGTTGGATCGATTTCAGGTTGTCTGATATTTTTTAATGATATAGAACTGAATAGCGTAGCAGAGATCGGCATGCCGCCCCCGCTTACTTGTCTTAGCAGCCTATATTTCACAAATCCATCGTAGGTCTTTTCGAAAGAGCTTCTACCCAATCCGACATAGAGCCGGTCTGACAATGCATACTCCAGGCCTATCCGCACGGTAGCATTATCCAGCCCAAACAGTTCATAGGCACCTCCGTCAATCGTACCAAATCTGTGAGAGATGATGAAATCCATCACCCCGGCATTTCGTGTTTCGATAGAGTGACCGTTGATTAACCTCGTCCCTTTGAATGTCGCTTCAATCAACGTGCGCTCATCACCCTGCTCCTCTTCCAGCAGACTGAGTAAGTCATCTTGGGCAAAAGCTTGGACAGAACTAAAAAGCAAGCAAGCAACTATCGCTAATTTTGTCATTTCTTAATGAAATTAAATTTGGTATCTACATCTACCACCTCCGCAATATTCTTGATGACTATTTTCGGAATCTTGATTTTGTGGTCTTCTAAGGCAACTTGAAAGAATGTACTCACCTCTATCTTGTCTTCCGTCACGCGAAATTCCACATCACTAGTCAGCGGTTTGCTCACACCGTGAATTTCCAATTCTCCCTCTGCTTTTGCAGTGAACTCGCCTGGATGGGTAAAATCAAGAGATGCAAAATCAAGGATTTTTCCCTTGAAAGAGGCCTTAGGGTATTTTTCAGACTCTATGTAGTTTTCATTGAAGTGCTCCTCCATTAAGCTTTTATCGAAATGAAAATCTTTCATCACCATCGATACGGCCACCGTGCCTTTTTCAAGGTCAATTGCTCCTAAAGCTTTTTTATTGATCGCCTCTATGTCTTCAAGTGGGGCTTCTGAAAAGAAATGCGCAACACCCTCCTTGTCGATTAACGCATTTTGAGCTACCGCAATTTTTGAAATTGCGACTACTATGATTAAAAAAATGATTTTCAATCTCATGGCTTTCTATAGTTTGTTATGGGTTTATTATCAATTAATTGTCAAGCGCCCCGTCATCTACCCAGCAAGCGATTAAGTCGATTTGCGTCTGGGTCAGTGTCCTACCTCTGGGCATAGACCCATCGGCAGTTCGGATCTTAATTCTAGATGCGCTGGATTGTATCTGCTCAAGTGTCCTTAGATCTGGTGCTTGGCTCCCATTGTGGCATCCAGAAATCGCGCAATTGGTTTCCACAATATTTTTGATAGAACCTTCATAGGTTACTCCAGAAAGTACCTCTACACTCTGAGTAGTTTCACATCCCGAAGCGTCAGTGGCTGTCACCACATATTCTGCAATCGGTAGGTCTGTAAATATCCCGCTTGATTGAGGGCTACCATTGTCTAGTGAAAACATAAATGGCTCGCGACCACCTGAAGCAATGATCTGAAGGCTTCCGTCACTGGTACCACAACCTGCACCTGCGATAACGATCTCATCGATAGCAATCCCGTCTTCATTAGACACGGTAACATCTATTTCTTGTGTGCAGTCATTGGAATCCGTAACGAGGACAGTATAAGTACCTGCAGCTACTTCCGAAAATGATCCAGTAGTATTGGAACCCAAACTCGTTTCGAAGCTATACGGCCCTTCACCTCCAGCCGCAGACAGCAAGAAGGATCCATTAGTGGCTCCACATTGGGTATTCTCCAACTGGTCTATAAAAACCTGTAGCGTAGGGCATTCAAATTTCGGCTCCACTTGTTCTGAAATACAAGAAGCAATTAAAACAAAGATTCCAACGGGTATGAGCCTATTGATCCAGATACTATTCATAAAACATTAATTTATTCAGCTACAAACCTAGAGGGTACTGGTCGGCCTTATTGGCACAAACCCGCCAAAATCAAGCATAAAACCGTCCTACTAACCAATTGTGAGTTCTTCGAAAGGATCAGGCTCCAATGATAGCGTGTAACGGCTGTAGTCTCATAAGTCATCAATTGAAAACAACTGTTTCGGGCAACCTGAGTTCGATTAATCAAACCTTTAAAAACACTCTAAAATTGTCTTTTCGAGACTTAACATTTGGGTTTCAAACGCACAAATTACAATGACGTATCGCTCGGTGCTATTGGTCATCCTGAGCTCGTCGAAGGATCGTC
>JAVKDO010000035.1:0-9250 GCA_040222235.1 Cyclobacteriaceae bacterium
CTTGATCAGTTCTACAGAAAAGTAAGTCGGCAAGTGGAATACTCCAGGCGAAACCAAGCCTATCCTCGTAAAACCAAACCTACCATTAAACATGCTATAGCATACAAAGTAGTATGAGAGCTTATCTTAATGGCATTAAATGACAATACATTAAATCGAGAGACCCTTTCAGGATTGAAGTATATGGAATTGACGAATTGGGTATCCAGTTTCGACTATAATAGTTGGATTGTATTGGAGCCTGTGATTGACCTAATGGGACCTGTAATTAGGTTTATTTTCGTTCTTGAGGATTCTCGCGTAGTTGCCATAGCTGGGGTAGCAAATTGCGTAATCATGCATTTGTCTTTTCGAAAATTGAAAATATTGCAATGTGGAATTTAACCTTGTTCTATTTAGAGGAACCTTCGTTAAAGAGTCGTGATGAGATTTTAAATTTATTGGATTCAGGCTTAGATCGAATGTCTAGAGAGTGATTTACCTGTATCTAATTCCCCATAGCTGGCGCCAGCGTGTCGCTGGTGTCTATTCCATTCCTCTAAACTTTCTCTAGTGCCTTGTTGATTCCTCTCCTGATTTTATACCCTAAGAAATATTTTTCTATGCTTATAAAAATAAATTCTATAAGCATAAGCCTTCAAACTTATAGGCATAGGATTTTTGACTATTAGCAGGGCTTTGCGAGAATCTGCAAGTCAATCCAGTTCAAAAGGCAAAAACTCCCTCACATCACCGCCATACTTGTGTACTTCGCGGATGATACTAGAACTGATAGGCGCTAGGCTGGGGGAGGTAATCAGGAATACGGTTTCGAGCTCATCATTAAGAGAACGGTTGATCTGAGATATACCATTTTCATACTCAAAGTCGGTGGTATTGCGCAGACCTCTGACCATGAAGCCGGCATTGTATTTTTTCGCCAAGCTGGCAGTAAGCTCGTTATACTTTACCACACTTACCCTTGTGTCACCCTCGAAAGCCTTCTCGATATATTGGATCATACGGTCTACTTCGAAGTACCGTGACTTATTGGTGTTGTGGCCGAGTGCGATGATGACCTCATCAAACAGCGCCAGACTCCTGAGCACGATATCTTCATGTCCCTTGGTAAATGGATCGAACGACCCGGGGAAAAGCGCAATTTTCTTATCCATGATAGACGAGTAGGTTTCTGAGAATCAAGATAAGTAAAATTAGCTAGGTCGTGAATTGCGACGCTTAGTCACATAGGAATACGCTCATCAGATCGAAATACTGATGGTCGGGCACCTGGTCAAACTCGAAATTGAATTTCAAGAAAGAAGGACGACTGCCAAATGAGATATGGCGGATGTATTTCTTCATTAAGAGTACATGCGGCGACTGCTGGGAGATATTGCCCCACACTAAAAGCTTAGTCTCTTTTTGACTAAGGCCAAGCTCCTTAAACACCAGCATGACATACTTGAGATAGTCGTTGCTGATGCGCACTGCAAATTGATTGTAGTACAGCAGTTTCTGCTGGTGAGTCACTACGACATGAAGTATGCCTTTGTCCATGAGACAAAACATCATACGCTCGCGTGAGTGATCATCGTTCCTCAGGATACCTTCGATCAAGGCACTTCCCTGATGTACAATCTGTACATTCTTATTAGCGTAGAGTTCGTTGAGCCAAGCCATCAACTTCTTATCCGCAGAGAAAACGTTGATCGCACTAGACTTAATATGGCGGTAGTAGTAGACCTCTTCTATTTTCGGATTGATCTCGCTGTTCACAACGAGATACTCTACTACACTGTCCTTATCAAAATGGGAAGAGGGTACCAACGAAAACTTATGCGTTTTCATAGCTACCCTGATGCTATTCCAAAAACCAGCCATCAGTAAATGATGGCTTTCGAATAGCTTTTTAATAACTTCAATACGCCCGTTGATGGTCTTTACACCCTCTAGCACAAAGTCCTCAAGCAAAAGGCATTGATTTGATCGAACGTCAGTTACGCAGAATTGTAAATCCTTATTTCCTATCTGAATCGAAAGGGCGTAGTTCTGAAGATCCTCAACATCAAAGCGTTCATCCTTGATTTTGCCTACTAATCTGAAATCCGGTGCGGTGAGCGTGCTCAATAGACTTATTCCCAGTTACCTGCTGTAGTGATATTTGTTCGAGAGCCAAAGCGAAGCGGCTTCTTGATATTTGCCTCATTATCCTCACTTCTTCTAGGGTCGACGGGTATGACATTTCTTACTTCTATCACGTCTACTTCTACTCCACCTTTAAGAATCTTATCAGCAAACATCTCAAATCTCATATTAGAGCCTGGAATGGTAGCCAACGTTGAAAGATTGAAGTTTGGATATTTATTTCTAGAGAAGATTGTGTCAGTTACTGCGATACTTCCAAGCGTATCTATAAAAATGGTAGTTTCTTCAGCGCCATAGTCGAGCAATACCGTCTCTTCTCTACGCTGTGTGATATAAATACGACCCGTATCAATGAACGCCAACAATGTATCCCAACTAGCGGTATAGCTGCCGTTAGCACCTTGGTAGGCCAACTGAGCGTCTCTAATCATCATCAGTTTATTAATGACTCTGGCTTCCATTCTGGTGATTCGCTCTTCCTCATCAATTTTGAACTTGATAGTGTCTACTAGGTAGTAGCCCAAGCCGATAGCAACAATGAATAGAACAATGGTTAGGATTTTCGTGGTGTTCATGTTACGGTAGTTTTTGCAATAATAGTGATTTTAGCCCTTAGATATTAAACGGCCGCTCTAATTTGTTCAATTATTCTGAAATATAAAATAGCCTTTCAGATTTAGCAATTCGTCAATATTCGAGCAATAGCGAAAGCTATTATGAACGGTCAATGGGTTCATTTTTTTAACCTCCTCAAAGTCTAGAAAACAAACTTCCTTGATCATTTGATCTTCTGAAGATAGCTCAGGGTCATGCCCAAGCGTAAGTTCTCCAGAAATGATCTCTATCTTAAAAAAAACTTCAACCGCGTGAATAGGAGTATAGAGGTATTCATTCACAAACATGAATGCTCCTATTTTGACTTTGAGTCCAGTTTCTTCATCAAATTCTTTTACCAGTTGCTCTTGCAGGGATAGACCATATTCGCCTCCACCACCTGGGGGTGACCAGAGATATCCCTCTGGACCTAGCGGTTCATGCCTTACCAGAAGAATTTTATTGTCTCTTACGGCAATACCACACACTCTTGTTCTTACTTTGTGCCCGAAAGTTCGGGTCATGTCAGCTGCTTCCAATGATCCTGCTCTTGTGTCCAGCGAATTTAACGTAATCCACTTTGCCAAACCCATCAGAGGTCGTACTTCGGAAAATTGACTTTGAGCCTACTAGCCATCAGAAGGCTTTTTTTGGTCAACTAGACGAGCTCTTATCAGAAACCACGGATAAGCCTGTTCTCATTTTGAAAGGATACGCAGGCACTGGAAAAACGACCTTAGTCTCATCTCTGGTGGGATTGCTTCCATTATTCAACTATCGGTACATGCTCTTGGCACCTACCGGAAGAGCCGCCAAAGTCATCAACAGCTATTCCGGTAGGTCAGCCTTCACCATACACAAGATCATATTTAAGCAAGTGGCCCGTGAGGATGGCGGCTTGGCTTTCCAGCGGCAGAAGAACTACAGTAAGCGTACCGTATTTGTTATCGATGAAGCCTCTATGCTCTCAAGTGAGTCTTCCTATGGCAGGAAATCACTGCTGGAGGAGGTCATGGCTTTCATTTTTGAGCACAGCTCCAATCGATTGATCATTGTAGGAGATGATGCGCAGCTGCCTCCTGTAGGCCAAGACTATAGTGCCAGTCTGGACAGTAAGTATATTACTTCCAAGTTTAAGATGGGGCTGCAGGAAACCCGACTGACGGAAGTGATCAGGCAGGTGCAAGGCTCAGGTATACTAGTTAATGCCACCAACCTTCGAAATCAGTTGCTCTCAGACAAACCGTCCATTTCATTTACAATAGGGCCCTACAAAGATATCTACCGTATGACCGGTGAGCGGCTAGAGGATGGCATCCGGTACGCCTATGACAAGTACGGGCAGGATGATACCATGATCGTATGTCGCTCCAATAAATCGGCCTATCAATACAATCAGTATATCCGTCATCGCATATTTTATTATGAGAATGAGCTGGAGGCTGGAGACGTGCTGATGATCGCTCGCAACAACTATCATTATCTGGATGAGGATAGTAAAGCTGGTTTTTTGGCGAATGGTGATTTTGTGCGGATCAATAAAGTGAGAAAGTTCGAAGAGATCTATGACATGAGATTTGCAGAGCTGGAGTTACAGTTGCTCGATTATCCGGAGGAGCCATTTGATGCAAAGATCTTCCTTGACTCACTTCATCATGATAGTCCGTCCCTACCGAATGACATAACTCGCGCGCTTTATGATAAGGTGAGTCTGGACTATGAAGACATAGAAGATCCTAAAAAGCGACAAAAGGAAATTCGTCAAGATCCTTACTTAAATGCGCTGCAAGTAAAGTTTGCGTATGCCTTGACTTGCCATAAGTCTCAAGGCGGGCAATGGCAGGCGGTTTTTGTGGACCAGGGTTACGTGACGGAGGAAATGGTCAATAGCGAATTTGTCCGTTGGCTTTATACGGCCATCACCAGATCACGGCAGGAACTTTTTTTGGTAAATTTTCATTCAAGTTTTTTCAATGGTTAGACGTATTTTGCGTTAGTATCCTAAAATCGATTAGAGATGAGAGTTGTATTGGTATTGATCTCCTTGTTGGTAACCCAAATGGCTTGGGCACAAGAGGGTGGAGTATTGTTGAAGGTAGGTCCGTATATAGAGTTTGCAGATGCTGAGCACGACTTTGGTGATATCTCCCAAGGAGACAAGGTGGAGCATACTTTCGCTTTCAAAAATTCGGGTACGGAACCCTTGATCCTCTCCAATGTACTCGTGACCTGTGGATGTACTGCCACGGATTGGCCAAACCAACCGATCATGCCTGGAGAAAGCAAGGAACTCACCGTGAGTTTTGATAGCACCGGCAAGGTAGGGAGGCAAAATAAAGTGATTACTATAGTCTCCAATGCTACAAATAGTCAAGAACGAGTTAAGATTGTAACTAACATATTACCTAAAGGTAGCTTCAACAGACTCTAACTAGGACTTCCAGAAACTGATCGCGAGCATCGCCCAAGCAATCAAGAAGCACAATCCACCAATGGGAGTGATCGCTCCCAGGATGCGGATATTGGTGATAGATAGCGTGTAAAGGCTACCACTAAATATGAATATTCCTGCGATAAAGAGCCAGACACTATTCTCCATAAGTCGTCCGGGATAGAACTGTAGCAATAGCCCCGTTAGCAAGAGTGCTAAAGCATGATACATATGGTATTTGACGGCTGTCTCAAAAGTATCCACTCGATCGTTGGCTTCTATTATGGACTGCAAGCCATGAGCACCAAAGGCGCCTATGGCTACCGCTAAGAAAGCCATGATTGACCCTGACATAAGCGCTAATTTCTGCATGTGCTAGTAGTTTCTTTCCCCAAAAATGGCAGTGCCGACCCTGATCATATTACTTCCTTGCTCAATAGCAATTTGATAGTCTCCGCTCATGCCCATGCTCAAGGTATCCCATTCATATTGGTCAAATAGCGTCTTCAGCGTAGTAAACTCCTCAGCCACTTGGCTCTTGTCTTCCGTGAAAGTGGCCATGCCCATCAGTCCCTCGATCTTGACATTGGGGTACTTGGATAGACCATCTTTACTTATGAACTCCTCAAGCTCCTCTTCAGAGAATCCGAACTTGGTGTCTTCTTTCGCAATGTGTACTTGCAGTAAGCCATTAACAGTACGATTAATCTTAGCGGCTTCCTTATTGATTTCTTTGAGCAGCTTTTCAGAATCAATCCCATGAATGAGGTGAACAAAGGGTACGATGTATTTGACCTTGTTGCGCTGTAGGTGACCAATCATATGCCACCTGATATCCTTGGGCAGGGCTTCAGCCTTCGCTACCAGATCTTGCACCTTATTCTCACCGAAATCCCTCTGTCCCGCGTCGTAAGCCTCCATGATCAGCTCATTGGGCTTGGTTTTACTCACCGCCACCAATGTGCACTCATGGCCTTCAATGGATGATTTTACAGTTTGTAGTCTTGAATGTATTGTTGAGGACATATCCTTCTCTTCTGGTAAGCGTAAAATTAGCAAATAGTTGCTCGGAGGATGAACACTTTTCAGTCTTATCCGTCTAACTTCATTGTTTATATTTTCTGTTGTCTATGGCGATAATCGGTAAGCTCCTTAAGAATGGAATTAAGATCAGAGAAGCACTCGAGCAGGACTTCTCTACTCCCATAGAACTTCAAAAAAATGAGCTCAAAAAGCTGATGATCACTGCTCGAGATACTTCGCTAGGTAGGCATTATCAGTTTTCGAGTATCCTTAAGTCATTCAGATCGAGCAGTCATGACACGTTTTATGATGACTTCAAGGCTGCCGTACCAGTGCATGACTATCAAAGCATGAATGCCGACTGGTGGCAAGAGGCACGCGATGGAAAGGCAGATGTCAGTTGGCCGGGTAAAGTGAACTATTTTGCTTTGAGTAGTGGTACGTCTGACGCCTCCTCTAAGTACATCCCTATCACTACCGAAATGCTCAGATCGATCAAGAAGACGAGCGTTAGGCAGATATTGACACTGTCCAAATATGATGTGCCTGATGAACTATATACTAAAGGCATACTCATGCTTGGCGGTAGCACTAACCTAAGACAAAATGGTCGGTATTTTGAAGGTGATTTGAGCGGGATTACTGCTTCTCAGATACCATTTTGGTTTCAGCATCACTATAAGCCAGGAAAGAAGATAGCCAGGACCACTAATTGGGCAGAGAAGCTGGATGAGATTACCAAAATGGCTCCTACATGGGATATTGGTATTATTGTAGGTGTACCCGCATGGCTACAATTACTACTTGAAAAAATAGTGACCCATTACAAGGTGGATAGCATACATGACATCTGGCCTAACCTTTCTCTGTTCGTGCATGGTGGAGTGTCCTTCGAACCTTACAAAAGGAGTTTTTCAAAGTACTTGGGCCGCCCATTGATTTACATGGAGACCTATCTTGCGTCGGAAGGATTTCTGGCCTTTCAAGATGCTCCCGATTCCAGGCATATGAAGCTGGTACTGAATAATGGAATTTTCTATGAATTCGTCCCCTTCAATGATCAGAACTTTGATACGAATGGTGACATGAGATCAGGTGCCGAAGTACTCAAGATTGATGAAGTACATAACAATCAGGAGTATGCCTTGTTGATTACCACAAATGCGGGGGCTTGGCGATACCTCATAGGAGATACGGTGAGAATAATAGCGAAGCAGACTGCAGAAATTGTCATTACAGGGCGCACCAAGCATTTCTTGAGCCTTTGTGGTGAGCATTTGTCACTTGACAATATGAATAAAGCGGTGGAAATAGCAGCAGAGCAATTAAATATTCATATCACGGAGTTCGCTGTGGCGGGTTATTCGCACGGCCCTACTTTTGCGCATCACTGGTTCGTGGGCACCAATGATCATGTTGATGAAGGTGAGTTAGGACGATGTATCGATGATATAGTGAAAGGACTGAATGATGACTATGCTACAGAAAGAGCACACGCCTTATCAGAAATGTCTGTGAAAGTGCTTCCGACAGACATGTTTTATGACTGGATGAGAATGCATGGCAAAGAAGGAGGTCAAAACAAATTCCCGCGCGTACTCAAGAAAGAAAAACTGTCTTCTTGGGAAGCCTTCCTTAACAACAGTTTGGCAACCGCATGAGTTTACTACATGGTGTTGCGTTTGGAGCACTCTTTGTCTTCACGATAGGTCCCACCTTTTTCGCAATCCTTCAATCGAGTCTTTCGCGTGGCTTCACTGCAGGAGTAATGACCGCCTTGGGTATCTCTATCTGTGATATCAGCTACGCCACACTAGCCTCTCTTGGTCTATCCAATCTTATCGAAAATGAAAGCTTCCGGTGGTGGTTGGCGTTGATTGGAGGTACGCTACTGTTTGTCTTTGGTATTGTATCGATGGTAAAAAAGCCGCAACTGTCGACCATTTCTGATGAAGGTGAGAAGGGTGGCCTTAGTAAGTTCTTCATTAAGGGAGTACTCATCAACGGCATCAACCCTTTCGTAGTGATCTTCTGGATGGGTATTGTAGGTATGTCCACCGTCAACTGGGGCTATACCGGATGGGATCAGCACCTATTCATCATAGGCATGTTGGGGATGATTTTGAGCACGGATATCCTTAAAAGCTTTCTAGCCAACCGGTTACGCACCTGGATCACAATGAAGCGCATTACGATCATTAATAGGGTAGTGGGTGCAGCTTTGGTCCTGTTCAGCTTGCAGCTATTTTACGAGACGATCAAATAAGCCTGGCCGAGATTGATTGACCAAACAATCAGTGCAGCTTCAAGTTAGATTGGCTATGCTAACGCAAAGTTCTTCCAGTTATAAATACGCCCCTATACTCTTCATCTTATTCTTCCTGCTGGTAAGTGACGATCTATGGGCACAATCTCTTAGTGAGTTTAATCAGAGCAGACTCAATATCAACAAATCAGGTATGATGGTGCTGGGAGGATGGGCTGCTGGTAATATCATACTCAATCCGATTCTCGGTAGAGGAACCTCCGGTAGCGACAAGTACTTCTACCAAATGAATACTTGGTGGAATGTGGTCAACCTCACCATTGCAGGTTTTGGATATTACGGTGCAGTCAGTGATGACCCACAAGCTTTCGATGCTTTGGCTTCATTGCAGGAGCAGCATTCTATTGAGAAGATATTACTTGTCAATGCAGCCTTAGATGTAGGCTACATACTAGGTGGGCTGTACATGAAAGAGCGTTCCTTGAACGTCAGTAAGAATGCGGATAGACTACACGGTTTCGGCAGGGCTGTGATGCTTCAAGGTGGGTTCCTGCTTGTATTTGATGCGATCTTCTATGCCGTACATAAGAGTCACAGCAAGGAGTTGATGACTATTCTAAGCTCAATCAACCTATCCTCTCAAGGGTTCAGTCTTAGGAATACGTTTTAACCTGAGTTCGATTAATCAAACCTTTAAAAACACTCTAAAATTGTCTTTTCGAGACTTAACATTTGGGTTTCAAACGCACAAATTACAATGACGTATCGCTCGGTGCTATTGGTCATCCTGAGCTCGTCGAAGGATCGTC
>JAVKDO010000036.1:0-39577 GCA_040222235.1 Cyclobacteriaceae bacterium
AGTGACCTTCACCGCTCCAGCAGATCTATGCATAGATGCAGGCGTTCAGGCGGGCCTTGGCGGAAGTACTCCTAACGGAGGAGTCTTTTCAGGGCCAGGGGTTACTGATGATGGCAATGGCATGACTTACAGCTTTGATCCTGCGGCTGCTGGTGTTGGTACTCATACGATCACTTATGATTTTACTGATACTAACGGCTGTTCAAACTCAGCAAGCGACGATATCGAGGTGTTCGATTTGCCAGTAGTAACCTTCACTGCTCCAGCCGACCTATGTAGAGATGCGGGAGTGCAAGCAGGTCTCGGCGGAGGCACACCGACAGGAGGTGTCTACTCTGGTGCAGGAGTCACTGACGATGACAATGGGATGACTTACAGCTTTGATCCAGCCAGTGCGGGAGTTGGTACTCATACAATCACCTATACCTTCACAGATGCCAACAGCTGTACAAACACAGCCACAGATGATATTGCGGTTGATCAAGTTGTTGTACCTGATGCTGGCCCTGATCAGAATATTTGCGGTAGCACGACTAATCTGGCGGCCGTATTCAGTACTGGCAGCAGCGGATCCTGGAGTATCACTAGTGGTGCCGGTGGGAGCCTGGGTAGTTCTACGTCCAGTACTTCTAGCTTTAGTGGGGCATTTGGTGTGAACTACACTTTGGAGTGGACAGAAGTAAATGGTGCCTGTTCGGGTACAGATGAAGTCATCATTACTTTTTATGACGACCCTACTGTAGCCAGTGCCGGAACCGATCAAAACATAGGCAGTGCCCTTACCACAACTACTACAAGCCTGGCTGCTAATGCTATCTCTGGTTTTGAGGAAACAGGGACTTGGGCTGTCGTGTCAGGAGATGGTAATGGAGTGGTCACTGGCCCCACCGACCCTGTGAGTAGTTTTTCAGGTAGGCTTGATCAGGAGTATACTTTAAGATGGACGAGCAGCAATGGAGTATGCACTGACTCCTCGGACGATGTAGTTGTTGAGTTCTTCAATAATGCTGGTTTCACCATTGCGGAGACATCAGGTACTACTGAAGTGAGCGAAGATGGTACTACTGACGAATTCACAGTGATATTGGATTCAGAGCCAGAAGGGGATGTGGTACTCAATATTGTCTCTTCGGATATCAATGAGGTCACAGTGGATCTAGCAAGCCTAACCTTTACCAGCGTGGACTGGAATATAGCACAGACAGTAACATTGACTGGTGTGGATGACCTCACACTTGATAGCGATAAGTTGGTTAATATCAGCATCACTGTTGATGAAGATGCTACACACCAAAATTATGATAATGTAGGCGATCAAGCCGTCTCAGTGACGAACCTGAATACTACGACGGCCGCTATAACCATCGCAGATATCACCATAGCCGAAGACACAGACGAAATCCTGATCACCGCTAGCTTGGACAATGCAGTTGAGGGTGGCTTTACCGTAGAGGTTTCAACAGCAGATGGCACTGCCTTAGAAGCTGATCCTGACTACACCGCTTTGGTAGGGGAGGTGCTCACTTTTGTAGGAGAGGCAGGAGAAACCCAAACCTTTGCAATAGCGGATGCTGCCGACAACAAAGTAGAGCCAGATGAGGACTTGACCATCAGCCTGGACAACCTCAGTACAAGCCTACCTGTGGATATCACCGATGACGCGTTGATCACCTTGACCAATGATGATGCAGCTTCCATCCTATTGAGTAGCGCGATAGATGATGAGGACGATGGCGCGATCACGATCACGGCACGACTAAACAATCCGGTGCAGGATCCTGATGGATTTACGGTAGTGCTCTCTACCGCTAATGGTACTGCGACACTCGCCGATGATGACTATCGCTCAGCAAGTCAAACACTCAGCTTCTCAGGTGCTGGAGACCAAAGCATAGGTTTCACAGTTGCGATAGAAGAGGACGATAAGCTTGAGGTGGATGAGACGATCAGAGTAGTACAGTCAAGCCTGACAGGCGCATTGCTGCCGGTAGCTATCACCAGCCAGGGTATCATTACTATCCGCAACGATGACGAAGCTACTGTGACTTTGACAGATGTCACGGTCAAAGAAGATGGTGGGCCAATCACCATGACCGCAGTATTGGACAATGCCGTAGACGGTGGATTTTCGATCGATATAGTAAGCACAGATGGCACAGCCAGCAGCATTGACGATGATTACACAAGTATCCCAGGTCAAACACTGTCCTTCGATGGAGATGCTGGTGAAGAAGTCACCTTTATAGTCACACCTACTACGGACAATCTCGTGGAGAAGGATGAGACATTCACTATCGGGTTGACCAACCTAGATGACACAGACCTAGACGTGAACATAGCCGATGTAGCACAGCTATCATTGGTCAATGACGATAGTGCATTGGTATCTATCGTAGGCACTATGGATGCCATAGAGGACAATGTCAATGGTGTGTTCACCATCACGTCAGATCATCCTATTGCCGAAGATATTAGCTTGAACATCACGATTGGGGGTACCGCTAGCGCAAATGTTGACTATGATCTACTAGCGTCAACCTATACACTACCAGCAGGTGCCACGGAGCTTGCGATACCCTTGATGGTTCTTGCTGACAAACTTGTGGAATCTGAGGAGTCGGTGACTATCTCTCTCGATACCATAGAGGTAGCCAGCGTTCGTCGCAGTGCAGATCGTATTGCCACTATATTGATCACTGACGATGACCACCTACCGGTAATCACGGCGGGACAGTCCTTCAGCATAGATGAAGATGCTGCAGTCGGTGCATCCTTGGGTGTGGTAGCGGCCAGTGATGAAGACGACAATACTACATTCCAGGACTGGCAAATCACAAGTGGTAATGAGCCGAATGTATTTTCAATCGACGCATCATCAGGCGAGCTTACTGTCTTGGATGACATGGTACTCGACTTTGAGATTACACCGAGCTACGTTTTGACGCTCACTGTTAGTGATGGACTCAATACCAGTGCCGTAGAACAAGTAACGATTAAGGTTCAGGATGCCTCGCTACCTTCAGTGGTGTTGTTCGCTGATGTAGCCGAAGTGACGAATTCGCTCGCGATACAATTTACCGCAGAGTTTTCAGAAGTAATGACCGGTGTAGCCCCAGACGATGTAAGTATTACCAATGGACAACTCACTGATTTTGCTACCGCAGATGATCGGTTATATACATTCACGGTAGTGCCTAACAGTGATGGTACGGTCGTAGTGACCCTACCTACAGGATCTGGTAATGACGCTGCTGGAAACCCTAGTCTGCCTTCCAATCAGGTGCAGTTCTTCTTTGATAGAAGTCCGCCAGTCGCTACACTTAGTACTTCAGTGGCTGAGGTTTCCAACGAGGAAACGGCTACAGTGCTTATTGATTTTAATGAGCTTGTATCCGGTTTGGCTACAGAGGACTTTGAATTGACCAATGCTGAGATTGCTGACCTCTCTGGCAGTGGAGCAGCGTATCAGATCGATGTGAGGGTAACTGAGGGTACGGTAGAGATCGGACTAAAAACCGGAGCAGTGATTGACCAGGCAGGAAATGAGAGCCTACCAAGTACGGTGGGCTGGATGGTGGATACTTCAGCACCAACGGAGGTCACGATCGAGGTGGATGCGGAAGCCATCAACACACTCAATGAAGGGGACTTGGATATTGAGATAGATGCTGGGGATACAGAAGGGACTTTTACCGTGACAGTTACCTCTGAAGTAGACGGAAGTACAGTAGAAGGTACCGGTACTTTGGTGGATGGTGTAGCAGTGATCTCTGGCTTGGACGTCTCCAGTCTGCCGGACGGCCCGCTCACGATCGCTGTGGTTATCACCGATACAGCAGGGAATGTTTCGGCACCAGTTACCACTTCGATCTTGAAGGATACCGAGCAGGAGATTCCTCAAGGATTCAGTCCTAACGGGGATGGGGTGGGAGATGTCTGGATCATCCCAGGCATTGAAAAAGAACCAAATAATACCGTGACGATTTTCAATCGCTATGGTGCGAAAGTATGGGAAATTGCCAGCTATGATAACGACGCACGGGCCTGGGATAGCCGGGCCAATGTGTCGAGTACTTTCGGTAGTTCGTCACTTCCTGATGGTGATTATTTCTATGTAATAAGGTTTACCGGTTCCAGTAGCAGAACCAAATCGGGCTTTGTAGTCCTCAGAAGATAAATTGAGTATGCAGAATAAGATTAAACTATTGACTCTGGCACTCCTACTGAGCGTCACTATGCACGGCCTCCAGGCACAGCAGCAGGTCACTTTTACCCAGTATATGTTCAATGGTATGGCCATCAATCCGGGTTTTATTGGTAGTGAGGAGGTAATGAGCATTTCTGCATTGGGGCGCTGGCAGTGGACAGGTGTGGAGGGCGCTCCGCGTACGCAGACGCTCGCAGCGCACACATCGGTACCAGGCAAGAACATTGGATTTGGCATACAGATTATGCATGACGAGGTGGCTGTCACCGACCAGACGAGTATTTTTGTAGGTTACTCCTACATGATTCCGATAGGGCAAGGCGAGCTACGTATGGGAGTCCAGGGCGGCTACCAGCGATTCAACTCTGATTTTACTGACCTTTTTACGATTGGAACTGATCCGGTCTTTTCTGAAAGCATCTCGGCTTCCCGACCCAATTTTGGCTTTGGGCTTTACTACGCGGCAGATCGGTACTATGCGGGTCTTTCTGCGCCACTCTTACTCAATACCAAGGTGGAGAGAGGCGGGCAGGCTGTCATCACTCAGCGCAGGCACTACTTCTTCTCAGGAGGCTACACCTTTGACTTATCAGAAAATGTGAAAATCAAGCCGAATCTACTTGTCAAAGCTGTCGATGGTGCACCTATTTCTGTGGATTACAATGTGAACGTATTGCTTAAAGAAATGCTGTGGGTGGGAGTGTCGTATAGAGCTCCTGAGTCTATCAGCTTCCTGACCGAGGTTAATGTAAATAAAAGCCTGAGGCTCGGGTATGCATATGACCATATCCTGGATCAGACATTAGCGGAAGCTACCTCGTCCTCTCATGAAATACTGATCAACTATCGCTTCCAACTTTTTAAGTGAAAGTGGCGATCCTGCTTTTGGGATCAACTAGTAGACCAGAGGGCTACTGCGATTAATCCAAAGAATTCCTCGAGGCTCTGCCTCGGGGTTCAATAAAAACGTCATCCCCGCGAAGGCGGGGATCCAAATAAATAATTTCGGTTTTTGATCTTCAGATCAAAACATGTGCTCAACTTGATTGGGTATGAAACCAGCGAAACCTGCCTCGTCGGCTGACGGGTACCCCGACGGCTTGCCTCGGGGTGCCCGACCAGTGGATAGTTGGTTTCAAGAAATTTTTTATTTCTGAAAGCTCAGCCTAATCTCTTCGACTTTGCCTTGAAAATCACCAAGGGAGGGAACGGTATCATTCCAACCCACGGTGATCGCATTAAACGCGTCATTGGTTTTGATATCGTAGTAGCGATCACAGCCATCGGAGCATCGATTGCATGATTCTGGTAAGTCGAGGGCATTGTAAGCTGCAACGTCTATAGTGCTCAGCAGCTCATCCCATTCTGCTTGACTAAACTCTGCATTTTGAATGGTGGTTTTCTCACCATCGGTCGTGTATTCAGTGCCTTTATAGAATAATAGCTCTGGGGTGATGATTAATGTATCCTGACAGATGCCAGCACACAGCCCACAGGAGACGCCCGTTCTGATGTGAGGCCCGAAGAAGTTAGGTGAAGCAGAGAATTCATCTTCACTACCACAACTGACCAACCAGCTCAACAGAGCGATGAGTGCGGCTAGCTTCAGTAAGCTCAACTGGATCGAAGTACGAAACAACTTTATCATGTGTCCATTTTAGAATAGTATAGACACACTCAGTGGTGTCTAAGTTGGAATGATGAAAGAAAGAAAAATGTGCAGATATCTATACTTGGTAACTGGTCGACCAATTCAGAATATTAATATTTTTATAATACAGGGCACTTAAGTAATATAAAATTGAAATAATGATAAAAATCAGTGTGAAAAATTTTGAAAACAATTTCACTCCTTATAAATTGGTTGACCAGTTGTTGGTAAAGCAATGAAATATGTCAAGAGAACTACTCAGTAACTTCAGAGAAATCAAGATTGAAAAGCCGGTTGATAAGATCATCAGTCAGATTAAGGATCTTATCTCTTCAGGCCAGCTTAGTGCCGGTGAGAAGCTGCCATCTGAACGAATGCTCAGTGAGCGATTTGGTGTTGGACGAACCTATGTAAGAGATGCCATTAGAAAGCTTGAGTTTTATGGAATCCTCAAAACACTTCCTCAAAGTGGGACGGTTGTCGCAGGTCTTGGTATCACGGCCCTGGAGGGTTTGATCTCAGATGTGTTGAAGCTTGAGGGTACTGACTTTCACTCCCTCGTAGAAACAAGGGTCATCCTTGAAACCAATAGTGCTCACCTGGCTGCTCGTCGACGGTCTGATGAAGATATCGAAGGGATAGCCACTGCACTTGCAGCGTATGAGTATGCAGTGAAGAATGGTAATCCGTCAGTGGAGGAGGATTTGCTTTTTCACTTGAAGATCGCTGAGGCCAGTAAAAACACTGTCCTCAATTCGCTGATGCTGATCGTAACCCCCGACATTCTTGATTTTTTTAAGGAGAACGATGTGTGTTCAGGTGATAAGCCTCTAGGAGCACTAGAAGAGCATCATATTATATTCAATCATATTATCAATCAGGAAGCGGACTTGGCCGAAGCGGCGATGTATGCTCACCTCCATGATATACTTACATTCTCAAATACTAACGGACACCTAACCAATCATGCCGATGACGGATAGGTAGATAGAAATAAAAAATGGATTAGTGGTTAACTAATCCATTGGCAGGGATCCTTGCGCATCAATCTCGCTAAAAACCAAATGCACAAGAATCTGATCCAGCTTTCGCGAAGATAACTGTTTGAGCTTTGATTCAAAACATATCTGTGAAGGCTCTCTCCCCCCTGCCACACAGCGGTTATCAATGAATCTTTAAACAAACAGAAATGATTAAATTTTATCTAAAGAACCTAAGTGGTTGTCTTGGGCTGTGTCTGTTCCTGGCTATTCTAGCCCCGCATAGCATCCAGGCACAGGGTGGCTCCAAAGTCACTGGAACAGTTTTGGCTGATGATGGAGAGCCAATCCCTGGAGCAACAATCCTTATTAAGGGTACATCAAACGGATCCATCAGCGATATCGATGGAAAATACAGCCTTAATGCTGGTACTAATGACATTCTTATATTTTCATTTATCGGGTATGAGACTTCTGAGATTCCAATTAATGGTAGGTCTATTGTAGACTTAACGATGAACCTCGATGTTCAGCAATTGGAAGAAATAGTTGTGACAGGATACGGCACTCAGCGAAAGTCTACTGTAACAGGATCCATATCCAAGGTGGTAAACAAGGACCTGGATCAACTGCCGGTATCAAGGGTAGATGATGCATTGATCGGTCAGGTATCAGGGGTCAACATTCAGGCAACCAGTGCAGAACCTGGTGCTGCTCCTACAATTACAGTTAGGGGTTTTGGTTCGATTACAGCCGATTCAGGCCCAGCGATTGTGGTTGATGGTGTGATTGTGAACGCTGATTTTCTTGGTGCCATGGACATGAATAATATCGAGTCCTTTGAAATACTTAAAGACGCGGCATCAGCTGCCATTTATGGTAGTGAAGGTTCCAACGGTGTGATTTTGATTACTACAAAGAGTGGTAAACCAGGTAAAACTCAGTTTAACTATCAAACCTTTACTGGAGTTAAAAGTGCTTTTGGCAGTGATGTCTACAAGAAAGACCTCTTTGCTTGGGCTGAACAAGAGCAGGCCGCAACAGGCGAATTAACCGATGGCACACAGCAAGCACTTGCTCTATCTGAGGCTCAAGGTGGTCTAAATAGAGATTGGCAAGATGTTTTCTTTGAAGATGGTACGATAACCAGTCATTCTTTCTCGGCTAGGGGTGGTAATGAAACTACTGATTTTAGTGGTTCGATGAGATATCTGCATGATGAAGGTGTTGTGATCTTTGATGATTATAAGTTGTACACTGGTGATTTGAAATTGAATACAAAATTAACGGACAATGTTAAATGGGGAATTAGCGCTACACCTTCTTATCGGAAAAGAAGAACTCTACCTACCTCCATACACAATCCGGTAAGACAATCACCGTGGTTACCTATCTACCATACAGAGGAGACACTAGAATTTGTGAATCAAGATGATCCTGATGATAATTTCTATTACCCCGACCTTCAGCCAGGAGATTACTTTTTCGAACAGCATTTAAAGAATGAGGATTACAATGGCGATGGTTTGAGAGGAAGAGCTCGTACATCTGGGGATTCAAACCCTTATGCTCAGTATGCCGAAAGAGAGCACTATGAGTATCAGACTAACCTCTTAGGTTCTACTTATCTGTCTTGGGAAATCATGGAAGGCCTTACTGCAAAAACGAATTTCGCCTACACTATTGAACATAGAAAGAGAACACGATGGGATGGTACAAAGCATCATGCAGCAGGAAACAGTCGTGCGCAATACAACCTTCAAAATAGAATTCGCACGAGACTTATCTCGGATAATACGTTGACGTACTCCAAGCAGGTCAATGGACACGAGATCAATGCTTTGGGTGGTCTGACCATCCAGCGAAGAGCTACGGAAAATAGTTCTGTAACTGGTAATGGTTATACTAACGACCTTCTTAAGAATCTGGAAGGTGCAACGGCAATTGCCAACTTTGATGAGTATAACATTGTCAGAAGAAAAGTCGGCTATTTCACAAGTGTCAATTATGCTTATCAGAATAAGTATTTGTTCAATGCATCATTTAGAAGAGATGGAAGCTCGGTTTTCGGAGTAGATTCTAAATGGGGTAATTTCCCGGCCGTTTCAGTTGGTTGGAATGCTCACAATGAAGATTTCTTTATTAATAGCATAGGAGATGTTGTGAGTCTATTTAAGGTAAGAGCGAGTTATGGAAAGACTGGATCAGAAAATTTCAATGTAGGAGATGAAGTGGTTAACACCTGGCCATATTTGGCCTTGTTGAATACCTCAAATGCAATTGTTGATGATGCGGTGACAGCAGGTGTTTCGCCTAGAAATATTGCCAACACATTGTTACAGTGGGAGGCTTCAGAAGAATTTACAGTAGGTGTTGATTTTGGTTTTTTTGAAAATAGAGTGACAGGCTCAATTGACTACTATAAGAGAGTAAGTGATAATCTGTTATTAGAAAATCCTGTTTCATACGTCACCGGATTTACCAGTGGTATCGTGAATCTTGGTGAGGTCGAGAACACAGGGTTGGAATTTGAGTTGAGATCACGAAACATTGTTAAGGACAAGTTCAAATGGTCTTCTACAGTGATTGCCTCCACTAACGAGAATAAATTAACAGCCTTTGGTGATTCTGATGGAGCGCTGTTAGAGGATTCTTATGGAAGAAACTCCCAGTGGATTAACCAAGTGGGTCAGCCTATATCATCATTCTATGGTTTTGTTGTGGATAGATCCAAAACGATTCCTAATGAATTTATAAGTACGCCTTGGAACCCGATTAATGGACAAGGAGAAGATGCTATTGTTCTTGATTTGAATGGTGATGGTATAATCACCGATGCAGATAAGACTATACTAGGTGATCCCTATCCGGATTTAATTTGGAGTTTTACCAACGACTTCACATATGGTAACTGGGATTTGTCCTTTATGATCCAGGGTGCTATGGGCTATGAGGTTAGAAATGTTGGAGATCAGTATTTCTTTACATGGTTCTCTAATGCCACGACTAGTCCCCAAGATATTGTTGAAGCTGGAATAGTTTCTCATCCTTCGTTCGTTCAGGAGAAAGTATTAACTGATCAAATAGTGCAGGATGCTAGCTACGTTTCATTAAGAAATGTAACCTTAGGCTATAACCTTCCAAGATCCATGACCTCTAAAATTGGTCTAAAAGGTGTAAGAGTCTATGCTTCAGGTCAGAACTTAATCTACAAGACATCTGATGAGTACAATGGCTTCAATCCAGAATTTGTGGATGACCCTAATCCCCGAAAGTATGGAGAACAAAGAGCGGGTACGCCGCTGTTCAGAACATTCACTTTTGGTCTGAATGTTAATTTTTAAATCGAAAAGCATGCAAATTATGAAACATACATATGCAGTTTTGATCGTATTTGGATTGACTTGTCTTTCCTGTAGCGATGATTTCTTAAACCCATTGCCAGATACGGCTATTACAATTGAATCTTTTTTCCAATCAGATGAAGATGTCTTAGCTGGTATCGTGGGTATTTATGACGCTATTCAGGGTGTTAATGAAAATACCAACACCAATAATACTGAAGTTAATAGAGGGGTTCAATTTGAATACCTTCTTACAGAACATCGAAGTGACAATACAAGAAGTGCAACGCTTGAAGGCTCGAAGGCCGATTTTCACAGATATGTAGTTAATCCTAATAACGTACAATCCGAGGACTATTGGGCTTCAATGTACGAGGTGATTTTCAGAGCTAACAACATACTTGATTTTATAGATCAGGCTGATGAAGAGAATCGTGCTAGCTACGCTGCTGAAGCCAAATTTTTAAGAGCGTATGCCTACTTCAATCTTGTCAGGTTATTTGGAGATGTTCCGTTGGTGACAACAGTGGTTGTACCTGATGATAAAGAATCTCTATTTACCAGAGTAGCTTCATCTAGCATCTACGCCCAAATTGAAGAGGATTTACAAGAGGCAGTGGCCAACCTTGACAATTCAACTAAGTCCAGAGCGTCAAGAGCGGCGGCACAAGGGTTATTGGCTAAGGCATATTTATCACAACCATCCCCCAATTATGCGGGTGCTCAGCAATTGTGTGAGGCGATCATTAACAGTGGTGATTTTTCTCTAATGCCCAATTTTCATAATGTCTTCTATAATGAACTGAATGATGAAATCATTTGGGCTATTCAATATCAATCAGGTAACGCGCAGGAAAGCCAGAGCTTTTCATCTGAATTTACCTCTGCTGTACGCGCGGGTCGTGAAGACGGGCTGAATATTCTAGAGCCAAATCTTATCGCTGACTTTGCTGCTCATGGTGGAAACAGATCGGCTATATCATATACCACTATTGGTACTTCTAATGAGGTGACTAAGTTTCTTCCTGATGGGTTTGGTGTTGCTGATGATTATGGCCCGAATTCACGTAATGCAGGAAACGACTGGATTATACTGCGATATGCGGATGTGCTATTGATGCACGTGGAAGCCATTATGGCTGGGGGTGGATCCACAGGAAGTACAGCTGCTTTAAGCTCATTCCAAGCGGTTAGAGATCGTGCTGGATTGACCACTCCTGTGTCTACAATTACGAGCGAAGATCTACTGGTGGAACGCCGAGTTGAGTTGGCTTTTGAAAACCAAAGATGGTATGATTTGCAGAGATTTGGTGTTGCAGATCAGGTACTGGGTGCTTATGCAGTTGAAATGGGTTACACTGACTACAGCGGACGCTCATTACTGTTGCCAATACCTTCAAGAGAAATTAATCTAAGCAGCGGCATTTTGTCGCAAAACCCAGGGTACTAAGACAATTAATTTGATTGAATTATGAAAAAATTAGCAAATATTATATTTAACAGAATGTCTGTTGCGCTAATGAGCCTTGTTCTCATAGGTTTTGCCAACAGCTGTGATGACCTAGAGCTGCCGGGCGAGGGTTCTATGCCAGACTTAATCCCGCCAAATGCAGATTTCGTATATGCTTCAGACCCTGATAGCGCTTTACTTGTACAGTTTACTAACCTGTCTACTGAGGCCATATCATTCAACTGGGATTTTGGTGGTGGAAATACATCAACTGACCAAGACCCACTTTTCGCATTTAGTGAACTCGGAACCCACCCTGTCACCTTAACTGCTACTGATGGACTGGGTGTATCAGATAATTTTACACTAGATGTGTTGGTAGAGGAAGGTCCGTTTCAACCTACTATTCTTGAACCTGGTTTTGAGGATGGCATGCTTGAAGGCGGTGCTGGTGATGGTAGAGATTCCTGGAGAACGAGCCTTGGTGGTGTAATTCAAATTACTGGTTCACCGGTTGTTTCTGGATCACAGGGTGCTAAACTTACAGGTGATCCTAGTGATCAGCGGGTAGGTTATCAGGAAATTCAGGTTGGTCCGGATACGCAATATGATCTGAGTTTTATCTACACTTTGGTTGCTGCACCTACGGGATATCTGACCGTGGATATTTTGGATGTTTCAGCTTGGGCTACCGATAATGGCATAGCGCCTGATGGTGACACGTTCGCTGACAATGGTGGAGATCATTCCTCTACACAGGATTACGTGATTGGTTCAATTACTGTCAATAATCAGGATGATCCGCAAGAGTATCTTCCGGCAAGTTTCAGTTTTAACTCTGGAACCAGTAATGTGGTCGCTATCTACTTTTATAACTTAGGTTCAGTTGAAGGTCGTATAGATGATATCGCTATCAATATTGGCTCAGGAGCAGCGATTCCGCCAGCTGTATCGTTTACACCTGCGCAGAGCGAGGAAAACTATCTTGAGTATAGCTTTACCAATAATACAAAGAACGCAGATACCTACGAGTGGGATTTTGGTGATGGCAACACTTCTACCGAAGAAAACCCTACGCACGTATATGATACACATGATGTGTACGATGTGACTTTGGTAGCTACCGCTGCTAATGGACTTAATGCTACATTCATGACAAGTATTGATATTCAGGCGCCTGTAACGGCTGATTTCACATTTACAGCTGATCCTAATGACTACCGAACTATCATCTTCGCCGATTCTTCACAAGGAGCAGTATCGTTACTTTGGGAGTTTGGTGATGGATTCCAGTTTGTAGGTGATAATCCTTCACATACCTACGCTGATGGTACTTATGAAGTTGTCTTAACAGCTACAAGTATCACAGGCAATACAGATGTAAAAACCGGTACAGTTACTATATCAAGTGTCTTTGTACCCGTTGTTTTGGAGTCAGGTTTTGAGGACAACTCACTCCCTGATGGCAGTGGTGATGGTCGTGACTCCTGGAGAACACCCGAGGGATCAGATCTAGGTGGAGTCATCCAGATTACAAGTAGTCCAGTTGCGAGTGGAGGTCAGGCGGCTAAGTTCCCTAATTCCAACGATCGTGCGGCTTATCAGGAGATTGCTGTTCTGGCCAATACCAATTACGCACTAAGTTATTTCTACACCATGAAAACGGATGCAGCTGGGTCATTGACAGTTACAATTCTAGATGGTCCAATAACAAGCTCTGCAGACGTTGCTGGGGCTACTATTGCTAGCCAAACAGTGAATGATCAAACTGATGCAGATGCCTATGTTGAGGAGTCGCTTTCATTCTTCTCTGGTAGCAGTACTACAATCGCAGTGTATATAACAAATACTGATGTAGAAGCAAGAGTGGATGATGTATCCATAATGGAAACCGAAGCACCTGCTCCTACAGTTACGAATGGTGATTTTGAAGAGGGTCAAAATGACTGGAAGCACGAGACTTTTACTGGTGGTAATACTAATCCCTTTAACTCCAGCAGTGATGGATCATGGTTTGACTACAATGGCGTAAATCAAGGCGAAAAAACGGGTGGAGCTAAATGGACTCAGTCTACATCTGCTGCAGAGTTTAAAAGTGCGGATACGAGATATGCATATCAGGCACTAACGCTGGATCCTAATACGACTTACATATTTGAATATGAATATGCGATTAAGTCTGATGATGCTACGGAACCAGTAGGAGGTAGAAGAGTTGTCGGTGAGATCTTGCCGGGTCATTTTGCAGATGGTGCAGATGGCGTTGTTAGTTCTGAAGCGGGTAGCGCATTGGTTACTCTTGTCGGAGCAACGGCAGAAGGTAAATTCTCTGATACTATTGGTAGCAAATTGGAGGGAGAGTTCACAACGGATGCGACGGGTCAAGTGTCGATCTGGCTATGGGCAGTAACTCCTGTAGATGCATACATTGATAACGTTAAAGTTTATCCAAAGTAGAAAGCTTAAAGCTGTGGAGGGAGAGTTTATTACTAGTTGATAATCCTCTTTCTGCAATAACTTCTTAGTTAAGTGATCAAACACCACACACATAAAATGAACTATCCAGGCTTTGGCCTGGCTAGTTTTCTATCAATTCTTCTTTTAGTGCTATTCACTCTTGCGGGGTGTGGTGATGATACTACAGATGCTCCCTTTGATCTGATTGAAGATGTTGATAAGGTGGAAGACCTTGATCCCGAGCCTGAGCCAGTCAACAGCGAATTGGTAGAAGGCGTAGATTATTTTCTAGCGAAAATAGATCTCTCAAATTGGAAAGTAACTTTACCCGTACCTAGGTCGGATGGTAAGCCGTTGGAAATCCAACCTCCTTCCATTCTTAATTATGCCACGGATGAAGCGCTCCTTCCATTCATGTACAATGATTCAACAGACGGTTCGCTTGTTTTTCATACTTATCCTGGCTCTACAACCACCAACTCTTCCTACTCTCGCACAGAATTGAGAGAACAGATGACACCTGGTAGCAATAACACCAACTGGACGTTTCTGGAGGGGGGGTCAATGAGAGGCACACTTGCTGTACCTGAGATCTCGACTGAGTCTGATGGTGATCCACACAGAACTATGATCATGCAGATTCACGGTCGCCTTACTGATGAGCAACGAGATTTGATAGGGGAGGATGACAATAACGCCCCGCCTGTTTTAAAGATCTACTGGCAGAATAATAAAGTCAGAGTAGTGACAAAAAAACTCAAGGATGTAGACGCAAGTCCTGAGGAGATGTTAAAGACATCCGCCTGGACTGACGATGAAAGCAGATACTTTACAAGAGAAGTAGGTACAGAAAAATTCACACTGCAAGTCGTTGCTTCTGAAGGCAAAATGGTCGTCACTATGGATGATAGTGAGACCTTCATTTTCGATGGTATCCATATTGAAAAATGGGGTGTTTTTGAAAATTACTTTAAGGCTGGAAACTATTTAGGCACCATAGACGAAGGGGCATTTGCTACAGTCAAATATTACGATTTGGTCGTCACTCATCCATGATACTTATCAACCTTCTCCGAATGCGGGAGGGCTATAAAAACTGAATAAAGAAATAATGAAAATACGCTTCTTCATGTTTTTCAGTCTCTTGTTTTGGCTAGTTTCCTGTTCACAGGAGACCGCCAACAAGACGGCTGATTCTACTATCGTCAAGACACTACAGGAGTTTGACGATGCTGTCGACAATGCTAAGCCCGGTGACATCATTGCGCTAGCAAACGGCACATGGGAAGACGTAGAACTTGTCTTCACCGGTGTAGGAGAAGAAGGCAATCCAATAAAGCTACAAGCAGAAACTGACGGTAAGGTTATCCTTTCAGGACAGTCTAACCTTTCGCTATCGGGAGAATATCTTGAAGTGTCAGGTTTGGTTTTCAAGGATGGATACACACCCACCAGTGAGGTGATTTCGTTTAAAACAGGCAAAGAAGCATTAGCCAATAACTCAAGAGTCACGAATTGTGTAATCGATGATTTCACTAACCCAGAGCGTTTTGATGGGGATACTTGGGTTGCGATTTATGGTAAAAACAATGTCTTCGACTATAACAGCATGATTGGTAAAGGAAATCGAGGCGTGACGCTGGCTGTCAAGATGAATACTGAGGCCAGCCAAGAGAATAACCACATCATAGAAAACAATTACTTCGGCCCTAGGGAGATACTGGGCTCCAATGGTGGGGAAACACTCAGAGTAGGCACTAGCCACTACTCTAGATCTTACTCCAATACGATTGTAAGAAAGAACTATTTCGATAGGGTGAATGGAGAGCACGAGATTGTCTCCAATAAAGCTTGCGGAAATGAGTTTAGGGACAATGTCTTCTTTGAATGTCAGGGGACACTGACCATGCGTCATGGTCACCACACGCTCGTTGAAAACAATTATTTCCTGGGTAATCGAAAACCCAATACAGGAGGCGTCCGGATCATCAATGAATACCAGACGGTAAAGAAGAACTATATGTATGGCCTAACGGGCTACAGATTTAGAGGTGCGCTCGTCATTATGAATGGTGTGCCGAACAGTCCGATCAACCGCTATAATCAGGTAGTGGACTCCTACATGGACAACAATATTGTCATCAATAGCGACTTTATCCAACTGTGCGCGGGAAGCGACGAAGAGCGGTCGGCTGTGCCGGTAGGATCGACTTTTAAGAATAACCTGATCTTGGGCAATACCAATCCAGAGCCATTTACCATTTATGATGACGTATCCGGAATAGAGTTCTCCGGTAATGTCATGAGTGAAAATGCAACAACACCTTTTGAGAGGGGGTTTGAAAAAGTGGCACTGGAGCTTACCAGAAATGAGAATGGGCTGCTTGTTCCAAGCCAAGAGCTAGTAGATCGAATTGAATTTGGTCAGATGGCATTGCCAGTTTCGAAAGAAGAGGTAGGCGCTAGCTATTACGCCAAGGACGGTAGTGAGAGGACGTTCAATACTGGTAATACGATCAAGGTAGCTGCTGGAGTCAATACCCTGCTAGATGCTTTAGAGAGTAGTGCTACGGGAGATATTCTGGAACTGGAAAATGGAGGAGAATACCTTATGACCAAGTATGCCTTTCTTCATCATCCTATCTCGATTGTGACACCAGCGGGAGAGAAAGCCAAGGTGCTTTCAGAGAAACAAAGCTTTTTTAAGATCGAAAACGGAGGAGCTTTTTATGCCAGAAATGTTTTATTTCATGGTGAGGAATCGCCTGATCAGGCTGGTAATAATGTCATCAGCACTAGCAAATACTCGATGAATAAAAACTATGCAGTACACATCGAAGACTGTGAAATAACTGATCTGGATAAGAATCATTCATTTGACTTTCTCAAGTCGTACAAGCACACCTTCGCTGACTCTATCAATATCATCAATACCACCGTGAAGAATGTCACAGGTGCAATGATGACGCTGGATATGGAAGTAGAAGATCTGGGAATATACAATGTCGAAAACGTGAAGATTATCAATTCTACTTTCACTGATGTCAAGCACGAGATCGCCAATGTTTACCGAGGTGGAACAGACGAAAGTACGTTTGGGCCGATTATGACAATCAAAGATGTGGAGATTCACAATTCTGGTAAGGGTGCGAGAAACAAAACGGATGCGGTTCTCAGGTTTCATGGTGTGCAAAAGCTCAACTTGGACAATGTCAAAATCAGCGATAGCAAAGGCGTGGACTTATACCTTACCAACGGCGAACCTATCACCAACATGTCTAATATCACATTCGTGGATTCTGATGGATTGAAGGCCAACAACGATGAATACCAAGCTGAAAACATAGTAGTTCAGAGAAGATGAGAGGGCTAATCGTCATATCGCTTCTCTTCCTGTCGCTGGTGATCAATGCGCAGGATAATCCTAACCTCATATTGACGGTAGATGGGGTCAAGTCCATAAGGGCCGAACTCGGGCAGATACCGCTCTTTGATGTGACAGTTGAAAAAGCGAAAGCTGAAGTAGAGGCGGAAATCCAAAAAGGTATCGACGTGCCCATTCCAAAAGATATGGCTGGAGGGTATACCCACGAGCGACATAAGGCCAATTTCTTCATGATGCAAAAGGCAGGTGTGCTCTTTCAGATTACCCAGGATGAGAAGTATGCGCGCTATATCAAGGGCATGCTTTTGGAGTATGCTGATATTTATCCAACATTAGGTAAACATCCACAAGAGAGATCATATGCCAGAGGCAAGTTTTTTTGGCAGTGCCTCAATGACGCTAATTGGTTGGTCTACACCAGTCAAGCTTACGATTGCATCTATGATTGGCTGGATGACGCGACCCGCAAAAAGTTAAACAGCCAATTGTTCCGACCCTACGCTGAGTACATCTCTATCGAGAACCCTCAGTTCTTCAATCGTATTCACAATCATAGCACCTGGGGCAATGCAGGAGTAGGTATGATAGGTCTGGTTATGGATGATGATGAGTTGGTCAATTGGGCGTTGAATGGATTAGATATCCAAGTGCCTGCGGACTATGTTAAAGATAATGATGGCGGAGCTATTCAGCTGGAAGGCCAAAAGGAAGCTGGGTTCTTTGCTCAGTTGGACAATGCCTTCTCACCGGATGGATACTACACAGAGGGGCCATATTATCAGCGCTATGCGATGTATCCCTTCTTGATTTTTGCACAAGGGCTGGCCAACAAGAGGCCGGAGCTAGGGATCCTAGACTATCGCAATGGACTATTAATCAAAGCGGTCGATGCGCTAATAAATCAGACCAATTCAGCAGGAGAGTTTTTCGCCATCAATGATGCACAGAAGGGGATGTCACTGATGTCAAGAGAACTGGTCAATGCGATTAGCATGGCCTATCACTATGGAGGGAAAGACCCTGAGTTGCTATCCCTAATCGAGGCACAAGGGCGAGTTCCTCTCAATGATGCAGGCCTGTCAGCTGCGAAAGGAATAGCTGCTGGAGAAGCAGAGCCCTACGTCTTTAGAAGTATGGAGTTAACCGATGGTGCCGACGGTATGGAGGGTGCGATTGGCATCTTAAGAAACGGTGACATCACGCTGATGATGAAATATGCAAAGCATGGTATGGGCCATGGACATTTTGATCGCTTGGGCTTCCTGCTTTATGACGGTGCTGATGAGGTGATTCAAGACTATGGGTCAGCTCGATGGGTAAATATTGATCATAAGTATGGCGGGGGATACCTCATAGAAAATCAGACTTGGGCCAAGCAGACCATTGCGCATAATACGTTAGTGGTGGATAAGGACTCGCACTTTGATGAGGATGTTGATGCTGCCGAGAAGTCATCCGGCACACCTTACTACTTTACAGCCACTGATCAGGTAGGTCTCGTTAGCGCAATGGAGCTAAAAGCTTATGAAGGTGTGGCAATGCATCGCACCATGGCAGTCCTTACTATCGAGGAGTTAGAGAAGCCTTTGGTGCTTGACCTGTTTGCGGTGCAAGCCCCCACAGGTACAAGATATGACTTACCTCTTTATTATCAGGGTGAGTTGATGTCGACCAATCAGGAGGTTACGACAAATAATGATCTCAAGCCGATGGGTAATGCGTCGGGCTATCAGCACTTGTGGCTGGAAGGACAAGCTAATGCGGCTGGTGATGTGTTCTCAATGACGTGGTTCAATCAAAGGAAGTTTTATTCAACAACTTCCACTGTGCAATCTGGAGACGAAGTACTGTTTACTCGAATTGGTGCTAATGACCCCAACTTCAACCTTCGACGTGATCCTGGGCTCCTTTATCGACGGACCTCTGGAAGCACACTCTTTGCGAGTCTGTATGAGATGCATGGTCGATACAGTTATTCGGATGAGATTCCAATCAACTCATTTTCATCTATTGCTGATTTAAGAGTACTTCATGAATCAGAAAAATATGTGGCGATTCAGTTCGAGCTAGTATCCGGTGAGACCTACCAATTTGCCTTCTCTCTTCAGGATGATGATGAGTCCGGCAAGCATGTTATTAAGTCTGATGATACAGAGCTCAATTGGACAGGAGTTTATGATTTTAAAAGAATTAACTAGGAAGAAATGAGAAGAGCAAGCGACAAATACGTCATCACCAAAGACATGAAATGGGAAGAGCTCGGTGGAGGAGTTTCTCGTAAGATGCTCGGCTATGACAATCAGATTATGATGGTACTAGTAAAGTTTGATAAAGGAGCGCTTGGTGCTCCACATCAGCATTTTCATACACAAGCTACCTATTGCGTGTCAGGCAAGTTTGAGTTTGAGATTGATGGTGTCAAGCAGGTAGTCACTGGAGGAGATGGTGTTTATATAGAACCCAATTTACTGCATAGCGCAGTATGCCTCGAAGAGGGGATGTTAATAGACACGTTCAGCCCAGTGCGAGAGGACTTTCTCGACGGATCTGGAGTATCCTACTTCGGAAACAATGATTGAAAGATGAGTATGATGACTAACCAGAACCGGAGATTATGAAATTAAAAGGACTCAGATGGTGGGTGATCGGACTGATCGCGTTGGCTACTATCATTAATTATATTGATAGACAATCCATTAACGTGTTGTGGCCGGAGATTTCGCAACAGCTTTATCCTGATAAGACATTGGATGAGCGAAAGGAGATTTACTCACTCATATCTGTGATTTTTGTCTTCTCTTATGCATTTGGTCAAGCCCTTTTTGGACGTATTTTCGATTGGATTGGAACTCGTCTCGGTTTTGCCCTATCGATTTCTGTCTGGTCAATCGCCACGGCATTACATGCACTGGCGGCATCATTTGCCAGTTTTGCTATTTTCAGATCTATATTGGGAATAGCCGAGGCAGGTAACTGGCCCGGAGCGGCAAAGGGAAACGCTGAATGGTTTCCGACTAAGGAGCGTGCCTTTGCACAGGGGTTATTCAACTCTGGAGCAGCGATAGGGGGAATCATATCTATACCGATGATAGCCTTTTTATCCATTTATTTCAACTGGCAAATGATCTTCGTTCTTGTTGGTGTTGCAGGTTTACTCTGGCTGTTGCCGTGGATGTACCTCGTGAAGTCACCTCCCAAAGAACATCCTTGGATCACTGATGAAGAGCGAAAATATATATTGGACGGTCAGATAAATGAGGAAAATAATTCGGAAGAGGACGGTGCGATAGCGCCGACTGGAAATATTCTAAAACACAAGCAGAGCTGGGGTGTAATTATTGCCTCTGCGGCTATTGATCCCATCTGGTGGCTCTTTGTTTTTTGGATTCCTATTTACTTATCAGAAGTCTATGGCATGGACGTCAAGTCGATAGGCATCTACGGTTGGGTACCGTACGTCGGAGCGATGCTCGGTGCGTGGTTTGGCGGACTCTTTGCTCAGAACCGGATGAAGGCCGGGTGGGACGTGAATAAAACCAGAAAGGCCGTCATCACTTTGGGTTGTATAATCATGCTACCCGCGCTTATGGCGATGGCCAATCCAGGTGAGCCTATCACTGCCGTATTGATCATGGCGGTGATACTCTTTGGCTTTCAGACAGCCATAGGCAATGTTCAAACACTGCCCAGTGACTTTTTCAGTGGTAAGTCTGTAGGTACGCTTTCTGGATTTGCCGGAATGGCGGCTAAGCTGACCGCCGCGGGCCTGACTTATCTGGTGCCATGGTTGACCATGGGAGGTAATTATACGCCAGCTTTTGTTATCGGAGCTGCGTTGGCTCTAATTGCGTTAGCAAGCGTTTGGATGCTTTGTGGTAAGATTGAAGCCATCAAAGTGAATATTTAAATCATCTAACTAGTAATACAACAACAACAAAATGGTAAAAGAACAAGAGAACAAAGTAGCAATAGTCACTGGAGCAACTGGAGGTATAGGTTTTGAAGTGGCCAAACGATTAGGGCAGGATGGATATACTGTCGTTTTGAATGGTATTGAAGACGAAGCAGGAGCGCAAAGAGTCGAAGAGCTAACGAAAGAAGGCATTGCAGCCGAATACTATGGCTTTGATGTTACAAAAGACGAGGATGTCACCTCGAATATTACCGCCATAGGTGAAAAATACGGAAGAATCGATGTACTGGTAAATAACGCTGGTGGATTGGGTGGTAGATCCAGATTCGAAGAGATGACTACAGAGTTTTACAGAAACGTGATGGCGCTCAATTTGGATTCAGTATTCTTTGCTTCAAGAGCCGCCATTCCTTTCCTCAAGAAGGGAGAACATCCTTCTATCATCAATTATACATCAAATGCAGGATGGAATGCAGGTGGGCCAGGAGCCGGGATCTATGGAACATCCAAAGCTGGCGTGCACGCTATCACAAGAGCTTTAGCCAAGGATTTGGCAGAATACGGAATCAGAGTAAATGCGGTATCACCTGGTACTATTGACACGCCTTTTCATGCTCAGATCAAATCCACCAAACCTGAAGTTTTCGCTTCCTGGAAGAATAGCATCATGTTGGGAAGATTAGGTGAGCCAGAAGAGGTTGCATCTGTTGTGTCTTTCTTAGCTAGCAAGGATGCTTCATTTATCACAGCAGAGACGATCCAAGTAGGAGGAGGCCAGGCGCTGGGAATTTAAAACAGTTAGTAATTGATGAAAGGAATAAGCTACTTGGAATAATGCGAGGAGTTTGAAATCACTTTATATGAAGCTAAAAAGTAAAGTAGCAGTAGTAACAGGCGGAGGACGTGATATTGGACGTGCGATTTGTGTCAAATTAGCGAAAGAAGGAGCGAAAGTAGTTGTCAATTATTTTGGTAGTCAGAAAGACAGTGAAGCTACGCTTGCGGCGATAAATGCTGTAGGTGGCGAGGCAATCGCTGTGCAAGCGGATGTGACTAAGCAAGATGATATCAACAATTTGGTTGCTAAGACGAAGGAGGCATTTGGTAGTCAAGTGGATATTTTGGTCAATAATGCAGGTGGACTGTTTGCCAGAAAGGGCATTGAGGAGCTTGATGAGGAATTCTACCACCTTGTGATGAATGTGAATTTCAAAGGAACGGTATTCGTGACCCAGGCATTCAAACCTCTGATGAGCAAAGGTGCCTCAATTGTCAACTTGGCCTCTCAAGCAGGACGAGATGGAGGAGGTCCTGGATCAGCTCTTTATGCAGCGTCAAAAGGAGCTGTGATGACATTGACCCGGAACTGGGCCAAGGAATTAGGACCGCAAGGGATAAGGATTAATGCTGTTTGTCCTGGTATGATTGCTACGAAGTTTCATGACGATTTTACCAGGGATGAAGTGAGAAAGAATGTAGCTAATGCCACCCCGCTACGTCGCGAGGGTCAGGCTGACGAGATTGCTGATTTGGTGGTTTATTTGGCTAGTTCTGAATCATCATTTATGACTGGAAATAATGTTGACATCAATGGCGGTTTAGCATTTTCGTAAGGCAAGGGCGATTTAGCTCTTGGCTTTAGCAAGAAGGAGAAACGTTCTCATTGGCCAGTTGAGTTACAGGTGATTGAAATGATGATTGGATTGGAAGAAGTGAAGGATTTAGGTAGAATCATAATGCATGGCTCATGAGACATTTAGTACTCGCTATTCTCCTATTCTTATCAACTGGGGCTTTGACTCAGTCGATCCCTGACGATAGAGTTGTGCCGGTTGGTGAACTGGCGGGAATGCTCAAAAATGAGGTAGAGGAGAAACTTAAGGCTCAAAATGAGATCACGAAGCAAGACCTAGCCATGTACCTCCGCCAAAGGTTTTCCGAGCGTTATTTTTATGACTACCGGACTTTTTACGATAGACTTCCTCATTACAATAGTCGCTATCGCAACAGTGATGCGCATGAGACGAGAGCCTTGGATCATATGGGAAAGTACGCTGATTCCACGCAGTGGGTGCTACCATTTAACTACCTGAGTGGTGAGCCTGTCAATGCCTATGCGCTGAGGCATCTCGCACGTCAACACAAGATGGTGGACATTGCCTTCCACTATTTCAATGGAGACCAGGATCCGGAGTACATCCGGTATTTTGAACGTCAGATGAGATCGCTCAATGCAGCACTTGAAGCTGATGCATATGAAAAGATCAAGGATGGAAATGGGGTATATGAAGTTTTTCGATCAGGGTACAGAATTTTAAACTGGCTTTGGATCCACAACATGTTTTTGAATGAGTCGGAGTACTCCGACGAAGATCAGTTGGTGACCATTGCTACGCTGCTTCAGCACGGACAGCATCTTTATGAACGAAACAGTCAATTTCGTTCTGGTAATCATCAGACTAGAGGATTATCGGCGCTCGCCATGTTGGCCATTCTGCTAAGAGACTTTGAAGGAACCGACCTCTGGTTGGAGCGAGCTATGCTAAGACTCAGCGAGCACCTTGACAAGGAAATCAACGCGGATGGCTTTCAATTCGAGCGGTCTGTTCACTATCACATGAGCGATATCAACAACTACTTCTATGTCTACCAATTGGCGAAGCTGAATGGTATAGCTGTAGATAGGGCCTGGGAAGAAAAGCTCAAAGGGCTTTTTACGACGCTGGTCAAGATTGCTTATCCGGACCGATCCGCTCCGGTACTACAGGACGATACAGAAATTCCCTGGGCAGAGACCAATGATATCTCGGGTGCTATGACATTGGGCTACTTACTCTTTGAGGATCCGGTCTTCGGATATTTTGCATCGGACAAGGTTGATGATCGTGTCTACTGGTTTTTGAGCAACGAGCAAGTGGAAATGTTGGAAGACATCAATCAGCAAAGACCTAACTATGAATCATTGGCCTTTGACGAGACAGGCTATTTCATCATGAGAGAAGGTTGGGAGGTAGATGACAAGATGATGATTGTCAGCGCTGGATTGGATGCGAAAAAACCCGATCACCAACATGGGGATATGTTGGGAATCCAGGCGATGGCCAACGGACACGCCATTCTACCAAATTATCAGGTGCGCTACTCGCTCGATGATTTTGACCTATTTAAGAATTCGATGGTCAAGAATGTGGCGCTTGTGGATGATGAATTGCAAGGAAAGGAATGGACGTCTAACAAAGGAGGAAGTGGATTTGGGAAGTTCCGGGTCTTACCAGACCCGGAAGTGATCGCGTGGGAGACCAATGATGACTTTGATTTTTTTGCTGGTAGCCACAACGGTTTTGAGGATGTAAATGTCACATACACGAGGCAAGTGATTTTTGTAAAGAATGAATTTTGGATCGTCAAAGACGAGTTTAGCGCTGATGATGCGCACACTTACAAACAAGTCTGGCAAGGGCACTACACGAACCAAAATGGCCCGGATCTGCTAAGAGCAACCGCTCCGGATGCCACAGGTCACGACATACTACAACTGATCAATACAGATGCTGTGACGAGTGATGGCGCAAGGGGTAAGGAATGGAGTATCGTCTCGAAAACGAATGAGGAGGATTTCTCATTTCTGACAGTCATTTATCCATATAGCGGTTACAGTAATCGACTGGATGAAGGAGCACTGGAGGCTGTTGTTAAGGATTGGGATATTAACACGTCCTCTTGGGAAGCAGTGGGCCAAAATGCGACAACTCTCAGCTCAAACGAAATGACATTTGCATTTAACATGAATAGGCTGGAAAGCGAAGAACTGATTATCCAATCTCCGAAGGAAACGGACTTATTTATCAAAACTGAAGGCAGGCAAATAAGTATTCAATCAATAGGGAGTCAAGCGCAAACTATAACAGTGAATGTCGTAGGCAAAGACAAAGAGTCGTCCAGAGCCTTGGAGCCAGGACAAATATGGCTAATAGACTTCTAGTTTGTTACAACAAAAACATTTGAATGAGACATAAATTCAATCATAGCATGCCACCCATCTACAGTAGATTCATACTAGTAGTATTATGTACGGTTTGGGCTCAGTTAGCGCAGGCACAGACACGGTACAATGTTTCCTCCTTGACGGAATTTAGAGAGGCTCATGACCAGGCTACCCCTGGTGATACGATCATTTGGGTGTCAGGTACTTATGCTAACGTCTTTATGGACATCACTAGAGATGGATTGATCATAATGGCTGCTACCAACGGTGGAGTGGTCTTCAATGGTGCATCTAAAGTGGAAATACATTCGGACGATATCCTTTTTTCAGGGTTTCAGTATATCGGAGGTGACATTAATGATGATCATGTCATAAGAATATGGGGTAGCGATGTGTTCATTACGCAGATCAACATTCAGGATTATACAAGCTACAAGTATTTGATCATCGATGAAGATTCTCGCCGGACGACCGTTAGCTACAGCAACTTTGAGAATCGCCTCAACCTGGATGACCAGAATATTCTTTCCATATTGGTGGATACCGAACCTGGTTACCATAAGGTTCAGTACTGTTCATTCAAGAACTTCGAGGGTACTGGAAACGATCTGGGCATAGAGCCAGTCAGAATTGGAGTAAGCACACAAGCACATCTTAACAGCCGATCAATTGTGGAGTACTGCTATTTTACGAATTGTGATGGAGATGGTGAGTTGATCTCTAATAAGGCGGCTCAGAACGTTATGCGCTACAACACGTTCGTTGATAATTCCAAAGCTGAATTGGTGCTGCGACATGGTGATGAAGCCATTGTCTATGGCAACTTTTTTATCAATAACATGGGAGGCGTTCGCGTACGCGAAGGAAGTGGACACTACATCTACAATAATTACTTCGAGGGACTAGACAAGCGGGCGATCTATCTTCAAAATGACCCATCTGACCCACTCTCCGATATTCATATTTATCATAACACTATCATCAATTCTCGGGAATTCATTCTTGGTGGCGATGGAGGCAATCCACCGCAAAATGTGACTATTGCCAACAACATATTCACCGACCCTCAGGACGATCTGTTTGAAGACGCAACAGGCAATGAAACATGGATTGGTAATATATCATCCGGCTCACTTGGAATAAATCAGCCTGATGGCTTGCTCGATGCTGATCCCTTACTGGCTGTCAATGATTCAGGTTACTTCCAGCTCGAGAATGAGAGTCCGGCCATCAATGCTGCTGAAGGTGGATACCCTGAGATTCCATTATTTGATGGACTGGATTATGATAATGAATTGGCACTTGACCTTATGCAACAAGTACGACAAGCAGCTATAGCAGATCGGACGATCGGAGCAGCAGAGCCATCAGCCATCCGAGTGCATCCACATGCCACAGCTGATAATACAGGGCCTGATTACTTCAGAGAGGAAGAGGTGATTACGAGCATTGTGGATACTGAAAGTGTATCGTCCATCTACCCCAACCCCGGAAACAACCGGCTTAGAGTTGAGCTTTCAGAGCAGAATGCTAACCGAATAAAGTATAGGGTTATAGGAATGGATGGTAGGGTCAGGTGGGACCAGGACACTAGCTTTTCGCGACAATTTGATGTGGACATTTCGACCCTGAGTCAAGGTACTTATATCCTTGAACTCATCTCTTACGGCACCAACGGTCAGGTGCTACATCAGGAATCTCACAGCTTTATTAAGACCATACGCTAATTGATTGGATATTGAATTTTAAACTTTGTTAGTCATGAATCAAAAAGTAGTAACATTTGGAGAGATCATGTTGAGGTTAGCACCCCAGGGATTTCTTCGTTTTTCCCAAGCAAATAATTTCGATGTAGTCTACGGCGGAGGTGAATCCAACGTAGCAGTTTCATTGGCTAACTATGGAGTGCCGGTGGATTTCGTGACGCGGCTACCGCAAAATGATATCGGGCAGTGTGCCATGATGGAGATGCGAAAAAGAGGAGTCAACACTCAGAATATCCTCTGGGGAGGTGACCGACTGGGAATCTACTTTCTGGAGACAGGTGCCGTTAGTCGTGGCAGTAAGGTGGTCTATGATCGAGCTCACTCTGCTATGGCAGAGATTGAAGCCGGCATGGTCGACTGGGATAAAGTCTTCGAGGGTACGTCTTGGTTCCACTGGACGGGTATCACCCCAGCTATCTCCCAAGGTGCAGCTGATGCTTGCCTGGAGGCAGTAAAAGCAGCGTCGGACAAGGGTATCACTATTTCCACGGATCTCAATTACAGGGCTAAGCTTTGGAAGTATTGTGATGCTGCGAAGCGAGAAGAGATCATGACCGAACTGACTTCCTATTGCGATATCGTATTGGGCAATGAAGAAGATGCGGAGATGCACTTTGGTATCAAGCCTGAAGGTATCAGCGTGCAGACGGAAGGACACAATGTAAAAGCCGAGGCGTTTCTCTCCGTTTGTGAGCAGATGATGGAGAAGTTCCCCAAAGCCAAGAAGGTCATTACTACACTAAGAGGCTCAATTTCGGCATCTCATAACACATGGGCTGGTGTACTCTATGATGGAAAGAAACTCTACGAAACTCGTCAATACCAGATCACAGATATCGTGGATCGTGTTGGTGGCGGGGACTCGTTCATGGGAGGACTGATATACGGACTGCTAAAGTACCCTGAAGATGATCAGAATGCCCTTGATTTTGCGGTAGCGGCATCATGCCTAAAGCATACGATCAAAGGCGATGCGAATCTCGTGACGGTAGCTGAAGTGGAAAAACTAATGGGTGGTGATGCTTCTGGCCGAGTAGCAAGATAGAGAAGGGAAAAGATGGATAAGTCGATAGCGATACTTTGTGGAGGAGGGCCCGCACCAGGCATCAATACTGTTATTAGCACTGTTGCGAAGGTCTTTCTGAAAGAGGGATATCAAGTGCTTGGTATCCATGAAGGATATAAGGGGTTATGCTCAGAAGATCCTCAACTGGTGGATTTCGATTTTGAGCATGCGGATAGGATATTTAGTCGAGGTGGATCATGTCTTGTGATGAGTCGTCATAAGCCTAAGAATGAGGAATTTACGACTCGTTTTTTTATTGAGCACAATGTGAAACTGCTAGTCACTATCGGGGGCGATGATACGGCTAGTACTGCCAATCGGATTTCCAAATTCCTATCGGAAAACAATGTCAAAGTCGCAAATATTCATGTCCCAAAGACCATCGACAATGATCTGCCTTTGCCAGATCGTAACCCTACTTTTGGTTTCCATTCTGCTAAGGATGAAGGTGTTAAGATTGGCAATACTGTCTATGAAGATGCCCGTACAAGTCGTAATTGGTTCGTGATGTCTACCATGGGACGCACAGCTGGGCACCTGGCATTTGGCATAGCAACGGGTTGCCATTTTCCGATGATGATCATCCCTGAGATGTTCAACAAGACCAAGCCCACATTAGCTAAGATTATTAGACTCATCATTTCCTCAATGCTCAAACGACGCATTCTCAATATCGACTATGGTGTAGCGATAATTGGAGAGGGCGTATTTCACGATATCGAAGAGGAAGAGCTCAAGAGCAGCGGCATCTTGTTTACTTATGATGATCATGGACACCCGGAGTTAGGCAATGTGAGCAAGTCCAATGTCTTCAATGTGCTCGTGCAGGAAGAGTTGAAGCATCACAACCTTGATGTCAAGAGCCGACCGGTAGAGCTAGGCTATGAACTGCGCTGCTGCCGACCGATAGGTTTCGACCTGTCATTGTGCACGCTTCTTGGTATTGGTGTAAAGAAGCTTTTCGATGAAGGTAAGTCTGCCTGCATCGTCACTGCCAACTCTAAGGGAGACATTACGCCGATGTACTTGTCAGAATTCGAAGATGCTAATGGTAAGATACCTCCACGCTTGGTAGACATGGATGCACAGATTGCCAAGTTGAGTTTGGAAAACCTACACTTCATATCTGCAAAAGATTACGAAGCGGCAAGCGCCTACGTCGAGTCACCTGCAGATTTTGATTTTCACAAAATACTCAATTGGACATGAGCAATAAGCGAGTTGTCACTTTCGGAGAAGTAATGATGAGGCTGTCGCCTCCAGGCTATGCTAAGTTTTCACAGGCCACTACCCTTGAGATGGCTTACGGTGGTGGGGAAGCGAATGTTGCTATCTCACTCGCCTACATGGGGCTAGATGCTGCCCACGTTACCAAGTTCCCAGATAATCTTGTGGGTCGATCAGCTACCCAGTTTCTAAGACACCATTGGCTCGATACGAGCAGTGTGGCCTACGGTGATGGCATCATGGGTAAGTACTTCCTTGAAAAAGGTGCAGTACACCGCCCGAGTGAGGTGGTCTACGAGCGTGAGAACTCTGCATTTGCTTTGATTGAAAGAGATACGTTTGATTGGGCAGAGATATTGAAAGGCGCAGATTGGCTTCATTGGACGGGAATCACTCCAGCGATATCTGAGGGTGCCGCAGAAAGTTGCCTTCAGGCTATCGAGACTGCCAATCGGCTAGGAGTGAAGGTCTCTGCCGACGTGCACTCTCGCAAGAGCCTATGGAGCTATGGCAAATCAAAAAAAGAGATCATGCCCATGCTCATCGCAGGCTGTGACTATGTGATTGCGGGTACGCATGACATATCAGAGATCTTTGATATCGACCTACCGGAAAAAGAGGGGCAGTTCCGGTCAGCAGCGCAGCAGTTGATGAAGATGTACCCACGCATCAAAACCGTGTTTGATAAAAACAGAGTTGCTGTCAGCGCATCTCACAATCGTATCCAGGGCAAAATGTGGAATGGGGAAAATGTCATCAAGACACCCGAGCTAGACGTCACTCACATTGTAGATCGTGTAGGGACAGGAGATGCTTATGCAGCGGGTGTAGTCTATGGGCTGCTGCACTATGAGGATCAGATGCATGCACTCAAGTTTGCTACAGCGGCCTGTGCGCTGAAGCATACTGTCGAAGGTGATTCTAATATGGTTTCGGTAGAAAATATTGAGGCTTTGATGGAAGGGAATACTTCCGGTAATATTATAAGATGATGCACAGCATCGGTCAACGGAATAATAACAGTATATAAATCAAGTATAATCATGGCAAGATTTTCAAGAATAGCAGTAGCACAAACAATGAAATCAACGGGCATAGTGCCTGTATTCTATCATAAGGATGTGGAGATATGTAAAGAGGTGGTCAAGGCATGCTATGACGGAGGAGTCAGGGTGTTCGAGTTTACCAATAGAGGTGATTTTGCACATGAGGTATTTGGCGAACTCAACAAGTGGTCTGCTTCAGCGACCCCCGAAATGGTACTTGGCGTGGGATCTATACTTGATGCAGGTACGACCGGTTTGTATTTACAGCTAGGGGCTAACTTCATCGTGAGCCCTATCTTGAATCCTGATATGGCCAAGGTCTGCAACAGACGCAAAGTGGCCTGGTCTCCTGGGTGTGGATCGGTGACAGAGATATCCTATGCAGAGGAGCTCGGTGCTGAAGTGGTCAAGATTTTCCCAGGCAGTCAGGTGGGAGGTCCCTCCTTCGTCAAAGGTGTGAAAGGGCCACTTCCATGGGCGAGTATAATGCCCACAGGTGGGGTCTCACCGACGGAAGACAATCTCAAGTCATGGTTTGAAGCAGGCGTTCATTGCGTCGGGATGGGATCACAGCTGATCTCCAAAGACATGATCAAAAATAAGAATTACGCGCAGCTAACTGAGCTGAGTCGGTCGGCTATTGCGATAGCACAACGCTACATGGTCTCATGAAGCGCCTGCTAAAGGCGCTGCTTGCATTTGGGCCTGGTATCTTTGCCATTGGCTACACTATTGGTACAGGTAGCGTTACCTCGATGATAGTGGCGGGCAGTTCTTTTGGCATGCAGCTACTATGGGTACTGGTACTCAGCTGCCTGTTTTCTGGCGTTCTCATTTACATTTCTGGTAAGTACTATCTCTTCACTGGAGAGACCGTACTCTACACGATCAAACGTCACCTGCCACTTGGCAGTGTCATAGCAGTATTCATCATTATCGGTATTGGTTTTGGTCAGTGGAATTCGCTCATCGGCATCCTTGGCATCACGTCCAATATTATCTATGAGATCATCCATATCTACGAGCCCGGTGTTGCGGATATGAAATATTACATAGTAGTCGCTATCGCAATGGTCATTATCGGCACCATGTACACCATTCTACTCAAAGGTGACTATAGCCTATTCGAGAAACTGCTAGCGCTGCTGGTCTCATTTATGGGACTTTCTTTTTTCTTCACGCTCTTCTTCGTTTTTCCCCTACCGCAAGAAATCATAGCGGGATTGATTCCGAGAATTCCCCAAGTCGAAGGAGGAGGTATACTCACCGCGGCGTTTGTAGGCACCACGATGGCCTCTGCTACTTTCTTATCAAGACCTCTGTTCATTCAAGGTAAGGGTTGGACTAAAGAGAATATGCCCGAGCAGCGGAATGACGCCATAGTTGCTGCGTGTCTCATTTTCGTGATTAGTGGATCTATCATGGCCGTGGCAAGTGGTAGTCTCTACCGAGAAAACATAGTAGTAAATAATGTGGTCGACATGTCTTCGGCGCTGACTCCATTTGCAGGTAAGTTTGCTGTATCGATCTTCTTTTTCGGCACATTGAGTGCAGGGTTATCTTCTATTTTCCCTTGCCTCTTGATTGTGCCGATCATGATTTCGGACTATCAGTCGGGTAAGCTTGACACCTCTTCGACCAGATTCAAGTGGATTACTGGTGTGGCGAGCGCGTTAGCATTGACTATCCCAATTCTTGGTGTCAATGCGGTGGCAGGCCAGATCGTTACCCAGGTGTTCAACGTATTCGTGCTACCGCTGGTGATTGTAGTTTTTCTGGTGCTAACCAATCGAAAGGCGCTTGGAAAAATGCGAAACGGTCTGATCATCAATGTGATACTTTGTATGGCATTGTTATTTGCTATAGTGATCTCTTACAATGGACTTGTCGCACTCTTGGGTATGATTTAGTGACAGTAAGTAAATTGTCAATGAGCAGTTTAGATTTCGGTAATGGGAAAAGGTATATTTCTTAGATTCTTCTCTGGGAATCCCACAATTTCCAACTTCGACTCCCATGGCTGTGAGATCAATGCTGCTGAGGTCAGGTGGCGGACATAATTTACTAACGAAACAATTTTGGCGGATTGTGATTTAGCCTTTAAGAGTTATCTTCAAGATATAATACTTCATGCATCCATTTGCGCAGTATAAATTCTAACACCTCCTAAGTATGACGTTACTTTCTAGAGAGCCATTAAAGGCGCTTGTTCTTATCCTCATCACACTTCTTACCTCATGCAGCACCACGGAGTACGTGGTAGAGTCTGACTATAGTTACGCAGGTACTTTCCACAGATACAAATCATTTAGCTTCGGTTTGAATGATAACTTTGGCGGAAGCGAAGAGGATAGAGTACTGGTAGAAAAATACATCGGCTCCACACTCAGGGCATGGGGCTATGAGACTGATATCAAGAAACCGGATATTTATATATTCTATTCTCTCTACTACGATGATTTTGAGTATCGTGGGTACCATCAACCGCAGCTTCAACAATGGATTAACCATGTCAATCCAGCTTATGGCAAGGAGCTAATTGAAAAGGAGATGGCCTTGGATAGTCTGGATCCTTCGGAAAGAAAGAGAATGTCACGGACATCTGTCAAAGAGGAGTACAATTCGGTGACTTATGACCTTAGAGAAGGTACTATGCTAATTGCATTGATTGATAGAAAAAAGAAGAAGACCATTTGGCAAGGTTATGCTTCCGGTATTCTTGGGGAAGATCAAGCCAAAAACCAACGAGTACTTCGATCAGCTATCATCCGTATTATGGATGAGTTCAAACTCCTATCACATAGTTCTTGACCCAGGTATTGATCGCTAGACCATCGTAGATACCGCTTCCGTAGCTGATTGGGCAATAAACTCTACCTTAGAGTCGGAAAGATGGCCAGTTGAAAGACCAAACCGAAATCAACAATCTTATAGACCGGCTTTTCAGAGAGGAGTCTGGAAAGCTTATCGCCGTGCTGACAAGGCTCTTCGGTGCTGAGAATTTGGATCTCGCAGAAGATGTCGTGCAAGATGCTTTGACGGAAGCCTTGAGAAGCTGGACAGATAATGGCATTCCCGAAAACCCTGGCGGATGGCTCTACCGAGTGGCCAAGAACAAAGCGTTGAACATACTAAGACGAGAGCAAGTGAGACAGGAGTCATCTTCTGATGTGGCGCATTTCCTACAATCAACCTGGACAGCTCAGCCCGCCCTTGAGCATTTGTTTTCTGAGAAGGAAATTCAGGATGATCAGTTGAGAATGATCTTCACTTGTTGCCATTCAGCTATTTCTGTCGACTCCCAAATCGCTTTGGCGCTGAAGACACTTTGTGGTTTCAGTACTTCTGAAATAGCAAGTGCTTTCATTACTACCGAAGAGAACGTTCACAAGAGATTGGTTCGGGCTAGAAAAACAATTAGGGATCAGCAAATACCATTTGATGTTCCGGTAGGAGCGGAGCTTGAAACTAGGCTCAGAGCTGTACAAGAGACAATCTATTTATTATTCAATGAAGGGTACAAAGCCTCTAGAGGCGATTCACTTGTTCGTCTTGACTTGGCGGAAGAGGCAATCAGGTTAGCAGAGATGGTAGTCGAGCATCCGTCCATATCTGCAAAGCAGACAACCTACGCGCTATTGGCCCTAATGCAACTCAATGCTTCGAGGTTTTCAGCTCGGTTGGATCAAGATGGAAATTTAATGACGCTAGAGCATCAGGATCGATCGCTCTGGGATCAAGACAGAATCAAAGCGGGATTCGTTAGCCTTCAAAAATCCGATCCTCATCAGTTCGTTTCCAAGTATCATATACTAGCCATTATATCCTCCTACCACTGTGCTGCCACTGACTTTGAAAAGACCAACTGGATGGGTATTCTACACGAGTATGATCGGTTGTTGCAGATTGACGATTCGTCAATTGTCAGACTCAACAGGACCATTGTGCTCTCCCGAGTAGAGGGACTAGATGTGGCATTATCTGAGCTTGAGAAGATCAAAGGCCTAGATCATTACCAGTTGTATCATTCCGTAAAAGCAGATTTTGAAATTCGACGTGGAGAGCACGTGAGGGCTCTTTCCTCGCTGCAAAAGGCATATACCTTAACCTCAGTACCTTCAGAGAGGGCGTTGATCAATGAGAGAATGAGCCATTGTAAAAAGAAAATTGAAAACTGATGTCCCTGTTATATGCCTTCGCGTGTCTTACCGCTTTAATCACTTAAACTATAAGTAGTATGAAAGATTTCTTGTTGATCATCAAAACAAAAGGAAGTGTGTGGTCTGACCTGTCGCCGGATGCATTGCAGCAACACATGCAGCATGGAGGTCAGTACATTGGCAAGCTGATGGAAGAAGGCAAGCTCAAGAATGCCAATCCCATCGATAAGGGCAGTCGCATCATCACCGAAGAAAACGGGGCAATCAAAGACGGCCCCTTCAATGAAGGCAAAGAGATGGTGGCTGGATTTTTCCATATCGTGGCTGCTGACATGGACGAGGCTGTGGCTATCGCAAAAGGGAACCCTATCTTCAAGGACATCCCCACTCAGATAGAGGTACATCCTTTGATGCCGGTAGGGGGATGATAGGCAACTCCTGAAAAGTGTAAGCCTTGATTCCATGAAATCAAGGCTTGCTCAATAAATCCGAAGACCGTTTGCTCTTCCAGCGCCACTTAAACATTTAGCAGTTATCCCATGATCATCTGATCAGCCTTACTATGCCAGTCCGCTTTCCATTGATACTTAACGGACTACCATCGGAGAAACTACCCCGAAGTACCCAGATATAGCTATCCGAGTGCGCCCTGCTTCCGTTGGAATAGTTGCCATCCCAGCCATCCTGAGTGGCCCCCATCACATTGTCTGTACGATAGACTTCAAATCCCTCCGTATCTTGGATGCTCAATGTGATGTCTGCTATGCCATTGCCCCTCAGCACAAAACGATCATTTTGTCCATCGCTATTGGGTGAGAAAAGGGAAGGGAGAAAAATGGTATTATCGACTACCCGATTGATTTGTACGGCAAAGGTATAGACCGTTTCGAGTGCAGACTCCCCGTCGGAGGGCACGTCAGTGATGGTCACGGTGATGGTAGCCACAGCGTCACTATTTCCGATGATATCAAAGGTCAGCGTACCTTCTTCGCTCGGACTGAGGTAGTCCACGCCGATATTGGTGATCAGATCAGGCCGATCTGTGGTGACCGTGATGACCATTTGCTGCTGCTCATTCGTCGCACCTGTACCTATGCCGGTCAGGCCGATGGCCTGAGTGCTTCCTGCATCCTCCGTGAGATCGGAGGGTGCTTTGATCACCGGGGCATCATTGACCGGATCGACGATAATGCTGAAGATGCTCACGCTACTTTGCGCGTTGACGCTCGCATCATCGGTGAGTAGCACACTGATTTCTGCTAGGCCAAACTCATTTTCTGCTAAGGTAAATGTCAAAGTGCCGTTGGTACTCAGAGCAGGAGCGACACTAAACAGACCAGGATTGGAGTTATCCGCGATCTGAAATGTCAGCACCTGTGACCCATCATCACCATCCGAAATGTTGGTAGCCCAATTATCGATTTGCACCTGGCCAGCATCTTCAGATACTGCTACATCGGCACCTTTGGTAAAAGTGGGGGCGTTGTTCTGGGCATTCACTGTGATTTGGAATGTTTGGATCGGTGACGTATTCGCACCGTCGCTATCGTCAGAGAGCCGTGTGCTAACCGTCGCTACACCGGTGACATTTGGAGCAATGGTATAGGTCAGCGACCCACTGCGCGCATCGATGGCAGGTTGGACGCTGAATAGTAAGTTGTTGTCATTCAATGTCTCGAAGGTCAATGCCTGCTGCGCCTCATCTTCTCCGTCTCCGGGAGTGATGTTAGTAGCAAAGTCACTTACCAGAATGGCCGTCGAATTTTGAGCCACGGATTGATCCGGGTTGGTCATCAGTTCGAAGTTGGGCGTATCATTGACCGCACCTACCGTAATGGTGGTGGACTGAGCATTCGATGTAGCCATTGAGGTACCATCGTCGCTAAGGGTAACGTCAAATGTCGCTGTACCGTTGGTGTTAGCGGCAGTAGTGAAGGTGAGTTCTCCTGATGGTGATATGACGGGGACACTACTAAAGGCAAGGCTACCTGTAGTTGTGATATTGCTGATATTGAAGGTCACCACCTGTACAGAATCCTCAGCTTCATCCCCTGCACTGATGGCGGTAGCAAAGTTCACTATCTTCTGCGCTCCGGAATCCTCCGCGATAGCTACCCCATTTTCTGCTAAGATAAACTCAGGCGTATCATTGACCGCATCTACAGTGATGGTCATCGACTGAGGGGCTGTTGTGGCAAAGCCATCACTCAACTTGATCTCAAAGGTGGCTATGCCGCTGGTATTGGGTAGGGGCGTATAGGTCAATTCTCCCGCAGGTGAAATGGCAGGGGCACTAGAAAAGGCAAGTGTGCCTGTGATGCTGACACTATTGACCGTAAAACTCAAAGCCTGATCTTCTTCGTCAGTCCCTCCACCTGCGCTGATGCCTGTGACATAATCGGCGATGATTTGCGCTTCTGAATCTTCGGCTATTGGGTCGGGGTTCGCCGCGATGGTAAACTCAGGCATGTCATTGACCGGATTGACCGCAATGGTGAATGACTGGGCGGATGTGGAAGTCAATCCATCGCTCAAAGCCACGTCAAATGTGGCTGTCCCATTCGTGTTAGGGGAAGGTTCAAAGCTTAACTCGCCGGAGCGCGAGATGCTGGGTAGTGACTCAAAAGCCAGATCGCCTGTGGTGCCTCTGGTCCGCACACTAAACGTCAAGGTTTGTGAGGATTCGTCCGCACCAGCCCCAGCACTGATGGCGCTTGCAAAGCCACTCACCCTTTGACGGCCTGCATCTTCTTCCACCTGCGCAGGGTTTCGGCTGATAATAAAGCTTGGCGGGTCGTTGACATCACCTACCGTAATGGTGAAAGACTGAACACCTGAGGTCGCTACAGGAGATCCATCATCACTCAACGTCACGTCAAAAGTGGTGGTACCATTGGTGTTGGGAGCAGCTTGGAAAGTGAGCTCTCCAGCGGAAGATATGGTGGGCGAATTGCTAAAAGCCAAAGTGCCGGTGGTGGCAGTCTCAGTCAGACTAAATGTCAACGATTGACCTGACTCGTCTATACCACCGCCTGCGCTGATGGCATTGGCGAACTCTCCAAAAATCTGAAGTCCCGCGTCTTCTTCGGTAGCGCTCGGGTCATCATTGATGGTAAAGGAAGGCTCATCGTTGACTGCATTGATAGTGATGGTAAAAGCCTGAGCGCCAGAGGTCGCAACTGGTGACCCATCATCACTCAAATTCACATCAAAAGTAGCCGTACCATTGGTGTTGGGAGCAGCTTGATAAGTCAGCTCTCCAGTGGACGATAGGGCTGGTGCACTACTAAAGGTCAAAGTGCCTGTGCTGGCGGTCTCATTCAGACTAAAAGTCAACGATTGACCTGACTCGTCTATACCACCGCCTGCGCTGATGGCATTCGCAAACTCTCCAAAAGTCTGAAGTCCCGCGTCTTCATTGGTAGCGTTCGGGTCGTTATTGATCGTAAAAGAAGGCACGTCATTGACGGCATTGATAGTAATGGTAAAAGACTGAATACCAGAGGTCTGAACAGGCGATCCATCGTCAATCAACATCACGTCAAAAGTGGCAATACCATTGGTGTTAGGAGCGGCTTGGTAGGTCAGCTCTCCAGCGGATGAAATGGCAGGTGCGATGCTAAACGCTAGTGTACCACTTGCGGCAGTCTCAGTCAGACTAAATGTCAAAGATTGACCTGACTCGTCTATACCACCGCCTGGGCTGATGGCATTGGCGAACTCCCCAAGAGTCTGAACACCAGCGTCTTCTTCCGTAGCGTTCGGGTCATCATTGATGGTAAAGGAAGGAACATCATTGACGGCATTGACGGTGATTGTAAAAGCCTGAACACCAGAGGTCGCTACAGGTGATCCATCATCACTCAAAGTCACCTCAAAAGTGGCGGTACCATTGGTATTGGGAGCGGCTTGGAAAGTGAGCTCTCCATCGGATGATATGGCCGGGGCAGTACTAAAGGTCAAAGTGCCTGTGCTGGCGGTCTCGGTCAGACCAAAGGTCAGCACCTGTGTTGTCTCATCACTTCCTCCTCCTGCACTGATGGCGGTAGCAAAGCCAGAGACGGTCTGCAATCCCGCATCCTCGTCGCTGGCACCAGGATTGCCCGCTATGGTAAACGTGGGCACATCATTAACGGCATTGACGGTGATGGTAAGTGCTTGCGAGGCAGAGGTGCGGTCAGGTAATAGTCCATCCGAGGAAAGCACTAAGTCACTGAGAGTGAGTTCAAAAGTGGCGGTACCGTTGGTGTTGGTCTCTGCTTGATAAGTAAGCTCTCCAGCAGCAGATACGGAAGGAGCACTGCTAAAAGTCAAATTGCCGGTGGTGCTGATAGGGGTGAGGTTGAATCTCAATGGCTGAGATGACTCATCTGCACCACCTCCGGGACTAATGTCAGTAACGAAACGTGCAACGGTCTGGAGAACTGCATCTTCATTCGTAGCGGCAGGGTCTGCGGCCAGGGTAAACGAAGGCACATCGTTGACCCCAAAGACAGTGATGGTGAACGTCTGTATTGGTGATGTTCCCACGGGTGATCCATTGTCAGTCAGGGTGACGTTGAAAGTTGCCGAGCCATTAGTGTTGGCAGCTGCCTCATACGTCAATACACCTGTAGATGAAATGACTGGTGCGCTACTAAAGACTAGTGTGCCGCTCGCGGAGATCTGTGTCAGACTAAAGGTCAGTGCCTGTGTCGACTCATCACTTCCTCCTCCTGGGTTGATGGCGGAAGCAAAGCCTGTGACGGTCTGCAATCCTGCATCCTCGTCACTGGCACCAGGATTGCCCTCTATGGTAAACGTTGGCACATCATTGACCGCATTGACGGTGATGGTGAATACTTGAGGGGCAGAGGTGCGATCAGGTAATAGTCCATCCGAGGAAAGCACTAAGTCACTGAGCGTGAGTTCAAAAGTGGCAGTACCGTTGCTGTTTGATT
>JAVKDO010000037.1:0-120610 GCA_040222235.1 Cyclobacteriaceae bacterium
CATAAATCGAAACTATCGATGCTTTATGATAAAGGCGAGCATATCCGTCCAGGATTGGGCTGCAGCCAGGGCATTACCTTGATCAGTGCCCCCCTTAGCAGCACTTTGCGAGTAGTCCTCTGGGGGTAGGAAGGGGATACCACAGCCTTGTCCACCACCTGCAAAGTTGTGTCCAGCATTCTCATAGCTGAGGTGTTGATAGTCGTACCCGAATGCATTGGCCTTCAGCCTTGCCATCATCCTATCAGCCATCATGGCAGAAGGCCAGGTCATGTCCTCCTTACCAGAAATGAAGAGGATCGGGCATTGGATATGTTCCACACGAATGGCTGCTTGATCGATCATAATCGAATCTTTGAAGGTACTCAAGAACTTAGGCCCATCATGGTACTGCACCCCTTGAGCCTCCATTTGCTTTTCGATACGTTCGGAATCTTCATCCGAGTACTCGGCATAAGGAAAACCTTTGCCCTCATAGGTGAAGGAAGACTTCCCGTCTTCCCAACCGAACCAAACCACATTCGATGGTGCTTCAGCGACCACATATCTAATACTATCAAAATGAGCCGCATAGAGTAATGCTAGCTGTGAACCCATCGACCTACCCATAATCCCGATATTGGAAGCATCTACTTCTGGTTGGTTGGCGAGCCATTGATGTGCTTTGGCTACATACTCGAGGGGTATTTCTGTGATGCCATCAGGCAGCCCATCAAACCTGAAGTATTTGAGGTTGAGCACTGCAAAACCCTCACTTGCAAGCAATGAAGATCGCTCCTGTCGAAACCCACCACCAGAGCCACCCAGATAGATGATAGCGGGCACTTTATTAGCACTACTTGGGAGGTAGTAGTTGGCGATGATGCTGTCTCTTTTCTGAATTCCTGTAATGCCAAGCTCATCTAGTTCTCTTGTGCTGCGCCTGTAAAATGTGTCTTGTGCTACGATACGATCGTCGATGCTTAAAGTAAGACTAGCCTCAAATCCTTTGCTCGTAGTGATTTGATGGTAGTCATCACATTTCATTGACCAGAACAGCCCCATGGGATAGGTACCCGTGTAGCTACCACCTATGGAAGGCATAGTGCTAAGGTCAATATCACCTTGTTCATCAGCTATGTAGTATGCTTCGGAGTTCCACTCATTTTCTCTTGCGTCAATCGCTGTAAGACTAAACTTCACTTTGACCCCAGGATTCAGGTTGCTAGCTTTTATGTGGACGGGTTTATGGTATAAATCGCTTTCTTGCTTGATGACTAACTCAACTTTTTCTTGCTTGGCGGTAGTGCTAATAGCCGAGCAGAATAGCATTATAATTAACAGATGATACTTCATAGAGGTCTTCCAATTTGTCAAACTCACAAGGGTTGACTTAGATTCGAATTTCATGAAATAGATTCGAACTGCCACACCAAAGTTGCATGAACTCTATCTGACTTCTCATCTTTTCTTAATGAGCAGTCGGTTGACCAAAGCAATCCTCGAGGAAGTGATATGAAATGGATCGGTATTGAAAAGTCCGTTGACTTCAAGAATCAGGTGTGGAGATACTTTCTACCCTGGAAGGCTGTATGTCAAAGACTGGATGGCCTTCAAGAAGAGCATTGCCAGGCTGTTGGAATTCACACGAGGCAATGAGATGCAGTATATCCTGGGTAATCATATCGAAATGTCGACCACCCCAGGAAGGGACTATAAGATGGGAACGCTATACCAACCCGGTGAGCTGCCATTCCCGCTATCCACGTCAGATCTTCGTGAGCTTCATAGCAAGCCGGAGCAGCTCGGGTATACCCCGACTAGCCTGGTTCGCGATAGGTCTATTCCTCCTGAGCGTTTAAAAATTTCTTCATTGCTGAGATCAGCGCGGGCCGATTATCATTGGAAGTAGAATGGCCAGCTCCTTCGATGATGGTGAATGTAGACGTGGGTACCATTTGACTAAATATCCGCACCGTCGGTGGACGAGCTTCATCAAATTCGCCTGTAGTAAATAATACAGGGACCTTGATGTCTTTGAGTGTTTGATGGATGTCGTAATTCTGGAGTGTTCCAGTTGAAGTGAATTCACTGGGACCCCACATATAGTAATAGACGAAGCGATTGGATTCATATTGCAAGGTATCGTACGGGTGTGGTTTATACGCTGTTCTTCTTCCGTGTTGACTTGCGAAGAAGCGGTTGGCATTGGCGTATGACTCAGTATCAAAAATGCTATCAGCTTCAGCGGTTCGAATGGCTCTTTGAATAGTATCGGGTAGCGCTGCGATCAATGTATCTGCATCTGCAGTCCAAATCGCTGTACTGAAATAGGGACTGTTGAATATGAGCCCTTTTATACCTTCCGGATACTTATTGTAGTATTCAAGTGCTAAGGCTGTACCCCAAGATCCACCAGATAAATAAAACTCATTCAAATTCAGCGCTGTTTTGACGGCACGAACTTGTTCTACAAGTTTATAGACTTTAAGGAGCGCCGTGTCTTGATGATGGTTCGATCTTCCATTTCCTAACTGATCGAATATAATGACAGGACGCTCTTCTGCAATTTCCGATAGGTTAAAATTGCTCCTGCCGCCCGGCCCTCCATGCAGGTAGATGAGCGGCGTGCGGTCACCCTCGCCCATAATACCGTACCATATTTTCCCACCTTCTACCTCTATGAAGCCATCCGTGGTTTGCAGGTATGGGTTTTCAGCTTTTTCTGGGGAAGAGCAACTGGCAATGGACAGAGTCAAAATGGCACAAAATCTAATGAGAGTCATGAGGCTGGGTTGATTTGAAATGATCTTAGAATTTCTTTCAGGAGACTATTTTATGTCCTTCCAAATTATCAACCCCCCAATTGGTTAACTCTGCTTCTGTCCACAGGTCTGGGAAAAAGATGCGTTTTTGGTACTTAGGATGCATGTATCTTCTCCAGTCGCTCCCACCCGTCGCTTCGACTTCAATGTCTCCACTATTGAGGTATTTGGCGGCAGCATTTAAATGCGCCATTACCCAGAGTACATTTACCGTATGATCATAATGGCGCATGGCATTGACCAACTTCGCATCTTTCTGATCCTCCTGAGGCAAGGACTTAAACTTGGTCCAAAGGTTAGAGGTGTTGTAGGTTTTCATAAACACGATAAAGTCATCCATGTAGCGCTCTTCAAACAGTTGAAGCAACGTGGTTTTTTCACCTGTTTCATGATTTTTTCCTGCGGCTTGCCAATAGAGATGATCAAAGGCATGACTAAAAGGCGTGTTGCGGTCAATCGTTGCTCTAAAACGAATGTCAATCAGATTAATCAGCTCCGTGGAGGCAAATTCAATCTTTCTATATTGTGCACTTTGGAAACCACTTGCTGGAGTGAGTGTGTCTCTGAATTTCATGTATTGCTCCACCTCCATGCCCTCACCCATTATCTCGAAAGAGGAAGAAAGCATATCAAAGTAGCGACTAACACGATCTAATCTTTCAGCAAAAAACTGCGTGGTTAATTCTTGATGAGTGGCTATTTGGTCAATCTCCCAAAGAATCATTTTAAACAATAACTCATTGATTTGATGATACATGATGAAGATCATTTCATCGGGCAAAGTGGTGCGCTGCACTTGCAAACTCAACAGGGCATCTGGTTGAATATAATCCCAATAAGTCAAGGGTTTTGAATGTAATAGCCCATTGAGGTGAGTGTTTACATCTTGTCCGATCGCACTGTATTTTGTTTTTAGATCTTCAAATATCTTTTCTTCTTTCATATCTGTATTAGAGGAATTTTCATCTTAAAGATGACTCAAATCAATTTACCAATTATATTTTGATCCAATAATACAGCAAGCACACCTTCTATGCGCGCAGCGAAGCAATTAGTGTTTAAAGAGCTAGAATTAGCTATTCAATTAGGAGTCCTAGCTCTAGCAACTGGGTAGGAAATATGGCAGAGTAGAGGGCAAGGTGCGGACTGCTACGTTCACCAGCTAGTGTTTAGGGTATTTGGCGAGGACTATCTGTTTGCTATAACCTTTTCCTCTTTGGTCTTTTTGGGGTTGGTTTTTTCATCCTCTAGTCCATAACAAAGGGCGGCTTTTCTCAGTCCAAAAGCCCTGCCGTCACGAGCTTCATAATTCGCGAATAGAACACCGTTTTTTCTAAAGGCTTGTTGAATGCCTTCTTCTCTTCCTCTGTTCATGTTCATCTTTTTGAAAAGCTCACCTGTAGGATACCATTTCTTTTGTTCTCCCTGTGCCTTGCCTGTATGAAAGTTATACTGAGCAATTAGGACATGTGTGGAGTCCTCAGACCATACTCTTTTCTCACCATGCAGTTTCCCTTGGTGATAATTCGTAACATTTTTGGTATGTCCATCAGGGAACCAGTTGATCGCCTCATTTTGTTTTTTACCATCCAAGATGCCAAACTTTTCCATCAAGCTACTATCAGGATAATAGCTCACCGCAAAACCGGAGTAAGGCTTATCGTTTAAAGTCCATAATGATATTTCACGATTGTACTGTAGAGCCGATTTCTCGACTGTTGTTTCCGGTACCGCCAAGGAGGCCTCTGTAGCACTGCTTTGAGAGGATTGTTCTTTTTGTTCAGAACAACCCATCCAAAGAAGGTTTAGGGACATCAGTGTCCAAAAGAATATTTTCATTTTGATGATTTTAACTTCAGCGAGGAGATAAGAAAAGAAACCATCTCTAGCCACAGTAATGTGAATGATGGTTTCTTTTCAATCAAGGAGCTATTAAATCCTTACATGATCGAACTCGGAGTGCCTAGCAAATCACCACCAAAAAGGACGACAATAGATCCTAAGTAATATTCATTAATAATGTGATAGTGATAAAATGCTTGATCACCGTGTTGGGTTATCGAAGTATGTCCTCCAGAGGCATCCAAATCCGTTGGATGGTCTCCTAGGGAATTGCACTTTCTCCCATATATCAAAAAGCCATCTGCCATGATGCCAACTAATTGTTCATCATCATGAGAGAGCACTGTATTTTCAGGGACATCCGAAGACTCTACATGGTAGTGATAGCCCGAAGGGCCATTGTGAGCTCCCGCATAATCAAATGATTCAGCAATTTCTTCTTCTAGCGGTCTATTGGGGCCTTCAGTATCATTAAAGATAGGGACACCCGTCACTGAAATGCCAATGGGGCCTAATCCAGTTGCAGAACCCGAAGCGGCTAACTCTGGTGCAGAAGAGACGGTAAGAATAAAGCTGCGATTCCCAATGCCACCTGGTGTCAAATGACTGGCCACCACCGGCTCAATATACAGGGGTTCCGTGGTTGCCCAGTAGGGAGAAGTGTGATTAGGTAAACCATTTGATTCAATGGTGATTTCATCACCCTCAAAAGAAATGGTAACGGCATCAGGATTAAATTCATCAAATGCAGCGGTAGGCGTTTCAACCGTAGTTACTTCGTCTCCGCTATCTGGGGTTTCATCATCTTCTCCACAAGATGTAATGAGAATGGTTGCTCCTATGAGCGCAAGGGCAAAAGATTTCATGTATGTCATAGTAAAAGGTTTTCTTAAAGTTTGTTTCCTTGCTTATGACGTCATTTTTTTCTGCCCCCCTCGTTAAAAATTTATTTTTCCAAAATAATTTAAAAATGCTGTGACAATCTTCCTGAGCGTTTCAGTATTCCAATGACATATGCCCATCAGCAAGCTCCGGCTCAGTACCATAGCCGAACGGAAATAGGAGGGAATAAACAGTATCTCAATATCCAAACACCGAACCTTGGATAACAAGATTGCCATCTAGCGCTGTGATCGCGGAAGATTACAACTGTCTTGATCTAACAACCTGATTTCGACTTTTAAAACACTCCAAAATTGTCATATCGCAGTGTAGCGGAGATATCTTCTTAAAATGTGAGGAAAGAAATATCTTCTTATTTCAGTTTTAAGCATTAATAAGGTTTCTCCTATCGTCGAAAAGACAATTTTGGAGTGTTTTTCAAGGTTTGCTTAATCGAACTCAGGTTAACAGACTTTTAAGGCATTGAGGGAAACGATTTACTTCTACTCTTGCTAATCTTAGGCGAGGACAAGATTGGCTTTGTACTCAATACTTATACTAGCGACTTAGACATTGTTACTCCGTGGCAGGTTGAATGATTTCTCTTATTGTTGCCCAACCTGTGGGACTACTATCATATCTGATGTACGTCACCATAGTCCGTCCGTTGAACACAAATGATTCGCCACCTTGTTTAGGCGTTCCTTTTATAGAAAATCTAGTTTGCTCAATAGCGATGTTGTCCTGAATCAGGATACTTTCAACATCATTTTCTACAAATTCTAAATTATAGTTTTCTAGGGTTCCTTTCAGTCCATCGATCACCTCATCTCTTCCTGTTTTCAGGTCCTTATATCCTAGTGCTTTAATCACATCCGGGTGATGCAGCGACCTTATTTTCTCAACATCGCCTTCAGAAAAAGCCTTGCGGATGACCTCACCATTATTCAGGATTTCTTGCCTGATTTTTTCTTTTTGAGGGTTGTGATGATTACTTCTAATTCTAGTAAAATTTCCTTCGTAGAACAGCCCAGTCGGCTCATCGCTCTTGTCAAATTGAATCGATTTCAACTCATACTCATCAATATTAACCCAATGATAGGTGTAGATTCTATAGGTACCGTCCGCTTCACCTTCAAAAGAAATTTTCAACCTCAGGTCTCCGTTTTCATTGACCGTGCCGATACCCTGCCCAGATCTGATGGTACCAAAACTTGACGAGTGATATACTTCTTTGGTGTTCGGGTTGTAAGACCAAAAAATGTGGCCATTTGGTTCAGGGCCATCAACTATGGAGAGCAGACTATTATCTGTGTTGAGTTCTCTGGAAACGGTGTGATGGTCTGGTATTTTAATAGTTTCTGTTTCACCTCCCCAATTCTGTGTCCAGTCATCATTTTTAAGCGTCCATTCTCCGATAAACTTCACGAATGGATTAGGTGAATTTTGGTGCTGACCTCCTTCAAGCTCTTCATTAGAAGCTCTTCCATTTAACTCATACGAAATAGTAGTTTTTTGGGCGCTACAGATTAGTGAAAATGACACTAAGAATACTAGGATTAGGTATTTCATATTTTCTTTAAATTTTTCTTTTCGCTGTGTACAACAACCAACTCACAATGCACCTCTAGCTTAAGCTGAAAACTAAAGCCCTACAATATTTGCCCTCCTATTTTAGAGAGGAGCAAGCAAAAGACTTAAATCTAGTTGGGGTTAGAACTAGTGATAAACTTCCGAAGATTTAGGAACTTCAGAAGTCTAAACTGCTAAGTTATTTTATCCTGTGAGATGAGATCCAGTAGGATTATTCGTTATTGTCCAAAGCGCTGAGGTGCGGCAGGTTGATTGTCCACAATCGCCTCAATTTTTCCCATCACTTCGGGAGTGAGTTGCTCCACCACGTCAAGTGCCTTCAGGTTATCTTCTAGCTGACTCAACCTTGAAGCCCCTAGTATGACAGTCGACACATTGGGATTCTTCAAACACCATGCAATAGACAAATGAGTCAAACTCATGTCCAACTCCTTTGACAACTCGGTCAGTTTTCGGACTTTCTCAAGTTTCTGCTTTCCTTCATCGCTTGTCCATAGGTCTTTGAGCCACTGGTAGTCTGGTAAATTCAGACGACTGTCTGAGGGTATCCCTTCATTGTATTTACCTGTCAAGATACCGCTGGCCAGCGGTGACCAGATGGTGGTGCCTAAGCCATAGGTTTCGTACAAGGGTAAAAACTCTGCTTCTACTTTATCCCTATGCAGTAGGTTGTATTGAGGCTGCTCCATGACTGGAGGGGTGAGTCCGTGGGCTTGGGCAGCTACATGGGCCTCAGTGATTTGCTGGGCTGACCATTCACTGGTACCCCAATAGATGACTTTACCCTGTAGAATGAGATTGTGCATGGCACGTACGGTCTCTTCGATAGGCGTATCGATATCCGGACGATGGCAAAAGTAGAGATCCAGATAGTCCACTTGCAGTCGCTTCAATGCCAGATCACATGCATCGCGCACATGCTTGGCACTCAGCCCTAGCTGCATTTTTTCCTTACCACCCCAGAACACTTTGGAAGAAACAGCAAAGGTATCTCGTGGTAGGCCCAGGCTTGTGATCACCTCACCCATGATTTTCTCTGATTCGCCAGCCTCGTACCCTTCTGCATTGTCAAAGAAATTTACTCCTGCATCATAAGCGCTTTTCAAGAGCGTTTTGGCAGCTTTCATCTCCACTTGCTTGCCGAAAGTCACCCAGGAGCCAAGCGATAAGGCTGATACTTTCAATCCGGATTTTCCCAAGCGTCTATATTCCATCATTGCTATTTTTTTATGATTGTATTCCTCTAAAATAGCTATTCTCATCGCACTGAGCCAAGGATAATGAGGACTCTTGGTTGAAATCGAGTGCTGGGGGTTGTCTCTCCTCGGGGGTAAGCGCCGGGAACTTTGAGCGAATAGAACAGAACCACTTTGACTAGTTCAAGCCTGCCTTAGTCGGAAGACAGCAGCCCACTTGGACTGATGAAAAATAGCACAAGTGCGCACGTACGCCAGAGTAGGATTGTTTTCAGCTATGACCAGTTTTTGATTAAAAAAAGTGCTCCTGAAAGTCCGGCTCCCTTTATTAATAACCATGAAACCCAATCCTTAAATTCATTTTTCTTGTGCAAAAGGAAAAGAAGATGGAGGAAAACATGGATGATGAGAAAAATGCTAAAACCGACCCTAAAAGTTGGGTTATTAAAATATTGCGGTAGCAACAGGATGTAGAAAAGCGGTATATGAAGGAGTGTGAATACAATCATACCAGCACGATCATTGAGGAAGCTTGTAGCCGGAAAAATTCGCCATTCATGGCATCTCACGGCATCCATTTCGTGTAGCAGGATGAAACTCAGCCCGAGTACAAAAAAATCAATTGTCATAAGTCAGAAATTCGACTGAAAGATCTGAAATTTCTTTTATTGTTGCCAGAGGTACCCGTTTAAGAATATCCGAAGACCTCTCAACCCATTACCCTTCCGCGTGTGTCCCTACCCACGCTTGCTTGTCTTGCCATATATAGGCGCAGGGTAGGGAATCTCCTCATTATCGTACTTCCGAGCAGGTGGGATTTGGGTGATAAGTCCGGAAATACGCGCAAGTTCCAGCAGTTACTCAACTCAAAGCTTGGTCAGCCGCACATTCCGAAACCTCACCTCACCACCCATCGCAGCTTGCAGTGCGAGGTAGCCAGTGGCGAGATCGCTGTTGTGGAGGTCTGCGGTTTGTTGGTCATTGACCCAGGCCTGTAGATGGTCACCTTTGACGCTGATGCGATAGCTATTCCACTGATTGAGGGTCTCTACATACTTGAGAGGCTTGGCCCTAGCGACCACAGCCCCGGTGCGATTGTCCTGATTGGGATGTAGATCCCAGATGTTGAGTTCGTAGCAGTCGCTGGCTGAGATCATAGCATCTTTACAGCGGATATAGATGCCGGAATTGACCGTACTGTCTGGATAAAAGTCAAGGGTCAACTCAAAATCTTCAAACATGCCCTTGGTCATGACAAACCCAGTCCCGCTATCCAGCCGAGCAATCCACTGATCGTCGATATAGTCCCAATTGGCATCTCCGTTGATCATCCAGTCGTCAGTATTAGGTTCGAACAAGGTCTGTCCTTGTTGCTCAGTGCTACCACTTGCGCAGGACAGTAGGCAGAAGGAGACGAGTAAAGCGAATAGGACGAGTGAACAGGTGCGGGGGAGTTGGGTGAGATGTAACATGAACTGAATGTAATAAATCCTCTGCTGATCGTATACCTGATACTGATATTTGACAATTTAGGATTAACATAATTTGCGTAAGATATTACTTACGTATTTATTTGTAAGTGAATGCTTACGTAAATAGAATTTTGTGAGAAGAGATGTATTTCAAGCTATTGCAGATCCTACGCGCAGGGGGATCATACAGCTGATTGCTGATAAGCCGCTACGGCTCAATACCATCGCAGAGAAATTTGAGATGAGTCGGCCTGCTATCTCGCAGCACATCAAAGTACTGACGGAGTGCGGGATCGTGACGATCAACCAGACTGGCCGGGAACGGTACTGCCAGATACAACCAAGAAAGCTTGAGGAGGTAGCAGAGTGGTTGGAGCCTTTCCGTGAGTTGTGGGAGCAGCGGTTTGATCAACTTGATTCATTGCTCGTACGGATGAGAAACTCAAATAAGTAGTAAGCATGTCAATTCCTCGATCAAAGTACCAGTCTAGCTCCTCATGAACCTAAACCAAACAGAAATCACAAAGGACCTAGCTAACAAGCGATTGTTGATCACTAGGTCGTTCAATGCCTCCTTGGACACGGTCTGGAGAGCTTGGTCTGAACAAACCCTCCTAGATCAGTGGTGGGCGCCAAGACCGTTTCGAGCGGAGACTAAGAGAATGGATTTTGTTGCAGGTGGTACCTGGCATTATTGTATGGTCGGGTCAAAAGGAGAACATCATTGGTGTCGCATGGACTTTATTGATGTTGTGCCCAAGGTGTACTTCACAGGTCGAGATGCATTCTGTGATGAAGCTGGCAATGTAAGTACCGACCTGCCGAGAACGCACTGGAGAACCAGCTTTCAGGAACTGGATGGCAAGACCAATGTAGAAGTAGAGGTTGCTTTCAATAATGTAGACGAGATCGAGAAGATTATTGAGATGGGCTTCAAAGAAGGCCTTTCGGCGGGGCATAGGAACCTGGATGAATTATTAGTAAGATTGGAACAATAAACTGAAGAGAAATGCAGATGATCACTGTGAAATGCACAATTCACCGACCTATTGAAAAGGTTTGGGAGCTTTGGATCACCCCAGAGCACATAATGAACTGGAACCAGGCCAATGATGACTGGCATACACCGAGCGCTATTAACGATCTAAAAGTAGGTGGCGAGTTCGTCTATCACATGGCAGCCAAGGATGGCAGCATGGCTTTTGACTTTCGGGGCTTCTATACCGAGGTGGAACCTTGCGAATTGATTGTTTATCAACTTGAGGATGGCCGAGAAGTGACTGTATCCATGAGGGAAATAGAAGGTGGTACGGAAGTAGTCGAGACCTTCGATCGCGACGATAACTCAATCGAGCTACAACAACAAGGATGGCACGCCATATTGAATAGTTTCAAGACGTATGCCGAGCGTATGATTTAGAATTTCTGTAGGTTCTCTCAGAATTGATAATATGAAGAATGAAGATTTGATTATTGAAAGAGTGTTCGACGCATCGGTGGCTGATGTTTGGCGAGCGCTTACCGTCAAGGAGCTAATGAAACAGTGGTACATTGACCCGGAAGAGTTCCGACCCGAGGTTGGGTTTAAGTTTCAGTTTCCTGGTGGCTCAGATCCGGAGCGACCGTACAATCATCTATGCGAAGTGCTGGAAGTTGTACACGAACAGAAACTATCTTACGACTGGAGGTACGAAGGATATGAAGGAAGATCGGTGTTGACTTTTGAATTGTTCGCTGATGAGGGCGGTACAAGGGTGAAGCTGACCCATACTGGTCTGGATACCTTCCCAGATGACAATCCCGACTTAGTCATTACCAATTTTGAGATGGGGTGGAATCAACTTCTCGACACTTCCTTGAAAAATTTTCTGGAGTCGGATCAGCGATAAAACACTACTCTAAAGCACTTTAAATTACGATTGGAGCTTATAGATACAATGATGTAAATTTATAGGATGAAACAAGTCGTCCTCAACTTACCAGACTTCCTCAATCTTGATGAGACAGAAATCTCAATGGCGTTAGCATCTAAGCTATATGAAGAGGGGAAGTTATCCCTAGGGCAGGCAGCTGATTTGGTGGGTATCTCCAAGCGAACTTTTGCGGAGCTGCTCGCTAGGCACAATGTTTCGTTATTCAATTACCCAGTAGCAGATTTACACAATGATGTGAAGAATGCCTGATGTAGTTGTCGCTGATACGAGCTGTCTGATTGCACTCTCAAACATTCAGGAAATTGACTTACTACGTGAGCTCTATGGTCGTGTAATTACTACACCGGAAGTTGCCAATGAATACGGAGAGCAGTTGCCAAATTGGATTAATGTAACGGCGGTCATTGATCAACAGAAGCAGCAGAATTGGAATTTCAAGTCGATAAAGGTGAGGCGAGTGCTATCACGTTAGCACTAGAACTTCCAGCTGATCTTATTATTCTTGATGATTACAAGGCCAGAGTTGCAGCCGTTGGTCTGGGATTAGAAATTACTGGCACACTTGGTATTATTATTAAGTCTAAAATGAACCACATTATACCGTCAATCAAGCCTGTTTTGGAGAAACTTCGAAAGACAAACTTTAGAATTTCAGAAGCACTTGTAAGAGAGGCATTAATGATTTCTGGAGAATCCTAGTGTATGATCACTCTCGACCATCTTCGTACACTCTCCCTTTCTTTTCCAGAGACGACCGAGTCGCCACATTTCGATAAATCCTCTTTTCGGGTACGGAAGAAGATCTTCATCACTTATGACGGTGAGGTAAATACGACCAACATCAAATTGACTCCAGAGAATCAAGATGTCTTCTGCTTAGGTGATAAAGGCCTCTCTCCGGTCCCTAATAAATGGGCTAAACAAGGCTGGAAAGCCGTTGATATGACCCGAGTGCATAGGCAGTTCTTTGAGGATGCGATCATAGCTGCCTATTGTACTGTGGCACCTAAGAAGTTAGCTGAGGAAGTTAGACTAAATAGTAATGAATGTAATGTGATGCTGCTGCGCCGCACCGAGCATACTGGTAAAGAATAGAGATTTATCTTAACTTCCATAATGATTAGTTCTGCTTATCTGGACACTTCTGTTTTCGGAGGGTACTTTGATGAAGAGTTTTCAGAAAGTACGATTCCTTTCTTTGAACGAATTTTCGATGAAAAAATCAAAATTTTCGTGTCAAGGCTCTTGATTGCTGAACTAGCTGGCGCTCCAAATGAGGTAAAAGAACTACTCAATTCTATTCCTACCGAACAAAGAAGCTTTATAAGCTTGACCAGTGAAGCACGTGCTCTTGCTGATAAGTACATTGAAGAAAATGTGGTTGGGCATACTAGTAGAGGAGATTGTCAACATATCGCAATGGCCACCATGGCAAGGGCTGATGTTCTTGTGAGTTGGAATTTCAAACACATTGTTAACTTAGATCGTATCAGAGGTTACAATGGGATCAACCTGCTCATGGGCTACAATCAAATAGAAATTAGGACGCCTAAAGAAATAGAACGTTATGATTGAAGAAAAGATAAAGACTCAAAAAAATTTGGTTAAAAAATTGAGAGCAGTTAGGGATCAGATTAACTTGGATATCGAGCAGATGACCCTAGAAGAGGAAATGGAATATATCAATAAGCTTTGTGCTCAATGGCCAGGTGCACCGACTGAGAATGAGTCGAAGTAGGAATTTTAGTGCTAAATATGAATTTACTCATCCTGAATCCGAGTTTGCCACTGTTGGGTTTATGTGTGACCAGCGAGCCAGTGTCTTGAGGTAGAATATTAACTCAATACCAACCTTCTCAGTCTATAATTATACTCTCACTCCACCAAACTCATCCCATTCAAATCGGTCGTGAGAATGTCAGACATGTAGCCAAAGAAGGGTCGCATCTCTCGGAAGCCTTTGCTCACATTTTTTGAAATTGTGGCTGGGGCACTTCCTTGTCAGTGAGGTTATGATGATAGATTATTTGCTAATAAGTTGGCTGGTCATGGAGTAGTGGGAGCCGTCCAAAATGGGATATAGATTCTCCACATTGGTCTGGGTATTTTAGCATTGACTCTAAAAAAACCTGTAAATAGGTATTTTTTTCTTCGTTAGAATGGGGTAATATTATCATATCAGTATGAGCACCCTCGCTAAACAATCGATCAATCTGCCTCTAGCCACGTCAAAAACGGCATGCAGTGCTTCGCACTGTCGAGACTATTGTGCGACCATTGATCACATAGGTGCGGACATGGCGCACACTCGCCCTTGTCCGTCGTACAGTTGGGCGAACATATCCCACAATGGTACTCGCCAACTGTACAGAGCCCGAAGCATGCTCACATTGCAGCCACCTTATCGTACACTACCGCGAACCCCTCTCGCACACTCGCGAGCCGTGCTCACAGGGGAAGCAGCCAGGCTCGCACCTCACCGGGCCAACCTCACCTATACGCGAGCCATGCTCACAATCAAATCATTTACTCAATCAAAATCATACTACCATGAATGCAAGAGAGCTACAGCAGTACGCCATGCAGCGCCAGGTAAAAAAATACCTGAATGCCCATACAGATAAGTGGAGTGCTATACCCGCAGCGTACAGATCAGCGCTTCGCTGGCCAACAAGACCTCCAGCCAGCTGATCACTGACAACCAGGATCTTCTGAGGGAAAAAGTAGACAAGCTGATGCTACGCTTCCGCCTCATCGACCCGACGTTCCACGAGGGGTACGAGCGGAGTAGGGCGATTGTGGGTTAGAATATTAAAGGTTGGCTAATTTTAGCCAACCTTTTCCTATAAATGAAATCTATGGTTGTTTCTAAAAAGTGTGCATTTTTATTGGGTACCGCAGCATGCCTCGATGCGGCATCTGGTGGTACAGTAAGCCTTGCCACTATTGGGATAGGTACTATTATGGGAACCCTTACTAAGGTAGGTGGGGAAGTAATGTCTGGATTGGCCTCCCATTACCTCGCTAATCCCGGGGAAGAATCCACGCTGGATAAAGCATACGTAAAATCCGTGGAACAGGCACTAACGAAGACCAAAATGGATTTTATCGAATCTGAGAAGTTGGGTGTAAGCTGGTGGGAAGAGCAATCATACAAACTGGGATTTGATATACCATCGTTTGACAGCAACTATACCATCAGAAACTCGATCAACGACAACTTTTTCAAACCACTCGAAAAAGCCCTCTCCAATGATGAGCTAGTAGAAAATGTCATCAAAAACCATCAGGAATTGGACGCCACCAACCTGATTAAACAGATAATAGAAGACTGTGGAATCAAGCTTCCTGATTTCAGGTCTGAGGATGAAGCAAAGGTTAAAATATTGGTCACAGATAAGTTTGAGGAATTATTCAATCACTATTTTCTTCAAAATCTTGTCACCGACCGAAAGGCTGGCCAATCGTATGGGCTGAGGCTACAGCAGAGCTCTGTTCGATACCTCAAGTCCCTGCGCGGGCAGGTTGACGACATTGAGAGGAAAATAGATGAATTAAATGAACTCCGTACGGCTCTGGGAATTGCTCGCGAGACCCATAGCATGACTAAAGAGTTATTGGACAAGGTAGACGGAAAGCTTAAAAAGGAAATTGGTTTTCCACCGGTTGATCCAGCATTCTTTATTGGTAGGGACGATGATCTGGAAAAAATACACGAAAGGTTATTCGCGGGTAAGATCATCTTACTGGTCAATGGACGTGGAGGTGTAGGTAAGACCTCATTGGCTTCCAAATACTATCACACTTACAAAAATGAATATGCTCGCATCATATGGGCCACCCGGGAGACCTCTATAGCTGACGCCTTGATCAATCTGGCTTCAGACCTGGGCGTTCAATTTGATCCTCAGGCTACAGCAGAGCAACAATTGAGGTCAACAATAACAGCACTCGCCAACCTGGAGAAACCAAGCCTGTTGGTGATCGATAATGTAAATGATGAGAAGGATCTTGCGGCACAAAATAACAACCTCAGGCGCTGTTCTAACCTGCATATCCTGATCACCACCCGAGTTAAAGATGATGAATTAGGCGAATCCTACGCCATTGAGGGTTTGGGGAAAGCTGAATCCATCGTGCTTTTTAAAAACCATTATCCAAAACTATCGAGCAAAGAAGAAGGACTTGTGCTGCAAATAAGGGAAGCTGTTTATGCTAATACTTTGGTGATGGAATTGTTGGCCAAAAACCTGAGTGCCCAAAGAAAAGCAAGCAGAGAGGGGTATTCTGTAGAAGGTTTATTGAGGGACCTTCAAGAAAAAGGACTTCTTGGTCTGGAAAAAACCAGCTCGGTGGCTATCGAGTATCAAAGCCTCAGCAAAGCGGATCCCGTGGAGGTCATCGCTGCTATGTATGACTTATTGGAGCTTACACCACAAGAAACAGAGGTGCTTACCTACTTTGCCTTGTTACCCTCCCAGTCCATTCCCTACCCCGTTTATCTTGAGCGAATCTTCCAAAGCATAGAGGGGCATTGGCCTGTCTTGATACAATTAAACAGAAAGGGTTGGTTGGACTATGATGAGCTGCTTGACGCCTTTAGATGCAGCCCGGTGGTACAGGAGATTGTATGGAAGTCGGAGAGCAAGAATTTTGATATTAATCCGCTGGCGCGTGTATTAATTGACCAACTTAATCCTGATCAGATACATGTTGACAATTATATTCATTCAAGAGGCTTTGGGCTATTTGCAGAAACCATTATTGAAAGGGCGAACCAATACAATTTTAATATTGGTTTGTTGATGCACCATTTGGGAAATCTAAGCACTGATATAGGTGAACTAAGAAAAGCATATATCCAGTTTGAGCGTTACAGAAAAATCAATGAGGCTTTATGTCAAAGTTATCCGGATGATCCGGATTTTAAGAATGGCTTGGCGATCTCTTATGAAAAACTAGGGCAAACGCACTCCTCGCTAGGCAACCTGAAGGAAGCGTTGGGGTATTTTGAGCAACGCTCAGCAATAGGGAAAGAACTCTATGAAGCCTATCCCGACAATGTGTCTTTTAAGAATGGCTTGGCGATAAGCTATGTCAAGCTGGCCTTTTGTTACAAAGAGCTCAAGGATGATGCGTTATGTTGCAGTCACTTCGTGCAGGCCAGGGACATCTGGCGGGAATTGACTAGTCAGTTTCCTGAATTTGAGGAGTTTCAACGAAACTATAGCAATATCCAGGATGACATTAGTCAGCACGGGTGTGATGGTGGGGAGGCCATAGCGTAATGCCCTTCTACTACCGCGAAATACCCGATCCTGACCATCCCGGCTGCATCAAGCGGGCGTACTTCGCTGACGATGTGGTCGACCAGGAAGACCTTATCTATAAGATGCCCGGCGGCATTGAGCATTATGATAAATACAAGGAGCTCCTGGATGTGATCGGGCGGGGCATGAAGGATACCTTCCTGGATAATGTTTCCATCAAGTCCAAGGGTCATACGCTCAAGCCGGAGCTGGAAGACACCCCTTATCAGGACCCGGAGCTGGCACGTATTGATCGCGACAGCAAGCCCCTCGATATAAAGGTGGTACCCGATGACCCCAAAGCATACGACCAGCAGGTGCACATTAAAGTAGAAGGTGCCTATCAGCCAGAGCCATGTGTGTTTGAGCGGATGGTCGATTACAGCTTGCTGCCTACGATCACCAGCCTGGATCAAAAAGGTCTTGATGAGTATAAGCAACGAGAGGCGGCCTTGCCCCACCTGACCATTATCAGCCGGGGCATGAAGATAAAGATCATCGGTGATCACCTCCGCATCCGACCCAATAGCGCAGGCGACCATGGGCTGTGCATGGTCGAGGAGGTTGCTTCGGACGCTCCCAAGCGATATCGGCTACTGGACTTTGTGGAGGTCAACTCTCATGGAGTCCTCTTGCTCTCCGTCCCGAAAGACCTGCCCCTGGGTAACTATCGGCTGAGCATCGTCTCCGGCTGGTATGACGACCCGGGTATCAATCGCATGGGGGAGAGCGCCCCGTTTGCGCTGGTGTAGTCCCCCGCAGGTATTGTTAGTGGCGAGTGTGGCCAGGAGCCAGGGTTGTGGGTGATAACACCAAATTGGGTTGGGGTATTTCGTCGGAATACTACTCCACCAGACTCATCCCATTCAAATCAGTTGTCAGGATGTCCGTCATGTAGTCTAGAAAAGGACGCATCTCGCGAAACCCATCACTTACTGTCTTTGCGAAATCCGGGGAAAACACTTGTGCCTGAGTAAAGTCGCGACGAAGGATAAACTGCTTATACCTTAGCAGGTCTATGGCTGGATCTTCTTTGTCAAACCCCTTGGGAGAAGTCTTGAGTTGCTCTCCATCGATAGCACCGAAGGCCTTTTTAAAATGGTCAGCATTGATCACTTCTCTTAGTGGATCAGGATCTTGACTGATCTGCTTACGGATGTGGAGTAAGTCATCCTTATTGGGTCCCCAGAAGCCACCTGCGATCATCGATCGGCCAGGGGAGAGGCTGAAAAAATAGCCACCTCGCAAGGCATGTGTTGCCCGAGTCATATTTGCACTCCAGTTGCTCTTGTAGGGTGTTTTATCTTTTGAAAACCTCACATCTCGATAGATGCGATAGACCCGACATCTATGCTCATCAATATGGTCATGCTCCTGCATATGTCCTATGACCTCTTCAAGGAAACTCTTCATTTCCTGATGATGCTGTTGATATTCATCTTTATGCGCATTAAACCAGTCTCTGTTATTGTTCTTTCTAAGCTTGGTTAAGAAGTCGAAACTGGCTTTGCTAAGTGGCATACGAATGAGGTTAAGTGATTACTTTGGTTTTAACCACAGAATGGTTGATTGGGTTCTGGGAAAATCTTAATAAGGTCAATTAACGATTGTCATTGGTTGGCCTGCGTAGACCGTAGACCGGTGTTAGGTAAGACCTGTCACCTTAAAGTTCTTTCAGGGTCTACTCATGATACTGCAGAGGAATGCTGAAATGAAGCAGACGAAATCTTCAGAATGACTTCTTTAAAAGGCCATCTTCACAAAACTGGAACTTAATCTAATAAGCCCTTACCGCCACTCCGCTCATGAAATTAGCAAAAGCCTTGTTCACCACCCGGTTGCCACCAGCAGTAGGGTAGTCTCCCGTGAAGTACCAATCGCCTAGATGGTTAGGACAAGATTTGTGAAGATTATCTACGGTCTGATAGACCACTTCCAGCTCAGCCTGCATATGCTTAGGCTTGACTATCTCTCCAATCTTCTGAGACACCTCACCGTAGCTAAACGGCGCGTAGAGTTCTTTCACATGATTAGGCGCATGTTTGTCGGCGGCACTAGCCAGACATTTTTCTAGAACGTCATCCAACAGGTTATTCATGCCATTCTCATTGAGTAATGCCAGCACAGCACGGAAGGCCACAAAGTCCTTCATACGACTCATATCGATACCGTAGCAGTCAGGAAATCTGATCTGCGGAGCAGAGGAGACAATGACCACCTTCTTAGGCTCCAGTTTGTCGAGGAGTGTGAGGATAGACTTTTCAAGTGTAGTTCCTCGTACAATGGAGTCATCGATAATCACTAGAGTGTCTCGATGCTTTTTGACCACCTCATAAGTAGTATCATAAACGTTAGCCACAAGATCATCTCGATGCGCATCATCGGTAATAAAGGTGCGGAGCTTAGCGTCCTTGATGACAAGTTTTTCTACCCTAGGGCGGAAAGACAAGGTATCTTCAATGCTATCAGGGCTAGGCTTCTGATCTATAATGATCTCTTTGCGCTTCTGCACGAGGTAGTCCTCCATGCCGGTCATCAAGCCAAGAAAGCTAGTCTCCGCTGTGTTCGGTATGTAAGAAAAAATCGTATTCTTCAGATCGAAGTTAATGGACTTTAATACTTGGGGTACAAGGAGTTCTCCAAGCTTACGACGCTCATTGTAAATATCTGGGTCACTACTACGGGAGAAGTAGATACGCTCGAAGCTGCAGCTTTTTTTCTCAATAGGTTCTATGAATTGCTCTTCGCGATAGCTCCCATCCTTATTGATGATCAGCGCATGACCAGGCTTGATTTCTTGGATGTCTGCGTAGTTGCAGTCAAAGGCCGTCTTAATCGCCGGCTTCTCCGAAGCAACTACCACCACTTCATCATCAGCATAGTAGTATGCTGGCCTTATGCCCGCAGGATCACGTGCGACGAAAGAGGCACCATGGCCTATAAGCCCGGCCATTGCATAGCCTCCATCAAAATCACGACATGAACGCTCTAGTACCATCTTAAGATCCAGCTCATCTTCTATGATCGAAGTGATCTCGTCATTGGCATACTTGTCTTTGTATTTATCAAAGATGGCCTGATTTCCCTCATCGAGGAAGTGACCAATCTTTTCCATTACTGTCACCGTATCTACGACCTCTTTGGGGTGCTGACCGATCTCGATGAGTTTGTCAAAAAGCTCATCTACGTTTGTCATATTGAAGTTACCCGCGATGACCAGATTGCGACTCCTCCAGTTATTTTGTCTCAAAAAGGGATGACAGTTTTCAATCTTATTTCGCCCGTGCGTACCATAGCGAAGATGTCCCAACCAGAGCTCACCAGTGAAGCCATAGTTGCGTTTCATCCAATGGGGGTCAAGGTATTTATCATTTCCTTCACGCTGCGCCTTCTTCATTTTCTTGGCAATCTTGTTGAAGATTGCCTCGATCGGCTGCTGCTCTACGGTTCGATACCGGCTGATATAGCGATAGCCAGGCTCCATATCGAGCTTGATATTGGCGATACCCACACCATCTTGCCCACGATTGTGCTGCTTCTGCATGAGCAAATACATCTTGCTAATGGCATAAGTGGGCGTATTGTACTTGTCAATGTAATATTGGAGGGGTTTCCTTAGACGGACAAGTGCGATACCACACTCATGCTTGATAGAGTCACTCATCAGCTATGCAATTAAGGCGCGAAGATATGAAGTTGTATAAAGTTCAACAAAAAGTCTGATTTAATAAAGAGCCAAAACAGCGGCAAGGCTAAAAAGGTTGCTAGCCATTTCGAAGTTTTCGACAAATCGCCGTTTGACGTACCCGAATGATCCTCAGCGGACGTTTTGAAGGTCATCTGGTAGGGAAGTTTTAAATAAAAAAATAAACTCACTACAGTGCTGAGTATCGCTACCGCAAATAGGACTTGAAAGACGGGCTGATCTAATCCAGACCACAACGAGCTGAATAAGAGCAGCTTTCCTGTAAATCCGGCCGTTGGGGGTAGTCCAGTCAATGAGATCATCGCGATGACGACAAGTATAGCGGGATAGTAGTTGTTTTTGGCCCTACCGGAAAATGATTGCAACTCGACCCAGCCGTGTGCTTCCCATCCAGCGAGTAAGTAGAAGGTCAGATAGTTCATGAAAAAGTAGATAATCGCATAGAAGACCACCGCACTAATGCCCAGTTCCGTACCCGGAATAATACCAAGAAGTAGAAAGCCGGCATTGGCGATAGCAGAATAGGCCATGAGCCGCTTCACATTCTGCTGCCAGATGGCAGAAAGTACCCCAATGAGAATACTGAGCATTGCCACCAAAGCTAGGGTATACTGGATGAGCGTATTTTGCCAGAGACCGGTTGCTTGCAGCCAGTTGATGAGCAGACCGATACCCGCCAACTTAGGAACAACCGAAAATAGCGCTACCGTAGAAGTCGGCGTAGCTTGATACACATCAGGAGTCCAGATGTGCATTGGCGCGGCACCTAACTTGAAGAGCATCCCCATAAGCACCATGATCGCCATCACCACCAATATTGCATTCTCGGTAGGGAAGACCGAAAAGCCGAGCGATCCGGTGAGGCCGTAGATCAAAGAGATGCCGTACAGCATAATTGCGGTAGCGAGCGCCCCGAAGAGTAGGTATTTGATGCCAGCTTCATAGCCTAGCTTCTTTCCGTTCATTGCTACGAGTACGTAGGATGACATGGAGACCAACTCGATACCTATGACCATGACTAGGTAGTGTCTTGAGATTACCATGAGGAAGGCTCCTAAGCCTAGTGACAATAGTAGCGCTGACTTTTCCCTGCTACGCTCAGCGTGTGTCAGTTGCAGATCCATGATGGTGGTGAGCGCAATGGCTGCCAGAAAAACGAGCTGCCAAAGTCCAACCATTGGGTTGAGGGCCACACCGTCAAAGAAGAGGGTTGATGCTGGCGCGGATAGTCTTTCAAAGCAGAAATAAGCCACAATCGCACAAATAACCAGTGTGGTAATCCTGAGCAGAGTAAGGCTCACCTTCGGAAGAATGTCCAATACCAGCAATAGAACAAAGCCAAGTGAAAGTACGATCTCTGGCACCAGTGCAGGAAGACCCTCACCAATCACTCCAATGGCATTGTTGATGGCTGGTATTTGGTCGGTCACTTGCAAATCACCATCCGGTTACGTTATCGAGGTACTGGCTACCATTTTCCCACACAGTCTGTACGAAGGTGGTCACAGAAGCATTGACAGGGTCAAGTACCAAATTAGGCATGATGCCAAACAGGAATATCAAGATCATCAGTGGAGCAAACATCAGCCATTCGCGCTTGCTGAGATCTGGCATGGCACCTTGACCTTTCCATGATCTTACCCAGTACTCACCAAAGTACATGCGCTGAATCACCCACAGATAGTACGCTGCTGTGATCAAGAGTCCCGTCAGTGAGAGGATCGCCAGCCAGGTCGGGATAATCTCATCAGAGGAGAAAGCCCCGAGGAAGGCCAGCAGCTCAGCCACAAAACCTGAGAATCCGGGTAAGCCTAATGAGGCAAAGAAGATCACCACAGATACAAAGGTGAAGTACGGCATGGCACTCGCCATACCAGAGTAATTTTCGATTAATCGATCCTTCGTCCTATCATAAATGACTCCAGCGATAAGGAAGCTGGCAGCTGAGGTGAGGCCGTGGCTAAACATCATCATGATCGCTCCCAAGGCACCCTCTTCTGTGAGTGAGGCTAGTCCGAGTAGGACAAAGCCCATGTGAGAAACAGAGGAGTAGGCAATCAGTCTCTTAAGGTCTTTCTGCGCCATAGCATTGAGCCCTCCGTAGATGATGGCCAGCACACCGAGCACCGCAATCCAGTAGCCAAAATAGATACCTCCTTCGGGGAAGATGCCGTAGGCAAAGCGGAAGAATCCATATCCTCCAATCTTCAGCAAAATGCCAGCCAGCACCACAGAGATAGGTGTAGGAGCTTCCACGTGAGCATCCGGCAACCATGTGTGCAGCGGGACGATGGGTAGCTTGACGGCAAAGCCAATAAAGATCAGCAGGAAGGCCCAATATCTAGCATGACTAGTGCCATACCCAGCATCGCTCGCTAGCGATAAGAGTGAGCCAGGAATATAATTTTGACTATCACTCATCGCTGGGATGCTAAAAGTACGAACCAAGGCTTCATCATCGATTTGACCTGTCTGTAGCATTTGCTGTACTTGTGAGATATCAGCTACTCCGATCCTGTCACCTGTCTCCATGGGATCGATGACGGACAAGTACAGCCCGATAATTACTGCTAAGATGAGTAGCGAACCCACCAGCGTATACAAGAAGAATTTTATAGAAGCGTATGCCCTTCGCTTGCCTCCCCAAAGCCCAATGAGGAAGTACATGGGTAGCAGCATAAACTCAAAGAAAAGATAGAAGAGGAAGAAGTCGAGCGCTATGAAACAGCCCATGACGTTACTGCTCAGCAGTAGGTATAATGCAAAATAACCCTTTCTTTTTTCTGTGATATTCCAGGAGGAGATAGCACCAATGAACATAACGATGGCAGTCAGTAGCACCATCAGTATACTCAAGCCGTCAACTCCTACTTGGTAATCAATGGATAGCAGGCCCAGCGACCTTAAGTCCAGCGTGATCCAGTCAACCTTCTGCCAGAATTGATAGCCGCTCTGTGCGCCATCAAACTTCACAAATAACCAGATGGCCAATGCCAACTGCAGACCGGTCGCACTAAGAGTGAGCCCTCGGAAGCTGCCCGACATTTTTTCCGGTAGGAGCAATACCAGCACCGCAAAAGCGAGCGGCAGAAAGATCAATATCGTTAGAAGGTTACTTTCCATGCAATAAATTGAAATACCCATACCATCATGAGCAGAATGCCCACGACACCCCAAAGTAAATAGGATTGTGCGTTACCACCTTGGATTCCGCGTGTGACTTGCCCAAATCGTCCAGATAACCAAGCCGATGAGTTGACAATGCCGTCCACAATATACCGATCGATCCAGCCAAGTAGTTGTGAAAGCACCACGCCCATTACGCCAAGAAGGTTGACTAACCCATCGATGATAGCATGATCAAATCGCGCTATGAACGAACTTAGCTTAGTAAATGGCTGTACGAAAGCGCTGTGATAGGCTCGATTGAAATACAGTTGATGATAAGAAAACTTGCCTATCGGCGAAAGCTGATCAGCGGCTGTTGGAGTCTTATCGGTGTACTTTTTATACGCTACCGCAATACCTGCTACCGCTAAGAACACTGTGACTGCAGCCATGATTAAATGTAAACTATGAGTGTCCATTGTAGTAGTAGAACTAACTAAGGAAGCTGGAGCTTTGAGCAAATCGTTAAGCCAGGTTGCTTCTCCATCCAAGGGGTTCAAGCTATAAAAGAACCCCAGCGACAATAGCGATAATATTGCTGTAGGCCACTTCATCCAACCTTCTACCTCTATTGGCTTGACCTCACTTATTGGCAATCTTCTTTTGCCGAAGAACACCAGGAATAATTGTCTGCCCATGTAGAAAGCTGTAAGAAAGGCTGTCAGTAAAGCAATAATCGGAATAAGGTGAAATACGGAAATACCTGCACCAGATAAGTTGGACGCCCAGGCCCATGCCTCAACGATGATGGCATCTTTGGACAAGAAGCCTGAGAAGAACGGCAGCCCTGCAAGGGATAGCATAGCGATGAGATAGCTGTAGAAGGTTACGGGCATTTGCTTTCTCAGACCACCCATGTAGCGCATATCCTGAGGGTCGATATGCTGTCCTGATTTCTCTTCCCATTCATGCATCGAATGGATTACCGATCCCGAAGACAAGAACAGCGCAGCTTTGAAAAAAGCATGGGTGATCATATGAAAGAGCGCCGCGAACCATGCGCCTACACCCATGGCCAGTACCATGTAGCCCAACTGCGAAATGGTCGAGAAGGCGAGCACCTTCTTGATGTCTGTTTGGGTAAGTGCTGCGATAGCGCCAATAAGTGCTGTGATTGCTCCGATGATCGCAACCACGGTCAATGCTTCTACCGGGAAGATGAAAAAGATGCGCGCTAGAAGGAATACTCCAGCGGCCACCATGGTTGCCGCGTGGATTAATGCAGATACTGGCGTAGGGCCTTCCATTGCATCGGGTAGCCACACCTGCAGCGGAAACTGCGCGGACTTGCCTATCACCCCACAGAAGAGTGCTAATGCAGTACCGATGAGCGCCAGGTTGGACAGTTCTGTAATACCTAGTAACCAGTATCCATTATCATATTGCGCTACCGCAAAGATGGACTGTAGTTCATCTAGATTCATAGTTCCGAGCCATCCCCATAGTAAGGCAATTCCTGCTAAGAAACCCAGATCACCAATACGATTGACAATGAAGGCCTTTTTAGCGGCCTGATTGGCAGATGCCTTTTGATACCAGAATCCGATCAATAAATAAGAAGTGAAGCCCACTAGCTCCCAAAAAAAGAATACCATCAAAAGGCTTTGGGAAAGGACGATCCCCAACATCGAAAATGTGAAAAGACCTAGAAAGGCAAAGTAGCGATTGATGCCTGTATCATGTCGCATATAACCGACCGAATAAACATGAACGAGCAGCGAAACAAAGGTGACCAGAGCCGCGATGATGCGACTGAGCCAGTCAAATGAAAACCCAAAAGTCAGTGTGCGACCTTCACCTATAGACAACCAAGTGAAATGAATCGCTGAAGACTCAGGTGAATTAAACAATAATACAGCTGAGACAAATGAGATGATTACACCGCCTACACTGAGCCAAAGCGCTCCTTTCCTGTTTCTCAGCAATAGTGTTAAGACTGCTGAGGCCAGTGGTGCGAGTAGCAGGATGATCAGGAGGGTGCTATGATTTTGAGCAGCTTCCATTAGCCCTTGAGTTCATTAGCGTCCTTGAGATCGGAGCTTTGATAATGTCTGTAGATCTTGAAGAGGATAGCCAAGGCAACAGCGGTCTCAGCGGCCGCAATCACCATTACAAATATGGCCGCCATTTGGCCTTGAAGAGTTGGGTCATCCTGACTGAAAGCTACAAAGTTGATATTTGATGCGTTGAGCATCAGCTCTATCCCGATCAATATGAAAATGGAATTCTTCTTGGTCAGTGCGATGAACAGACCTGAGCAGAAAACAAAAGCGGCCAATATGAGGAGCTGTTCTGTGCTCATGGCTGCTCAGGTTTGGCGATGGTAGCAGCTCCAATTAAGGCCACTAGTAGGAGTATTGCCACCGCCTCAAAAACGAGTATGTTCTCAGTGACGAGGTTGATTCCAATTTGTTCAATTGTATTTCCTGAAATGGTTGACGTACCTGAATGACTCGGTAAGTTATGGATCACGTTGACCAGCAGATAAAAGAAGGCTCCACTGATCAATGCGCCTGGGATAATACGATAGCTGGATACCTCGACTTTATAGCCTTGCACGCGCTGTGTCAAAAGAATGCCGAATATCAGCAACACTAGTACGCCACCTACATATACTACGATTTGGCTGATGGCTACAAACTCCGCTCCATACAGGATGTAAATGGCCGCTACTGCGAGGAATGTCATCATAAGCGTAATGGCGGCATAAAACAAGTTTTTAGTCAGTACCAGTATCATGCAACCAAGGGCCAGTAGGCCTCCAAAAATCAATGAAAAGAGCTCAGCTATCTCCATCCTTCTTGGGTTTTCTTACGACTGGCTTAGGTCTAAATACCGGTCTAGCTTTCTTAGGAGACTCTGGTTGGGACCCTAATTCTTCTTTACTTGAGGCTTGTGGTGCCACAGACCTTGGATCGGGTGACTTTTTTGTCTCTCCATCCTTATCTTCCCACCGTGTTTTGACAACAGGCTTAGCCTTGACCACTGGCTTAGCTTTCATGACGGGTTTTGGCCTGGCAGGTTTAGGCGTTTCCTCGTTGGCACTTTCATCAGTCTTCTTCGGTATTGCCGGTTTAGCCTTCGCCTTCATGAGTGCCAAAGCTCTTGCCTTGGGATCGTCTGCACTTGAGGTCTGTGACGCCACAGACCTTGGATCGGAAGTTTTTTCTGTCTTTGGCTTAACCTTTGGACGGAATGCGGGCTTGGGCCGTGCTCCCGTAGTGCCTACGTGTTTTGAAACTACTTCAGCTTCTTTCTGAGCTTTTGCTTCGGCCTTCTCTTTTTCATAGACCTCCAGCTTTTGCCTGGCTTCCAATATTTCCAGGGGCGTCATTTCAGCGAAGGCATAAGTATGATCTTTCACATCATACTCACTGAAGTCGTAAGCCTTGGTCATCGTCAAGCACTCTGTCGGGCAGACTGTCGTACAGAGCCCACAAAAGCAGCACTTGGCCATGTCTATATCGAATTTAGCAGCATGGATCCGTTTTGGCGTGTCATCAGAGGTACGACCAATTTCCTCAGGTGCTTTGATAGGTTCTATTTCGATACAGTCTACCGGACAGATCTTAGCACATTTGTCGCAGACAATGCAGTCATCAATCTCGTTGTGCAGTCGATAGCGTCCATTATCTGGTACTGGTAGTGATTCATAAGGATACTGTAGCGTGACGATCCCTGTGTCCTGTTTGAAGTAATCCTTATCTTCCACCCCGATAGGAGTTCGGCTTTCTGTAGCCGCAAATAGATGCTTGAAAGCTAGCTTTAGCCCTGTCCAGAGTGACTTGGTCCCGCTACCAACACTCCCCATGTACGATGACTTGCGCAGGCCGGGTTTCATATCATCAGCATCCTCCAGAGCCCATTTAATAATAGCAGCACTATGCTGATTGGTGTAAGATACTTCCAGCTAAAGTTCATCAGTTGATCAACTCGCATACGGGGATAAGTCCATCGCGCCATCATCTGCAAAAATATCAAAAAGAAAGTCTTGCCAAACAGCCAGAAAGCTCCCCAAAGATGCCCTGATATTGCACCAGGCGTACCACTCGTCCAGTCCGCTAGCGCAACAGTGCCCAGGTTGGGTAATGGTGTATTCCAACTACCGAGGAATAATATGGATCCCAGTAAACTTACCAGCAGCATCATACCATATTCTGATAGCATAATGATCCCCCAGCGAAATCCAGGATACTCTGTATGAAATCCACCGATCAGCTCTGATTCCGATTCCGGTAGGTCAAATGGTGTGCGATTGGCCTCTGCCAGTGAAGAGATGAAGAAGATCACAAACATCGGTAGTAGAAAAGGTGCTCTGAAGATATTCCAGGATAGTATTCCACCGATTTTTGTGGTATCTATTCCCATTGATTTGATGCCGAAGAGATAGTTAGTGCTATCGCTAAATATGCCTTGCTGGTAGGACATCTCTTGCAGATCGAGTGTCTGGCTGATCATAATCACGCCAATGACACTGAGTCCAAGAGGTACCTCATAGGAGATCATTTGGGCGATAGACCGCATTGCCCCGAACAGGGCGAATTTGTTGTTGGAACTCCAGCCAGCGATGAGAATTCCAAGCACATCAAGAGATACAATCGCGAGGAGGAAGTAGACACCCGACTCAGTGCCAGCACCAGCAGCACCCGCAGTGACAGGCAGTACGGCAAATCCCGTAAAGACAGCAGCGAAGATCATTAGCGGTGCGAGTTGGAAGAGATGCCTGTCAGCGGCCTTCGGCACTACATCCTCTTTTTGAAGCATTTTGAGAAGATCGGCGATGGTCTGCAAAAGCCCGTAGTAGCCTACTTCCATGGGCCCCATTCGATCTTGTACAAAGGCCGACACCTTACGCTCTGCATACACCGCAAAAACGACGAATAGGAGCAGAAAAGGAAGATAAAAGAGGAATGTGTACATGGGGAAAGAGGCGTGTAACAACGCATGTAATGCCGACTCGCAATATTACGGATTTATGTATCAACATAAAATCGGGCAAGTCTGTTTATTCCCAGAGTCTATAGCTGTCGAGATGGACATGCTTACCAAAAAATCTCTTGGTAGTGAACTCAAATTCAGTCGTGAAATCCGAGATAAAAAACTGATCATCAGCTATCCTTGACTTAGCAGAAAGCTGATGGTAGTCAAGGAAACCTTTGAGCGCTTTGGCGACCGTCTCTGCCGAGTCTATGACCTCAACTTTATCTCCTAACAATGCTTCGATCTCTCCCTTGATAATTGGATAGTGTGTGCAACCTAGGATGAGAGAAGTGATATCACTTAGCTCTGGGTCTTCCAGATATTGCTTGATGATGCCGTGGCTTATCTCATTATTGACAAACCCTTCTTCGATCAATGGAACAAGTAATGGGGTGGCCAGCGCGCTGATCTCCACCTTGCTCTTCAAGGCTTTAATTTTATCGGCATAGACACCCGAGTTGACTGTCTGCTTGGTGCCGATCAGACCGATGCGTTCTGTTTTATAGTGTTCTCTAATGAAGCCTACGACCGGATCTATCACGTTAAAGACCTGTGCCCTTGATCCCGCATATTCCTTGACCAACTCATAGGCTGCTGCAGAGGCTGAATTGCATGCGATGAGGACGACTTTGCAACCTTTGGAGAGTAAGAAATCAGTAATCTTAACAGAATAGGCCTGAATGGCGGCCGTAGATTTATCCCCGTAAGGCAAATGTGCTGTATCACCGAAATAGATCAATTGTTCCGCCGGCAGCAGTGCTTTGACTGCTCTTGCCACAGTCAGGCCACCAATGCCACTATCAAAGATGCCGATGGGTGCGTTTGATTTCATGGTGCAAATATTTTGATTACAATCAAGAAGAAATAAAAACCCCGAGCGATCAGATCCCTCGGGGTTTGCAAGCAAAGAGGTTAAAAATATAATTAAGACTTAAAGTTAGTCAGAATAAGACTAAAAGTGGAAGTTTCACTTTTGAGAGCATTGAGCTTTTGTATGCTATGAGAATTGTTGGAAATAGGCATCTGATCGGTGATTTGTCTATCTTTCTATAATGAAGTTGATCTACGTTGACACCTCCGTTTTTGGAGGCAATTATGATGACGAATTCAGACTCTGGTCCGGGTTGTTCTTCAATAGGGTCTTTGATACAGAGATCAAGCTAATTTACTCTTCTGTTGCTGAAGACGAATTGATGAATGCTCCGGAGAAAGTAAAGACATTCGTTAAAACAATACCTTCCAAAAATATTTTAAAATCAGAGTTAACTGAAGAAGCGATCGTACTGGCAGAGGATTATTTAAGTGAGCGTGTGGTGGGAGAATCGAGCAGGGCCGATTGTTATCATATTGCTATGGCTACCGTACTTAAGGCTGATGTGCTTGTGAGTTGGAATTTTAAACATATCGTCAACGTTCAAAGAATAAATGGGTATAATGCTGTTAACTTAAAGCGAGGGTATCGAACCATAGAAATAAGAAATCCTAGAGAAATATTTGACTATGAAGACACTGATGAAAAAGGATTTTGATTGCGTGGAGTCTGTAAGGGCCGAGCGAGATCGCATTGCAAAGGCTACAGTAGGTAAGTCGCCGCTGGAGATTATAGCATATTTTAAAGAGAGAAAACAGCAGTCGGAAAAGAAGGGCTAAGTGCTGTCAGCAATATCATAGGTCAGCGTGGTACCATATGCATTGGTAATCAGTACTCAATGGGCGGCAAATAGCAAATGCTACTCCCGAGAATGCTCAATATCTGACTCTGAAGGGTCTTCAAGTTCGTCTGCGGGTATTGCCACTATTTTGCCATTCTCAGAGACGATTAGTGGGCTATTCATTCTTTTTTTTTAGGCGATCAATTTCTTTTTCGACAAAAGAAGCCCTAGCTCGACTTGACGGCCTAATTCTGACAATTCTTTTTCAGGTTCAAGTTCATTCATTAAGTTTCGAAATTAATACATTCCAATTTTCATCTTCCTCAGAAGCGGTTTTAATGCCGAATACGTTTGTTGGTAAGTCAAAAAATCTTCATCAATAGTAAAAATACTGTAGGACTCTGAGCTACATTTTTATCATTTAATGATTTCCAGGCCGTATTGCCAACTGTGTAATTCGTTCAAATCAAAATGCCACTTTTCATAGTTTTGAGGTTCAATTAACAACATTGAACACAGACTCATGCTAAAGCAGCTCTCACTACTACTCTTCATGATCGCCTCTTTCGCGGTGGTCGGTCAGCAAAACCCTTTGATCATCTCCCCCTCGCTCAATAGCGATGGTACGGCAATCGCCTTCTCCTACCAAGGAGACATCTTGACTGCTGATGCAGATGGCAGCAATGCCAAGCGTCTGACCATCCACGAGGGGTATGAGACATTTCCTCAGTGGAGTGCTGACGGTAGCCAGATCGCCTTCTCCAGCGACCGCTATGGCAACCATGATATCTTCACTATTCCGGTAGGAGGAGGTACCCCTAATCGGCTGACCTATCATTCTGCATCGGACCACTTAAGTAGCTGGTCAGCGGATGGTCAGTTGGTATTTGGAACGAGGCGACTGTATGCACAGGTGGAGCGTGAGTGGGAGATATACACATCCAGCCCCGATGGAAGCACACCTGTGAGATTGATGGATGCATTGGGTTTCGATGCGGCGTATTCTCCCGATCAAAGTATGATTGCTTTCGTGCGCGGTACTTGCCGTACTGCACGTGAGGCGTATCAGGGACCGGCTAACCGTAATGTTTGGCTCTATCATGTGGCTTCCAATGAGTATTCACAGGTCACTACATTCGAAGGAAATGATTTCAATCCTGCTTGGAAGGATAACTCCACATTGCTATTTATTAGCTCCGAGAGTGGTAAGTACAACATCCATGAAGCCACATTGTCAAGTGACAAGAAGAGTGTTAGTTCAACAAGACAAATTACTACAGAGACGGAGTTTGGGTTAATGTCATTTGGCGCTAGCCGCAATGGTCAAAAGCTAGTGTATAACACCTTGGAAAAGTTAGCAATTATAGATATTGCTTCTGGAGCTGTTTCTGAGGTCAGCGTTGATCTAGGCTCAGACTATCGATTTGATCCTATCGTAAAAAAGACCATCAGCAACGATATGGAGAGCTATGCGATCTCTCCTAACGGAAAATATGCAGCCTACATAACTCGCGGTGAGGTCTTCGTGACCTCAACTGATAAAGAAATTACACGTACCCGCCGGATCACAGCAACATCTGGTCGTGAATTGCTAGTGGATTGGCTGAATGACTCAACCCTTGTTTACAGCTCGGATCAGGATGGTCAGTACGACTTGTTTGCGGTAGCAAGTGCCGATGCTGAGGAATCAAACATCTTCAAGACATTGAAGCTTAATCACACCAGAATAACGAATACTCCAGACGATGAAATGTCTTTTCATATTTCTCCTGATGCAAAGCAGATCGCGATACTACGAGATCGAGGAGTGTTGGCCATGGCCTCCATTTCTGGTAAGGGAGCACTCGCAAATGAGCGAGTGATGCTAGACGGCTGGAGTACGCCTTCTGGGATCAGCTGGTCACCTGACAGCAAGTGGCTCGCCTATTCGCTCTCAGATCTTGACTTCAATGAGGAGGTCTACATCCATAAGGCAGATAATAGCACTGCACCTATCAATGTGAGTATGCACCCGAGATCAGACGAGGGGCCGTTCTGGAGCCCTGATGGTAGTAAGCTGGGGTTCGTTTCTATTCGGAATAATGGTGACTATGATGTATGGTTTGCGTGGCTCAATAAGGAGGACTGGGAACGAACACAAGAAGAATGGAAGCGATCCGGTGAGGAGGAAGATGATACTGATGATGAGGCTGATGTAATCGTAAAAGTAGATACAGAGGGTATATATGAGCGACTGACGCAGGTCACGTCAGCCCCCGGGAATGAATCGGATATCCAATTCAGCAATGATGGTGAAACCATCTACTACGTCACCTCTGGAGGAGGTCGGCAGGGCATCAAGGTGGATGAGAATCTCTACAGTGTCAAATGGGATGGCAAGGAGCGAAAGGAATTACTAGGTGGAGATCAATCTCCTGAGGACTTATTCTTGAGTGAAGATGGCAAGTCACTGTTTGCTTTGACTAAGGGCGGTAAGCTTGTCAATGTAGATGTCAAGGCAGCTAAGTCTGAGACAATCTCCGCTACTGCAAAAATGGAAGTGGATGTGATGGGTGAACGCGACCAAATGTTCGAAGAAGCATGGCGCACCCTGGATAAGGGTTTTTATGACCCAAACTTCCACGGTCAGGACTTTAATGCACTGAAGGCACAGTACAAGCCGATTGCACTGCAAGCCAGTACTCAAGAGGATTTTCAGGAGGTCTTCAATCTTATGCTCGGTCAGCTCAATGCTAGCCATATGGGTATGTATAGAGTGGCAAATCCGAAGGAGACCCAGAAGGACAAGACAGGATTGATTGGTGCAGAACTAAGACCAGCAAACAATGGCTTGGAGGTTTCGGCAATCGTACCCGAAAGTCCCGCTGATAAGGCAGCTAGTAAACTAACGGTGGGAGACAAAATCATCGGTGTAGGATCTGAGATGCTCGATGGTCAGTCCAACTTCTACAGTTTGATGAATGACAAGGCTAATGCGCCACTGCTGCTGACAGTAAGAAATGCGGCTGGCGCTCAGCGAGAAGTGGTCATTTGGCCAGTAGCTAGCCTGAGAACAGAGCTGTATAATTCCTGGGTCAAAGAGCGAAGAAGACTCACTGACGAGTATTCGAATGGCCAACTGGGCTATCTGCATATCCAAGGCATGAACTGGACGAGTTTCGAACGCTTCGAAAGAGACCTGATGGCGGCAGGTTATGGGAAGAAGGGTATAGTAATCGATGTACGATACAATGGTGGAGGCTGGACGACCGACTACCTGATGACCGTGCTTAGTGCGAAGCAGCATGCCTATACCATTCCCCGCGGTGCTTCCGACAATCTGGATGCGGATCACCTGCAGTACAAGGAGAAATATCCTTTTGGTGAGCGCTATCCATTGGCGGCCTGGACTAAGCCCGCCGTGACTATCTGCAATGAGAGCAGCTACTCCAATGCCGAGATCTTCTCTCATGCTTTCAAGACCTTGGATCGAGGTACCTTGGTTGGTAAAGCGACTTTCGGAGCGGTCATCTCAACGGGGGGTCGTACGCTTATTGATGGTGCATTGATCAGACTGCCCTTCAGAGCGTGGTATGTAAAGGCGACCGAGGAGAACATGGAGCTCGGACCTGCTGTACCAGATGTATTTGTGGAAAACCCACCAGCTTACAAAGCTGCTGGGATCGATCCGCAGCTGGAGAAGTCAGTGGAGGTGTTGCTCAGAGAGATGGAGTAATTGCCTCGGTTTCGTGAAGTAGTTTATGTAGATGTATATCACATCCTGATGAGTGATTCAATTGGTAGGCTTAATCTTGACATCTAATAGCCTTTTAGAAATTTGAGGGTCAAGAATGGTAAAAGCTTTTGACCCATCAACATGTAGTTTAAATTCATCTGCTACTTTGGATACTTCTACACTGAAGCTTTTAGGTAACACAAAATTTCTTGATCTCAGTATCACCTTCATTCTGATTTTATCAAAATGATACCAACGACGAAACACTTTTATGCGGCCATTTGAAACAATTACTTTGTAGATAACTCTTTGTAAGAATATATTCCATCGAAACATTTGGATGATACCTGATGAAATCATCGTGCCTACAATAAGGATGATTGAGGATATGATGAGGTCGTTAGAATCGCCCCAGTCTATAAACAGATATGATAATAAAAATACTCCAATAATGACAATCAGCGGAATTCTCACAAGGTAGTGCAGCGCGTTGCTTCGCACCTGATAAAGTCGCGTATCCTTCATAAGAATAGAATCCATGGCATTAGGTTTACTTTCTTATGTTGATTTTTGGATCACTCTGGATGTATAGTCTAGCCATCATTAATAATATTAACATTAGGAATCTTAACAAATCGTTGGAATTAAATATAGCCTCAATACTTAATTGTTCCTAGCTTAATACACTATCCCCCAACCACCGGAATGCTCTTTGTAGTTGCCGCTTCTCTCAGTGCCCTTTTTACGTCTTTTGAAACCGATGCAGAGGTGCTTAATTTAAAGTCCATATAAACACCATCTACCAGAAAGCTTATCTTTCGTATTCCTAGCTTCAGCTCTGAAATAGATGTCCAATGCAGCACGGCCGTCCTCACAAATACTCCAGGTCTGATAATGATAGTTTCTTCATTGATACTAACCTGGGGCGTCCAGGGAAGATAGAATCCGAAGTAGGTGACGCCATAGGCTATGATGAACAGCCCAAAAGAAGTATTCCAAGTCCCAGAGACCGGTCGGCCGCCTTCCAAAAAAGAGTTAATGCCAACGAACAAATAGCCGCTTCCTAGAAAGAGCAATAGCAATAACATTATCTTATCTGGAATCTGAATACTGTGATTAAGTCTAATTTTCTTATCCATAGCGCAGTGAGTAATAAAGGTACAATAGTGATATCACTTTTGCTCGCTTCACAGATAGACCTACGAAGTTTTTGAAACTTCGTAGGTCTGGATTCCAATGCCCAGTTCTCAAAAGAGTTAAACATGTTCCTGCAAATATTGCCCTATTCATCTTATTTGAATAACTAAGTAATTAGTTATTGCTATATTGATAGCTCACTAACCAACCTTTGACATGGAAAAGGGACTCCAGGGAAAAACAGGACAGACACTTGGGCACTGGATAAAGGTGGTCAAAGCGACTAAGCTAGAGAAGCATAAGGCTATCATGGATTATTTGAAGACCGAACATGGTTTTACCCATGGGTTTGCCAACTTCGTAGCACACAAGGCAAGAGAATCGGATGCTGGGTCTATTGATGACGGTACCTTGTTGGACAATCAGTACGAGGGTAGGGAAGTGTTAAAGCCTATCTATGATATGCTGCTTGCTGAGATTCAAAAGTTTGGATCTGATATCACTATCACACCCAAAAAGGACAGTGTCAGTCTAATTAGAAAGCGCCAGTTCGCCTTAATCAAACCCGCCACCAAGACTAGAATTGACCAAGGCCTTAAAATCAAAGACAAGCCCAATGAGGGCCGCCTGGAAGGTTCTGGGCCGTTTGGGACGATGTGTACCCATCGAATAAGATTAGAAGACAAGGATGAAGTAGATGTGGAAGTGATCGAATGGATCAAAGAAGCCTATGATCAGTCAGTCTGATCACCATTCCCGGTAGGGTAAACTAGTCGACAGACACACAAACAGATAACCTTCTCTATACCTAATCGTATTAAGTATAATACCTAATACGATTAAGTATGATATCGAAGGAAATGATTGGCGCGTCGACAGTACCTATTATCCTCTCTATTCTGATGGAAGGAGAAGATTACGGGTACGAGATTATCAAGAAAGTAAAAGGCTACTCCGGGGGGCAACTCGAGTGGAGTGAGCCGATGCTGTACCCCGTGCTGCATCGACTTGAGCGTGGCGGTCATATCACAGCTAGCTGGAAGGTGCTTGAGAATAGCAGAAAGCGCAAGTACTATGCCATTACGCCAGAGGGAAAAGCACTGCTGGAGGTCAAAAAGTCAGAGTGGGGGCAGATGATCCTAATGCTTTCGAATATGTGGGGCCTTAACCTGCAGACGTCATGAGCTTCGATCTGGAAAAGGGGATTGCCGCATGGAGGGCTAAGCTGCGTAAACATCGTGGGTTTGAGGATGCCGATATCGATGAGCTAGAAGATCACCTTCGCAGCAAAATTGACGATAAGGTGAGCAGCGGTCTGAGCCATGAGGATGCCTTCGATCATGCCATGTCGGAAGACTATGATGACCTACCGGAAATCTCCGGGCAATACCTGTCTGGTCGTTCTCTGTCGAACACTTCTTTGGGGCTATTAGCCAATTATTTCAAAGTCGGCTTTCGTTCGTTTGGCAGGGCACGAACTTACTTTGCTATTAATCTCGCTGGTTTGGTTATAGGAATAGCCAGTGCGCTTTTCATTGTCTCTTATCTCAGGTTTGAATTTAGCTATGATGACTTCAATGCTAACAAGGACAATATCTATAGGGTCAACACGCATTTTGAACGTGCCTCCGGAGGTCTTCATTATCCGATTATTCCGCCAGCTGTGGGACCGGCCATCAAGGACAACTTCGCAGGAATAGTAAATACTACAAGGCTTAGGTATTCCTACAGTGTGTTGATGAAACATGAGGATAGGTCATTTTACGAGCAGAAAGTTTTCTTTGCTGAGCCAGCATTTTTGGAGATGTTTTCCTTTGATTGGATAGCTGGTCAGCCTGCAGGTGCATTAAGCGATCCCAACACGATTGTGCTAACCAAGAGCATGGCTAATAAATACTTTGGCGATACAAATCCTATCGGTGAGGTGATCAGGTATGATAATGACATTGACCTTCATGTAATCGGCTTGATTGAAGACGTACCCGAAAACTCTCACGTCACATTCGATTGCCTGGTTTCTTTCGAGACGTTTCAGCCCGGGCCAGGATCGCTCGAAGGAATGACAAGTTGGAAGTGGCTGGGTTTTCTTACCTATGTACAGCTAGAGGAGGAGGTCGTCATAGAAGATATGGCGGTTGGGCTGGCGGAGATGTTCAAGTCTAACAACAACTCTCAGAATAACCTAACGGTGGAATTTGAGCTGCAGCCACTCACTGATATCTATCTCACTTCTGGCGGACTTAGAAACCCACAGGGTGGTCTCTTCAGAATCAATGATAAAGACAATCTGATCAGCCTGGGTGTGATTGCCCTGCTGATTATTGGCATCTCTTTCTTCAACTATTTCAATATTACAAGCGCATTGCTCAGAACTCGAACAAAGGAGATCGGCATTCGCAAAGTCTTTGGCGCGAGCAAGTCCAAAGTACTGGTTCATTTTGCAATAGAAACGTTCTCAATGGTTGTCTTAGCGACAATACTCGCTACAGCCATGTTCTATTACATCAATAGGAATGAAGCAGTTGATGTTGGCTTTATAGCTATGCTTGATTTCATGCTGATTGGCTCCTTCACTCTGCTTAGTGGGATGCTTTTTGGAGGGACGTTTTCAGTGCATTCAGCACTTGTCCTTCTCAAGAATAAGATGGCTGTAGCTCGAACCAGATTGATATCTTTAGGAGGCTTGGTTTTAGTACTTCAGTTTGGAATTTCTGCCGCCTTGATCATGATCAGCTTTGTAATTGTCAATCAGCTTAGCTTCTTTTCGCAAAAAGACTTGGGGTATGAAAAAGAAGGTCTGATTATGGCAAAATTTGGGAGTGAGGAGATGAATGCCCGGCGCAATCTCTTCCAAGATGCCATGACCGGTATACCTAGTGTAAAGGCAGTAAGCTTTGGTCCCGCACTAGATGGGAGTACCAGTGGTAACCCATTACGTCTCAACGAATGGTCGGCTGATCAGGTGATCCAGACTTCCTATTTTGGGGTGGACTATGAATTCCAGGAAGCACTAGGGCTTGAAGTCTTGGAGGGTCGATTTTTTTCACGTCAGCGCGCTCAAGACTCAGTGAGCTCCATTCTCATCAATGAGCGCTTAGCTGCTATGCTCGGGGTGGATGACCCTATCGGGAAAAAGGTACAGTTCACATCTGGCGAATTTGAGATCATCGGCATCTTCAAGGACTTCCATTATCAGAGTCTCCATCATGAGATTGGCCCCTTGGCATTGGAGATGTGGCTAGGCCAACCCCGCAGTGTGATGATTCGCTACGAGTCGGATGACATTGCCGGTACACTTCAGGACCTTGGTGCTACATGGCAGCAAGTCTTTGCTGATGGGGGTTTCCCTTTCGACTACCGCTTTCTGGATGAGCAATTGCAATCCATGTATGGAAAGGAGCAGGAGTTTGCCGGCATGCTCAAGATATTCACTGGGCTGGCCATCTTCCTGGCGTTGCTTGGACTTTTTGGTGTTTCCTCTATCAATATCCAGCAACGTATTCGCCAGATTGGTATTCGTCGGGTGCTTGGGGCTGAGCTATCGCAAATTGCTAAGGTAGTCAGCTCCAGATACCTAGTCACGGCACTTTTGGGTATCTTACTTTCATTGCCACTTGCATTTCTGGCTATGCAGCAGTGGCTGAGCAACTATGCGTACAGCATCGATTTGGGTATTGGTTATCCGCTCTTGACCTTAGTTATCGTGCTTGGGATTACGGTATTGACCATGGCCTTCCAGGTCTATCGGGTGATGCATGTCAACCCGTCGACGATATTGAGGGATGAATAGGGGTATAGTTTGGAGATGAAAACTGTAAGATTCGAGTTACTTCAGAAGGACGCTATGGTTTACTATTCTCCTTGTAGTTGTTGCTAAAATCTTAGCAATTGAGATTACGGCATGCTGACTGATGGATTGAATATTGTTCATTTTCTTTTTATTTTGAAAGATGTTCGGACTGTTCTCCAAAAAACCAAAGGGCGTAGTATTTGACTACATCACCTACGTCACCAAAGTGCAGAAATATAAGAATGTGCTTACACAGTTTGCTGGTGCTGCCAATGATCGGCATGTGGTGTTGATCTATTTCTTCGATAGTTCAAGAGACGAGCTCTTCCAGCTGGGTGCTGCGCTTAATATCAAAATGTCAGAAGAAGTAGCCTTGCTGTCAAGTCCGGGCTATGTATTACTCAACGGTCGGGACTTGGAGAAACAAGGCCATATCAAAGCAGACCAGGTGATCTTCATGGAGGCGCATCCTATTGCTTCGATGCAGCGAGAGGCGGGCAACTATTTTTTAGACTCAGGCATTACAAGCATCACCTGCTACGTGGGGCTTGATGAGGCCCTTTTTCAGGTGTTTGGCGGTAGTCGCATCGCCAATCTACTAGAGAAGATGGGTGTAGAAGATGACGAACCGATCACGCACACCATGGTCACCAAATCCATCGAAACGGCTCAAGAGAAGCTGGAGAAGGACCATCCCAACGCCAAGGACATTCGATCTTCGCAGGAGGCCTGGCTCAAAGAGAATGGAATCCAATCGACATGATCTGCATTCCTACTCCTTAATCCCTTCTAGTCCTTCACTGGCATTTCTGAGTATGGCGTCACGTTTACTCTTTGTAATATCCGAAGCATCCGCAGAGGCAATGGCTCTTTCATATGCTGAGATGGCCCCACTTATGTCTCCGGTCTTCTGTTGATAGTATCCCAAATAGTAGTTTACCTCAGATGATCCTGGATAACTGTCGAAAGCCATGGTATAGAGGCGAGCTCTATATTGGTAGTCCGGATCTTTTTGCCAGGCCAGCCAACTGCGATATGCTGAGATGAATGATTCAGAAAATGGTGTTGTATTGCCCACCTCCTTCAATGCTTCATATGTGCTATCCATAGCATCGAACCCCCGCTTCACAAACAAGTCTTTCATCAAGGCTATGTTCGGAGCTGCGGCTAGTGCCGGTAGCACAAAGGTCGTATCGATGATATTTTCTGATAAGCTGAGAAAATGATCATCGAATAGCTCAATCTGGGCTTCCTTTAATTGAATATTGAGAAACCTCAGCATCAAGGCATTTGCCGTTTCAAAGCCTTTCTGCGGCGGAGCTTTCTGTTTTCCAATGATATCTGGGATGAAGCTATCAAACATGCCATAGTTCAACATCACGAATTCTGACATGGTCGGGAAGTGCGCATAATACTGCGCTGAATGCTTGAGATGGTAGGTATGCTTTGGGTCAATAGAAGGATGAGGAGCATATACAAACAACATGGGCGCCCTAATATTCTCCGGTTTATAGAAGACCGATTCGTTGAGCAGCCTTTGCTCGAAAGCACTGGGCAGTCCTCCTTCCAGGCTGATCAATGCCTTGTACTTGTCGTTTCTGGCCACTGCCGCAGCACAGACTGACGAACTGATGGCATTGGCCAATAGGGCCACCTGATTCAAATCCGCATAAGGAAGCTGAGCCACCTTAGTCATGACAAACTCCAGATCATCGACAGCCACTTCCAATCCAATCCCAGAGACTTCCAGTCCAGACGAGAAGCGACCCTTGGGTGCAAAGGCTACCACTACATAGCCATGACTGGTGAGAAACTCTGCCGTGATACTTTGGAAGGCCGGACTGCTTCCGTTTGGAAATACCACGATGGGAAACTTACCAGAAATCTCTGCAGCATTGCTCTGGCCAAGTACGTCCAAATGCATTAGCTGCTCGAGATCTGCCTGTGTAAAGTGACCCTCATCCCCTAGGTCATTGGTTTGATTGACGAAGGTCTGTTGCGCAAAGTCCTGTTGGTCTGGAGTATCACTGAAGTTGGTTTGCTGACCCATGAGATTGACATAGTCTTCATACTTCAATGGCTCACCTGTGTCGTCTAGTGCTGGATACCATATGTTGATTTGGTATTGCCGACCATGCTCCGGATCATGGTCACGATAGAGCTTGCCATTCCAGTCGGCGAAGGGTACTGCCGACCTGGTCTCATCATAGACAAACAGGGTAGTAAACCCTACTGCGAATTCTCCAAGGCTGAGCGACCCCATGATAGGAAAGTCGCGCTCAGTCTTTTTGCTAGTGCAATGGCTCATCAGTACTAGACAAGCCATTGCCATGATGATGGTCAGCTTCATTTTTTGACAGTCACATCATTAAATACCTGAGTCCACGCTTTTTCTTCTAAGAACTTACTTTGATAGCCGTTCCAAACGATGCGATTGGGATCAGCGTAGGAGATGGTCGCTCGGAAGAATTTGTCTTCAATCACGTTCTTAGGACTAATGGCGTTGATCACCTTTTTGTCCTTATTTAAGAACCATTTGTGTTGGCCATGTAGCGGGAAGTCATGCGCTACCGAGGTGACCAAAAAACAGCCCTCTTTTTCATGGTAGTTAAACAGGTAGGCATAAGTACGCTGGTTGTTATTGCGCTGATCGATGGTGACCGATTCGCATTTGATAAACTGCCCATCGAGCCAGTATTCGCAGGTGCGCCTTCCCTTTTCTTGCCATGTCCTTTCCGTACCCGGATAAAGTGTTTCGGTGATTTCCCAACTACCGATGAGGAAATCCAGGTCTTTGATGTCTTGGGCGTGGAGCATTGTACTCGCGAGCAAGGCGAAGGTCATTGTAATGATGTTTTTCATAATTGTATATTTTGAGTTGGCACCCAAACTAATCATGACGTCCATGACTCGGGTCTCAATACCCGCAAACAGGTCTCAGTATCCGAATTCGCTAGGTATTTTGTGATCGATACTGCTGTGGTGTCACTCCAGTGTACAGCTTAAATACCCTGTTGAAGCTGGCCTTGGAGTTGAACCCTGCATCCAGGGCGAGGCTGATGATCTTCAGGTGGCTGTGATCCGAGCTGACCAGTTTTTGTTTGACTTCTTTCACTCGGTATTCGTTGACGTACTGGTAGAAGTTCTTACCCAGCTCTTGGTTGATCGTGTCGGAGATGACCCTATCGGAAATATCTACTGCACGGCTAAGATCGGCCAGACTCAGTTCTGCATTTCGGTAGAGACGCTCTGCCTCCATACGGTCATTCAGGGTACTGAGGACGAACGATACTTCGTTGGACCCATCACGTGATTCCGGTAGGGGAGGGATCGTCAATGTCTCCGCCTGTCGATAGCCGCTGATACTCAACCAGTAGAGTAGCACGGCGTAGAGGAGTAGGACGGTGGACTTGAACGCGAGCCAGTCGTCGAGCCGATGCTCGCCGAGGATGGCACTGCTGACCACCATGAAGGCAAGAATGATAGCAAAACTTACCACGGTGATGCGGATGACTTGGTTGATCCAGCGAAGGTCGATGGTGTCCATGTTGGAAACGCGATCGCTGAGTAGGCGCTGGTACTGCATGATCATTTTGTGGCCGAGATAGAGGTAGATGAGGATGGAGATGATGGCTGCTGACTCTAGCAGCTCGGCACTCGCATGAAACCAATAGTAGGGGTGTACCTCACCGAAGATGAGGTGATAGATGCTGTGTAGGTAGTTGAGTACGATCGGGCTAAAATGCCAAAAGTCCTTAGTGCGAAATGGGGTCTGTGGCTTAGTCAGCGCCTGGACATAGAAATAGTACGCAGGGCCGATCCAGTAGGAAAGCGAAAATGGTAGCCAAGCCAGCCATCGGTAGTTGTTCCAAACGGAGTTGTCCAGCATGTAGGGTGTGAAGGTCAGGCACATGCTGACGATCATCAGCGCGAGGAACCGGTTGGCATGACGGTTTTCCTTCTTGGTGAGCAGCAAGCCACCAAATACTAGTCCATTGGCCACCGCACAGATGGTGACAAGCTGGATAGGGGTGAGGTCAAACTGCATGACCTTTATACGCAGAAATCTTTGAATGTTTGGGAGTCCTAAATCTTTCGAGTCTTTGTTTATCTCAAGTAGATTGTTGAGGGGATTTCTTTTCCTGCATTGCTCTGAGATATTCCTTCATCTCTTGATATGACATATCCTGCATATCAACATTCATTCTGTCCCGTAACTCCCGCAACTTTTTTACTAGTCCCTTCTCCGTCTTGATTTGTGTCTCATTCATATTTTCCTAATTCAAGTGGTGAATGTATCTCTATCATTTTATATCCCAACTTGAGGTTCACGGCATTGTAGCCTCTTATTCTATCAATGTTAACAATGTGCTTGAAGTTCCAACTTACAACAATATCTGCATTGCTTATGGTGGCTAGAGCAATATGTAAACAGTCAGCATAACTGGTTTTGCCAACGACTTTTTCAGAAATGTATGTTTTAGCCAGTTGCTCTGCCTCATGATTCACATCAACATTGCGAACTTGACTACTTGGCATAGCACTGAGTAGATTTCTAACATGCTCAGGTGCGTTCTCTAACTCGGCAGAAAGAATCTCTGAAACGATTATTAATATGTGCTCCTGATGTATTCGATTAATGAACCTAGCGGTTGGCTCGGAAAACTCCTCATCAAAATATCCACCGAAAACCGATGTGTCTAAATAAGCCGATTTGATCATATCCTAAGTTAGGTGAAAACTCCTTTGGATACTAGTAGGTCAAACGGCATGACCTTTATACGGGAGCAGTAGGCCAAAGGGTCAGGAGATGAACATTGTACTACTCATTTGCTTAGAGTTACTCGCAGAGAACTCTGAGTCACGAAGCACACAACTACAGTCCCTGACAGGTGTCTCTGAAGAGAGGAAACTCACCAATGCTTAGGGCCTACCACTGAGTGTCCATTGCATGACTTTGATATGGTGATTTTTGTATAATTTGAGACTATGTCAAAGCAATCTGAAAATAGTAGTTCACGCAGAGAATTTGTGAAAGGTGCAGCCACTGTGGCTGCCGGAGTGATGATCGTCCCCCGCCATGTCTTAGGCGGCCCTGGGTATACTGCTCCCAGCGATAAACTCAATATAGCCTCGATAGGCGCTGGAGGTAAAGGCCATACTGATATTCTCCGTGCCTGGAATGATGGTAAGGAGAATGTAGTGGCGCTTTGCGATATCGACCGTGTACGTGCTAAAAAGTCCGATGAACTTTGGCCAGATGTAACGTGGTACAGCGACTTTCGGGTGATGCTGGAAGAACAGAAGGACATAGATGCAGTCACCATTTCTACTCCCGACCATACTCATGCGGTTGCAGCGATGGCTGCTATGCAGATGGGAAAGCACGTCTATGTACAAAAACCTTTGACGCATAATATCAAGGAAGCACGTATGCTCACCGAAGCAGCGAGAAAATATAAGATTGTGACCCAGATGGGTAATCAAGGAGCATCTAATCCCGGTATGGACCAAATGAAAGCTTGGTATAAAGAGGGGCAGGGTGTGATTGGTGAGGTCGATCAGGTTTACGCATGGACGGATCGACCGGTATGGCCCCAGGGGATACCATTGCCGACAGATAGACCAAGCTTACCCGCTCAGATTTCTGCGTCCAATTGGGACTTGTTCATTGGCCCTGCTCAGTTTATGGATTATAATCCATTGTTCCACCCCTTCAAATGGAGAGGATGGTGGAATTTTGGTACAGGAGCTTTAGGTGATATGGGCTGTCATTTGATTGATCCTGCTTTTAGGGTACTAGGCTTAGGTTATCCTAGTGAAGTAGAGTGCAGTGTCGGACAAGTCTTCCTTCAAGATTGGGTGCCAGAGTATATACCTGAGGGTTGCCCTCCGTCTTCCAACGTGCAGCTGAAGTTTCCATCACAACAGGCGAATGTCAAGGAGATCAAAATGAATTGGTCTGATGGTGGCATTAGACCGTTTCATCCAGATCTGCTACCGACTGATGTGCCGATCAAAACAAATGGTGTGATCATGATTGGCAGTAAAGGCATCATGACTTGCGATACGTATGGGATCAACCCCATTGTATATTTGAATGGCGGTGACGTGCTCACCATGGGGGAAGATTTTTATGCACTAAACCCTATTCCAAGAGAAAAAGAGTGGGGCCATGAATTCTTCTGGACGGAGGCTGTTAAAGCGGGATTTGGAAGCAAGGAGCACAAGGCGCTTACCTCATCCTTTGATTATGCAGGGCCATTGACCGAGACAGTCCTCATGGGCAACTTGGCAATTAGGAGCTACCAGTACGGCAATCTTTTGCCCCTTGCCGAAGATGGTCGCGAACGTAGAGAATACCCTGGACGAATGAAGCTACTTTGGGATGGGGAGGATATGAAGATCACCAATTATGAAGCTGCCAACCAATTTGTAGGTCGCGAGTATCGCTCGGGTTGGGAGATATAAGTGTAGCTGCAACCTTGCACAGGCTGAAGGAACCTACTTAAGCACAGTTGAGGTGCATCTCTGATCAAAAAGTGTTCACTCTCTAGGAAGCTACCTGCATTCCTATTATTTTGATTGCCGATGAACAGCAAGCCTACTCATGCTTGACAGACCTTACGATCTGTTACCCAAAGCCCATCCAAGGATTACCCTGTTGTATCGGATTGCGCTGACCATCGTAAGCATCCTTGCGATCTATCATCTGATTCCAAGGTTGCTGGCTTTACCGATCCGATATGGCCTTGGATATTTATTAGTGACCCTTTTCATCTCTTTCGTCAATCTTGGGATCTATGCCGGTATAGAGCAGCTCAAGTCACAGTTTTACCAGCCAAGGTATCTGTGGACAGTGCGATCCAGCTTTACCTGGGTGATGATCGAGATAGGGATTGCAGCGATCCTTTCCGCTACACTATTTCGTATTTACAGCATTTTCGAGGAAGGTATGGTCGTCGATCCATTTGCCTTTGGACTGCTCTTTTTTCTGATCAGTCTGTTGGCACTTCCACCAATTGTTCTCTATCGCAATTTTCATCTCCGTCGGCGCAAGCTCTTCTACATCAGCCGTATCAATGTCAACGAAGAGGTCAAGGTTAGTTCGGAGGATGGCCAAGATACCTTGACCTTTTTCCTAAAGGACATTCTTTACCTGGAGGCACAGCGGAAGAGTATTATTATCCACTGTTATCATCGGAATACCTACAAGAAATATCAACTTCAAAATAATCTCTATCGATTGGAAAACGAGTTCTTCAGACTACCCATCGTCCGAGTACACAACGACTACCTCGTCAACCTGTTGAGTATTAAAGCACTGCAAACCCACCCAGTGGAGACCTTCACGGTACAAGTACAGCCAGTCAATAAGCATCTTCCTGTGGGTCGAGCATTTATTGGTTTGCTCAAGAGACAGTTTTCGAAAATGCAGAAGGCTTAAGTGGCTTTGGATTAGTACTCGTCGGACGACTCTTGTTGCCAAAGTATGCGACCCCCGTGTCTCTATGTTATTTCATTGAATAGTCGTCTGACGAATAAAGGTGTAGGTAGGACTAACTCACAATCGTCTGAAATCCTTCGACGAAACTAAATGACTTGTAACCTGAGTTCGACTACAAAAACACTCCAAAATTGTCATATCGCAGTGTAGCGGAGATATCTTCTTAAAAAGGAGGAAAAACTATATTCTCATTTCAGTTTTAAGCATTAATAAGGTTTCTCCTATCGTCGAAAAGACAATTTTGGAGTGTTGTTAAAGGTTTGATTAATCGAACTCAGGTGTGTAAGTTGCAATGATTCGTCGGATGACTCTACTGCGGTCGAACCAGCCGTCTCGGCCATTCCACTAACCCTCTTATAAAAGCCGGCAAACAAATTTATACACGTCGCGACTACCTTCTCGTCTGAGCATCATTCTTTTGTCTTGCAATATCGCGACTCGCTTGATTCTGCAGTTTGTTTAGTTTGCGTTGCTCCCTTCTAGTGACGACACCATCAGCTTCGACCCTTGTTTCCGTTCTGCGGATGGCCCGCTGTTCTGCTCTAAGTCGTTGGGCTTCTGGACGAGTCACCTCACCGCTTGCGACTCCATTGGCGATACGTGCTCTTTGGACGGCCTGTCTTGCGTCGGTTTTGTCTTGGGCTTGCGCGTTGATGCTTATAAATAATGCGACGATGATGCCTGCGGCTACTACTAACTTTTTCATAACTTTTCGTTTTGTTCAGGCCTTAGAGGCATGAGCGCAGCAAAGGTTTAATGAAGGGCTAAAACTTTTCTAATTATTCGTCGGACGAGTGTCATGGCCAATAGCAGAAATGTCTTTGAGTGACAGTGACCTTTTTGCAATACTTGTCCTACGAATTAATGATTGCTATTAATGCAGCGTGACGAATATCTGACTCAATAGCTTCCACTGATCGTCTTCTTTGATCCAGTGTGCGGAATAATCTCCACCGCGGGTGCCGGGGACTTCTTGCCAAGTGCCTTGCTCCCATGCCCTGTCTGCTACTTCACTCACTTTGAGGGCATTGGTACTGCGTACATAGTGTAGCCCTGGATTTTTATTGAAGAGTCCTGACAGAAGCTTCTCGATCTTTCGGCTACCTATCAGTTGGCTACCATCACCACCGGTGATGACTATCTCCTTGCTGTAGGTCATTGCGATAGCGTCGACATCCTGCGCACGATAGGCGACATTGGATTGTGCTCTCACCTCCATGATCAACTCTCGATCTGAGGGTGCGTCATGGGCTGTAGCGGCGCTAATCACTGGATCTGCCTCGGCTGATTCCTGCTGCAAATGATCGAGGAACAGAATGCCGTTGAGGTGGTCGATCTCGTGTTGAAAGATCACCGCGGTAAATTCCTCCACCATCTCCATGTTGTGAGACCCATCAGGCCGGTCGTATTCCACTAAGATGGCATAGGACCTGGTTTGGGTCGTATCTCGCCTATCGGGAATCGACAAACAACCTTCGCGACAAGGCCATTTCATTGCTGAGTACTGGACGATCTTAGGGTTGATATACGCCTCAAATGGAAAGCCTTCTTTATCAAATCGCTGCACCCAAATCACGCTCTTGAGAATGCCTACTTGCGGCGCTGCGATCCCAGCACCTAGAGACATGCTATCGCGAACCGTGGCGTACATTCGATCGATCAACTTAGCAAGCACCTCGTCATTGGGGTCGGCCACTATGTCCTCACTTTTGGTTCTCAGGAGAATCGAGTCCAGTTCGCTGTTGATTTTGAAGACCCGCATGGGTTCGGAGCTCACTCCCGACATGATCATTTCTGTTTGCTCCAGAGTAAAGGTGAACTGCTGTGCGAAGGTCATTCCTGGTAAGGCCAAGAGGATACAGAGGAGTACTATTCGGATCATATGATTGATATTTTGACTGATGGTAAAATCACTGTCCTGAATTTACGAAAGCTCCGATTAACTGAGGTGGAATATGTAGTATACTTGTCTTACGGAACTCATGCTTATGTATCAAAGATCAATTGTGTTAAAACTCTTTACATTGACCGTGCTGATGAGCATCGGGTTTGGCAATGCTGCCAATGCTGATGATCGCTACAAGAATCTCAAGGCTGGCAAGATCATTGGGCTGACATTCAGCACTTGGCCGAGTGACTTTGTGGGGATTGCCAAGGCACCATTTTCTGATAAGAAGAAGTCCGCGTTGGTGCTCGGTACGACGCTGGGACTCATTGCAGTGGACAAGCCTACGCAGCGATTTGTACAAAATACATTTAGCCCGATCTTCGATTGGGATATCCCACCCGTACCCGGAATAGGGGAGATACAGGTAGGAACACGGGCACTGCTAGGAGGATCGACCAATGGATACATACTGTTGGGCTTGACGGGGTATTACCTGGGTTCGCTTGGGTTCAAACACAAGAAAGGGCAGGTGGGAGTACTGTTGACTTATAAGGCCATTGCGACATCCTACCTTGTTTCGCACCTATTGTTGAAGTCGGTTTTTGCCAGAAAGCGTCCCTACAACCCATTGGATGGACCATATCCACCTCAGGGATTACCCCCCAAATTCACAACTGACAACTGGGACTTTGGTAACTTCAGCTGGCCATCACTGAGTAGTAGCCGGGAAGGATCATCATTCCCGTCGTTTCACTTCACCATGTATTTTGCGATGGCTCGCGTGCTACACCGTACCTGGGACAATCCATGGGTAGCTTATGGCATATTGCTAGCGGGCCTATTACCGGATTTCGACCTGCACAATCATTGGGTTTCCGATATGTTTATGGGAGCCGTCGTTGGTACTGTGATTGGTGAGGTGATCTACAAAAACTTTGAGAAGAAAGTGTTTGGTGATAATGATGATGGCATGTCATATCGAAAAGGGGGAGGCCTTAGAAAAGTACTACGAACTGCGAATATCAACCCAACCTTTGGGAGAAGATATGCTGGAGTTAGCTTAAGCTTAAGTCTGTAGATATTTGAACAAATGAGTATGAAAGTGACCATTACTTACCTTCGTCTAAAGTCGGCCTGGAAGTTTTTCGCGCTATCGCAAAATGCCATGCACATTGTAAAGCAGCTAAAGTCGACAAATCATGTGGGTTACAAGGCAACTGGGTTTTGGAAAGACCACTATACCATGACGCTTTGGAAGTCAGAAGATGATCTTAAGGACTTTGCCAAAAGTGGTGCACATCTCCAAGCGATGAAAAAGAGTGGTGAAATGGCAGAGTTGATCAAGACACTGACCATAGATAGCGATCAACTCATCGATTGGAAAACTGCCAAGTCGATGCTAGAGAATGTGAAGCCTCTCAGGTTTGACTAGGCAGTAGGAACTGCTTCACGCTTGTGCTTCCACCGCTTGTGGGTCCATAGATAGTACTGCGGATCAGTGAGAATCTGCTCTTCGAGTACACGTGTGTGTAGCTCTGTGATCTCAAACTCAGCCGTTTCACTCGGCTTATCGGTAAGTAGCGTAGCTCTAAATTCGTAGTACCCTCGCTTGATGCGATAGATAGCTCCAAATACTATCGGGATGTCATACTTCTTGGCAAACTTTTCCGTACCCAGCATGACAGGTGTATCCTGATTGAGGAAGTTAGTCCAGTAGATCTTCTTCTTCAGACTAGAGGGGGATTGATCTGCCCCAAAGATGAAGGCTGTTGGCCCGTCTTTGATCATCTCAAACATCTCATTGGGCTCGTTCTTAGGGAATAACTTGAGACCTGTTTTGCCCCGAGTTTCCTGAATCAGTTTGTCGAAGAACTGGTTAGTGAGTGGAGCATAGAGTGCGGCCATGGCATGTGGAATAATGGCGGCTGTTGATAAAGCAAACATTTCCCAATTTGCGTAGTGCCCTCCAACGAAAATGAAGCTCTTTCCTTCTTTATATAGCTTTTCGAATACTTCCAGATCTGGTGTAGGACATCTTTTGACAGCCTCCTCCGAGCTTATGCTGAAGTTTTTGACGCTTTCCATGATCAGATCGCAGAAGTGCCCATAAAAGCCCTTGATCATCTTATCAATCTCCTCCTTTGACTTGTCAGGGAACGAATTTTCGATATTCATTCGAACCACCTTTTTGCGGTAGCCGACCAGTGAGTAGACGATAAGGTAGAGTCCATCGCTGACCACATGCAGTACTGACATGGGCAGGAGCGAGAGCGGCTTAAGGAACAAATAGTAGAAAAAGGCAGTCATCGGATTTTGATCAAGTCGCAAATGTAGTCACAGAAATATTGAGCGCAAGATTATTGACATGTCCCGATTGCTGACGAATCTTAGAAGTTACAAATGAAAAAACGGCGTGAGTCATGAGCTCGAACCTGTGCGCTAACACTCATTGTCAAGATTTGATCAATGGTGGAAATTCATTTACACAAATGAGTCTGTATAAGAATATTTTTAAATATTCCCTTTAATGAGGATAATTTCATAAAAATTATCCCTTTAATAAGGATATTTATAATAAATTTGTCTTTGTATGAAGGAGAAAATAAAAGAAATCCTGAGTTATAACCAGCAGCGCAATTTTGGACAAATAGTAGAGCGGGATGTCTGGGCACCACTGGATAGTGGCAAGATCATAAGCTTCATAGGCCCCCGGAGGGCAGGAAAGACACATCTACTTTACCTGCTTATCAATAAGGTCAGGGAGGCAGGGATCCCTCGTGAGCGAGTGGTTTTCATCAATTTTGAGGATGAGCGATTACTCTCCGACTCTTTCGCATTTGACTTGATCTTAGAAGCCCTTCGGGAGATGATCCCAAGCGTGGATTTTGACTTATGCTATTTTTTCTTTGATGAAATCCAAAACATCCCCGACTGGGAAAAATTTGTTCGGCGGCTGTATGAGGACCACTCCAAAAACATCTACCTGACGGGCTCGAACGCCTCCTTTTTGAGTACAGAGATCGCTACTTCTCTCAGAGGTAGATCATTAGCGGTGGAAGTATTGCCACTATCTTTCAGAGAGTTTTTACGGTTTCAAGGCAAGTCTGTAGACGCCTTTGCCTATCAGGAAAAGGCTTTACTCCTCAACAGTTTTCGTGAGTACTTCAGCATAGGTGGGTTTCCAGAGTTGGTCAATATGGAAGAACACTTAAGGATCAAAGTCCTACAGGAGTATTTTAATGTGATGATCCATCGTGACCTAGTTGAGCGTTTCGAGATCAGCCAAGCCAATTTGCTAAAGTATTTTATAAAAAAAATGTTTTTGGGAGTTGGGAAACCACTGTCTATCAACAAGGTCTACAACGATTTCAAGTCAAATAAATATACGGTCAGCAAAAACACACTTTACGATTTTCTTGGCTTTGCTAAGGATGCCTACGTCATCAGGTCACTGACGAAGTTTGACTACTCAGAGATGAAAAGGGAGAACAGTGATAAAAAAGCCTATGCATGTGACTGGGGTCTGCTGTCGGCCATAGACTATGCGGTCTCCAAGGACTTAGGACGGCTGTTTGAAAACCTCGTTGTGCTAGAATTCATGAAATTGCTGAAGCCCGTCTTCTTCTATAAGCAGGTCAACGAATGTGATCTGATCGTAGAAACAAGTCCAAATGAGTTGCTGCCAGTGCAGATCACCTATGACATGAGCGATGCTGATACACGAAAGCGTGAACTTAAGGGGCTTTCGGAGGCAGCAAAATCTCTAGAAGTAAGTAGAGGACTCATTCTTACAATGGATCAGGAAGAGGAGATACAAAAGGATAATCTTCAGGTCAAGGTGATACCGGCGTTTAAGTACTTTACTATGAGTACAGCACAACTAGACTTCCTGTTTTGATTGGACTAGAGAACTTTCATGATTTGCGCGGAGTAGTTGAGTTTGATTCCGCTTCATCGATCTATGATTTTTGAAATTGTCACTGATGAAGCCTGCCGGCAAGTCGGCTATGGCGTCTCATCTATCGGATTGATCCAGTCCGATGGCTGAAATACGTGCCACTCTGCTTGCGCCAAGTCATAGTCTGGTTTGATCAGGGGCTGATAGGGTCGGCCGTTGAGAGAGCATTTGGATACTGCGAAGATTTCGACATTCGTCCATCCGTCTTCTGCTAAGCGTGCCTTGACTCGCTGAACGTACTGCCATGTCATATCCGGTGTAGTTGCGACTTTGCGATACTGCTTGATTGTCAGGTCCTCCTTCGGGCATATGATCCGCAATTCTCCAGTATCCTTGTTCGTGACATTAAAATGGATCGAGCCACCTTTAGATCGCAACATCATTTTCCAGGAGAGTCGATGACCTTCTTCCGTCCAGTGAACATTGCCAGGATACAGATGATACCGGAGAGGCAGCAGTGCCTGTATGACGAAATAACCATAGGCGATGATGAGTGCGACATTGGCATATTGGGGCCTTTGGTAAGTCGAAAGTTCTGTTTCGCTTGGGATCGTTTTTGATTTGAAAAACACTTTCTTGATCTCCTCTGGATCGAAGAAAAAGACCAGAAAAGCCAACGCTAAATATGGAAAGATACCTATCTGAAAGATGGCCGAGTTGAAGAGATGAAAGAAGATAGATGCCGCTACCGCAATCAATCTAGTCCGCTTCCAGAGGAGGGCTGGAATGACCAGCATATCGAAGAAAATTCCTCCATAAGCGATGGACAACTGAAGCCATTCTTCTTGCAGTAGATCTCCTATCAGCCGGTAGTCTTTCTTATTGCGGAACCAAATGCTAATCGGCTTGGCCAGCAGCCAATCCTCATAAACCTTTGAGAAAGCAGCGTAGGTATAGACAATGAATAATTGTACAATGAAGAAAATTTGCACCCATCGACCGCAGACTAGCGATTTGACTGTCGGACGTTTCCGTGCATCAAGGCTGAAGTATTGGTGCGCCGGTACAAAGATCATAAAGCCCAGCAACAGCATAAGAAGATAGTAGTGGTTGTTGTAGCTAGACTTCTGCATGAGATAAACACCCGTCCACATCACGAAATAGATAGAGACGGCCGCTCTATAATACCACCCGAGCGTGATCATCAATCCGGCCACTCCCATCACAAAGAAGTAGTAGTACATACCATTTCCTGGTAGGGGCTGGAGAAACTCAAAACCAATGAAGTTGAAAGTATAGTCAGGCTCAATGAAGGCCCGACGAACCCAGCCTGTCATGATCGCTCCCCAAGCTTCCGCGGTGATGAGAAAACCAAAAAACAACCTGAATAACACCACGGCGCTGTTGTCCATGGGACTGAAGAGGTATTCTTTATCAAAAATGCGTTTAATGTCCATCTACAGCTAACATAAGAAAAGGTAAAGTAAGGGGGCTAGCCTAATTGGTCAAATACCAAAGATCAAATTTTGTTTATAGCTGCATCTTCATGAGTTGGTCCGTCTGTAAATCTGTGCCAAGCATGAAGGAGTGAGTATCGAATATTTCGAGCCCCATACGCTGGTAAAACGCAATGGCCCGTGTATTTTCACCCCAAACGCCGAGCCACAAGACTTCCATGCCTTGCTTCCTAGCCATAGTGATCGCCTGCTCGAATATGGCTTGGCCAATTCCCTGACCCTGGTGCTCCTTCAGCACATAGATACGCTCCACTTCCATGGACTTGCCAAGATGCTCCTCGTTTTGTGCTGAACCAACATTGAGCTTGAGGTAGCCTACGATCTCCTCTTCGACTAATGCGAAATAGAAGGTGGACTCTGGATGATCAAACTCCTTGGTGAGATGCGCCAGGCTCATCTTTTCCGATAGGTAGAGCTCCATATTCTCCGGAGTATTGAGATGTCCAAAGGCCTCCACAAAAGTGGAGATGCTCATCTCTCGCAGGAAGTTTAGCTCTTCGTTATGAACTTCTCGAAGTGTCATGTTACCTATTTATTTGCATTCGCTATGCGTGACCTCCCCATCGATAATCACAGTGCAGACATGGGTCACATACTCAAACGGATCACCATCATAAATCACCACATCCGCATCCTTACCTACCGTTAATGACCCTACACGATCATCGATCTCAAGTACTTTAGCCGCATTGATGGTGATAGCCCTAAGTGCCTCATTAAAAGGTAGTCCGTTGGCGGCTGCCAGTGCAGCTTCGTAGAGCACCACACGAGTCTTAGGCACGTACTGTTCGAATCCACTTTGGATGACTACCGGAATGCCTGCTTCATGAAGTTTGCCTGCCGTCTCCATTGAGCCATTGGCGTATTCAGGGCCTGAGCCGTAGATCCGCATATTAGTAGGGTGGAGAATAATCTCTGCACCGGAGGCCTTGATTTCCTCGATCATCATGTAGGATTCAGCAGCACCGTCAAGCACCAGTTTAAACCCAAACTCATCTGCCAATCGTAGCGCTGACATAATATCAGAAGAACGGTGCACGGTGATCAAAGCTTTGTACTCACCAGAAAGTAGCTTGGATAGTGCCTCCATCCCAAGATCTGTTGAGGTACTGGGTTCTTTCTTCTTCTTGGCTTGATACTCCTGCGCTTTGATCAACTGTCCTCGAATCATCGCCATGCCCTTAGAGCGGGTTCCGGGCTTTTTGTAGTTGGAAGTGACTGTCTGGCCTAGTGTCATAGCGAGCATAGTCGCTGGTTCGATGATGGCTTCTTCGACCGAGTTGCCGCGTGTCTTGACGATCATCGTCTGCCCACTCACGAGTGCACCGATACCATGACCTGTATGGATAGTGGTCACCCCACGACTCATCAAGAAGCCAATTAATGGTTCGATGGGATTGTATGCATCTACTGCCTGGAGCTCAGGCTGTATGGCTGCTGAAGTCTCTAGCTGATCCTGATCCCAGGGCTGATTGTACATGCCAGATACACCTACCATAGAGTGTGCGTCGACCAGCCCAGGCGTCACTACCTTACCCTCATGTACAGTATAGCCTACCGGAATGGTAATCGCTGAGCTTGCTCCAACAGCAGTAATTTTTCCATCTTTGATGAGTACCACACCATTTTCGATAGGGTCGCGATCCATGGTGTATACCATTTCACCTTTGACGGCAATTTGGGCTTGAGCTAAAAGCACTAATGCGAAAACAAATGAACTTGTAAGAAATATATGTTTGAGTTGCATAAGAGTGTCTGTTGTAGAATTAGTGGATGTCTATAAAGTCGAGAGTCTGATTCAGAATGTTCGAGATCAAGGCTTGTGAAGTCAAAAAAAGCGGAGTTTACTCGCGTAATCGAGTATTTTTTTGACGAGCGTAACGAAGAGATCGGACATTATGGACGGACTCTGATTAATGGATGTGGGTCATCGCGTTAGGAAGGTAGACACGATAGCCTCCGGTAGCGAAAGCGCGATCTTCAGGAATAGATCTGTCAAAGCGCTTGACGCCTTCCACCCAGGTCTCCTCAATATGTGTGTAAACGCTCAGCGGATCACCAGATAAGATGATGAAGTCGGCATCCTTGCCTACCTCTAGCGATCCCACACGATCGGTTAGTTCCATCATTCGGGCACCTGCCAAAGTGAGTGCTTCCAGTGCTTTTTCCTTAGACATCCCCTCTCTTACCGCCAAGCCTGCTAGGCGGATAAACAATCGGGAGTCTGTAATCCAGTCATCAGTATGAAAGGCCACATCTACTCCGGCCTTGTCAAGAATTGCACCATTCTGATGATAGTTGTTGATCATCTCCATCTTACCACCTGGCGAGTCTGGCATAATGATCGAAGCAGGCACACCCGCGGCGGCTATTTCATCTGCTACCATCCATGCCTCACTCACGTGTTGGAGCACCAACTTAAAATTAAACTCCTTGGAGAGTCTGATGGCAGTCATTACATCATTTTGCTTATGCGTGTGAAAATGAACGATTCGTCTTCCTTCCAGGATATCTATTAGCCCTTCCATCCGGAGATCTCTTGCCGGTAACTTGGCCACATCACCTTTAGCATCTGCCACTTTGCGCTGGTACTCTTGCGCTTTGATGAACTCCTCGCGCACCATGGAGGCTGATTTTGCTCTCGTACCCGGAAAGTTGGGTGGGCCTTGCAGTGAGTTGGTACCGTTGGCCATCTTCATTCCACCACATACCTCATTGAGGACATCTCCGCAGAATGTCAAATCATCAATGGTCTTACCTTCACGCATTTTGATGTAGACTGTCTGGCCGCTCATCAAGTGACCAGACCCAGGCATTACATTGAGTGTGGTGATTCCCCCAGATAAAGCTCGCATGAAGCTGTCTGCTGTTGGCTCGATCGAATCTATGATTCGTACTTCTGGATGAATTGCAGCTGAAGCGTCACCTCCCAGGTCGGTTACGCCAAGATGGGAGTGGGTATCCACCATACCAGGCATGATCTGCTTACCAGCCATGTCATGGACCACCGCATTTCCCGGTAGGGTGATGTCCGCGGAAGCACCTATTGCGATGATCTTTCCATTTTGTACTACAAGCACGCCATTCTCCATAGGGTCACCGGATATAGGGTAGATCAATGCATTGGTAAAGGCATGAGGCTGCTGCTGTGCCATGATTTTGGTCGAAAAAAGCAGCGTGATAAGCAGGGTTCTGAGCATAGTTATTTCGGTTTGAAGTCTATTTTTCAATTTAGCCAAGGCAGGTCAGGAATAACAGTTGTATTCCAAGGGTTTTGAGGAACGGTATTTTGATGATAAAGCCAATATTGCAGAGAGCAGTTGCATACAGAACCCCCGCATTGTAGGACAAAGTCTTAAGAATAACCTCCAGAAATATTAAAGGATCAATTCACTCAAGTCTAGCTCAAATCCAGGAAGCAACGGCTCTCCACTAAGTTTCTGATCAAAACCGCTGATTGTAGTAATCTCACCTGCCGAATAGATGTAGACAATTTGCTTTTCAGGGTCGATAAGCCATCCCAGCTGACAACCACTGGCCATCCATTCTCCCATCTTTGCTTGCTGGCTAGTTAAGAGGTCTGATTTTGATTTTAGCTCGATGACAAATTCAGGGGTCAATCTTGGAAACTTGTCTAATTCACTTTCTGGCAAGGTTTTCAGAAGCTCATTACTTACCCATGCGGCATCTGGGTTACGCATAGCGCCATTGGGCAAATAAAAACCCGTATCAGAGTCAACTGCTCGGCCAAGTTGATGCTTTTTGTTCCACACTCGAAGCTGTGTGATGATCTCGGCGTTTCGGTCGCCTGTATTAAAAGTAGTAGGTGACATTATGATGATTTCGCCATTCGCGTTTCGTTCAAACTTAGTATCACTATTTTCCTGACAGAAATGAAAGAACTCATCATCCGACATTCTTTCGAAAACCTGACCTTTTATGGTAATGGGAAATTGCATAATTAAATTTAGTCGATTTGCGGATAATAAGGGCTATCGTGTCAACCTGTAAAGGAGCACTGCGGCTCGTTTACTCTGTAGCGGCAGAGCAGGAAGGAAGCCCGTCTCACGAATGGTGTGGTCATCAGCACCTGCCATACCCATGCCATCGATTCCCATCTCAATGTACTCAGAGGTGAAGCTGATGTCGGCCGCACCAGCATCACTAGGATTGACCGGGGTGACGGGATCCAGACCAAGGTCCTGGCTAACCTTGCTGAATTGCTCAAGCAACTCATAATTACCCTCGGTCGGGGCAAAAGGAGGATAGCCCTCTTTGAAAGTGATCATCGCATCTGTACCTGGGAGGTGATCAGCAACGATACGCTTCATGGTCTCCTGTGTCTTGGAGAGCTGCTCTGGAGTGAGACACCTGATGTCTCCAGTGATGGTCGCATCTTTGGCGACTACATTGTCCTTGCCGAAGGCTGATCCAGAGTTAGCACTACCATCGTGCATCACGGTAGTACCACCGACCATCACACCTGGGTTGAAAGTCAAAAACTCTTCCTCCGAAAGCTCTTCATAAAACCGATAAAGAATACGGCTCGCTTCATAAATGGCACCCGCACCGACTGATGGTTTGAAGATCTGCGAAGAGTGCGCAGCATTGCCTGTGACGGTCACGTTCCAGCCTGATGAACTTCGACGAGCGACATTGGCGGTATAGGGATTGCCATCACCATTTTCGAAACCAAGCGCGATATCCGCCCATTTCGCAGCTTCGACGAGCTCTTTTTTGGATTCCGATAGGGGAGATCCGCTGAGCTCTTCATCGCCAGTCATCACTACCGTAATATTCATATCCTTGAGCAGACCTTGTGCATGCAGGGCGCGGAGTGACTGCAGTATGATGATGTCACCACCTTTCATATCTGCTATCCCAGGGCCTTTCACTGTATTTTCGTCTACTGGAATCCATTCCTGATTGGGGCTATCGGGCTCAAAGACCGTATCGAGATGGCCGATCATGAGTATTTTCTTGCCTTTGCCTCCTTCAATCTTGGCCACTAAATGCCCAGCTCTACCAAACGAGGATCCATCAGCCCAACGTACTTCCATACCGAGCTCGGCAAAGAGTGGCATGAGCACCTCCCCGACGGCTTTTACCCCTTCGAAGTTCATGGTGCCGCTATTCATGTTGACGATCTTCTTTAGGAGTACCACTGCTTCGGCATTGGTCTTATCTATGTATTGTGTAAGCTTTTTTTCCTTACCAGAAAGCTGGCCAAAGGAAGGGGAGGTGCTGATCAACAAGAGTATTACGATAATTGAAAATAATGCTTTCATAGGAGGAGGTTTAGAAGTGCGTTGCAATGATAGCTTTTGTGCTTGATTTGATGAAGCATATGGATGATAGAGGACTAAGTGGTGAGCCGAAGTTTTACATTCATCTAAGGAATGTCCTTGTTTATCGAGCATTCCTGCTACTTAATCGAGTATAGCGGTATGATATCTATTTATAATATAACTTCATCTCATTATTTTACAACTAAAGGCTCAGCTAGCTTATGGAACTAATAAGAAAAGTATTTTTTGTCGCAATGTTATCAGCTTGGGGATATTACGCATTCTCAACATTTGATTTTGAACCAGTGAAGTCTCTAGAACCGCTATCGGAACTTGCTCAAGGGATCGATAAACAAGAGGCTTAGGAAAGTTTTTTCAGGGTATGAGTAAAAACCTCGGCATTCGTCGAGGTTTTTTTATGTCCAAAAATGAATAAAGCATCATCTTCAACCACCAACTAGCAACTACCTTTTGCAAATGCTCTAGCTTTTGGGTAAACTCATAGTTCGTAAAAAAATATGATCTATGAAGTATCCGGTTTTCCTAATTTCCATACTCACCCTCATCACGCTCTCTCTACCAGAGAAAAGCTATGCACAATCTGTCGATCCCAGCTACTATCAGGAGATGGACTACCGTCTGATTGGCCCCTTTCGTGCTAGCCGTACCGTAGGTGGTGTTGGCATTCCATCACAGCCTAGTGTCTTCTTCGTAGGGGTCAATAATGGTGGCGTCTGGAAGACAGATGACTATGGCCGTACGTGGTTCCCTATTTTCGATGAGGCGCCCACCGGATCAGTCGGAGATATCGCAGTATCGCCTTCCAATCCTGATATCCTTTACGTAGGTAGTGGCGAGGGACTCCATCGCCCTGACTTGGGCGTGGGGGATGGTATCTTCAAGTCTACCGATGGCGGTGATACTTGGGAGCATGTTGGGCTACCAGATGTACAGCAGGTAGGTCGCTTGATTGTTCACCCAACCAATCCAGATATAGTCTTTGTGGCTGGACTCGGTCACCCTTATGGCGCCAATGAAGAAAGGGGCGTCTTCAGAACCAAAGATGGTGGCAAGACCTGGGAAAAAGTACATTACATCAATCACAATACAGGTGCGATCCAAGTGGAGTTTGATCCGACTAATCCCAACATCATCTATGCTGATATGTGGGAGCATCAGGAAGGCCCATGGGAAAATGCTAACTGGAAAGGGCCTAATAGCGGCCTTTTCAAATCTACCGATGGCGGTGATAGCTGGACAAAGCTCACAGAAGGGCTACCCACTGCGGAAGATGGTGTAGGTAGGATTGGAATCGGCATAGCACCGTCTGACCCCAATATCATCTACGCTGTAGTACAGTCTGATCAGAAGGCGGGTATCTATAAAAGTACTAATGCAGGTCAGAGTTGGGCACTGGTCAGTACAGACCGCAGGACTTATGGTCGAGGCGGTGACTTTGCAGAGATCAAGGTGCATCCGAATGATCCCAATAAAGTCTATGCTGGTAACGTAGCTTCCTATCAGTCCAATGATGGCGGCAAGACATGGTTCTCTCTGAAAGGCGCACCTGGAGGGGATGATTACCACCGAATTTGGATAAATCCTGAGAATCCAGATATCATGCTATTTGTGGCAGATCAGGGAGCGGTCGTGACTGTCAACGCAGGTCGTACCTGGAGTTCGTGGTACAATCAGCCGACGACTCAGCTCTACCACGTCTCTACCGATAATGCCTTCCCCTACTGGGTGTATGGCGGGCAGCAGGAAAGTGGCGCAATAGCGACAGCCAGCAGAGGACCGGGAGGCCAGATTACTTTTCGCGAGTTTATGGGAGTGGGCTCAGATGAGTATGCCTATGTTGCTCCTGACCCCAAAGACCCCAATATCATCTATGGCGGCCGTGTAATGCGCTTCAATAAGACCACTGGTCAATCTCAGAATATTGCGCCAGAAGCATTACGCTCTGGTAAGTACCGTATCCTACGTACCATGCCGCTTATGTTCCATCCTAAGGATGACAACATGCTGCTCTTTGCGACCAATGTACTTTGGAAGACCACCAATGAAGGGCAGAGCTGGGATATTATTAGTCCAGATCTCACCCGCGAGCAACCTGAGGTACCAGAGAGTGTGGGCGACTTTAGAACCCCTGAGTTGGAAACTATGGCTCGCCGCGCAGTGATCTACGCTGTGTCGCCTTCACCGCTGGATGTCAATATGATCTGGGCAGGTTCGGACGATGGATTGGTACATGTCACCACAGATGGAGGTAAGAACTGGAAGAATGTAACGCCACCAGACCTGAAATCATGGGACAAGGTCAGTCAGATTGACGCTGGTCATTTCGACAAGCAGACCGCTTTCGTCGCTATCAACGCGATCAGAAAAGACAATATGAAACCCTTGATCTATAAGACGAAGGATGGCGGTAAGACGTGGGCTAAGATCACCAATGGCATGGCCGAGATGGGACCTGTCAATGTCGTCAGAGAAGATCCTAAGCAGGCAGGACTGCTCTTTGCAGGCACAGAACGAGAAGTCTATTTCTCGATAGATGAAGGTGAAAACTGGCAGTCGCTGCGGATGGATATGCCTGCCTCATCAGTACGCGACCTTGTGATTAAGGACGCTGATTTGGTAGTGGGCACCCACGGGCGCTCAGCCTGGATCATGGACAATATTGAGCCACTGCGACAGATGGCCAAGGCGCGTTCTGCGGGTCATTATCTCTTCCAACCCACGCTCGCAACCCGTGTGCGCTGGAACATGTTCCTGGATACGCCGCTTCCTCCTGAGGAGCCGTCTGGAGAGAATCCACCGGATGGTACATATATCGATTACTTCCTATCGGAAAATGCAAGCGAGGTGTCATTGGAGATTCTCGATAGCGACGGTGATCTGATCAGGAAGTATTCTTCATCTGATGAACCAGAGTTTGTAGATACAACGGCATTGCCACACCCGACTTATTGGATCAAGCCGTGGCAGTCGGTGAAGGCTGATGCTGGGCATCATCGCTTTGTGTGGGACCTCAGGTACCCCAATCCTCCAGGCTCAGATCGTGAGTTTGCAATCTCCGCGGTGCACATGCAGACCCCTAGTGGTCCGAACGGACCGTATGTACACCCTGGTGAATACAGCGTAAGACTCAATGTAGATGGCAATACACAGGAGCAGAGTATCACTGTACGACTTGACCCAAGAGTGGAGATCTCTGATTCTGCCCTGCAGGAGCAAACTAGCCAGAGCATGCTAGCCTACAACAGCTATCTTGACTTACAGAAGGTTCGTGAAGCTTTGGATGAACGCATTGCGGTAGCCAAAGGCAAGAAAAAGGCAGCCATGGAGGCCCTGAGAGGTAATGGCAATCCGGGTAATGCCGATATGCTTTATGGCAGTATCTATGCTACTGAAGGCGAAGAAGAGAATATCGTGGCATTACAACAGAAGTTTTTGCACATGCTAGTGGTCTTGCAAGGTGCGGATGCACAGCCCACAGCACAGGCCAAGGCAGGTCTTGCAGAACTGAGAAATACAATGCGAGCAGTGCTAGGTCGCTGGGATAAGCTGAAGTAAACATTATAACTCTCAGGGGGTTCTGAACCCCCTGAGAGTTAAATTCTTAAGCGTAATACAAGCCATTCCCGATAGGGAATCTATGTTCCAACGAACCACTCTCTGACATAAACTGCATCACCATGGCGTGTGGCACACAGGCCATATATGGATGTAGTTGCTAAGGTCTGTGACTCACAAACCTTGGAGGTTGGGGTTAAATAACACGAGGTAAAACCTCTATAAGATCCCCTGCATCATATTGCCTACAAAGAAGCCAAGATAGTTGCCGACTGCATAACCCAGAAGGCCCACTGCAACGCCTGGTAGTACCAAGTGGCCATACCCTCTGGCACTAGCTAATGCCAGGGCAGAGGATGATCCGCCTACATTGGCCTGGGAAGCAACGGCTAAGATGCTTGCATCAATCTTTAGCAGCCTCCCCACCCCAAATATGAAGATGCCATGGATGAAGATCGTACCAAAGGCGAAATAGAAGATCGAAGGACCTACGGCGACTATGTTGGCGACTACAGACTTAGCCCCATTACTGGCCAGAAAGAGAAGTAAGAGATAGTTGCCGAGCATGGCACCTCCAGAAAGTTGTCGCACGACTGGTAACTGACCCATTAAGAGTGCGAGTGATGTAAGCCATAGGATTTTCGGTAGGAAAGGCAGCCATTCCGCTAGGAGATCCGAACCTATCATACAGCCAATAGTAATACCCGTAAAGGCAGCCATATCCTGAATCGGTATTGCCTTTAGGCTATTATACAGGGCTTTCTCTAATGTCTCAGGTTTATCCTCGTTTGGGGCATCCTCTTTCGGCACTGGAGTAGTCTTCTCCTTGCTCCCTAGCAGCAGCGGTGCAGCTAGGCACACGATCAGCCAAATAGCTGTCAGGATGACATCAGCTGCTATCCCTGCAGTAAACAGGCTACTGGTCGTCCCGAAGGCATTGCCAAGCGCGGCGAAATTCATCCCACCACCGATATAGGTACCGGTGAACTGCCCGGCAAGTTTCCATGACTCTGGGCCAATGGAATCATTCAATAGGTAGGACATGGTAATCCCACCCAGGGCAGAACCGATTGATCCTACTAAGAAAGCCTTGAGCATGGTACTGCCAGCCATTTTGAGTGATTTGATACTCACACTTAGCAGAATGAGTACAATACTCGCAGTGACCGCTTCATCCATTAAGAAATCATATACCGGAGACTCTCCGGGTATGATGGTGCTGTTAGAAAGAATGATCCCCATGATAATGCACATCGATGCAGATCCCATCTTCTTGAGAAAAGGTACAGATCGCTCGAGCCATAGTGATAGCATCACGATGAATGTCATGATAAAGAATACAATAACCGGATCTTTGAGCATAGGGAGTAAGGTTAGGTGATGTTGAAGTTACGGTTTTCTGGAAAAATCAAAACCGTTTTTGGGTGTCGAGTACATTGAGCAATGGTTTCTGATACAAAAACCGCTTTGTGTTCTCGATGAACAGGTCGGTGATTCGGCTATTTTCCCGATCGCTGGTGCTGGCAGAATGTGGGCTGATGAGTACATTGGGCATCTCCCACAGGGGACTATTTTGCGGTAGGGGCTCCACCTGGAATACATCCAGGCCGGCAGCTCCGATTTGACCTGACTGCAACGCAGCGATCAGTGCCTGCTCATCGACTACCGCCCCACGACCGATGTTGATGAAAGTGCAGCCCTTGGGTACCAGTGCAATCTGTTGTTGACCAATTAGCCCCTCTGTCTCTGGCGTATGAGGTGTGATGATGACCAGATGCTCAGCCCTTGGGAGTACTTCTGACAGCATTGATTGGTCATATAGCTCATCTACCGATAATGCGGTGGCGCTCTGACCTTCGATGGATCTTTTTACACCAATCACGTTCATGCCAAAGGCTTTGGCCAGTTGTGCGGTGCGCTGACCCACGCTCCCCAACCCGAGGATGACGAGTGTCCTACCGGAAAGGTCGGTACCGGCATACCGTTCCCAGTGCTTGCTCTGTTGCTCCTTGAGCATCCGTGGTACGCCTTTGTGAAACATGAGCATCACCATCAAACAGAACTCAGCAAGCGGCTGGGCGTGGACACCCTTGGCGGTAGTGAAGACCGTGTCGGGCATACGTACATCATAGCCGTGCTTGTGTACAAACTGTCCAATACCGGAGCTGGTTGCTTGCAGCCATTGCACCTTGGGTGCTACCTCTGGCAGATCTTCGATATGCGTCTGGTCAAAATCAAATAGGATGTCAGCCTGCCCGAGTAGCGCAAGCCACTCTTTCTCCTGAGCTGCTGACCTTGGGTTAGGTTCACCCTTGTGATCGGCTGCATATCTCGGAGATCTTAATAGATCTGGCCGATAGATGACATTGATCCGGGGATCGACTTGTCGGATTCTGTTGACATGCTCTTCCTCTAGATAGCTGGCGATGAGTAGTTGGTAAGTAGGCTGTTCCATGAGTGGCTAAAATGAAGTGCTTCCCCTCATAATGAAAGCGAGCTTACAGCAATGTGCTATAGGCGTGTTGATCGGAGAGTACTGGGAAGCGATTTGATACTTCGGTGGGTAGCAACCTATTATGAAAATGGGATCAGGATGATATGAAACTGTTTCAGTCACTGAGATATCACGGGCATATTCTATGATGATTTTCCCAGTGGGTGCGCCGGTTGTTATGCTGGACATTGAGTGAAAAGGAGGGTGAGACGTCTAATTGGTGACTTTTCTAATTTATGTCAATCTCTGAGAGATATCTCTGGTTTTTGTTTTGATATGTTGTTGAAGGTGTTATTTTTATCTCCTGCCGTTATGCAAAAATCACTATTCTCGTCCAGCCTGTTTATGAAACGATTTTTAGGTCTGCTCTTTTTCCTCTTTAGCTTCCATATTTCCCTCTTTGGCCAAGTCAATGTGCAGGATTCGCTGGCCCTGGTCGCCCTCTACGAAAGTACAGATGGAGACAACTGGACAAATAATGATAATTGGTTGACAGGGACTGTGGAGAGCTGGTATGGGGTGACAGTTGTTGGAGGAAGAGTACTTAGATTGGTGATTCACGGAAATGGTTTACGTGGTTCGCTCCCGAGTCAAATCGGAGATTTGACCGCCATTGAGACTTTAATTTTAAATACAAACGCACTGTCCGGTTCGATTCCTGAAGCGATTGGCAACCTAAGTAATCTTGAGGGTTTAAGCTTATCGCTTACCTTATTGACTGGCCGTATTCCACATAGTATTGGAGATTTATCCAAGCTCAAGGTTTTGAGTCTGAGCAACAATAATTTTCTAGGTGGTACCATTCCAGATGAGCTATATGGTCTGTTGAATTTGGAATATCTATACTTAAATAATAATAATTTGATTGGAGAGGTGTCAGCTGACTTGACAAATCTGAATCGTGCTATAGAGATTCACTTAAACGACAACTATTTATGTGAGCCCTCGACAATAGAGTTTAACAATTTCACGAACGGTATAAATTACTATGGCGGGGTTGTTAAGTGTGACTTGTTAACTGTTCCGCCGCAAGACTCAATTGCTTTGGTTAAGCTTTATATGAGTACTGATGGCGAAAGCTGGACCAACAATACCAACTGGCTAACAGGTGATGTGGATACGTGGTTTGGTGTGACTGTTGAAAATGGCCGGGTTACTGGTATCCAACTTCAGGACGAAGTTGAAGAGTATACATGCTGTCGAGGTAACAACCTGATAGGAGTGATTCCTTCTGCAATAGGCAACTTAAGTGAACTGAGATTTTTACGCCTTGCATATAATGAGCTGAGCAACCCATTGCCAGTTGAACTAAGTATGTTAGCGAAGCTTGAAGAACTATCATTAAGCGATAATCAGTTCGAAGAAAATATCCCAAGTTTTTTCGGAACCCTCGAAAACCTTCAAATATTACACCTGTCTAGCAACCTATTTTCAGGGGAAATCCCTAAAGAATTAGGTCAACTTTCATCTTTGAAAGAGCTTCATATTACAGATAATTTACTAACTGGTGAATTACCTATTGAATTAGGCGACCTGGGAAACTTAGAAGAGTTTTTTGTAAGGGGTAATCTACTATCTGGCGAGCTTCCCAAGGAATTGGGAGATATGACTAGTTTACAACGTCTTGAATTGAATGACAATGAATTCAAAGGCGAACTTCCCATCGAACTGGGCAATATGTCCAGCTTAAGAGAAATGAGATTGGATGAGAACGACTTTGTTGGAGTAATACCACTGTCGCTTACCAACCTGAATAGCCTGGGTTTGGAACAGTGGGGGTGGGCGTTGGATTATTCATCAACGTTATTATGCGAATCTGATGACCCCACATGGGAGCAATGGAAAAATGGAAGAACTATAGTTGGTACTGGGTCGACCTGTTCGGTAACCGATTTCTTCAGCTACTCAATTTTAGGTTTTAATGAGTTACCGTTCATTGATAGAAACAATCATATCATCAGGCTTAATTTGCCAGATGTCGATCTAAATGATTTAGTTGCTATTTTCGAAGTGTCATCTGAAGTGACTGTATCCGTCGACGGAATAGCACAATCGAGTGGAATCACAGCCAATGATTTCACCAATCCAGTGACTTACACAATTAGCAATGAGGTTGGTTCTGAAACTCAAGAATGGCAGATATTAATTACTAGCGAATCATTAGTTGGAGGTGTTGTTGAATCCGAGTTTAATGCACTAACGGCATTTTATAATTCGACAAATGGCGACAATTGGGATAATAACTTCAATTGGTTGAGTAATAAACCAGTTGAGGATTGGTTCGGCGTGAATGTTGAAAACAACCGTGTTGTTAAAATTAAGCTTGCTTCCAATATAGAGTTTAATTGCTGCAGAGGAAATAATCTAACGGGCACACTTCCAGATGAGATTGGATATTTATTAGGTCTAAAAAATCTAGACCTTGAAAGAAACGACATCACGGGTGATATACCTAATACGATAGGTAAGTTGCTTAGTCTTCAGGTGCTAAACATGCCACAGAATCAATTTTCTGGTTCTATTCCAGAAGAGATGACTGAATTAGTCAATCTCGAGTTCTTACAACTAATGGAGAACGAACTCATAGGTAGTATTCCAGCTGGATTGTTCAAAATGCCTAGCCTTGAGTATCTGAACTTAGGGTATAACGATTTATCTGGAACTGTTCCATCTGACATTGATTTCAATCCAGTACTTGATGGATTGGCAATACAGGGCAACAACATCACAGGCATTATTCCTAGTACTATTGGAAATCTTACCAACTTAAGTACTTTATATCTGCATGATAATCAGCTCAGCGGGACTATTCCTGTTGAACTTGGTAACCTTACCAGAATCAGTGACTTAGGATTAAGAAATAATCAGCTTTCCGGTTCTCTGCCTGAAGAACTTGGTAACCTTACAAATATCTATGAGATGTTCTTAGACAATAATCCTCTGTCAGGTTCAATCCCGCTAAGTTTTATCCAGATGCGTAGGTTAGGGGGGGTCGATTGGGCTACTTTTAATTATTCCAACACCGATATATGTGAACCTCAAGACCAAGCCTACCAAGATTGGAAAGAGGGGAGGAATATAATTAGTAGTGGCCTCATTTGTGAAGTCGAAGAATATTCCCTCTACACCGACTCCCTCGCTCTGGTCGCCCTCTATGAAAGCACTGATGGGGATAATTGGATTAATAATGACAACTGGCTAACTGGAGATGTAGATACATGGTTTGGGGTTGTAGTTAGTAATGACCGAGTCATCGAATTGGACTTAGATTACAACCTGCTAAATGGTGAAATACCAGAACCGCTAGGGCAATTATCAGAATTGCAGGAGCTTTCTATGAGTAGCAATCAGCTTTCAGGGGGTCTGCCTGAATCTATAGGTTCTTTATCCAAATTGAAGCTTCTTAGTTTAAGTAGAAATAGTTTGAGTGGCTTCTTACTGGATACACTTGGCAACCTGATTAGGCTGGAATCAATGTATTTGAATAGTAATGATTTTGAAGGCAGCATTCCTTCTCGATTTAGCATGTTACAACAATTGTCTTCTTTAAATCTCACCGATAACGAACTTTCAGGATATTTTCCTGAGGCTTTATTTGAATTGATTGGGCTAGAATTCCTAGGCATTGGAACAAATGATTTTATAGGAGATATTCCATTCTCTATTTCAAAACTCATAAATCTCAAGACTCTTTTCCTTGACAATAACGGTTTTGATGGAGTCATTCCAGCATATTTAGGTCAGTTGAGGAATCTTGAAAGGTTAGATTTAGGTCAAAACCAGTTTTATGGAAATGTACCTGATGAATTAGGGCAATTGACCAACTTAAAATATTTAGAGCTTGACAATAATGCGCTTTTTGGCCCAATACCATTAAGTTTTGTCAGACTGGAGAATTTGGCACTCAATTCCACCACAAATCAATTTCATTACTTTAACACGAACTTGTGCACTCCGATTGATGACGCTTACGCACATTGGAGTGATAGCAGAACCATCTTTGGTACTGACATATTTTGCGAGCCTAATCATAATTCATATATCGATTCAATCGCATTAGTAACTCTTTATGAGGACATGGTAGGCTATGGATGGAACAGTGATGAGAACTGGTTGGTAGGTTCACTCGATTCCTGGCATGGTGTAACTCTAAGGGCTGATGGGAGAGTTGTGGGATTGGAATTAGATAACAATAACTTAAGTGGCCGATTTCCTTTGGAAATCGGATTTTTAACAGCGGTTGAAAAAATATCATTGAAAAAGAATAGAATTCGGGGTGGGTTATCTGAAAGTTTCAAAGAACTCATAAACCTGATTAAATTGGATTTGAGTGAGAATCAATTAGAAAGCGAGGTTCCAGAAATTTTTAATGAGCTTTCAAACCTTGATTTTTTAGACTTGGAGTCTAATAGATTTGAAGGTGCAATTCTAAATCAAATGACTGAACTTCCGGAGCTAAGACATTTGAATGTTGGTTTTAACAATTTGAAAGAGGGAGTACCTGAAGAGTTAAGTATCCTGACCAATCTAAATTTTCTAGGACTAAATGACAATGAATTTTATGGAATGCTACCAGAGTCATTTATAGAACTACTTGAGCTGGACACATTATTAATAGCAAATAACCGTGCACTTTGTGAACCTGCTACAAATGGATATTTTGAATGGGTAGACGAGCTAACAATCTATGAAAATAATTATACATGTGCTTTGGAGCAAGAACTGGAGTCTGACTCCCTAGCTCTAGTATATTTTTATGAGAATACAGGCGGGGATAATTGGAAGTATAATACAAACTGGCTTACTGGCAATATAGATACTTGGTATGGGGTCACACTAAATGGCGACTGGCGTGTCTCTGAGCTGTCTCTTCCAGATAATGAATTGTCTGGAGAACTTCCGTCTGAAATGCCGAACTTATCGGAATTAGAGCGACTTGATTTGAGTGCAAACAATTTATCAGGATCAATACCATCGACAATTGGTCAATTCGAAAAATTGGAAGTCCTAGTTTTAGCAAATAACTATGATTTATCAGGTTCAGTGCCATTGTCACTTATGACAATTGAAAATTTGGGACTTTCTGAGGTCAGGGGCGCATTTAGTTTTCGGAACACCAACGTATGTGAACCGAACAACAAACTGTTTGAGAATTGGGTGGAAGATCGGAATGTATATGGCTCTGGTTTGGTCTGCGAGATTAACGGTAACCTGACTTCTGATTCTTTAGCTCTTGTGAAATTCTATTTTGACAACTTCGGTGATGATTGGCTTAATAACACAGGTTGGTTGAACGCTCCAGTTGGACAATGGTATGGTATTAAAATACTCGATAATCGTGTCAGTGAGCTCGATCTTGGTAATAATGGATTGAAGGGCGATCTAAGCATTAGTCTAGCGGATCTGGTAGCATTACGGAAAATAGACCTTAGTAACAACCAGCTAACAGGTTCAATACCTTCCGAGCTTGACCAACTAGAGAATGTCACCTATTTCAATTTGAGCAGCAACAGTATTGAAGCCATTCCAGAGAAAATTGACGGAATGATCAGCCTTGAATTTTTATGGCTGAGTAGAAATTCTATTCAAGTAATTCCTTCAAGTGTAGGTAACCTACCATATTTAAGAAGTTTTTGGATTACGTCGAACAAGCTATCGACAGTGCCTATAGAACTTCAGAAGTTGAGGGATAATGCTCAGATCCTCCTTGGGTACAATTTATTAAATGGACTACCAACATTTGATAAAAACACTAAACTTAACCTTAATGTCGAAAATAATTATCTGACGTTTGAAGATTTGGAACCTAATCTTCATTTGTTCTCAAACCAATATAGTTATTGGCCCCAAGCGAGGTTTGGAGAAGAGCTTTATATTGACACCATTCGACTTGGTCAGAGAATTACACTTGATCTAGGTACAATTGGTGGTTCAGCGAATAACTACCAATGGAAGAAAAATGGGAGCCTCCTAGAGGGAGCAAATAATCCCGTACTGACAATTGAAAGTTTTACAATAGAAGATGAAGCTGTATACTGGCTGGATGTAACAAGCGATCTTGTTCCTGATGCTACCATCCAGAGCGAATGGATTACGCTGCTAAAGAAGAAAAGCGGAGAAAACAGTGTGCTAGAATTTGAGTTGGATGGACAACTTGCACCTACTACTATATATGGGGAAGAACGAGAGGTTTTGATAAAATACGGCTGTTCTCGTAGCTATGATCTCATTCCAACGTTTGTGCTCTCGGATGGTGCTAAAGCTTTCTACAATGATGCTAGGGTATATTCTGAGTATACAGAATTAGATTTTTCTTCGCCGATAACAATTGAAGTCGAAGCAGAGAATGGAGATCGGAAGGAGTGGCTGATCATGCTAGATCAACCTAATTTTGATTTATTGGAGCTAGCAATAGAGAATAATACTAGCTGTGATTCAGAAGCCAACGGTTCAGTATTGATCACCAATTTTCAAGAGTTTGCAGGCTTTGAATTCACATGGGCAAAAAATAGAATTTTGGTTGGAAACAATGAATCAGTTGAAGGCTTGAGTTCTGGCACATACTCATTGCATGTACTGGATCCAATTACTGGATGTGATCATTATCGTGAATTCGAGATAGATATTGAAGAGGGAGAACTTGATGTTTTCTCCACGATCCAACATCTGTCATCGTGCAATACCTCGAGCGGCTCAATCTCTTTGGACAGCATCAGGCTAGATTCGGATCAGATTGTCCTACTACCCAATAATAGATTTAGTCTAGAATGGAGTACGACTGGCATCAGCCGTGTATTAGAAGTGACCTCCGAAGGGGACTACACTGTAGAAGTGACAGACAATGAAACAGGTTGCAGCTATACCAGGAGTTTTGAAGTCCTAACTAAAGACTTGGAAGGCGCATTGTCGTTGAGAGAGAAAAGAGATAATACAAGTTGTGAAGTACCCAATGGGTATCTTAATATAAGCGCGAATATCAGCAGCAGTCAAGGAATTGAATATGCATGGTATAAAGGAAGCACCGCTAGTGGGACGATTATTGAGCGAACAAAGAGTATCGACAGTCTTGAAGCGGGCAGCTACACCGTGAGGGTTACCGACACTGATACAGATTGCTCTACTAGCCTCACGGCGACTATTGCAGAGAGTCAACCCACCCTTGACATCAATCTCAACTCTACCGCTAACAATAGCTGTACATCACCCGCTGGGAGTGTTGAACTAGCCGCAATTGCCGTCAACGGAGAAGAGCTAACCTCGACCTTAGGATATCGAATAGAATGGTCACAAACAGAAGGTTTTGAAGAAGTACTGGCACAAACTAGGGAAGTCAACGGACTAGCCTCAGGCACCTACTACGCACGTCTAATTGGAGTCACCACCGAGTGCATAAGCCCAGTGAGATCAGTGACTGTGGTAGACGATCAGTCATCGGTATCATTCGAAGTGAGTACAATACCCAATAGCCGCTGTGATGAACTAGGTAATGGTAGTGCAACGCTTACGGCCTTAACCACTAACCATGAAATCCAATGGTATCAGGGGGAGGTGTTGATACAAGTTCAGACATCAGCAACGATTAGCACACTTGAAAGTGGCGACTATCAGGTGGTGGTCACAGACAAGACAACAGGCTGTGAAGCGACCAAGACCTTTGAAATAGGATCAGCGACTCCTCAGATCACCGTAGAGGTAGCGACCAATAAGAATACAAGCTGTGGCGACCCGGACGGTTCAACAGAGATTACTGAGATCTCAGTAAATGGAGTGAGTACTTCTGACATGGAAGCCTTCAGTATCGAGTGGTGGGTGGCCGATGAAGAGGCAAGGCTTATTCAAGGCAAGTCAGCGCAGCTGGACAAGATCACAGGTGGAGACTACTTTGTTCAGGTAACACTGGACTCGATCGGATGTCAGTCTGTTCCATTGAGGATCATTGTCGAAGAAGACATTCAAACATTTGCGGTAGCCCTACTAAAATCGAGACCTGACCTGCCAGGAGCCCAAGGGACAGGCCTACTCAAGGTAGGTATTGAATACACTCCTAATGACGTACAGATAACCTGGTATGAAGGAGCTGCTGCAACAGGCTTCATCATAGGTGAAGATCAAACCCTTGAGAACATCAACGCAGGTGACTATACTGTAAAAGTGACCGATAGCTCAACAGGCTGTGAGGTCATCGCAACGTATGATGTTGGCGTAGATGAGCGCAGCACTCAGACGATCAACTTCGACTTACCAGAAATCATCAATATCGCTGAACTACCGCTGACGCTAAGTGCTACCTCAGACCAAGGTTTACCTGTAAGTTTCACGATAGTGGAAGGTGAAGGAGAAATACAGCAAAGCACACTAACCACCACTGCGGACGGCTTTATCATGATTAAGGCCTATAATGAAGGTACCACAGCTATAGCCTATGCGGAATCAGTCAGAACCATCAGATTGGTGAGTGACTTCTACCTGAGAGGAACAGTCACGGGCGCTGCAGATGGCTCGGCGGTAAGCGGTGAGGTGGTAGTGTTTACATTGGATGGAGAGGTGTTTGCACAAAATAGCTTCATCGATGGTAACTACTTCATCGATGGCCTAACAGAAGGCAAATACAGGCTGCTACTAGAGGTCACAGGTGAGCACAATGCTGTCGCCTTCGATACATACTACAACGGACAGTTGTTGTGGAATAGAGCTACCATCCTCACGATCAATGACAATACAGAGGTCAACGTCGAGCTCATCCCAAAGACGACAAGTACAATGACCGGTCAGGGCTCGATCACTGGACGAATAGTGAGATCTGATGGAGGTTCGCGTATCGCAGTAGGCCGGACCCTTGATGGAACACCCTTAGCGGATGTGGACATCTATCTGTACGCCAAGAGCACCAATGAAGTGGTAGCCCAGGCAGTAACGGATGAAGATGGGATATTTCTCTTCGAGAATGTACCTAGCGGCGAATACTACTTCAGGATAGATGCGGTAGGCTTTGACATAGCAGACCTAGGTGCAGATATCGGCTATGACGAATCTCAAGGTATCTTGGAAGTAAGTGCGCAGGTCGGATCTGATGGACTGACGGTAGAATACGCAGTGGTATCAGGTGTAGAAGAGAATCTCCTCCAAGAGATTAGCATCTACCCCAATCCAGCCCAAAATATCTTGCATGTAGAGGATGCTCAAAACAGGATCAAGACAATCCAACTCATGAACCTTACAGGTCAGCTGACACGTACCTTCGAAGCTGATCTCAGCGGTCAATATGACATCAGCAAGTTGAGCAATGGAATGTACTTAATTCGGATCGAGCTAGAGGATCAACAGTTTGTGCATATCAAAGTAGTGATTAGACACTAGTGACAGCTGGCAGGATTGGAGGTATGCTTTGGAAATAGTCTCTTCCTACTACTATTGATACGGAGACTCAAACACTTCCGATAAGGCAAGAGAAAAGTCCGGTAGTACAATGGAGTTGAGTGTTTGATCTCGGGTAAGTTTTTCGCGTAGCGTGTAGGCTTCACCAACTAGCTCAAAGCAGTCGATGACGGCTTCTCCTGGGTATACGATCCAGTATTCCTTCACACCATTCTCTTGGTAGAGTTTGTATTTGGTATTGAGATCCATTGTGGAAGAAGAAGGCGATAGTATCTCAACTATAAGATCTGGGGCACCCTTACAGCCGCGCTGATCTATCTTTTGCACATCACACACGACGCATAGATCAGGCTGCACGACAGTTGTTATCTCCTCTTTAGCCGACTTATTTAGCCTTACATCAAATGGAGCAGCGAATACCTTGCATTGATGCTGTCTTAAGTAGCCGTATAAATGATATTGCAATACACCTGATACACGTTGATGGTCGCTACTAGGAGCAGGAGACATCTTATGTACCTTTCCCCTTATCAGTTCCACGCGCTCATCAAACCACCAAGTCAGATAATCGGCATAGGTGTACCTTTTACTTATATCAAGTTGGTCGAAAGAGAGGACTTCAGCCATGAATTAAAGTTACGCATAATGGGGATTTACTCACAACAGTTCTCAGAATTTGACTCAGATACAGGTTGAGCAATCAATAATAACTCACCTTGCACCGAGAATGCTCATCGCGGAAGTTGGCAACATCCTTACTACTCAATCGGGTGTTGTAGCAGGTCAGCTCAGTAAGAGAGCGTAGTTCTGATAGCGGGGATAGGTTTTTAATTTGGGTATTGGAGCAGTCAAGTATTTGAAGTGCTCGTAACCCTTCCAAACCTTTGAGGTTTTTGATATTGGTACCACTGCAGTTGAGCGATTCCAGTCGCCTCAGCGAGGCAATCGTGCTGAGATCATCGATAGGTGTATCTCTGATTGATAACCGCTTGAGTGATTTCATTAGCGGCAAAGACTTAATATCATACAAAGGGCTTTTCGAGCACTCGAGTTCTTCAAGGCGAGTGAACTGCTCTATCCCAACAAGCGAGGTGATTTGTGTCTCACTGAGCGTTAAGGAACGAAGATTGTAGAAAGGCTGGAGGGATGATAGATCCATGATCTCCCGTCCAGATAATGATACTGAGTTGCTTTTGACCAGCTGGTGCAGATATTGAGCATCTACTTCGCCTTCAGAAGCAAGGTTGGTTCTCATCCGTTGCTGAAGCATGGGGCCTAGCTGACTCCACCATGTCTGCAACTTCCCTGTTTGAAATAACACGAGCTGTCCTGGATGGTCCAACTGCCATAGCATAGCCACTTCCTTTTTGACCAATGTATTATCAATATTGAGCTCGGTTAATGTTGGAACGTTCGACAATACCTGAAGCTGTTGGATGCTAGTACTTGAAACATTGATAGATGTTAACGCAGGATGATTCTCCAGCCCTTGCAGACTACTTAAAGGGATAGCACTAGCCTCAAGCACCGCTAATTGGCCCAAAGCTTCACAAAACGCCAATGAGGAGATTTGGGTATTGCTAATATTCAAAGTCGTTAGCTGACTAAACCGCTCAAGAGGAGCAATTTCTTTGATTGGCCTACCGGCAATATCGAGTTCGGTAATATTGAAAAGCCGAATGATCTTTTCCAGACTAGGCTCCTCTGCCTCCCCAAGACTCATCTTTGACCTCAATATAGCCTTCCACTCTACACTTAATCCTCGCCACCAGAGCTCATTTTCACGCGTATTGACTACCACTAGTGCATCAGGATGCTGCGCCATGAATTTAGCTGCCTCGAGCTGGGAGATTTGCGAATTGTCAGCTTGGATATCTCGCAATGACTCGGTCCCATTGAGTGCACTCAAAGTCTTGACGGGAGTGTTCTGAATGTTCAGATAGGATAGGTTTTTCAGTGATGCTGCTGCACCGATTTCCGATAGGAGAGTGCCTGCCAATATAAGCCGCTCCAACCCGGGGAAAGTAGAAATGCCATCAAGAGAAGCAATGTTTGTTTTGGTCAGGTCAAGTTCTCTAAGACCAGGGATAGTCGGAAATTGGGCAAAGGAAGTGATGTCTATGTTGCCCTGAACATCTAGGTGTGTGAGGCTGGTGAGTTGACTCAGGAAGCCGTAGTTGAGCAGGTTCGTTTCGGCAATACTTAGCTGTTGTATTTTGGCGAAAGCAGACCAATCCAAGCTATCTGCTAATGGGTTTTTCGATAGGATCAACACCTGAAGGTCACGGGCATATCTAAGGTGCTCCAAAGTCATCAACCCACAGCCAGCGGCAGACAATGTCTTCAGCCTGCTCAGATACCTAAGCGGACTGTAGTCTTCCGTCCTGACATTGTCAATATTGAGATACTGCAGTTTATCGAGTAGCTGTAGTGGGGACAGATCGACGAGAAACGGATTGTTGGATAAGTCCAGACTATCCATGTCAATGAGTTCATAGAGCTGGGCAGAGCTTACAGAATCTACCGTCCCGAGCTTACTCATAAAGATAGAACGCCATTCAAATGAGAGTGCATTCCACCAAGCACGTAGTTCTTCATCTCGGCTAACTTTCGTCGTGTAGATGCTCACGATTTTGAGCTCATCCGCTGCTTGATCAATGCTGATCTCCACAAATCTGGTTTGGCTATTATCAATAGAATCACCCTCGATGGTCAACCCTTTGAGCTGACGATCCAGCTGTACTTTGATGTAGGATTGATCGTCTTCGCCTACTTCCTCCACGATCTCAATGATGGTGAAGTCAAAAGACACGTCTTCAAAAAAGAACTCCACATCTTTGAGATAGGCGGTCACATCCTTATTGGTAACAACTTGCCTATTCTCAAGTAAGTCATCTTCTATTTGTACGTCGCTATCACGAAAAATCTTGGCATAGCTCTGGGTGATGATTACGTCCTTATCTCTGGTCGTCGTATTAGCATCACCAAGAGTATTGAGCACATAAGCCAAAAACGAGATAAGTCCTTCAGCGCGTTCGTGGTAGACACTGTCATTCGCTACCGTGGTGACCTCTTGCGCTTGGGCTGTGGTCAGCCAAAGTAAGCCAATAAAAAGTAAGCCGAAGGTCTTAACCCTTGCCATAGAGATAAGATTTGAGGAGGTCACCTTCACCAGGATTAAGCTTGACCAGATTGGAAATTAACCAACCGGTATTATAACCTGATCGGTTGAAGTTGGAGATTTCAAAATACCAACCTTCGATTTGGAAGAAGTGGAATTTGACGTTCTGTACAGTCTCAAAAGTCAGATTCTTATTCTTCAACTCATAAAGAAACAAGGTCAGATAGTCTGGCTCATATTCATGAGGCGTATAGTCCTCAGGCTTGTCGTTTTCCTGTAGCGCTTTGCGCAATGTCATGAAATCTAGTTCATGACTCATCGGATGAATAAATTTCTTAGCGGCGGTGGTATCCTTGGCAAACTGTTGCTTGAAAGGCCTGAAGTCTACACCATCGATTACCCATTCATACCCAAGGCGCTCTTGTTGTAAGATCATCATGAGGATGACATTACTCTCTTTGCCTTTATAATTGAATACAGCATTGACCTCAGAGAAGTAGTCCGCGCCATGAAAGTCCAAGAACTCCTGATCTTTCTTTTCGGCTACTTGCGCGACAAACTGCTTTTTGAGATCATCAGAGAGATTACGGTTGGATTCATCGAAAAGGATACCTAGGTACTTCTGCCTCAGTTTTGCTTGACGATAATTCCTATCCCCTTCATAGTAGCGGTCGCCTTTCTCGTCCTCTTCCCCATTGAAGCGTCTGAAAAATTGATTGACCAACTTCGTACTCGCATACAAAGCTGACTCGTCCTCTGAAGTCAGACTCCCACCCTGAGCCCACACCATTCCCGGTAGGGTACAGAGCAGCAGGGTATACCAAATGTGTCTTATCATGTGCTCGTCTCAGTCACCCTGATATCACCAAGCATTACATCCCAAAACTGGATTGTTCTACCGGAAATCTGGGTTTTCTTACGTTCTACGTAGATCGTGATGTCCTTTTTGGTGGTGTCCTTATAAGTAAATCCGTCATCTGTAGTGCCTTCAAAACGCTGGTAGATAGTAATCACACCTACAAATTTTCCATCAGGCTGTGGTTCGAGATCACTGATATAGTGGATGTCGTACCAGCTAATTTTCACCTTATCATAGTTGAGTGCGATCAATCTTTCGAAGTACTCGCGCACTTTGTAGTAGTTGATCTTATCAGAATTGAGTGAGGAGACGCCCATCTCGCTATCAGGGGCGAATAGCTCTTCGGCACGATCCATCACTCGGCTGGCTTCTGAGTAGGGTGTATCCTTACTACCGATGATGCTGATGTATTTGCTAAGGTCGCGTACCTTCTCAAGGGCTAGGGAGTCGATGGCCTGCTTACGCCGAGGACTCAGCTCTGGCGCCTGGGCCATAGCCATGCTACCTCCAATAAGCATGAGCACAGTCAAAAGGGAATATATTTTTGTAGCTTTCATATCTATCCTGTTTGAATATTATTTCTTGATCAGTTCCAGTTCGGTGATCTTCCCTGCACCGTCAGTTTTCATGTCATTGATGGTATTGACATTCTTCTTCTGATCCTTGATGTAATTGAGATACTTGTCGATGGTGGTGGGCTCATCATAGTCCACATCATCAGGGCCATAATAAATGGCGATCAACACCGGGACCATCGGAGAAGCAAACATCGTCATAGCTTCTTTGATACTACTATTAGCGGATGCAGTACTTGGTGCATTGGCGATAGCATCAAAATAGCCCCAAAGGCTTTCGGTGGTTGACTTGGGTAGCTCTGGCTTCTTAGACTGATTCATCAGCTCTTTGTCAGCTACTGAGGTATCGATTTCTCGTTCTACGGTAGGTTCGCTTGTTTCCTCTACCTCTGTGGACGCCACCTTGGCAGCCTTTTTACTGGTTTTACAAGAGGAGAACGCCACCATCATAGCGATCATAATGAAACCGTATTTTATTGGGTTGGATGTCAATTTTGTCTTCATGCTGAATGTGTAGTTAATCTTCTAATAACTTCCGAATACGAGATTTATTATAGCCAATAGCTTACTCATCCGCAATGGAAATTATACATCCACTAACGTAAATGTTGATCGTTGGTGAGCAAGTTGGGTGAAAATATTTTCAAGGTATTCTCCCTATCGGGAAACAGTCAGAACCGCTCAATAATTGTGAAGTTGTCCAACCAGAGCACGCCAGTTGACTCACCTGAAATCAGGATTTCTGCATTGATGAAATCAGTCTCATCGACGAAATAATCGATAGGAGTAATGCGTATGGTCGAGTAGCCAGACGGAGCAAGATCATCAAAGTTGTCCTCTGAGGTTGATCCACTATGGATAACCTCGAGTGATGAGATCTTAGTAGCATTGAGGAGCATAGGCGGTGGAGGCCCGTCGAAGTTTTCGAGCTTTAAGTCAATAGAAAAATCAAGTGATGCTCCCGGTCGAGGTAAGTCATCTTTTTGCAATGTGATGGTTAGGCGTAATGAAGAGCCCTTGCCAGATTCTGGTAAGGTCACACGGTAGGCATAGTTGTCACTACCATCGGCGGCTATGTTTGTCGTAGCTCCACCACCATCTACAAAATCCGTCAGCACTGACCATGGTTGTGCTCCTTCGCTCACATCATAGTAGAAAAGTGTATCTATCTCAGTCTTTGCCTCGCCCCAGAAAGGAACTTCAGTATTGACACCAAAGAGTTCATCGATATAGTAGTCTCGCTTAAATAGTGTGAATTGATTGTACACGCGCGAGGAGTTGGAGTTCATCATAGACACAGGGCTGCCTACCGGCAACTGTGTATCGTAGTGGGGCCGGTCGAGTAGGGCATGGCCTAGCTCGTGAAACATCAAAGTCTCTCTATGCTCTGCGCTAAAAAGATCCCAGCACGTCTGGCTAATCCGAACGTTGGGAAAAGTTTTACCAAAGACATGCGCTAACCCACAAGCTGGCGACCCATCCAGGGCTGTGAGTTGTTCATTGACCAGCTCCAGATTGATGCCTACTGTGTCGACTACTATATTTCGCATAGTCGCTTCTTCCATAAACCTCTCCAGGTATTCATTTAACTCTGGGTGTACGTAGTAGGTGGCTATGCTCGGAGGACTCACTTCCTCAGTACAGCTCAAGAATAGGCCAAGGCTGGATACTAGTAGGGTATGGAGGAGGTTCTTAAGCATTATTTAACAACAGTTCGAGGCATTAATCCACGGCCAGCAAAGCTAATTAATCAAAAGCACTACTGCTGATCAGCTATGGTAGTCCACAAGTGTTTCTTCGACATTGTTTGGTATCCACTTTTTTGTTTACTTAAACACATGAAAAACTGGATTTGGATCATTTTACCCCTTCTGGCCGCTTGTGGGGAAACGACACAGCAACAGCCAGAACATATTGCTCAGGAGGAACCTTACTACCAAGAGGCGCATCGACCTCAGTATCATTTTTCTCCCGAGGAGAAATGGATGAATGATCCTAACGGCATGTTTTACTACGAAGGGGAGTACCATCTCTTTTACCAATATTATCCGGACAGTACGGTATGGGGACCTATGCACTGGGGTCATGCCATCAGCAATGACTTAGTCACCTGGGAGCATTTGCCCATCGCCTTATACCCTGACGAACTGGGGTTGATTTTTAGCGGTAGCGCGGTAGTCGACTGGAACAATACCTCTGGCTTTGGAGTAGATGATCGGCCACCATTGATTGCGATCTACACCTATCATGACATGGAGGCGGAGCAGTCCGGTATGTCGGATGACTTCCAGTATCAAGGCATAGCGTACAGCAATGACAAAGGCCGCAGCTGGACCAAGTATGAAGGCAATCCGGTATTGCCCAATCAGGGTATCCGCGACTTCCGTGATCCCAAGGTGATGTGGTATGAGCCCAGCCAGTCTTGGATCATGACACTGGCCGTCAAGGATCATGTCGAATTCTACGAATCACCTGATTTGATCAGTTGGTCGAAGCTCAGCGATTTCGGAATTGATGCGGGCGCTCATGGTGGTGTATGGGAGTGTCCTGATCTATTCGAGATGGAGACGGATGATGGTCAGTTAAGATGGGTATTACTGGTAAGTATCAATCCCGGAGGGCCGAATGGTGGCTCAGCCACTCAGTATTTCGTAGGTGATTTTGATGGCACCACCTTCACCAATGAGTACAGCGCAGAGAAAACACTTTGGCTGGACTATGGCACGGACAACTATGCAGGAGTGACCTGGTCAGACATACCAGAGCAGGATGGTCGTCGGCTCTTCATTGGATGGATGAGCAACTGGAACTATGCAAGGCTGACTCCTACCGTGAAATGGCGTAGTGCGATGACAGTCACACGTGAGCTGGAGATGGTCGAAAACCAGGATGGTGAATTTCGAGTGACGAGTTGGCCGATAATGGAATACAAAAAGCTGGCGACTTCAACACAAAAGATTCAAGATGATGCTCAATACAAAGGATACACTATTCCATTGAGACATGACCTTTTGGATATCACTTTGGACATTGATCTGTCCCAGTCGTCTGATTTCAGGGTGAGCTTTTATAATGATCTGGATGACTCTGTACACCTAAGTTATGATAAGACAAATGCAGAATTCTCGGTTGATCGGGGTAGCAGTGGGGTAGTAGGTTTTGAGGAGGGATTTGCTAAGATTCATACCGCGCCCTATCAGGTAATTGAAAATGAGATGCAATTGAGGATCATGCTCGACTGGAGTTCGATTGAGACATTTGTCGATGGAGGCATGCTTACGATGACTGAACAGGTATTTCCAGAGAAGCCTTTTGATCAGTTGATAATCACTTCCTCAGGCAAGTTGGGTATATCAAGTGATGTGAGTAAGCTCAAATCAATTTGGCCATAGCTGCTTAGAACAGATTTCGCTGATTGTGAAACCAGCCGGTGATGCTACGCCGCTCTTCGCGACACTCGAGCACCTCATGCCACAGTCGGCTTTCGAATATGACAAGTCGACCACAGCGAGGCTCAATTTCGTGCTCAATAGTTGTTCCATCAGCACCTTCATCATAGATCAGTAGCTCACCACCATCAGCTTTAATCCAGTTGACATTGAGGTAGCAGACTGCTGAGATGACCCTGGAGTTATCGTTCTTAAAAGTATCTGTATGCTTCGCGTATTTGCTTCCAACCGGGTAGTGCGTATGATGATATTCAAAATCGACCAGACCCAGAAAGCAGTATTTGTTTAAGTCTTGGGTGACCACCTTGATTCTCGGTAGGAAAATGAGATTGGTAGGAATAGCTTCATTTTGATCAATCCAGCGAATGAGATCCCCTCGGACACCATGCTGTATTTGATAATCTTCAGCCTTGCCTATTCCTGCTTTTTTGAATTCTCCATTATCCAACTTCTCCTCTATCTGGTTCACGATCTCGGCAACCTCATCCAGTAAAAGGAAATTGTCAATAATGGCAAAACCATGTTGTCTCAGGTCAAGAGCTACTCTCTCCGGAGCGTATTCGTTAGTGTTGACGGCTAGCATGAGCCTTATTCTATTTCGGTGGAAGGTATCCTAAAGGGGTGCCACTCCTACTATAGCAGGTTACACTTTTTTACATTTGGTGACGGACATGAACTAGGCAATTAGCATAAATTGCCAACCATGTCGGCAGCCGTCAAGAAAATTGCATTCATTCTGGTAGGGATCGTGATCGTCCCGATCTTGCTGTACACTGCCCTTCAGGTTAACCAGCTAGAGGATACCGAGCAGATGATGCAGGAGATCTATGAGCGTCAGATGAACGCCATCCTCTTTTCCATCAATCAATACTCCAACGATGTGGTGACTGGTCTGGGCAAGCAGCTTGAGTATTTTGATCCACTTGAGCAGGTGGACAGTGTCAGACGAGAATTTCTAGATAGTCATAAGGAGGTAATGGCGATCTACATGGAAGAGGTCGATTCCGATAAACAAACCTGGATCAGTCAAAACCCATATGCCACTTTCAATGGGATCACCAATACTTATCCTAAGGACTATGCCGATGTGAAGGAGCGCCTAGTGAGGTACAAAAAAGCCAACTTCATGAAAATAGAACCTCTTGATAAGTTGAGTGACAGCTCTGAGGTCTATGGGCTGGCTTTCGTAATAGAGCCTAGAAAAGGCAAGTATGTCTTTTGTCTAGCCCTAGTCCAGGCAGTGGAGTTCATTGAGTTTTATCTTGTTCCGAAGGTTCAGCAGGTTGCGATGGAAGGTTTTTTGATCCAGTTTAGAAAAGAAGGGCAGCTTGACGTCATTTATCAAACTAAGGAAATTCAAAATGCAGAATTCTTTAGAAAATCGCTATGGCTGCTACCCGAATACAACCTTGAGATATCGCTCGTCGGCGATTCGGTCAAGAATATTGTGAATGAGCGTACAATGCTCAATCTGTCGATGCTCGGTGTGGTTGTTTTCATCTTGATCGTGGGCGTCATATTGGTCTTCCGAAATATCCAGAAGGAGATGCACTTAGCGCAAACCAAGTCTGACTTTGTCTCCAATGTTAGTCATGAGATAAGAACACCACTTGCGCTAATTAGCATGTTTGCCGAGACATTATTGCTTGGCAGGGCCAAGTCCGAAGAGAAGAAGATGGAGTATTACGACATTATCAGTAAGGAGACATCCCGACTTAGAAACATCGTCAATAAGATCCTGAACTTCTCCCAAATAGAGGCCAATAAAAAGCAGTATCATAAGGCTGATTGCGATCTCAATGTCGTCGTGGAAGAGGTAATCAACACCTATTCATTCCATCTTGCCAATAAAGGATTTGAGTATGACCTGAAAATGGGTGACGGTACGATGAACATACTGGCCGATAGAGAAGCGGTCATGGAGGCCCTAATCAATCTACTGGACAATGCGATCAAGTATAGTCCAGAGACAAAATCAATTGAGGTCAGTACGAATCAGAAAGGGCAAACTTACTATGTCCAGGTCACTGACCTGGGCGTAGGTATCCAGCCGAAGAAGAAGGAGCAGATATTCGATAAGTTTTATCGAGTGACCCAAGGAGATATCTATAATGTGCAAGGAGCTGGCCTAGGGTTGTCGATCGTGAAGCACATCATGGACGCTCATGAAGGTGTGATTGAAGTAGAGAGTGTCTTCGGACAGGGGAGTACATTTCGCCTGGTTTTCCCTCAGGTATCAGACAAAAAATCATAAATTCAGGTATGGCAAAAATATTGGTAGTCGAAGATGAGCTGCACATGCGCATCGGTTTGAAAGATAATCTGGAGTTTGAGTCATTTGACGTGGATCTTGCAGAAGATGGTCAGCGCGGGCTGGATCTATTGGAAAAGAGTACCTATGACCTCATCTTACTGGATGTGATGATGCCAAAGATGTCTGGTTTTGAAGTGTGCAAGCAAGCACGAAAGGCTGGAGTCACAACTCCCATTATATTCCTCACCGCCAAAGGTGAAGAGATCGACAAAGTGCTTGGTCTGGAGCTGGGCGCTGACGACTACATCACCAAGCCTTTTAGTTTGCGTGAGCTTATCGCTCGGGTAAAGGCGGTGCTCCGACGTACGGGTAATGACCCTGAAGAAGTGACGATCAAGAAGGCTCTGGTTGGCAAGCTGGATATCGATTTCCAGCACTATGAAGCTAAGGTAGAGGGCGAGTCGGTCAAGATGTCACACAAGGAGTTCGAAACGCTTCATTATTTGCTAGTACATAAGAATGAGGTGGTAAGCCGCTACCAGTTGCTAGAAGATGTCTGGGGCTATGATTCTCAGCCCACCACACGTACCATTGACAACTTTATCCTAAAGCTTCGTCAGAAGATCGAGGACAATCCCAATGAACCTAAAATCATCCTTACGGTGCACGGTGTGGGGTATAAGCTGATTGATTGAGTTAACCTTCAGAGGGTTCTCAATGCCCTTGGAGGTTTTGAGCAGACTAACCATAGCACAGGTCATGCCCGCAGGGCATCTATGCTCCTCGATAAAACCGACGTTTCTTTGAAACTACAATGTGAGCTAACGGATTAATCGAAAGAATTCCTCGGGGCTCTGCCCCGGGGTTCCAATAAAACCGTCATCCCCGCGAAGGCGGGGATCCAAATGATAAATTTCTGTTTTTGATCTTCAGATCAAAATGAAACCAGCGGAACCTGCCTCGTCGGCAGACGGGTACCCCGATGGCTTGCCTCGGGGTGCCCGACCAGGGGATAGTTGGTTTCAAGAAATTTTTTATTGATGGGAAGAGCGCAACTGAGAACACGCATCTTGAGCTAGAAGAAAGTCTACAGAACACAATCACGTGGGGCACTCGATAATCATAAAATTGAAGACTAATGGTTAGATTGACTTTCAAGCTTCGTTAACCGAAGTTCGAAATCATCAACCTTATCAATTTTCACAACGAGCCTGTCAATCGCCGAGGCTAGTGCCATATTTGATTGACGGAGTTCACCGATGGCTAGATTTGCTTTAGCCTGACTGTTCACCAATTTACTTATACTTTGATCAGTGTTTTTCTGTGATGAAACAAGTGAATCTATAGCCGGAGTGAGCTCTGCAAGCAAGTGAGTCAATTGATCTACTTTGTCTTCTAAATCCATCCTTTATCATTTGAATGTAATGAAGATAACTAATGTGATGGATTTTAGGGCCTAGCCGTTTGGTAATTTTTTCAACGCCTAAGTCTTTAATAGGAGGTTTTAACTCTCTAAAAGCATATCTGTTACACACGTCTACACACTGCTGACATCTCGTGACACGCCTTGACCCAAGCGTGACAAAGCTTCCTCCACCCTGCCGTTTATTTGTATAGTAACAACAAAGTCAAAAACTCAAACCAATTCAAGGTCAAAACTCAAAATAAAATGGAAATGAAAAAACTAATCTTCGCAGTACTTGTAGCAGCTATAGGTACTACCGCAATCGCAAAAAACACTGGAGGGAAAGCTTCTAAGGTCAAGGTGAACACTAGTCTTGAAGACTCTAAACTGGAGCTGGTCTACCTCGATGAATCACCCTCCACCATAATTGTCAAATTCAGAGATGCTAAAGGTCAAGTAGTCTCAAAAGATAAGCTCAAAAATGTGAGCAGTTTCAACAGACCATATGACCTTTCACACTTAAGCACAGGGATTTATACTATTGAAGTGGCTGATGAGGAAGGCACGTTTTATGAAACCTCAGCACTGGTAGATAATTCACTCTCTGCGGTGAAGCCTAGCGGGAAAGCAAAATATCAGTTGACATTCAAGGAAGATCTGATTCAACCTGTCCAAGTGACCATATTCAATGATAGGGGCACTCTCATCTTCAAAGAAACTGTGACCTCCAACCAAGGATTCAGCAAGACATATGACCTATCGAAAATAAAGTCTGACAGGTATATGTTCGAAGTAAAGACAGCAGATAACGTCGAAACGCATAAGCTCTAAGGAATTAGAGATTATTCATATATTGATACGCTATAATCCCGACCATTAGGTCGGGAATATGTTTATGACAACTTTTTACAAACAACCATACGTCGTAACTGATTTAAGGTATAGTTTTCGAGAGCTGAAGAGAATGGAGAGAAGAGAGATCGGTTGGATAAGTGCAGTATTAATGCTGCTGATGAGCTTATCAGCAAATGCTGCCAATCTCGATCAGGTACTTAGTCTGCGCGGACAGTGGAAATTCACCATCGGAGATGATATGAAATACGCTAGTCCGTGGTACGATGATAGTAGCTGGGAGGACATCTATGTGCCTTCGCATTGGGAGGATGAGGGCTTTAATGGCTATGATGGATATGCCTGGTACAGAAAGCATTTTGATGGTGCAGTGATCAAAGACCTACAGGATGTGGTGCTCAACCTTGGCTACATCGATGATGCTGACTATGTCTATATCAACGGCCACTTCATTGGGTACAGCGGCAATTTCCCACCCAACTTCCACACCGCCTGGACAGCATTGCGCCAATATCAGGTTCCGATAGAGTACCTCAACCCTGAAGGTGACAATGTGATTTCCGTTAGGGTCTATGACACCACCCAAGGTGGAGGTATCGTATCGGGTAGTGTAGGCATTTACACCAATCGCAGCAACGATGGCTATGTGAGTCTTGAAGGACTTTGGAAGTTTAAGATGGGAGATAGCCGAGAGTGGAAAGAGGAATACTTTGATGATTCTAATTGGCCCTTCATCATGGTGCCGGCACTATGGCAAAATGCTCAGTGGAAAAAGCGGGAGCAGTATGGCTGGTATCGTAAGGAGTTTACCCTACCGGAACAATTTGAAGGAGAACAACTGAATATACTCCTCGGCAAGATTGATGATTTTGACCGTGTCTATATCAATGGCGCGCTGGTGGGAGAGACCAATGACGGACGATCCTTCGGACGAAGCGAAAGTTATCAGCAGTACAGAAACTATCCCATCCCTGATCGGCTACTCAAGCCAGGCAAGAACGTGATCGCTGTGCAGGTGCTAGACATTGGCAACAACGCGGGTATCTACAAAGGCCCTGTGGGCTTGGCACTCCGCGAACGAGCCAACCTTGTCTTCTGGACCTACTGATTCAATTTACAATTGATAATTGTGTAATTGACCATTATGAGATGTCCTAAACTTTGGCAATTCCAGAACTAAGATCAAGCTGAACAGATTTGGTAAGGTTGTAATTGCTCATGGGGCCTTGACTTTTTTGCCTACTTTTTGTCGGTACGCCGCAGTGTTCAAGACAAAAAAGTAGGAGATTAATGAAGGTGATCTCGAGATTTTGTATCTGATCGCTAACAATATGTTTGGCTGTTCCACTACTTCTTTACCTTTATATCTGGAAGTGCTAAGTCCCTGATGTCGAAGAAGAAAACCCCGCCAAGAGAGAAGCCCACAATGCACCCGAGGAATAAGCACCTGGGTCGATATGATCTGAAGATGCTCGCTGGCACCACTCCTGACTTGAGCTCCTTTGTACACATAAACAAATACGGTGACGAGTCTATAGACTTTGCCAATCCCGATGCGGTCAAGATGCTCAACAAAGCATTGCTACAGCACTACTACGGTATCGTGAGCTGGGACATTCCTGAGGGCTACTTGTGTCCCCCGATTCCCGGTAGGGCAGACTACATCCACCACATCGCAGATGTACTACGCACCGCCAACTACGGCAATCTACCAGATGGCGATAAAGTAAAATGCCTGGATATTGGAGTGGGGGCAAGTTGCATCTATCCGATCTTAGGCCATCAGGAGTATGGATGGTCATTTGTCGGTAGTGATATTGACCCTGTGTCCATTGCGTCAGCAGAGAAGATTATTGAACAAAATCCTTCGATTAAGGAGAATATAGAATTGAAGCTCCAGCCCAACCGAAAGGACATTTTTTATGGAGTCATTCGATATGAAGATCAGATCGATCTAACCATATGCAATCCCCCATTTCACGTATCAGCTGAGGCGGCACAAGCTGGAACGCTTCGCAAACTCAACAATCTAGGAAAGGCGAAAGTCACCGAACCAGTGCGGAACTTTGGTGGACAGCACAGTGAGCTCTGGTGTGAAGGAGGAGAGAATCAATTCGTTAGAAACATGATTCGTGAGAGTAAGAAGTTTGGAGAGACTTGCTTTTGGTTTTCTACCTTGATCTCGAGGCAAAGTAATCTCAAGAGTATCTATGATGGCCTTAAGAAGGAAGAAGCTATTGATGTGAGAACTATACCCATGGGGCAAGGAAACAAATCTAGCCGTATTGTTGCCTGGACATTTCTCACCAAGAAGCGACAAGCGGCAATAAGAGAAGAAAAATTGAAATGATATGAATACTGTCAAGATCAGACCTGCTACTCCTGAGGACCTCCCTATTCTGTTTGAGTTCGAGCAGGGGATTATAGATGCTGAGAGACCAATGGATCCCACACTGGCAGAAGGGCACATCACCTACTACGACCTGGCTGCTTATGTCCAGGCTGAGGACACAGAGGTGCTATTGGCTGAGGTCGACAATGAACCGATAGGGTCAGGCTATGTGCAGATCCGAGAAGGGAAGTCCTATCAAAAGCATGAAAGGTATGGCTACATCGGCTTTGTGTTTGTCAGACCTGAGCACAGAGGCAAAGGCGTAGTAAGCGTGATCATGTCAGGCCTTACGAACTGGGCCAAGTCTAAGGGGGTATCCGAGATTCGATTAGATGTCTATAGCGACAATGACTCGGCAATAAGGGCTTATGAGAAAGCTGGGTTTAGCAATCTGCTGACTGAGATGAGGGTAGATATAAGTTGATACAACCCTTCAATGAGGTCTAATTATTTGTAGCATTCAGTGATCACCTAATTTATTTCGTAGATAGAATTTCCAATAAATTTGACGGTCAGTTAGTTCAGAACTTTCAACTATGAATTCGTTCGAACCTTGAATAAACTGGAGTTCATTCATTGTGAATGCTACTTCACTAGTAGCTCTATATTCACTGCTAATACCCATTCTCTCAAACCATGTTTTTGAGAGAATATAGTGAGCAATGATTCCCTTTCTTGGGTTGGATAGAGCATCAATTAGGTCATTTGAAACTAGCCTCCCTATCTCAATTAATTCCATTGCTGCTCTCGCTTCCTTATCCAACTCAATAGTCCATACGTATTTGCAGGTGCCCACAAGGTCGTCATTATTGATAGAATCAATTAACGAGCTAATTCGCTTTTCATCATAATCCTGAGCAGAAAGCGAGTTGGAAAGGAGAAAAACTAGAACCAGTATTTTGAATTTTAGACGAATCAATGTCATTCCCCATTTTAAATTATCAATTTTCCATTCCTTTATAAACCACTCCCTCTTTCATCACGAAATCGATCTCTCTCAGCTGACTGATGTCCTTTAGGGGATCACCATCCACTGCGATGATGTCAGCCATCAAGCCAGCCTTGATGCTACCAAACTTATCGGCCCTCTCTAGGATGTTGGCGTTGATAGAAGTTGCACACTGGATAGCTTCCATTGGTTTCATGCCACCTTCCACCATGTACTCAAACTCTCGAGCGTTATCACCATGTTTGAAGACTGCTGCGTCAGTACCAAATCCGATGGGTACACCTTTGGCGTATGCCCGCTTAAACATATCTAGAATCAGTGGCCCGATCTCTCTGGCTTTCTTCGCCACGACCTCTGGGAAGTAACCCGGACGCTTTCCGAGTTCTGCAGCGGTCATACCAGCCGTAATCGTAGGGATCAGATACGTATTACGCTCGATCATCAGCTCCATTGTAGCGTCTGACATGAAGGAGCCGTGCTCGATCGTCTTTACTCCGGCGCGTACTGCCCGAGCCATGCCTTCATCACCATGGGCGTGTGCCGCTACTTGAAATCCAAAGTCTTTGGCAGTAGACACAATCTCGGCGATCTCGTCTTCTTTGAAGTGAGGGCCGAGACCATCTTTTGCCACGCTCAATACTCCACCTGTAGCAGTGATCTTGATCCAGTCCGCACCGTTTTTATAGCGTTGGCGCACCGCCTTGCGTGCATCTTCTAGCCCGTTGACTACTCCTTCTTTCGGCCCTGGATCGCCCATTAATTCTATACTACGTCCATTCGTTGGATCGGCATGCCCACCTGTTACACCGATAGCTTTTTCTGCTGTGAATATCCTCGGTCCAACTACTAGGCCCTTATTAATGGCGTTCCGTAGGGAGACGTTGACACCCGATCCTCCCATGTCTCGGACCGTGGTGAAGCCTGCCATCAAAGTGGTCTTCATATAGCTTTCGGCTTCATAGGCCACATCCGCAGGATTCTGAGTAAACTGCTTAATATATCGCTGTGGACTGGTCTCACCTTCCACATGTACGTGCATATCGATAAAGCCAGGCATCACAGTCATTGCTTTGAGGTCGATGACCTTGTCGTCTCCTTTGGCCGAAGTGTAACCATCTTCTACGGCGACTATCACCTTATTCTCGATGATGATGGTCTTTTCTTTGGAGGCCTTTTCATTTTCTCCGTCGATAACCTTTCCTGCGTGTATGAGGGTGCGTTGCGCTGATAAACCAAAAGTGGCTATTGCGAATGCAAAAAGTAGTAATATTCTTTTCATGGTCAATGATTTGTTATCATAGGAATTTATACAAAATATCGGATTCAAGGAACTGACCTATGCTCACCTACTGCCATTGATAACAAACCCTTATGTCACTTAAGGCAATAGCTCCTAGCTTTAGGATATGAAGAAACTTCTCTTTGTCTTATTCATCACCTGTCCGCTATTCGCCCATAGTCAGGATAGCCAACTGGGAAATTGGCTCATGTACTTTGGCAACAAGAGCTTAAGCCCTGGTTGGAATTGGCACCATGAGGTACAGTATCGAAACTACAATGCGATCGGTGACCTTGAGCAGTTGTTGCTCAGGACGGGTATTGGATATAACCTATCGGAAAATAATAACAATCTGTTGCTGGGTTATGGCTACATCCTGAGCCAAAATTACCTCGACAACAGTGATGAGAAGATTGATGTAAACGAGCATCGGATCTATCAGCAGTTTATCACTCGACAAAAATTTAGTCGTTTCTCTCTTCAACACCGGTACCGGTTTGAGCAGCGCTTTGTGGAAGACGCATTTAGACTTAGATTCCGATATTTCCTTTCTATCAATGTGGCCTTGAGCAATCCTGAGATGGCCGATAACACCGTCTATCTTTCCGCTTACAATGAGATCTTCCTTAATACGGAAGAAAGTAATGTCTTTGACCGGAATCGCCTCTATGGAGGATTGGGCTACCGTGCAAGTTCTAAACTGAGATTTGAGTTAGGCTATATGAACCAGTCTCTGGCGAGTAGCAAGCGTGACCAGTTGAATATGGTTTGTTTTTTTAGCTTCTAAATTCAAGCTGACTATATTATCCTGAATGGATTGAGCGGACATACAAGAAGCCGCAAGACTGATTCAACACTCCACCTGGAGGACAATTAGAGTAGTCTGCCGTGTTGGATTAACAGGTAGTTTTGATCGTCGTAAGTGAACTGAGGCCTTGATTTTATTACCGCACCATATCATAACTACATTTCAACCAACCATGCACAAGTACAGAATGACACTGTGGTCACTTGCTTTCGCCATCACCTTATCGGCAAGCTGTAGTGACCCAGGATCCTTACGACTGGCGACATATACCTATGCTAGTAACAATCGCATTGCCAACCTTGAGCCTCTAGCCCGGTTGCTCGAAGAAGAGCTCGATAGACCAGTCGATATCAAGAGTTATCCAGATGTGGCTTCATTTATTTCAGGCATCAAGTCCGACGAAGTTGATATTGCATTAATCAATACACTTGGTTATTTGCTACTATCTCTGGACAACCAAAACATGGAAGTGGTGACTACTCTGAAGGTTGTGGAGGATGCTCAAGACAACTACAAGACCGTCTTATTGACTAATATCAGCAACATTCAAAGCCTTGATGGTTTATACCAAAGGAAAGGAGATCTATCGATGACTTTTGTGGCTGAAGGCTCTACCTCGGGCAACTTAGTCCCACGACTTTTGCTGAGTTCTATAGGTATAAAATCACCGGAGACTGAGTTTCGATCTGTGGCATATGGGGGTAATCATACTTCCACTTTTGAGCAACTAGTAAGAGGTGAAACTGACCTCTGTGCTATCGGTAGCAACGAATATTTCATGCAGTTGGAAGCTAACCCATCAATATCAGACTCAATCCAATTATTATGGATATCGGAGGAGATTCCACTTGGTCCGGTACTCGTCAATAGAGGGCTTTCGAAAGATGACTCAGATAAAATTACCGAATTGCTTTTGCAGCTTCATCAAACGAATGACAAAGTCTTACAGTATGTCAAGGCAGGCTGGTCAGAGGCCAAGCAAGCTGAAAAGTATTATCCCATCACGGATAGTTATTATGATGATTTCCGTAGGGTCAATGGAAATAGTACAGACTTATCGGAAATTTTGAATCTCTTCAAAGATTGAAATCAGTTCGCTTTAGAATAGCATACCCTGATCATTCCTGATTAGGTTGCGGGCAGACGCTAATTCAATAACTACATATGAGCTTTAACATCGTGCTGGTCGAGCCGGAGATACCTACGAATACAGGAAATATTGGCCGGCTAACATTGGCAGCTGGCGCCAACTTACATCTGGTGGAACCGCTCGGCTTTGAGATTGACGATACTAGGGTAAAAAGGGCCGGACTGGATTATTGGAAGCATCTGTCATTGCACGTGTATGAGAGCTCGGAGGAGTTTTTCAAACTGCATGCTGGAAAGAAAATGGCTTTATTCTCTAGTCATGGAGAGAAAGACTATTGTACCATTTGCTTTGAGGAGGAGATGTTTCTTATTTTCGGAAAAGAGTCTGTTGGTCTTTCAGAGGATATTGTTGCTGATAACACGGATAGTCTCTACCGTATTCCTATCCATAGCCCGCACGTGAGAAGTCTTAACCTCGCCAATGCTGTTAGTATTGTGGTCTATGAAGGGCTGAGACAACTCAGATAGAGCGATTCAATCGGGAAGGTTTGATTGGACATAGAGTTGACTTACCAACCTCTAATGGAGTGAAATTGGATTCTATCTATGATAATTTTTGAAATTTGCAATCATCGAAACTAGTGCACTATTTGTCAGACAACATAATTTGTGATATGTAATAAAGACTTATTTTAGAGAGTATGAGAAAGAAGATCGCGCTAGTGGGCTGTGGTATTTGGGGGCAAAAAATTCTTAGAGATTTATTGAACCTACAATGCATCGTAGACGTCTTTGATATGAACGAAGCTGCCTGCACCGATGCATTATCGTTAGGTGCTCAATCCTTTAACTCTGGTCTTCCTTCAAGTGCGTCTTACGATGGTATTATTGTAGCTACCCCATCTATTACTCATAGAACTATATTGGAAAGAATCTCTCCATTGGGACTTCCAATCTTCGTTGAAAAACCTCTGACTACCTCTCTTGAAGACGCATTACATCTAAGAGAGGTACTTCACGAACGTGTTTATGTAATGCATATATGGCTGTATCATCCAGGGATTAGAATGCTATCAGAAATTGCAAAGTCCGAGGAATTAGGCAAAGTATTAAGCCTGAGATCGAAAAGGTGTAATTGGACGAGCCCTAGAAAAGATATCGACAGCATATGGAACCTTGCTCCTCATGATATTACTATCTGTCAATCAATTTTGGGCTTCCTACCAGATCCCGTTTTTTCAACTGTTGAACGGTATAAAAATGGGATTGCAAGGGGGATGGTTGGGGTGCTTGGAAATAATCCTAGCTTTATTTTTGAGATATCGAATCGGTATGAGACTAAACTAAGAGATGTGAGATTGCATTGTGAAAATGGAGTGGCGGTTCTGAAGGACGAAAAAGTCGATTATCTGGAAATCTACCATGGAGATGATGAGAGCGACCTTTCGAAAATAGAAATAGAAAAGCGTCGATTTGGGACGAATTCGGCATTGATAGAAGAGCTTAGAGAATTCATCAATTATCTGGAAGGCGGACCTTCTCCCCGCAGTAATCTTGAGCATGGTGTGCAAGTAGTAAGAGTAATTGATTCGCTCATTAAAATGGATTCCTAGTTTGATGAACAAGGTTAAAGCTACGGTGATTATCCCCACAACTATTGACCGAGGAATACTTCTCCCCTATTCTGTCGGTAGTGTGCAAAATCAGACAGTTCAAGATATTGAGATTTTCATTATTGGTGATGGCGTGTATGATGAAACAAGAGAAGTCATTTATGACCTTCAGTCCCAGGATGATCGTATAAATTTTTTTGATCATCCAAAGCATGAGCGACGTGGAGAAATCTATCGACATATGGCTCTGCAAGAGGCTCGGGGAGAAATCGTCTGCTACTTATGTGATAGAGACTTAATGTTACCGCATCATATTGAAACCCACACTAAAATTTTGGAGAATTATGATTTCTCTTCTTCGGTGTGTTTACATATTCCAGCAGAGGGTAAACCAGTATTGCATAACTTCTTTGGATATTTTGGAGCTTATTCGGGCTGTTCGAATGACATGAAAAGTAATGTTGGAGGGCTCTCCATAGTTGCTCACTCCTTATCATTTTACCATGACCAAGCTATTCAATGGACTACTACGCCATTAGACATTCCAACGGATGTCTTTATGTGGAATAAATTCCTTGGCAACAGGAACTGCAGAGCCTTTTCAGACGAGGAGACTACTATACTGTATTTTAAAAGACAATCACACCCGGGATGGTCTTCAGAAAATAGACTCCCTGAGATCGCAGATTGGTTTCAATTATTAGAGGAGCCGAAACAAATCGATGCTGTGATTAAACAAGCTATTGGGAGTCTACTTACAAGGGTTAAATCAATTCAAGCAAGGCTTAAAATCATTCGGGAGGAGAATACTGTAATGAGACAAAAGTTAGATGCCTGCAGAGATGAAAAATCCAACATTCAACAAGAGGTAATGGTATCAAAGAGTAAACAGATAGAAATACAAAAAAGAGAGAAGGATTGGAATCAATATAGTCGTCAGAGAAAAATGCTCTTTCACTTCAAGCTAGCACTGTTTCAAATGATAATGATACTTAGAATCAAGTAAAATTTAACTCTCATTTATTTGACATGCGATTTTATTTGACATGCGATGACTCCATCATTTGGTTTTTTAAGTCTTCAGGTACAGGAAAATCACTTGCTCGCTCTGAAAGAATCACTGAATTAAATGGCCATGGAATACCTAGATCTGGAGCATCCCATCGACAGCCCCAATTATCATCTTTTCCATAATCAATGTATGATTCCGAAACTGCTTGTATGTGTAGTGAGGGTTGTGTGAAGCACCACCCATGAAGGAGTCCACGCGGAAATACTATTGCCGCCATGGACGACCCGTAAACCTCATATAAGGAGTAAACACCTTTAGTAGGAGAATCATCTCTTAAATCCTTTAGTCCCACATAGCCGTGACCTGAGACGAGACAAAAATATTCATCATGCCTTAGGTGCAAATGCATACCTCTAAACACGTTCGGTTCGGACTTAACGTAGCTCCATTGAACAGGTTCTAGACAGGTGCCCCAATGCTTTTGAAAAACTTCTGTAAATGACCCTCTAGAATCCTTCCGTTCGTCGAGTATTTTAAAATCACAACCATGAATTTCCTGACCGGAGATCAGTCTCGATAATTTCATCTCAAGATTAGGTTTAATCGTGAGAGCGAAGGTAAATAAATATACAATTAGCGCAATTTTGTTGAATGGTTTGCTAGAATGAAGAATCAACAAGAAGAATTCGGGTTCATTGAGAACAAATTTTAGAAAGCTGTGTAGGCCTACCTATTCCTCACCTCAATTTTTCTTAGCTCAATATCCAGAAAGCCCCTATCCAACCATTTGCCTCGTACCATTACACCGGAGATTTGGCTCATTGCTGTAATATCCGCTATTGGATTTGCATCGAGGAGTATAAGGTCGGCTGACATCCCCTTGCTTACTTGGCCAAAAGTATCTTCCTCGCCAAAGTATCGAGCAGGATTGAGTGTTCCTATTTGAAGAGCTTCTAATGGAGTGAGGCCAGCTTCTACCATGGCCAGTAGTTCTCGCTGTATGGAGAATCCTGGTACATTGAACACCTGAGGTGCATCCGAACCTAAGATCAACCCTTGACCTGATCGGTGCAGCGCTAGAATCAACTTTCTACGGAGTGCTAGAAAATCCTCGGCAGGAGCTCCTTCATTAACACTTTGAAGAAAACCACTTCTGGTATTATACCATTGTTTTCGAGTACTTGGTGACATGTACTTCATCTCAGGCCGGGCCATGATGCTGTCGGTTGGCAATGGTGAAAAGACACTGATGAAAAGACTCTGTGTAGGTACGATCCATACCCCTTGCTCTTTTGACATAGCCACCAACCCAGGGATGCCACTTTCATCGGCTAGGTTCGTGAAGTTCACACCAAAAAAACCGTTGGTATTTGGATCTACATCTTCACTTTCCGGAACTAATCCTTCGATGAAGCCATCGACATGATCAATTGAAAGATACTTAGCTTCCATGGCTCGTCTTACTCCCACATCTACGGGTACATGTCCAGCAAATCCAATTCCCACTTCATTGGCTACTACAACGATGGTGTCGAATACCTCACGCTTGATGCCTGGATGAATTTTGAGAAAGTCATAACCATCTTGCTGATATTGGGTGACTATAGTTCTGGCGGTCACTGGATCAGGCATAGAGTTGCCATTCAATGATGGACTTGAGGTGAAAATTCTTGGGCCAAGCAATTCGCCATTCGAGACCTTCTCACGCAGCTCGAGATGGAAGGGCTGTCCTAGCATTCCTCTGATCGTAGTGATACCATTAGTTAGATAAAGGAGCAGTGTTTCTTCCACCCGATTAGGTCCCATTTGAGGTATTGGTATATGGGCATGCATCTCAGCAAGTCCGGGGGATAAGTATTTGCCATTACCATCGATGATAATTACATCCTCAGTAGTACGCATTTTCCCGGTAGGGGAGATATCTACTATACGTTCCCCATTGACGAATACATCTTGGGCAGATATGACCTTACCACTAGCTACATCTATAATGTTAACATTCGTAAAAACTACATCAGCGTCAATAGCCGGCTGGGTCTTCGCTTGACATCCGGCAGCTATCGCAATGACAAGGGCATTAAAAAGTAGGCTTAAGTTTTTCATTGTATAAGTATGGGGATAATCACCTCTGTCTTGTCCCACTGCATATGCATGTTGTAGCCGAGTCCTTCACCCACTTTGTCAAAGTAGATGGTAAACTGCTCTACGAGATTGGGCATGGCACGAGTGGGTACCAATATGTCCGCAACATCCAGGTCATGATTAGGCATGAAAGCACCCCATTGGTCGAGTTCTGTATTCAATACAACCTGCCATTGATTAACACCTGGTGTGGTATAAAGCCGATATCGCCCTGCAGGTACCTGCTCTCCACCGAAGATGATGGCTTTGCTGAAACTCACCTCAGTTGCGTCATTGGCTCCTGTACGCCAGTACTCACCGTGCGGTACCAAGCCCCCAAAAATCTTCCGTCCCTTTTTAAAAGGCCGGCAGTAGGTCACGGTAAACGTGGCGTCATCCGCACTAAAAGCAACCGTCTCTTCCGGACTATGAACTTTTGTGGTCATCACTGTATAGGCGATCCATCCTGCGAAGGACAGCACTGCTACACTGATGATTACAACTACTATTATTCTCATTTATCTCTTGCTCTTCATCCACTCATAGACCTTGTAGTGGTCCCCGTTCATACCGATGCTTTGATACACCTTCTGGGCGGCTGTGTTGGTGTTATCAACATAGAGCCGGATTCCGCAGATATTTTCATCGCTGGCAGCCAGGGATTGGATATACGCATAAAGCCGTTTAAAGATGCCATGTCCTCGAAAATCCTTTTCTACGTAAACCGACTGAATCCACCAGACCTGCCCATTGCGCCATTCACTCCATTCGTAGGTGATCAGGAGTGAAGCAATTATGCGACCTTCAACTTCGAGTACATAGTAAATACCTCGTGAGGAATCTTCAAAAATAGAATTTACACCTTTGCCAACGACCTCAGCATCAAGTGTCATGCCTTCGGTTTCCTTGGCCATTTGCTCTTGGAATCGAGATATCGTTACAGCATCTGCGGGTACGGCAGGTCTTATTTTTTCAGTATCCCGAATGTCGTTGTGATTCATACTAGTGCAGCCCCAGCTTTTGTGCTCCTACAGCTGCACCAATAATACCTGCGTTGTTCAACATCTGAGCAGGTACGATTTCGCATTTCGTGTCCAGCAGGCTCAAAAATTTGTCTGATTGCTTGCTAATACCACCGCCAAGAATGATCAGGTCTGGCCAAAGTAAAAACTCAACTAAGGCGAGATATTCATTGAAGCGGCCAGCCCATTCCTCGATAGAGAGGCCGAGCTTTTTCCTAACGGAATTAGCTGCGTACTTTTCTGCGGAGGCTCCATGAAGTGGGATGTGCCCGAGCTCAGTGTTGGGCACTAGCTCCCCCTCAGTGAATAGGGCCGTACCAATGCCGGTACCCGCAGCGATCATCAGAACTGTGCCATTATTACCTTTTCCGGCCCCAAAGCTCATTTCCGCTAGGCCAGCAGCATCTACATCGTTGACCAAGTGTGTTCGACACCCAGTCTTTTTCTTGATTTTCTTGGCGGCCTTTACACCTATCCAGCTATCGTCAATATTGCTGGCGGTCATCACTATATCATGTTTTATAGCAGCTGGAAATCCGCAACCAATGGGCCCTTCCCATTCAAAGTGCTCGACGATTTCTTTTACGGTGTTGATCATCTCCTTGGGTGTGGCCGGGCTAGGTGTAGGTATTCTGTGCCTGTCAGTCACGAGCTCACCTCGGATTGTATCTACGACAGCACCCTTCATACCAGTGCCGCCAATATCAATGCCTAATACTTGCATGTCAATTCAGTTGGTTATTCTAGAATTCTCAATTTAGCAAAAGTCAATAATAGCGTTTTTTCGCCAGCCTTTTCAAAGTTGACCTTCGCTTTTCTGTTAGAGCCATTCAAGTCCATCTCCACCACCTCACCAAAGCCGAATTTGGGATGTTCTACTTTTTGTCCTGTCGTCAGATTACTCGTATCCGAAGGCTCAAAATCTGCTGAAGGTGTATGGACGATCTTATTGGTGTACTTCTTATTACTGCTGCTTGAGCGTACATTATCGACAAAATTCTTGGCGAAGTAGCTCTCCGATGGAGAAGCCTGCGTAGTACTGCTGTACTTCTTGTTTACACGAATGAAAGAGGGATCGATATCCTCGAGGAAGCGACTTGGCTCACACGTCTTTAACCGACCAAAGCGATAGCGGTTGAGTGCGTAGGACAGCCATAGTTTTTTCTTAGATCGAGTGATCGCTACATAAAACAAGCGGCGTTCTTCTTCGAGATCAGCCCGGCTACTCAGCATCATCTGAGACGGAAAGAGGTCTTCTTCCATTCCCACAATGAATACATAGGGAAACTCTAGACCCTTGGCCATGTGGATGGTCATCATGGTGACCACATCATCTCCACCGTCTTTATTCGTATCCTGATCAGTCAGTAAGGCAATATCTTGCAAAAAGGCACCAACCTGCTTGTTCTCCGTTTCGGGATTGTCTACGAATTCTTTGATTGCATTGAGGAGTTCTTGTACGTTCTCATAGCGGCTCAGACCTTCGATGGTCTTGTCCTCGTACAGCTCTTTGAGGAGGCCTGAATTCTTGGCGATTTGTGAGGCAGCCTCATACCCATCCTTCTTTTCTATCGCCAATTTGAAGCTTTTGATCAGGGTAACAAACCCATCGACAGCATTGGCCGAACGACCGTCTAAGAAGACTTTTACATTTTGGAGCACTTCCCAGATGCTGACGCCATTTTCGTTAGCTGCGACGATGATCTTCTCCACTGTAGAGGCACCTATACCTCTTTTGGGTAAGTTGATGATGCGGCGTAGTGCTTGCTCGTCATTTTGATTTACCGTGAAGCGGAGATAGCCCAGCAGGTCTTTGATCTCCTTGCGCTGGTAAAAGGATACACCACCTACGATCCGGTATTTGATATTCTTCCGGCGCAGCGCCTCCTCCATCGCGCGAGACTGACTGTTGGTACGATAGAGTATCGCAAAGTCCTTATTGCCAAGATGCTGATGGTTCTTTTCTTCGAAGATCGCGGAGGCGACCAAAGAGCCTTCTTCATTGTCGTTATTGGCTTTGACCAGTTCGATAAGCTCGCCACTGTCGTTATCCGTCCAGACGTTCTTTTGGAGCTGCCCCTTGTTCTTATCGATTACTGAATTAGCGGCCTTGACAATAGTTTGTGTGGAACGATAGTTCTGCTCCAGCTTGATCACTTTTAGATCGGGGAAGTCTTTCTCAAAATTGAGAATATTCTGAATGTCTGCACCACGGAAGGCATAGATACTCTGTGCGTCATCACCTACTACGGCAATGTTCTGATGAACAGCCGCCAGCTTTTTTGTGATAAGGTACTGAGAGACATTCGTATCCTGAAACTCATCCACCAATACGTATCGAAACCGTTGCTGGTATTTGTTGAGCACATCAAGGTGCTCTTTGAATAGCACATTGGTGTTGAATAGGAGATCGTCAAAGTCCATCGCGTCGGCCTTGAAGCAACGCTCCACATAGGTCTTGTAGATTTTGCCCATCTCAGGCTTCATATTGGCTGCATCGTCCGACTGATAGATGGGATTGTTAAGATATTCCCGATAGGAGACGAGTCGGTTTTTTGCGGAAGAGATGCGATTGTAAACCACATTTTGCTTGTAGACTTTGTCATCCAGACCCATCTCTTTCACTATAGCGCGGATGAGCGACTTGGAGTCGTCTGTATCGTAGATTGTGAAGTTGCTCGGGTACCCCAATTTTGAGGCTTCTGCTCTCAGAATCCTGGCAAAAACTGAGTGAAAGGTACCCATCCACAGATTTCGGGCATCATTGCCGACCACAGCCTCGATTCGCTCGCGCATCTCAGCTGCGGCCTTGTTGGTAAAGGTGAGCGATAAGATGGAGAATGGATCTACCTTATGCTCTCTGATCAGGTGAGCTATGCGAAAAGTGAGTACCCTGGTCTTTCCTGACCCTGCACCTGCAATGATCATACTGGGCCCTTCTACATTGACTACACCTTCTAATTGTGGGGGATTGAGACTGTCGAGATATCCTGCTTCGGAACTTTCTAGCATAGAGACAAAAATAGTCTACCATAGAAAGATGCTTGTCACTTTAGGCGAATAATATTGGCCAATGATCTAAATCAAAAGAAGTAATTATTCAATTAAACTGATTTAGCAGTTGTATAACTGAAAAATCAGTTATAAGTTTAAACTATGGAAAAGTTGACTAAAGCGGAAGAACCCGTGATGCAGGCTTTATGGAAGCTAAAAAAGGCGTTTGTCAAAGAAATCATAAACTGCCTGGCGGATCCTAAGCCTCCCTACAATACTATTTCATCATTGGTGAGAATTCTGGAAGAGAAGGGACTAGTGAATCACGAGACATTTGGTCGAACACATCGATACTTCCCTGTCATTTCCAAGGGTGACTATCGCAAGGGGCTTATGCAAACCGTGATCAAGGAATATTTTGATGGATCACTGACTTCTCTTGTCTCTCAAGTAGTCAGCGAAAAGGAGTTGACCGCAGAAGAAGTTGAGGAGCTTCAAAAGCTTATTAAAAAACCCTAACAAAGACGTTATGAACTATTTAATAGAATCTTCAGTCCTACTCGGCCTATTCTTCTTAGTCTACACGCTGCTTAAGTCCGACTTGAGTACTGGGGCTAGGAGGTACTTATTGCTATGCTCGTTGGTTTGTGCGACGATTATCCCAGTTCTGGAAGTCGACCTTATGGTTGCTAGCCAAGCTGGTTCAGACTTTCCTCAACCCATTCCAGCTAACTTCATCTCTATTGACCAGGTGGTCGGAAGTAATTCGATACTAACGGAAAACCTGGATGAGCAAGTTATGCCTGGCAACAAAGTTTCTGAAGCTGACAAAGATGAGACGTCCCCAGTCAATTGGCTCTTGTGGTTAGCGGCCCTCTATGGCTGTGTGGTCATAGCACTAACAGTTCGACTGATTTACGGTGTTTGGTCTGTCTTTAAATTAAAAACATGCAGTAAGAGTTCGGTGCATGACGATCAGATGTACTATCAAACACAGGCGACAAATCTCACCGGTGCTTCTTTCTTTAATCTTCTCTTCCTCAACGAGCATATATGCGATGCAGCTCATCGCAAAATTATCCTTTACCATGAGCAGACCCACGCGCGACTTTACCATAGTCTGGATATTCTCTTAGCAGAATTGTATTGCTGTTTCTTCTGGTTCAATCCGGTGAGTTGGATGACTAAAAAGGAAATAAGTCTAGTGACTGAGTTTGAAGCTGATGAACGATCTTCTTCGAGGTTTGGTGCGCAAGTCTATTCCACGGCGTTGGTGGACTTGACCGTTCAGCATCAGCACAATTCATTGCTTCAGCCTTTTGCTCAAAAAAGCATCCATCGGAGACTATCTCATCTTGGGAAGGAGAAGACAAAGGGGCGGTGGTATTCGCTACCGGCAATCGGATCCACGTTTCTTATTGGGTTCTACTTTTTCGGATGCCAGAGCGCTGATGATCTGTTTTTGAAAGACTACAGCGGTCAAAGTCCAGACAACATTAAAAAGATTACCACTACCTACATCAGTCATCAATCCGATACTCAGCAGAAGGATGGACAGGTCATTGCGGTAGCCAATTTCGATACCGAGGGGGACGTAGAGGACCTTACCGAGTATATGAGCTATCCTTATGATCATAAAAAACCAGTCGAGCACAGCTTTTTAGCTACACCGATTTCAAAAAATCTTCCTCACTTCATGGATGGGCTTGATATGAAGAGTGCTGAGAATCACTTACTGTATGGAAATGACTGGTCAATGATATATATGAATTCTGCTCATAAAATAGATCCGCGTTTGGGGTTTAGGTTTGAGACGGATCGCTATAAACGCGAAGTGACTACAATGGCTGATAACTACCCCACTCAAATATTTGAAGGTATGAGGGCAGAGGATGGAACAGTTCTTCAGGCATATATCAAAGATTTTGAGTATGCAGACAATAAGATCAAGCGATTCACTGAAACTATGGTCATGTCAGCCCGGCTTTTCGAAGGTGTTAAGATGTACCGTTCTCCTGCCAAGGTCATGACAGATACTCATAGTATGATTATGGATAGGACTTATGAATATGAAGGAGATGGTCTGACAGCTGTAAAGACCAAACTGCGCGAAACAAGATTCACTTATGATGGTACCTTGATCAAGTCCTCTGAATACTATATTAAAGAGACACTATTCAATCGTCGCGTCTACCACTACAACGAAGCTGGACTAAAAACTAAGACAGACATCTACAATATGAACAACGAGCCAGAATATACCATCTACTACAATTACGATTTTTGGGGAGATTCGGAAGACTAGTTGCTCAAATCAGCAAAATCGCGATAGTTCTTTTGGTAGAAGAGCCTCAGAAAGATTTTGGCGGGGTGACTCTGGTTGTCTATTGCATCTTGTGTAAAAAACGCTTCGATATCTGTGTAGCCAGAGAGTTGTTCGAACTCGGCTTTGTCAAGTACTTTCAGTGCCATTTTCCAATCTGGGAATAGACGTTCCTGAGCGGGACCTTCCAAGATGACAGCTACCTTATTATGTCTGCCATCGGCTTTTATGTTTTTATACAACTCGAGTACATTGTTCTCAGGCCCTTCGAGTAGCTGAATAAATTTACCGTCTATATGCAGTAGCATGCCCGTAATGTCAAACTTCTTATTGTTGGCAATAGATGTTGTCAGCAACTCTCGGAGCTGCTCTTCAGTGAAGACGCTGTTGGCATAGCTAGCATACAAGAGATAGTAGAGCATGACTAAACGAGATTACGATAGACCATCATACCATTCGTCGATATGATTTATTCGATCACCTGATTCGCTACGATGAAAAAACTCATTTCGTTTGAAATCATAGACATAATCCTCCGACCAGGTTTGCCCATTTTTTGTGACTTCTTTTAAGGCAGTGATGATGTAATCCATTTCTTCATTGGTCATGATAGGATGGATAGACAAGCGAACCCAGCCTGGTTTTTCCGATAGGCCTCCTTCATCAATCTGATCTGTTATTGACTTAGAGGTTTCTTGGCTGATGTTGAGCAGGTAGTGACCATAGGTGCCGGCACAAGAGCAGCCACCACGCGTTTGAATGCCAAACTTGTCATTGAGCAACCGTACCACCAGATTGAAGTGGAGGTGCTCGATGTAAAACGAAATTACTCCTAGTCTTTCCTCACAGTGTGCTGCCAATAGCTGTAGGCCCTCGATCGACTTCATGGCAGGGAGTAGCTGTGATAGCAGCTCATGCTCACGTTCCATCATGCGATCCACGCCCATGTCCTCTTTCAGCTTGACGGCCAATGCAGCCTTGATTGTTTGTAAGAAAGGTGGCGTACCACCGTCTTCTCTTGCCTCTATATCATCGAGGTACTTATGTCCTCCCCAAGGATTAGTCCAGACGACCGTGCCACCGCCGGGTTCGTCAGGTATTTTGTTCGTATAAAGCTGCTTGTCAAAGACTAGTATACCAGGCGCTCCTGGACCTCCCAGGAACTTGTGAGGGGAAAAGTAAATGGCATCCAATCGAGCCTCATCGTCCTCAGGATGCATATCAATGGAGACGTAAGGTGCTGAGCAGGCAAAATCCACAAAGCATAGACCACCATGCTGATGCATGATTTTCGCTACGCGGTGATAGTTCGTTTCTATTCCGGTGACATTGGAGCAGGCCGTAATTGATGCTATCTTCCTTTTTCGGGTACGGTACTTTGCGAGCAGCTCGAGGATGTAGTCGTAATCCAGCAGTCCTTCTGCATCTGGCATAATACTCTCTACATCAGCGATGGTCTCTAACCATGAAGTATGGTTGGAATGGTGCTCCATGTGCGAGAGAAAGACGACCGGTCGTTCGTCTTCTTCTATCACTATCCTATCGGAAAATCGCTCAGGTACTCTTAGACCCAGCATGCGCTGAAACTTGTTGACTACCCCTGTCATGCCTGATCCTTCGGCGATGAGCAAATCTCCAGGACCCGCATTAACATGTCGCTTGATCACGCGCTGCGCATCATGATAAGCGTTGGTCATGAGGGTGCCGGTGGTGGTAGTTTCCGTATGAGTGTTGGCCACAAAGGGGCCCACCTTCTCAAGCAGAATAGATTCAATAGGATGATAGAGCCTACCACTGGCAGTCCAATCAGCATAGACTAGTGGCATTCGGCCATAAGGAGTGGTAATAGTCTCGTTGTGACCAATCACTTTTTCCCGGTAGGGAAGGAAATACTCCTCGGTAGAAAGGTCGAGAGAGGCTAGAGTAGAGGTAGAGTTGCTCATGTCGATGTTGCTTAAGTAAATCTACAATAATTCGCTTATTGTCGGTAGTATGGACTTTAGGTGAGAATTGCGGTAGCGGATCATGTCTGTGATTAGAAAATTAGCCTTACCTTTGATTCATAGAATAAGCAGTGGCGCCATGCCTCTAAACCCTGCATACAGATGGAATATAATACCCAACGAGAGAATTTGAAGTTAAGAGAATACGGAAGGAACGTCCATAGACTGGTCCAGTACATGAAAACCGTAGAGGATAAGGACAAGCGCAATGTGCATGCCGAGACGATGATCGAATTGATGAAGTTCGTCAATCCAGCCATGAAGGAGTCGCCAGAATATGCCCAGAAACTATGGGATGACTTGTTCATTATGGCGGATTATGACCTGGATATCGACAGTCCGTTTCCTAAGCCAGAGGCTAACCTTGATAAGCCACCAAAAAGAGTTGCTTATCCAAAGATGGACGTTCGCTTCAAGCACTATGGAAAGAACATAGAGCTACTCGTGCAAATAGCAAAAGAGAAGACTGACCCTGAGGAGAAGAAATGGTCAACCATCTACATAGGCAAATTGATGAAGGCTTTCTATGCTGCCGGTAATCGTGAAAACATCGATGACTCTATCATCATTAAGAATATCAGAGAGCTGTCCAATAACGAGTTGGACCTGGATGTAGAGGAAGTAAGAGAAGGCAATCTCTTCGAAGGTGGTAGGATCATCAATGATCGTCCCAACGCAAGTCGTGAGAGCTATAGTAACGATCGCAATAGAAGAAATAACAAAGGTGGTAAGAAGAATTTCAAAAGAAGACGCCCTCAATAAATGAGTTCTTTTCGTGTAAGGGGAGGCGCCCAGCTGAAGGGTGAGATCATCCCTCAAGGTGCCAAAAATGAGGCCTTACAAATAATTTCCGCAGTACTACTCACACCCGAGACAGTACATCTTCACAAAGTGCCCAACATCCGTGATGTCAATAAGCTGATTGAGCTATTGGCAGATTTTGGTGTACGTATCGAGAAGACGGGAGAAGAGTCTTATCGATTTACGGCCAAGGATATCAACTTGGGCTTCATGGATAGTGATGTCTTTCGCGAAAAGGCAGGCTCACTCAGAGGATCTATTATGATGCTCGGGCCATTGCTAGCGCGCTTTGGTAAGGGTAAAATGCCACGGCCTGGAGGAGATAAAATTGGTCGCCGCAGACTGGATACCCACTTTGTTGGTTTCGAGAAGCTCGGTGCGAAGTTTAGCTACGATGGTAAGTCTGGTTTCTATAGCATCAGTGCTAAGAAAATGACTGGCACCTACATGTTGCTAGATGAAGCGTCGGTGACAGGTACTGCGAATATCGTGATGGCAGCTGTAATGGCGGAAGGAACCACGACCATTTACAATGCCGCTTGTGAGCCTTACCTGCAGCAGTTGTGCAGAATGCTCAATAGCATGGGCGCAAAAATTGGCGGTATAGGCTCAAACCTTCTGACTATCGAAGGGGTAGAGTACCTCGGAGGTACGGAGCACACTATGCTTCCGGATATGATCGAGATTGGTAGCTTCATCGGTATGGCTGCAATGACAGAGTCTGAGATCACCATCAAGGATGCCCGAATCGACCAACTTGGACTGATCCCAGACACTTTTAGAAGACTCGGTATTAAGATGGAGTTTCGCGGGGATGATATCTTTATTCCTTATCAGAAACATTACGAAATAGAATCATTTATCGATGGATCGATCATGACCATCTCCGATTCGATATGGCCGGGCTTTACTCCTGATCTACTATCAGTGGTACTTACAGCATCGATTCAAGCTAAAGGTACGGTATTGATTCATCAGAAGATGTTCGAGAGTCGCTTGTTCTTCGTGGACAAGTTGATTGATATGGGAGCGCAGATCATTCTTTGTGATCCTCACAGAGCTACGGTCATCGGTTTGGATCATAAGTACCCATTGAAAGGCATTCAAATGACTACTCCTGACATCAGAGCGGGAATATCGCTTTTGATTGCAGCGCTTTCTGCTGAAGGTACAAGCACTATTCACAATGTAGAGCAAATTGATCGTGGCTATCAGAATATTGACACCCGTCTTATAGCGCTAGGTGCCGATATCGAGCGGTTTAGTTAGCAGTTGATTCTGCTCTGATTGTTGCAATAGCCGAATTGCTTCACAATAATCGTTAGGCTATCTTTAAAGAGATGATTACACGGATCAGAATAAAAGGATTTAAGAATTTATATGATGTAGATCTGGAGTTAGGGCCTTTTACATGCATTGCAGGAGTGAATGCAGTAGGGAAATCGAACCTTTTTGATGCCTTTAAATTTTTGGGAGTTCTGGCCTCTGAAAAACTAGTTGACGCTGCAAGATCCGTAAGGAGTGAGGGACAGAAAGCATCCGAACTCCGAGACATTTTCTTTAAAACGAACAACAGTTGCAGCAGGAAAATTTTTTTTGAGGTTGATCTAATAATTCCACCTAGTGGCGAAGATGATCTTGGTGAAAGGGCCGAAGCTTCAATTACATCAGTGAAATACGTACTCGAGTTAAAGCTAAACTCTGGAGTTGATGGGATTGATTTTATCAGTATAGTGAAAGAAGAATTGATGCCCATCAATCAACAAAATGCGAAAAAGGGCATTAAATATAAAAATGCTCCTAGCTGGAGGAATAGCGTAATTAGTGGAAGGAGGTCAGCAAGCGCACCATTTATTTCAACTCCTTCAAAGAAGGATCCAATAGTTATCAGACTCCATCAAGATCAACAAAAAGGCAAGCCGTTTGATAGAAATCCTGATAAAATGGGTAGAACAGTCCTTTCTACAGTTTCAGCCGAATTCCCAACAGCTTATTTAGTCAAAGAAGAGTTTCGATCCTGGACGCAGCTACAACTAGAGCCAACAGCACTCAGGATGTCCGATGATCTGGATTTTTTTAGATCTGCTAAGATCTCAGCAGACGGATCACATATGCCTGCGACGCTGTACAAACTAAAAAATGAACAGGTACATAGAGATATTTACCAGGAAGTTACGAATCGACTCGCCGAGCTTATCGATGATATAAGTGAGTTATGGGTGGATAAGGACGAAAAAAGGCAATTGTTGACCCTCATTCTAAAGACAAAAGATGGCTCTGAGATTCCTGCACGGAGTTTATCTGATGGGACGTTGAGGTTTCTTGCGCTTACTCTGATTGAGGCAGATCCACGCTCTGGGCGTATTTTGTGTTTGGAAGAGCCGGAAAACGGAATTCATCCAAGAAAAATAGATGATATCATCACGCTTTTGCGAGATATAGCTTTTGACTCCTTTCACCCGTTTGATGAAGAAAATCCTGTTAGGCAAGTAATAATTAATACACATTCGCCATTGGTAGTTCAACATGTGCCTGAGGACAGCCTGTTGATTGCAGAGTCTGAGGAGCTATTCGATCACCTCAACGAAGAAGTAGTCCGACAAACGTCGTTTAAGCATTTACCCGGTACATGGAGGGACGAGTCTGATGCTACCATTCCTGTATCTGGAATCGGAATGGTTTTGAGTTATTTGGGCGAAGGTGAGGGTCTCTCACGGCTATACGATAAATATAGTTCGGAAAACCAAAAGCGAGTGATAGATCGAAACGACGTGCAATCCGTTTCACGCCAAACTAGTCTTTTTGGTGAATAGCATATCCTATACTTTGCTTGCAGACGGTAGGTCTGATTATGCTCTCATAAAAGTAATCAATTGGTCTATTCGAAATATTGACAAAAATATTGCCGTAAATGGGAAACCTGCAGATTTTTCAAAATTCAGAAATCCCCCAAAGCTGAAAGACTTGCATCGGAGGGTGGAATTTGCTGCAGAAAACTTTCCATCACAATTGTTATTTGTACACAGAGATGCTGAAGTTAGAAACGGGCTGAGTGTACGAGTGAGTGAAATAGAAGGGCATATGACAAAGTCAAAATACGGAGGTCCATATGTGATGGTTATACCCGTCCAAATGATGGAAGCATGGCTGTTGATAAGCGTGGAAGCAATTAAGCGGGCAGCCGGTAACAATAATTACGGTGAATTAAAATTACCATCCACTTCAAGACTCGAGTCAATTAACGATCCTAAAAAAATACTACACGGTCTACTACTTGAAGCGAGTGGACGTAAAGGGCGTGCGAAAACTAAATTTAATGTACATCAGGCTGTTCACTTGGTAGCTGAATATACTAAAGATTTTGCACCTCTTTTTGAACTAGAGTCCTTTAATTGTTTTTATAGTCAGCTTGAAAGTACAATCGATGAAATACTGACAAAAACGACATAATACTTACAAGGCTTAGTTATTGAGCTTTCTCAGGTCGCCTGAGATCTTTCCACGTACTTCCTCAAGTGTAAGGCTACCCGCACCGGCCGTTTTGATATTGACGTCCAGGAGTACGTCTCTGATGTAGATATCGCCAGAATTATCATACACCTCTATATTGCCAGCAACTGTACGAGAGATAATATCTCCAGAGGCGTCATCTATTTTAAGGTCACCTTCTATGTTGAAAAGCCTTATTTCACCTGAAGCATCATTGATTGATAGACTTCCCATTAGGTCGGTTATACGAATGTCTCCAGAAGCATCTGTTAATGACATTGCGCCACGAATATTTTCGAGTCGGATCCCGCCGGAGTTGTCATAGATTTTAATCTTGTGTTGTTGTGGATTTTGTTTGTTGATATTCTTTAAGACGATATCCCCAGAGTTGTCATCTATGTCTATATCTCCGTCAATGTTATTGAGATAGACCAAGCCCGACCCATCACGAATATCCACATTGTTGATCAGGTTGGCCAGAATAAGGTCACCTGAGTTGTCATCTATCTTTAAGAAGATGCCCTTAGGCACCTTAATTTTTAAATTAATCTGGCGATCTGGACTTTTGAGAAAGTCAAAAGGGTTCATCGTTTCAGCGTGCTTCTTTTCCCTGATGTAATCAAACGAGCTAATGAGTATCGCTTGATCACCCTTTTTCTCCAAGGACAACTTCAAGTCTCTTGACAGATAATTGTTTGCCTTTTTTGCATTCCCTGCCATGATAACTACTTCTGCCTCGATGGTGATTACCGGTAGGGTCGACGGTGTAATCTCCACCTCGCCTGCTCCGGTATTGATCTTGAATTCATTAACGCCATGGCTAGGGATCTCCAGAAGTACATTTCCCGTGTAGTAGTTATACATCGAGGAATTTTGATCAGTATCTTCTACCAGTACAATCTTTCTTACCTCTTCTTGCGCGGTAGCTGCCCAGCCGAGACTTGTACAAAGTAGCGTTAGTATAAGATTTTTCATGTGCTGTTGTTTGAGTTTGATGGGTAGATGCAGCACGAGCACCAATGGTTGCATGAGCTATCGCAAAATATACAGCTTACCAAACTCTCTGGTGAAAGCATTATCCGCAGCGGTAGTTCTTCGATCAATGGCTTGGCCATTTTGACGGACGATCACGCGATAGAGATATACACCGTTCGCCAACTGATCGCCAAACTCATCTGTGCCGTCCCAAGCGAAATCAGAAATATTGTTGCCGATGTTGATCGTACCAATTTCGTCTTGCAAAATTTCTCTAACCACACGACCAGTCACAGTCATGATCTGTATTTTTAGCTCATCAGGAATCACACTTCCGGTCAATGTGAAGACAAAACGTGTACTAGTAGAGAATGGATTAGGGTAGGGGTAAAAGTGGGTAATGGTCGTCTCATTCACTACCTCAAAATTGATCTCATAAGGCTGTACCCCTGAGAGATTATCGCTTGCGTCTGTCGCTTGGACTCTCAACCCATACAGGCCGTCTTGCAGACTATTAGGCTGAAACTCTACGCTAAAATCCTTTTCCTCCGAGGCGGGTTCCCAGTTCACTTCAGGGCTAGCAAGACTTACCCTTTCAAACCCACAGCCTTCACAGGGTTCTTTCAGGAAGATATTGACCCCACTGGTGTCCACTTTGAGAGAGAGCGGGTTATCGTCCCTCACCAGAATATTGATTCTTGGGCTAGGCGACACGATATCACCATCCATAATGTACACGCCATCGAAAGCAACGTCCAATACTGGATTCCGCTTATCGGTTGCGACCGTCAGGTATTCAGGTATGATATATTGATTGTTACCTGTAAAGAGCTCAAGTCCAGTTCTAGGTAGTGCCTTTACATTGAGGTTACTCGTCCCTTGGTACCCAAATGTATTGAATGAGTAGGGGATGCTCACCGAGTCACCAGGTGCTGGGGATGCCACGATTCGACTTTCTGAAATGGACGACTGGTCTGCTATATCTTGAAGTACAATGTCTACTAAGAGTGAATCGGAATAGGGAGTATTTGAAATATTAAAGTAGCCAAATGAAGTGTTCAGCGTCTCACCCTCTTCCAAATCTGCAGAAAGTACAGTAGGACTCAATAAAATACCCTCAGGAGGTGTCTGATAAGTCAAGATCCACGAGTTGAGCTGTGCCGCCTGGAAGGTCTCATTATCTGTAGAGGACAGCTCCAATCGGATGTATGGATAGATAGAAGGATCGATGAAAGCTAAGTCACGCTGTGACTCTGGCGTGTTGGTTACTAGTCTTATTTCTTGGCCAATATCATTGATGCCATATATACTTAACAATGTATTGTCTCCTAACTGAGTAATATGACTGTAGAGTGTACCCCAGTCCATGGCAGGTCCGATAAGAGGCGTGCGGATAGTGCCGGAGGTAAACTTACCGGTAATGAGTTCCTGCATGTCAATCACTTGCTGGCTAGTAGGTGTACTTGATCCATTGGATACAACAACTATAGCTGTTCCTTCAGCAGCACCTTTACGACCCAGTGCGATGAAGGGACTGCCTGGCTCCAGGTTCTGGAAGAGTTCGCTACTGATTCCAAGTTCATTGACAGCCGCTAGCACCTGATCATCCCAGCGTTGATAGTTGACTGAGCCTATAGAGTAGAGCAATACATATTCATCAGTCTTCATATTATCAACAAAGCGATTGAGATACCTCGATCCACCATTCGCTTGCTCAGGATCGTAAATGTTATTGTCCGTAAAATTGAAAATGACCTGGGGTATTCGTCCGCAAACGAGGTTATTGAAAACGTCAAGCTGTGAAAACTCTAGCACTTTGTATGGAGCCGTCGATTGCAGGTCAAATGCCATCATATTTAAGGTATTATCCCTACAGAAACCATCAATGGTTGGTGATGACCTGACCATGAAGTTGAGACCATCCACGAGAACACGGATGTCATCGATATCCACGCCATTTGCTTCACTGCCATGAGTGATCACGGATATTTGAGTGGCGATCTCCTCAAAGGACCAACTTCGTGAGACCTCATCTCTTTCAAGGCCAGTAACAGTCAACTCTTTGAATTGATCATTGTGACTAACAGCCCAGCCGGGGTTGGTTTCCGGTAGGTAGGTAAATGAACTCAGGACTGGATCATTGGATTCACCAGAATTAGTGGTGGTGAAACTGCTCCTCCAATACACCACTGTCGAATCCTGAAGTGAGGAGAGGTCTGTATTGAAGGTGATAAAGGCATTACCTTCTCGACTTACTGAGTTATAGTATGGACTTGAAAAAGAGGCTGTCGTATCAATCTCTATTGTGAATGATCTTCTGCTTTCAAGAGGGTTAGAAGACTGGACTAGTAGATTGACATTTGATTCCGAAACGATTCCAAAGTCTACCGGAAACAGATTGGTGGTGCTACCACCGCTGATGAATATGTCAATGTTGACTGTGTTATTGTTTTCGTTCAGTTCAGCTATTTCATTATTTGGGTCTAGTATAATCTGAAAGCTATTAGACCCATTATTTACCTGATCAGGATCATTGAAAAGCGTAACAAAGACCTCTCCTTCACGTCGTACGGCGGCTACACGCTGCGCTACTCCCGGTACACTGGTTCCTACACTTAGCGTACGATTCACCACCACCTCAATTGGCTCGGGTTGATATTTTGCGAAATTCACGACAGGGAGCTTGATCAAAAACGAGTCTGCACTGGAGGTCAATTGACTGCCATCAAAAGTCTCCAATACTATACCTGACTCCTCTAAGGCATAGTCTGGAGCACTTGCACCAAAAATCGATACGGCAGGATCACCCAGTAATATGAATTGCTCCACTTGAGAAATGCTCGCTTCTGACGTGCCGAAAGAATCCAAGTATCGTCGGCTTACTTCGACAGCTGTTTCCCCAAGGGATAAACCAAAGAATGCATCTTCAGTAAATGAGATCTCATAGAATAGCTGCGTATACCTTCTTAAGTTTGATGAAAATGCCTGTTTGCTATGGGCCATGAAGCCAATAGCACCTTTGTCAGCCGTAGCGACCCAGTCCTCACCAAAGCCGCGCTCCACACTATATACATTACCTGCATTGCAACCATTCACTAAAATCACGGGGTAGCGCCCCTTGTTTTCAAATCCAAAAGCCGGATCAGAGACAAAGCCAATATCAATATCTGTTGCGCTAGTACCAGAGTGACCGAAGAAGGTGATCAGGCTTTTGCCGTCATTTACTTCACCTGCAATATTGAGAATCTCTACTGCTTCTGTGGTTTCCTTTGATTGTGTAACTACTGTCCCACCGAGCAACTCATTGACGGCTAAGTCTTCAAACTCGGATACATATTGTTTGAACTGAATTTGCTCAGAGATATTCTGCCCTCCACTGAGATGTATAAGATCCTTGCGCCACAGATCATCGAAAGGAGTGGACTCCATTTCCTTTACTTTATTAAGATAGTTTTCTACTTCCTGCGCATTGCGCGCGTTGAGTCTACCTATCGGTAAATCTGGATGGTTGGCTGGAGATACTATTCCAGATACGAATGGTAAATCCCCACCTGGGTAGCCATAAGTTGGAATAAAGTTGATAAGATCGGTCTGGGCCTGGTTTTGTCTGTAGTAGTTGAAGTTCACAGATAGCCCTTTCCCGATTAAAAATAAGAACTTGGGATCTCCATTGGCTAGAAAAAAGGCTGCCAGATTCTTAATGGCGGCAGGGGTAGGTTGACCATATCCAAACTGGTCAAAGACTTCATCAATATCCACTTGCAGTACATTGAATGCACCCCCTTCTGTAGAACGGCGATAGTCTGCATAGGCAGTCACAGGATCTGAGGTGCCAGCAGACGCTTGGTGCAAATCTTGATGAGAGATGATGTAGTAGTCAAAACCACCGTCAATTCTTGTGAATGCAGCGGGCTGGATAAACTGGATCTGCTTGATTTCAGAAGTAGCTAACAGCTTCACCTGGCTACTTGTATTCCTGATGATAGTGCTTATGCTGGACCCGGATGAGTTAAATCCAACACTCACAGGGTCATTGGGATTGCTAATATCATATAGGATCAATCCCGTTGGAACATTGGAGATATTGATGAAGGACTTACCAGAAGAATTGGTTCGGAGGTTGAATTGTTCGGAAACAGCCCCACCCATTTCGAAGCTTTTGGGATAAGTCACCTGTGCGTAGGAGACAGATACACGGTCGGCACTTCCATTGATTCCTCTGGCAGTGGCTCTAACTACAAGTTGACCAGCATCCGAGATGTCTGACCACTGCAAGTCACTTTCAAAATCGATGGAGTTATCCTGAACCCACTGTACCTGATCAAGGCTCCTTAAGCTCGAATTGGATGGGCCTACGGATATGTCAACGACATGTTGGTTATTGTTGCGCCCTTGTAGCTGCATAACCAACCTGGGATTACCGCCACTTGTATGTCCACTGATCAATCCATTTAGTTGGACGTCAAATGAATTATTTCGTGTAAACGCAGATCCCGTCCATCCCTCACCATAGTCATAGTCCGAGATAGCTATTTGATTGGCAGGGGGATAGCTGCGTCCTTCATGATATTGATTGGTATAGAGCCGCCTTACCAGCGAATTGTGGTGGCTCTCTGCCGGGATATTAGTGACGTTGTTTTCAATGTAAGACGTACGCCTCTTGCCAGAGGCGCTTGTCAGATTCCACGTGAGAAAGTAGCTGCTACTATCTGAGAATAAGCTATGATAGGGGTGTGGTTGTGCGTCTGGGGTTCGGTAGAGGGCTGTCTCAGTCTCTCCCGTATTTCTCCTACCGTAAAATTCAATATAGTCGACCTGATCGAAAATACCATCTGACTGACCCTGAATATGAATCGCTTGTTCATTGCCATTGTGAAACAGCTGCACGCGTCGAGGGTCGATGGAAGCGACGGGCACACCTGCTTCTATGAGCTCTTGTCTGGAGAGGCGGTAGATACCATCCTCGGCAAGTTTGATTTTGAAATAGGTCTGATTGTAATCGATCCATTGGTTGGCATCCTGTGCTATGAGCAGCGCTGGTGCCAAGGTCAAAATTGAATAGACGATATACTTAAAAGCCTTAGTTGTCATTACCCTTTTCAAATCCTGCCTTTATGGAAAATACATGTGAATACAACGATTCAGCATTGTCGCCAATATCAGTGAGCGCATAGTCTATGGTCACTGCACCAAGTTTTAAACCAAGCCCGAAGTTAGGTCTGAAACTGTTGTAGGTAGACTGGTCAAAGTCTTTGATTTGCTGGAATTGATCCACACCACCTCTAAGAAATATCTTGTTTGAGTAATCTAGCTCTATTCCCAGTCGGGGATCGATAGAAGCGAAGCTGGACTTAATCAGTGTATTCCGTTTACCATCAAAGGTCACTTCTGCGTCAAATGAGGCAAGAAGGCCCAAGGGGCCAGGTAAATCGAACTTCCTGCCCACGCCCAGCACCATTCGCGGTAGCGTGATCTCGACAGAGTTTCTGGGGATCTCATTTCCTGTGAGATTATACACATCACTCAGTATTTCAGAATTGTGACTCCAAGCATTGAAGGTGCTGGTGACATCACGGACGACCAAGCCAAAGTTCCAGTCGTTGAGGCGTTTGTTTACCCCGAGATCAAATCCAAAGCCCCAAGCGGATGCAAAATCTCCCGCTGTGCGATGAATGATCTTGACATTGCCCCCAACATCTATGCCGCCAAGGAGTGGAAGTTCACGGGCGTAGGAGAGCATAAATGCATAGTCAGCTGCTGAGAAGAAGCGAATATTGCCGTAGTTGATGGCCCCATTAGCGTCAAAAAGGAATCTAGTATCAGGGATACTATCTACTGCAAATCGAATAATGGAGATACCCAGATGCGATTTGTCATCGATAGGAGTGGCAAAGGCTAGATAATCATAATTGGCAATACCCGCGAAGTACTCGGCATGCATGAAGGCCGCTTCATAGGTAGAAGGGGATTGTCTGAGACCAGCAGGATTCCAATATCCTGCCGTCACGTCAGAAGCTATCGCAACTTGAGTATTAGCCATGCCGAGGGCTCGCGCACCTACGCCGATAGCCAGAAATTCATTGCTGTACTTCGGAGCTGAAGACTGAGCCAACAACAAATGTGGAACTAATAAGAGCAGGATTACAACGCGCGGGATCATCTTCTTTTACCAATAACTCAAATATAGGAACTGGGCCACTGGATTAAAATGATTTAGAGTATCAAAAAATGCCAAAGTGGCCATTGGTCTAGTTGCCGTCAAAGGTAGGATAAGTGGTGATATTTATTATTATAAAAATAATTCGTTGTACTATTTATATAAAATGAGGTTGACGGTAACATTTCTTACTTAGTACTTGGCTTTGCAAGGTACTTTTCCGTATACATTACACACAGGTCAAAACTAACTTAAAAAATGAGCGATGAAGATTGAGAATACACAGGTGCAGATGCGGAAGGGAATTCTCGAGTTCTGCATCCTTCATATCATCTCCCGAGGGGAGGTCTACGCCTCCGATATGTTGGTGGAGTTGACCTCAGCTAAGATTATGGTGGTGGAGGGAACATTATATCCGTTGTTGACGAGATTGCGAAAGGCTGGTTTGGTAGACTACAAGTGGGTCGAATCTAATTCAGGACCTCCACGTAAATACTATACCCTCACTGAGGATGGTCAGGATTTTTTGAACAGGCTAAATGGAACATGGTCAGAGCTCTACGGCTCCACTAACCAGATCATCAATAACACTAACGGGAAATAATCATCATGAAAAAGAATATAAGCATCAACATAAGCGGCATCATTTTCCATGTAGAGGAGGATGGTTACGAAAGGCTTCAAAACTATCTAGAGTCCATCACCCGCTATTTTTCAACATTCGAGGATAATAAGGAGATCGTCGCTGATATCGAAAATAGAATTGCGGAGATATTCCTCTCCAAGTTGGATGATGGAAAGCAGATCATCAACGCTGAGGATATTGATGGTTTGATTGCTACCATGGGTACTATCTCAGACTTTGAGGCTATCGAAGAGGAGAGTACTTTCACAGAGGAAGCTCACCCACCGAAGGAAGAGCCCGTGGATGAGCAAGCGCAGAGTACCGAGAGTGCTACGGCAAGTCCAGCAGCAAGGAGACTTTACCGTGATGGTAAGCGTAAAGTACTTGGTGGTGTAGCCTCGGGCATAGCCCATTACTTCAGCATTGATCCGCTTTGGATCAGACTCTTGTTCATCTTGTTCTTTGTCAACATCCTGTTGGGAGGATTAGCAGGAATAGTTTTCATCGCCTATATCGTCCTATGGATAGTTGTGCCGTTGAACAATACGCTCGATGAAGATCAGAAAATCAAAAAAATGTTCCGTAATCCAGATCAGCGTGTCTTGGGTGGTGTAGCTGGTGGTATAGCATCTTATTTTGGTACTGATGTCACCCTGATCCGCTTGCTTTTCGTGATCTCTATTTTCCTTGGAGGCACAGGCTTTATCCTTTATATCATTCTTTGGATCATCACACCAGAGGCACATAGCATCACTGAGAAAATGCAGATGCAGGGTGAGCCAGTCACACTATCCAATATTGAACAGAATGTAAAAAAAAGTCTCAACGTAAAAGAGGGTGAGGAGAACGTCTTTGTCAAAGTATTGCTCTTCCCGTTCAGAGTGATTGCGGCGGTATTCTCCGCTGCGGGAAGAGTATTGGGACCTTTCTTGTCCTTCATCTTGGAGGCAGTTAGGATCCTAGCGGGAATCATCTTACTGTTGATTGGGTCGTCATTGATTATCGGTCTTATTTCTTTGCTCTTGGTGTCTCTTGGCATATTCGCAGGATGGACTGGGTTCATTACCATCGATCATTTTCCTGTCGACCTTATCAGAAATACGGTTCCGGCGTATACGGTGATCTTCGTGTTTCTTGGGTCTCTTATCCCAGCCTTGGTCTTCATCTTTGGTGGATTATCAATTATCGCCAAGCGCAGTGTGGTTAATTCCTATATCTCTTGGGCGATTTTTGGAATCTGGATTATCTCCCTCATTGGGATCAGCTTCACACTTCCAAGTTTAATCAAGGACTGGACTAGAGAAGGTGAGCACCGCACTGAGACTACTTATGAGTTAAGAGATAAGGTGGCAATACTGAAGTTGACCGAAGTAGGTTATGATGACTATGAGGGTGCGACTTTGAAACTCAGAGGCCATAATGATTCGGTCTATCAACTGGTGAGGCGTTATGAAGCTCGAGGTGCTAGTCGACAAGAGGCTGCCGAGAATGCACAGATGGTCACTTACAATGTAGTACAGGATGATTCGCTGCTTTTCTTTGACTCCAATATTGCTTTTAAAGAAGACGCCATCTTTAGAGCACAACAGCTGGATCTGACCCTTTATATACCTTTTGGAGCAGAGTTTATGATGGATGAGAGTCTGCAACATATCCTGCGCAATACCATCTATAGAAGTGGCTACCGAGTAGGTCAGATGGAAGGCAACCGCTGGACAAT
>JAVKDO010000038.1:0-26447 GCA_040222235.1 Cyclobacteriaceae bacterium
GATGCTTCAGAAACTGAGCATCTGAGTTGTCAACAGCCACTACCTGTGCTGCCTGATTAAGTGTGCTATCAGCTAGTGGTACCTGCTTCGCCACAGTCAGTTCACCATGTTCATCCGGGATGGGATCACCATGCGGATCTACGCGAGGATAGCCAAGGTATTCATCAAGTCGTTTGATCAAAAGGTCAGAGTTGATATGCTCAAGCTCTTCGGCTATGTCGTGAACTTCATCCCACTGGAACTTGAGTTTGTCCACTAAGAATACTTCCCAAAGTCGATGTTTTCGAATGATGTTTAGGGCCTTCTTTTTTCCGGAAGGGGTGATGTTTACCCCGCGGTATTTCTCATAGTCAACGACCTCTTTTGTTGCCAGCTTTTTGATCATGTCTGTCACAGAAGCAGCTCGCATGGACAGGTGATCTGCAATCATATTGGTAGTCACACCCTGTTGACCGTCATTAGACAAATGGTAGATTGCCTTGAGATAGTTCTCTTCCGTAAAACTTAACATTATGCAAATTTAGGTAATCAAAGAAATATATTTAGAGATAACTAAAAATATTTTCTACGATGTAAATCTGAATACATGGTTATTTCAGGGCTTAAGAAATTATTTGTTGAATCATCTAAAGAGGGAGTGCTAAGTTACCCGCGTATTCCCAACCAAATATTATTTGGTTGGGGGCTATAAATATCATTATAGCAGAGAGTTACTACTCTCTACTTCAACTAATTTTGAGTTAATTATTTATGAATTCTCTGAAATATTAGGAATATGATCCTTGGACCTAATATCAGTTTGATCAAGGGATTTTGGTGCTATCGCTATGATATTAGTGGCTTATTTGTTTGTTTTCAAATCTGAATGGTACTCGTTCTAATCGAGTCTTTTTTTAATGAGCTTGTTGGGAGGCGAGCATCACCGCAAATATGAAAATGGAGTTAAAGGAACTTATCGAAAATGCATGGGAGGACAGGAGTCTTCTTGAGGATAAAGAAACTGTAATAGCTATCAAAACGATAGTGGATGACCTGGACAGTGGTACACGGAGAGTGGCTGAAAAGATAGGTGATCAATGGCAGGTGAATGAGTGGGTAAAGAAGGCAGTGATCTTGTATTTTCCAATTATGAAGATGCAGACGATAGAGGTTGGCCCGTTTGAGTTTCATGATAAGATCAAACTTAAGACTGGCTATGAGCAACTGGGTGTTCGGGTAGTTCCACATGCCGTAGCTCGATATGGTAGCTTCATTAGCAAAGGTGCGATCCTCATGCCGTCGTATGTGAATATTGGTGCTTGGGTCGGTGGTGGTACTATGGTTGATACATGGGCTACCGTCGGTAGCTGTGCTCAGATAGGTGAGGGTGTTCATCTCAGTGGAGGCGTAGGAATTGGAGGTGTTCTGGAACCCGTCCAAGCTGCACCAGTAGTTATTGAGGACAATGCTTTTATCGGATCAAGATGTATCATCGTCGAAGGTATTCGGATAGAATCAGAAGCCGTGCTTGGTGCTAATGTTACCCTTACGGCCAGCTCTAAGATCATCGATGTGACGGGAGATAAGCCCGTCGAGTACAAAGGATACGTACCGGCAAGGTCTGTCGTCATCCCTGGATCTTATACCAAGAAATTCCCAGCGGGAGATTATCAAGTGCCTTGTGCCTTGATCATTGGGAAACGCAAAGAAAGTACCGATAAAAAGACATCTTTAAATAATGCTTTACGTGAGAATAGCGTAGCGGTATAAACTACGCATGTTATGAAATATTCAACTCTGTTAGTTACGGCCTTACTGGCCATGCTGGTAAGCACCAGTCTTGCTCAGACACTTACAAAAATCAAGTCAGGCGATGGCATTGAAATAGGGGCAGACCTGTACCAAATGCACCCTGACTCAGCCGACTTTATTGTTCTATTTCATCAGGCTGGATGGAGTCGAGGCGAGTATCAGGAGATCGCACCGAAGTTGAATGCAAGAGGCTACAATTGCATTGCGGTAGATCAGCGATCTGGTAATGGCGTGAATGGTGTTGACAACCTTACCTACAAGAATGCCACGGGAGCCATGAAAGAAACAAAGTACCTTGATGCATATCAGGATATTGAAGCAGTTGTGGCGCATGTCAAGAAGAACTATGCTAAGGGCAAAGTCATCATTTGGGGAAGTTCATATTCGAGTTCGCTTGTGCTTCGTTATGCAGGAGAGCATGGCGATATGATTGATGCAGCGCTGGCTTTTTCTCCCGGAGAGTACTTTAAGGCATTTGGAAAACCCAGTGATTATATACAGAGCTTTGCCGCTGAGATAGGTGACCCGGTATTTATTACCTCCGCCAGAAACGAAAAAGGTAATTGGTGGCCGATATATGAGGCTATACCTAGTGAGCAGAAGAGTTTCTTCGTACCCGAATCTCTTGGGAATCATGGATCACGCGCGCTTTGGCAGAAGTTTACCGATCACCGAGACTACTGGAAGGCTGTTGACGCTTTTCTTACCGATCTCCCTTAGTTTATTGGGCTTTCCCTACATTTGCGCCTTCAAAACTTTATAAGGTCATAATGAATAGAATTGTGTGGCTGCTATTCGCAGTTGTCTTGGTTGTTGGGTGTACCAACGAAAACGCGATAGAGGGCGACAGGTACTTTGCAGACGGTGAATACAACAAGGCTGTCAAGGCCTATACCGATTACATTAAGCTGAACCCTACTAGCGTAAAATCAATTTATAATAGAGGGCGCGCTTACGAAGAGTTAGGGCAATACGACAAAGCCTTCAGTGATTGGTCACAAGTGATGGAGCTAGACAAGAAGAATACCAGTGCACTACTGAGCCTATCCACACACTACTACCGCAACGAACGATATGATCAGGCTGCTTATCAGGCAGATGAGGCCATAGAGATCAATCCACAGCTGGCGGATGCTCATTTCTGGAAAGGAAGATCACTTCATCAGCAAGGTGTCTTTCAAGATGCTTTAAGTGCGTACAATGCTGCGATATCCTTGGATGACGACAATGGTGAATTCTACTTGTATAGAGGTGCTATTTACGCACACTTCAAGAATACGACTAAAGCCTGCAATGACTTCAGATTAGCCAGTAACCTAGAGGTTGAGGACGCGAAAGAGGCTATAAGTAAGTACTGCCGTTAGGGCTTTTTGTAGAACTCATCCAGCGTACAATCAATCCCATTTGTTGAACTCTGACTTAGCCTCCAACTGCTTTTCCAAGTCATCCGGGAGTATCGGGAATAAGTCCAAGTTGGCCTGCTTCTCAATCTCATCAAGACTCACAACGAAAGTCTCCAATTCCTCTTTTGATTTGGCATTGGGCATGATGAAGCCAATCGCCTTGATGCCTGGAGGGGAGATATCAAGTATCGCTTTGTAATAGGCTGTGGGTATCGCTACTTTGTTCTTTCCGACCGTGGCTACTTTTCCACGATAGATCGGTCCTACAACAATATAGAGTTCCTTGTGCTCTATGGCCCAGTCCCGAACTTGCTCTTCCAGCACTTTCCAGATTCCACGATTAAAGCCTGGCGTCTGCGGACTCATGTTGCTCATGTAGAAGGACTCTTTCATGGATTCTAATGACCATGCAAAATCAGCAGCAGGAGCGAGATGACCCCTGTCATAGCCTGTACTCTTATAGTCAGCAAGACTTGCAGATCCAGTGCTAATCAAAGGGTCTTCTTTGAAATTATCTGTTCTGCTTACGCGATCACCTGACAGCTGATCCGCAGTAAGTTTATAAGCCACCCACTCGGGCTGCTCGCGCTTCTCGTCATAGCTCAAAGTATAAGCCAGATGCTCTACGATCTGATCATCAGCATCATACGCGGGCCATGAAAAGTCAAAGCTCGAGGTATAATAGTAAGCCTCTGGATCATCATTTTCCGGTAGGGAAGTATTGCGATTAATCGACTCTACCTCCAAGCTTTCTTCTTCGACTTCCGGTCTAGAAGAAGTTCCAGAGGGTGTCTCTTGCTTGGCTGGCGCACTACGCTTTGCAACTTGAGGCGCAGGAGTATCGACCGTCTCAGATTCTCGTATGGTGTAGAGCGATGCTACCGCAATGATTATCAACACGACTACCAAGGCAACAAGTGCTGTATAGTTAGTCGACGAACTAGCAGCGGGTTTTTTTCTGGCCGGTGCTTTTTTCTTTGCTGCCGGCTTTCTTGTTGGAGTTTTCTTTTGAGCCATTTAGCAGATTACTTGAAAGATTGTGCTACGATTAACTCTTTGGTGCCATGGCTGTGGTCATAAAACCCTCGCCCTGATTTCACTCCCATATCACCGGCTTGTACCATGTTTACAAGTAGTGGACAAGGGGCATATTTTGGGTTACCAAAGCCATCATGAAGGACGCGCATGATGGATAAACATACGTCCAGACCGATAAAATCAGCTAGCTGTAATGGACCCATGGGATGAGCCATTCCTAGCTTCATCACTGTGTCTATTTCATTGACCCCCGCAACACCTTCGTAAAGTGTGTAGATGGCCTCATTGATCATTGGCATCAGTATCCGATTGGCCACAAAGCCAGGGTAGTCGTTGACTTCTACAGGCACCTTACCTAGTAGCTCAGACATCTTCATCACCTTTGTAGTGACTTCATCAGAGGTAGCGTATCCGCGAATGACCTCTACCAATTTCATCACAGGCACAGGATTCATGAAGTGCATCCCAATGACCTGCTCAGGACGGTTGGTTACTGATGCTATTTTGGTGATAGATATCGACGAGGTATTGGAGGCAAGGATGGCAGTAGCAGGTGCTGACGCATCGATGGTCTTGAAGATTGACAACTTAAGATCTACATTCTCAGTAGCTGCTTCTACTACCAAGTCCGCATGTGCAACGCCTTCTTCTATAGAATTCGAAGTGGAGATATTGGCTAGCGTAGCGGACTTACCCTCTTCTGTGATCAACTCCTTTTTGACCTGACGATCTAGGTTTTTAGCGATAGTCGCAAGTGCTCTTTCCAAGGCGGGTTGTGATACATCAATAAGATTCACAGAGTGGCTATTTTGTGCGAATACATGGGCTATGCCATTGCCCATCGTGCCTGCTCCGATAACTGCTATTTTCTCCATTTTTCTGATTCTTTAGTGGGGTTAATTGCTTGGCGCAAAACTATAAAGAATAGGGTGGATCAGTGAAGACTTAAGACATCTAATAGTTGGGAAACGATTAGATACAAGGCGCCCCTATCGCAAACAATTCCGATAGGGGCTTAAGAGTAGAGTTAAATAGCTTGATTAGCAGATTCTATATTGATCTCAGGGAATTCATCGGCAAACTCATCTTTGATTCGCTGCTTAAGTTCTTCTAGTTTCTGGATCTGTACATCGAGTTCACCTTGTAATCTTGTATGGAGCTCATAGCTGGCTTTGGTAGGCTTACCATCCGCGCTCTCTATGAAATTATTAAGCTGTAGCAGCTTTGAGTGAATCTTGACTGGATAGTTAGTGAGATCCTGATAGGCTCCAGCTCTGAATTGCGCAATGGCATCCTCTATTCTCAAGAGTTGGTCTTTGATCGCAGCTGCAGCTACAGCTTTGTCTGATCCCGTAGCGACAGCTGCACTTGCAGTTTCTACCTGATCTCTGATTCCTCTTATCTCAATCACAGCCGTCCTAAGTCTATTGATGTCTTGATTTACATTATCAACCATCTTAAACTGCTCTTCATAATCAGCTTGTGTCAGGTCGACCCGAGGGTCTTTCACAATATCGAAGTTGGCCTTGTAGACCTTGTCGTTTACTGTCAACCTAACTTCGTAAGTGCCCGGAGGTGCTAATGGGCCAATGTCGCGTCCGTGATGGGTGTTGTTTTCAAGTTCGATAGGGCCGGGATATCTCATATCCGCCCATACGAAGCGATTACCTCCTTTTTCAGCAGGCACTAAGACCTCTTTTTTACTACTGTTGCTACCGCTTCTCATTTCGTCGTTTTCGCCTTCGAGCTCCTCTTTTGACTTGCTAGAGTAGGAGTTGATCATTTCTCCAGCTTTGTCATAAAAGGCAATCTCTACTTCACCGCTAGGCTCTTTATCAAAATAATAATGAATCATCACACCATTAGGAGGATTCTCTCCAAGCTCCACGGGTGGGTTTTGCACCGGTCTGATCGCAGGGCGTCCTGAAGTATTCGATCTTACAGTGGCACGAGGAGTGAAAAGATGAACAGACTTTTTCTGCATTTCATCACTGATTTGATGAAGCACAGTCAAGTCGTCAAGAATCCAAATGCCTCGACCGTGTGTAGCGGCCACAAGATCATTTTGATTAACCTGCAAGTCATGAATGGGTGTTTGGGGCAAGTTGAGTTGCATTGACTCCCAGTTCTCTCCATCATTGAACGAGACATAGAGTCCAAACTCAGTGCCTGCATAGAGCAGTCCCGGACGATTAGGATCTTCCCGGATCATACGCGTATAGTGATTTCCAGGAATGCCATTGGTAATTTTTTTCCAGGTCTTACCATAGTCGGTGGTCTTGTACAAGTAAGGACTGAAGTCATCTTGACGATACTTGGTGCCTGCCACATACATAGTTCCAGCATCATGGGCAGAGGGCTCTACTACGCATACCCGAAGCAGATTAAAGTCTTCATTCTCCGGTGTAACATTCTCCCAGTTGGTTCCTCCATCTTGAGTAATGTGGATATATCCGTCATCTGATCCAGTCCATAGTAGACCCTGTTTTAGTGGAGATTCATTCAGGGCAAATACCGTAGCATACCACTCAACACCGGTATTATCCCTCTTGATCGGTCCCCAGTCACTTCCGACTGTAGGGTCATCCAAGGTTGGGGTCTTCTCAAGTGTGGTAGAATCATGTCGTGTTAGATCCGGGCTAATGATCTCCCAAGTTTGCCCTTCGTCGGTACTCTTATGCACAAACTGAGAACCGGCATAAATTGTCTTCTTGTCATACTGGCTCAGGATGATAGGGTAGGTCCACTGCACACGCAATGGTAAGTCTGCTGACCCGTATCCATAGTTGTCCTCCGGAGATAGGGAGATTTCCTTTCTGGTATTATTTCGGATGTCAAACTTCATCATCCAGTGGTGCTCTCCAGCAAAGAAGACATTTGGGTCTTCCTTGTCAAAGGCTAAATAGCCTGATTCACCGCCACCTACGTTGTAATATTCTTGTGGATAAATCTGTCCAAAGTCTGATTTTGATGGAATACTGATAGACGAGTTGTCCTGCTGATTGCTGTACACTCGGTAGGGATACATGTTGTCCACCCATACTCTGTAGATCTGAGCAGTAGATTGATTGTAGATAGTTGACCAACTTTTACCACCATTGAAAGTCACGGTACCACCACCATCGTTGGCTTGTACCCAGTGGTTGTTATCTGTTGGATCTATCCAGAGATAGTGATTATCACCATGTGGCGTGGTTACGCGGGTGTAGGTTGTACCGCCATCCGTTGATTTCCACATACCTATATTGAGGACGTATACTGTATTAGGATCAACAGGATCAGCAAAAATGTGGTGGTAGTACCATGGCCTTTGAGATAGGTCAGCCTTTTGGCTAAGTAGCTCCCAAGATCGTCCCGCATTATCAGTGCGATATACACCTGTTTGGTCGTCTTCAGCTTCTATAATTACCCAAAGACGGTTTGGGTTGGCCTGTGACAGTGTCAAACCAATTCTACCTCTATATTTTCCGGTAGGAAGGCCTTCATTAAGCGTGATGTTCGACCATGACTCACCACCATCTGTAGACTTGTAGATACCGCTTCCTTCACCACCACTGCGGATGCCCCAAGGCTGTCTTCTGATTTCAAATGTCGATGCATATAGAATATTAGGATTGCGCTTATTCATCTGGATATTGACCCCACCGGCATCTGGACTTACATAAAGTACCTTGCGCCAGCTCTGTCCACCATCCGTTGATTTGAACACACCACGCTCTTCGTTAGGGCCAAAGGCATGCCCCATAGCAGCAACAAACAGTGTGTTTGGATTCTTGGGGTGAACCGCAATCTGACCGATGTGATAGGTGTCTTTCAAGCCGATGTGCTCCCAAGTGACTCCAGCATCGGTTGACTTGTACATGCCATCGCCAGGAGCAGTATTGCCCCTAAGTGTATGTTCACCCATACCGACATAGACGATGTTAGGATCACTTTCAGCTACCTCAATAGCACCTACAGAACCGCTATTGAAAAATCCGTCAGATACATTCTTCCAGGCATAGCCGCCATCAGTGGTTTTGTAGACACCACCACCTGTGGAGCCAAAATAGCCTAAGAATTTATCAGAGGAATGTCCAGCTACCGCAACGGATCGACCTCCTCTAAAAGGGCCTATGTTTCGCCATTTTAGGGCATTCATGACCTCCGAATTGATCTCTGGATTATTGGAGACATTGTCGTAAGACATGACGGGCTTTACGGGAGCCACTGGATTTGTGGATGATTCACCACAACTTGATAGCATGAATGCCATCACAGCTGCCATAATGAATGAATACCGATTGAGTAGTTTTGTCAAGGTTGGTCGCATACTTTGTTTAATTTTGGCGTTACAATAGGAAATTAAGAGTAAAAATGAAGGCAGGCATTCAGTATTTGACGAGCGGTGTGATGAGAAGCTTTTTCTTGTGGGTTTGTGTAATAGGATTAGTCTTGACCAGCAAAAACAGTCAAGCGCAAGGATATGATCTAACCTTTAAAGTAGAAGGGCTTCCTGCCGGTGAGGTATACATGGGCTACCATTTTGGAGAGCAACGCTATCTCAAGGATACTACGCAGGTGCAGGCTGACGGATCGATACGCTTTCAGGGAGAGGAATCATTGACTCCCGGTATTTACTTTCTTTACAATGCTCAGTACTACTTAGAGTTTATCGCTGGCGAACGATCTTTTACTTTAAAGACAACCAAGGATGGTGGCTATGGCGCACTTGAGGTGGAGGGATCGGAAGAGAATGAGCTTTTCAAGCAATTCCAGCTAGGGATGATTGGCATTCAACAGAAAAAGCAAACCTATACGACTGAGCTCGGAGAAGCTCTGACCCGAGAGGACTCTGCATCTATTTTCGAATCCATAAGAGGGCTAGACAAAGAAGCGTCTGATTTCAGGAAGGGTCTGGCTACCGCAAATAAAGGCAGTTTCGTATCTGAGATCATCTACCTTATGGAGCGGCCTGAGGTGCCGGAGTTTGAGATGGATGATCAACTGGAGCTCTCCAAAGCTCGATACAACTATTATAAGGATCATTTTTTTGAGAATATCGACCTGGGTAATCCTGGGTTACTGCGCACACCTATCCTTATCAAGGCAGTCACTGAATACCTCGATGAGGTGATCTTTCAGCATCCAGATACTATTAATGCTGAGTTGGACTGGATCATTAGCCAAGTAGAGTCTGATACAGAGTCTTACCGGTTTTGGATGGTGACGCTTTTTACAAAGTACCAGCAGTCGACCATCATGGGTATGGATGCGGTGATGATCTACCTAGCGGAAAATTACTACCTCAACGGTAAAGTAGACTGGGTCGATGAAGAGTCAATGACCAAGCTAGCAGATGAAGTTACTTTCATTAAGCCGAACCTACTTGGCAATGATGCTCCACCTCTGAAAGTTCTGGATTCACTAGAGCGGCCAGTAGACCTTAGAGACGTAAAGGCTGAGTATACGATTCTATATTTCTATGACCCTGACTGTGGCCATTGCAAGAAGAAGACCCCCGTATTGTTGGATGTATATCATGGCATGAAGGCAGAAGGAGTAGAGGTCATGGCAGTTTGCACTGTCACTGATACAGACAAGTGGAAAAAGTATATCAATGAAGTTGGTCTTGACTGGATCAACGCAGCTGATCCTTACTACCGTAGCAATTTCCGACGAGATTATAATGTACGAACAACCCCAACCATATTCGTCGTGGACAAGGACAAGAAGATCATTGCTAAGAAATTGGATGTTGATCAATTAGCTGACTTCATTCGCTCTCATCGCAAGATGAAGTCAAGCTCTAGTGACTAGAGTATTGACCCGGAGCATTAAGAAGAAAGTACTTCCAAATCCCCCATTTTCATATTGAGCCAATCAAGTGTCGATTGATAGAAGATATTAGACTTATCTTCATAGGAGATGCTCATCTCATCGATGAACTTTCCAATTTCAAGATCACCTAGTGGAAAGGGATAATCAGAACCCAGCGTTACTTTCTGAGATCCTATCATGTCTAATATGTACTTTAGGTAGCCAGGATCATGGGTAATGCAGTCGACCCAAAACTTACCAAGGTATTCTCTCGGATTGATATTATTGTCTACTGCTACAAGATCAGGTCGACAGTTAAAGCCATGTTCGATACGACCTAGTGTAGCAAAGAAGGACCCACCTGCATGAGAGAAGTTGACCCTCAAATTGGGGTACCGCTCAAATACACCACCGAAGATCATCGAGCACATCGCTCGGGTGGTCTCAGCGGGCATACCCACAAGCCAGGGCAGCCAGTATTTCTCGATGTGCTCAGTGCCCATCATCTCCCATGGATGAACCATGATTGCCATCCCCAGTGATTCACAAGCCTCGAAAAAAGGATCGAATTTGGGTAGGTTTAGATTGTCATTGTTGATGTTGCTGCCTATCTGAACACCCTTTAGCCCCAACTCTTCCTTACACCGCTGCAGCTCTTTGACAGCAAGATCAATGTCTTGCATGGGAACGGTGGCCAATGCGATATAATGCTTGCTTCGAGTATGTGCTAGCTCCGCAATGTGATCATTAAGGAATCTCGAGAGCTCTAGTGCATCCTGCGCCTTGGCCCAGTAGCTGAACATCACGGGAATAGTACAAACGACCTGATATTGCGTATCAAACTGTGCGTATTCACCAATGCGTAAGTCAGGATCCCAACAATTTGCTCCAATCTCTCGGAAAAAGCGATCGCCCTTCATCATTTTGGCAAACCCGTCACGATGATGTTCAAGGTGAATGAAACCATCATATCCAAACTTCTTACTAAACTCAGGAAGATGCTGAGGTATGATGTGCGTGTGCATATCAATCTTCAGCCGCTTGTAATCAGGGGTTGATGCCATGGGTCAATGGGTTAGTTAAAGGTTAAAAATAACCCACCATGAGCAATGCGGCTATGGATTTTGACAAAAGGTATTTTGTAACTCTGATGCTCGCACAAACCCAAGCTTGAGCGCTTGCTTTAACTGCTGACAGGCTTTGTTATCATTTCCCGCTAGGTGCAAGCAGATCGCATAATTGTAATAGACAGATGGGCTGGAAGTATCTTCGGTCAGGTAGAGCGTGTAGAGATCAAGCGCTTGGGTGTAAGCACCAATGACCTGATAGCTGTCAGCCAATAAATAGTAGGCCTTGATCAACGCTTCGTCGAGTGCCAATGCTTTCTTATAATCGCTGATCGCTTTTTTGTGCTGTTTTAGACGGGCGTAAGTTCGTCCTCTATCCAACCATATAGATGCCTTATTCTCTTCGATCTTAAGTGCGGTGCTATAGTCTTTCAATGCTCCGGTATAGTCTGCCTGCTGAAATTTCTCATAAGCACGCTGAACGAAAAGTGTAGGGTTTTTGGCTTCCTCAAACATGGCGGTGTATTGGGTAGTACTGATGTCCTCAAGCTGTGAAAGATTAAACAAGAGTGCTTGATGGCTAGGGTCAGACACCAATCCTCTATGATATGTGTCAAGCGCTGCTGTCGTATCGCCAGTCATGAGCTCTGTCATGCCTTTATTATTGTAGTACTGTGGTTCATCGCGATTGATTGCGATAGCTGCATCAAACTGCTCAATGGCAGCATCATAAGTCTCCAAGCCTTGATAGGCCAGGCCCATGAGATTGCGCAGGTCTGCTTCCATTCTCTGGATGGTGCTGGCGCCTGTCACGCTTCCATCCGGGCCGGTTTTGTAGTACACTGTGGTGGTCTCATATGACTTGTCATAGTGCAGCACTTCATTGGCATCTGCCAATGCCTGCTCATAATTACCCAGCTGATAATGGAGCATCCCTTTCTTGAAACGTGCCTCGATGTTCTCGGGATCAAGCTGGATCACTGTTTCATAATCAACTAATGCCGCAAATGGATTGTCCTGCGCCTCTCGCACCATGGCACGGAGGTAGTATGCCTCTGGATACTTGGGATTGAGTAGGATAGAGCTGGAGATAAGACTATCCGCTACCGCAATGTAATGTCTATCATAGGCAGTATAGGCGTGTTGATACTGACGCATGGCCTGCTTTTGACGCTGATAGGCACTGCGTGTCTCACTTTGAGCATAACCATCCAAGCCTGTTAGGCTTAGCAGTAAAAAGAGTATAGATATTGACGATTGACGTATCATTTACTGGTAAGTAACTCTAACGAAGAAAAAAAGTAGTGGTACTTACTATCTTTATTGTTCTCACAAAATTAGAATTAATCCTTTGTTATCTTAAATTAGCAAAAGGCACTAACAAACACCGACAAGTGAAAACGAAGAATTTAATTGGTAGTAGTATACTTACGTTGTGTTTGTTTTTTTCTATCGGGTGTAATGATGATGGTGAGCTTGCTCCTGATAGTGCTATTGTCGGAGATTGGGACTTGACAATGATTGCGTACAATGATTTTCCTGATGGCTTTGATACTAATAATGGGACTCTCATATCGGAAGAAGAGCTAAGGATTGAGTTATTTAGGTATTCCTTTAGGCCTGATGAGACCTATAAATCCATCTCAAGAATCGATGGCAGTGACTTTGTTGCCAACGGAGAATTTGATTTCTCGAAAGAACAACTAGAGACAGTTTCCTTAGAAAACCTTGAAGAAACACACTCTCTTACACCGAAAATGGGGAGTCTAATAAATGACGACAGACTGACCATGCAATTGGAAATAGAAGTAATGGCACTGCCCAATGCGGTGTTAGATACATTGAGCCAACAGCTTAGACAAGAACAATTCACAAGGTATGCTCAATTGGTAAAGGGCCAACTGTACTATTTCTTTGTTAAAGTGAATTGAGTTTGGTTATGTGATGTGGCGAATGTTTATTGGTCGAGAGAGTGAAACTCAATGACACTTTGACTACCCGAAAGAAGAAATGAATTAACACGTTGAGATAAGACAGAGAATAATGAAGATGATTGACTATTTTGAAAAAGCGACAACTGCAAAGATACTGATAGGATGGCTTTTTATGCTTTTATTGGTTAGTTGCGGAGATGACGATTCTGATCCTGAGCCAGTAAGCCCGATTGTGGGTGAGTGGGACTTAGATTTGGTAGAGGATAAAGATTTCCCCGTGGGTTTTATTAGGAATAATGATGTTTTTTCTCCTACACAATTACAAATCCAGGTTGGTGATTTAATCGTTCCCGTCGAGGAGTGGAGACTTGAACTGGCTGAAGATGATACATACGTTGAGACGGTGGAGGTACCTGGCCCAAATTCTGTAAATTCAGGTACTTACGTTTATGAGTCGGATGATCTTGAGCTTACGCCGGATGATGTAGACGTAGGCTTTATAACCGATTTCACAGTAGAAGAGTTGAACGAAACAGAGCTATCTCTTAGTTTTCCGTTTGAAATTAGAACGTTCCCAGATGCTATATGGGATACTTTAACTGTTCAATGGACCCAAGAATTTGAAGAGGCAAATGCTGTGTTAGTACAGGGTCGCCGGGTATTCTTTTATGAAAAGCGCGATGATTAATAATAGGGAATTGATATTATTTCAGAAGTGATTAAATTAGATGGCTAAGGCTGAGTTTTAAAGAGCTCAGCTTTTTTTATCTAAAATCTGCCAGAGTTGGATATATGTGCTAACATGAAATATATTATCGAGGCTATTTTAAGTCAGTGACTGTAATTCTGAACGGTTTAGGACTTCCATCATTATACCAAAAGTATTCCACTTGGTCATATTGAAAACCGATACTTGACGGCTCGGTATTACATGTAGTTACCCAAGCTCCAATTCCTAATTTACCACGTATGATTAGGCTGTACTCTTTATTGGGTTGAAGTAAAATATCTTTATCAGGAACGATGGATTTAATGGAATTGCTATCAAGAAGGTGCTGAAATACGATCGAGTTATTCCAAAGACCGACAGTATCAGATGGGATTCCTTCTATAATACTTAATTCCAAAGTCCCTGGACTGCCATCCCATTGATGATTAAATAACCAAGTACCATCCCACATCCTAATAGGGATTTCAATATTCTTAACAATTGAGGGTTTAGTAATTAAATCGGTATTAAAAGTTGATCCCTGCATCCACCTATCAGAAAGGAGAGCAACGAAATAGTAATTATCCCTACAGCTTTGCAAACTATCCCAATCAGCAAGACCATTATGAATGATACTAGGATCGAAATGTGTTTCTAAATCATCACCCTCTCCGCATGAGGTCACAAAAATTGTTAGCCAAAGTACAATAAGTACTGTAAGAATGTTTGACGCTGTTGTAAGAGGTCTGATACAAATCATAGGCGTTGAATTTAATGTTTAGTACCAATAAATGGAACATTAAGAGACAGAATCAATTGGATTGATATTCATTAAGTGTCAATAGTTTCCTTGAATTAGATCTTTTAAACAAAAGAGGCAAAGCTATGCACTCTAATCACTTATTGAATCCATAACATGCTAAACACTTATCTATTCGTAGACACTTAAATTTTACTCCTTAATCACCCTCAACGTACTCACGTTATCTCCCTGAGACAACCGTACAAAGTAGATCCCTGACTGAAGTGTGCTGATGTCTACTTTCTCATCCAGTAATACCCCGCGTTTCTCAAAGGATTGTATCAGCAGTTTCCTTCCGATTGGATCATATATTTCCATTTGCACTGGAGCAAACTCATTGTTTTGAAGTGTGATGTTCAAGAGGCCATGGCTAGGGTTAGGGTAGAGGGATATCTCTCCGGTGAGTTCCTCTCGGATACCAGCCACCGTGCGGACAAATACTGTAAAAGCAGCATTGTCCACGCATAGGTCGACTCCCGATCCCGCTACATCGTAAGTGGTGGTCTGGGTTGGAGTAACTATGATCTGAGGACCTAGTTGATTGGTGATGCTGCCATCATCAGCATTCCACTGGAAGATGCTAGCACCAGAAGCGTTGATTTGGACTTCATCACCTGGATTGGTTATTAGTCGATTGCTATTGATCTGTACGGAAGGATTCATCCCGACTTCTGGTCGTATGTCAAGGGCGATATTCGTACCCCAGGTCAGTGCATATTGATTCCATTCATTGTATTGGTTGAGTTCCCAGCTAGTCGCAAGATTGGAGCCTCCATCTGGTGAAGTTTTGACAGCCACTGAGTCGCCTCGTTCATAGTTTTCGAAGAGTACGCCTACTTGGAAGGCTGCTCCAAACAATGGTACTAAGCTGCTGAATACTACTTTAGTAGGTTGATTGTTCTCTATGTCTTGCTGGATTTGCTGGATCAAAACAGACTGTTGATCAATCACCGCTGCGGGGCTTGACTGTGGGCCTCTGGCGTTCCATACTACAATAGTGACCGCAGCATCATCTTGTGTGGATACCGCATGTGCAAAGCTGATGTTAACCGCACTTAGGTTCTCATAGCCGAGATCATTCAGGTAAAACTCGGATACTGCCTGGATCCGCTGACTGTTGTGACCTCCAAGTGATCCGCTAGGGTCGGTCAGCAGCGTGTCTCGATAAGTATCAGGCATTGGAAGACTGACCAAACTGCCTTCATAGTTGCTCAGAGAATTACACACACCTTCAGAAGACACAGTGATCAGGCCTTCTTTGGTCAATGGAACTGCGGCTCCAATTTTATTGCTCACGGTCAGCGTCACTTTGTAGACACCTTCTTGATCATATTGCACGGTAGGATTGCGCTCTGCTGACTGGCTAGGGGAGCCTCCTTCGAAGCTCCAGGCCCACTCGCTCGGGAAGTTGGTGCTCAGATCCGTGAATCGAACAGCACCTCCATTAAGTACTAGTTCTTTGTCCGGCCGGAACTCTGGATTAGGTATTTCTGTCACTTGATCTACGCAGGCCGAAGAGTTGGCCAGTGAGGCTCTTCTTGGACTCACTTCGAGTACGGCTCTCATCCGCGCCTTCTGACCCTTGGTGAAGATATTCATGCAAGCATCGTCCGAGTAGTCCATATAGTTGGAGATCATATCTGTTGACCCACAACTTGCCTTACCAAGAGGACATCCTCTAGTAGGGCCTGCCTGCTCGGGAGTATCTCCCACAAAATCATCTGCTCCACAGGGGCCATCTCCCCAGATATGGCGCAAGCCCAGATAATGGCCTACCTCATGAACGGTCGTTCTTCCTTTGTTGTAAGGCTCCTGCATGATGGGGAAGTCACCTTTCTCGCTAGAGCCGAAGCTGGTATACTGGACAACTATACCATCAGTGTTTTCAGCCCCGCCGCTTTCACCGATACCTTCGAGTGGTGATCCACTCGGAAATTGAGCGTAACCAAGAAGCAGCTCGTTTTCGCCAGTAAAATTGACTGTCCAAATATTCAAATATTGATTTGGATCCCAATTTGTGTCTGGCTTTAAGGTACCGTCAATATCTTGACGTGTCCATCCGCTACGATTACCGTTGTATCTATTGACACCAGGCTCTGCTAACTCCTGCCCATCAGGATCAAGGGCCGCAAGACAGAACTCAACCTCTATGTCTGCACCATTGGGATCATCATTTTCTCCTCTCGAATCTATTCTCCTCCGAAAGTCTTCATTCAGTACTTCTATTTGACTACTGATCTGTTCAAAACTTAGGTTTTTGCCGTTACCCACCGATTCCCCACTATGTACTACATGCACCACTACCGGAATAGTGATAATTTCTGCTGACAGACGACCTAACCTTGCCAACCTGTTGTACTCATTGAGCTTTTCCTGTATTCTAAATTCAAGCTCGTCAATACTACTGTAGTTATTGTACTTGAGTCTGTTGATGCTGTCCTGCACCATTACATCACAAGTGCGAATGTCAGGAACAGCTTGAAGAGCACTTTGTGCCAACGAACTCAGAAACGCCGAAACCAATAACAATGCAAGAACAACTCTAATCATATTAATCTCCTATAGATACTACTTCGTAGATAAACCGATAGCTACCGCCCTCAAAGAAGATTTCGGTAGTCATATCACTTTCATCTATCGACTTGACTATAAATGGTAATTTAAAATCAGCTAAAATGGGAACTACCATTTCGATAGTTGCACTTGCATTAACGAAAGACCATGTGTCTCTCACGAGTTCCTGAGGTTCGTCTTCATTGCACTTTTTAGTGTTATTGTCAACGATGAAAAGCTTTTCAGGATTGTTATAAAAGACAAAGACGTCATCAAAGGCACAGTCATCTGGAGTAGGGAAACTTCCAGTAGGTCTGCCGTCTTCTAGAATTTGTATTGCTGTCATGCGCCAAGTTTTGCTAGTCTCTCCTGTGAATATCTGAGAATAGGTCGCTCGTGTAACGGTAATCTCCTCCTCACACCCCCAGAAAGTGACTACAGCTACTATTATAATAAGTAATTGAATCGTCTTCATCATTTTTGGTTTGGAATGAGTCGAATAGTCACGGTTGGGCTATCTTCAAAATCTACTAGTTCTATGTTCAGCGTGATCACATTGTCATTTGGGTTTATTGAACCATTGCCCTGTATTGTGGCTAGCTCTTCATCAAGTGTTGACTCCTCCTGCTCAGGAATGGTGATTGTGTTATCAAAGTTGTCTGTGAATGTGAGCGTCCGCTCCCTCCGAAAACCTCCTAGCTCCTCGATGTTGATGTCCCAATTGGAGAGTTGATACTCACGACAATCAAAGCTGGTTATGCTTAAATCGGAGATGGGAGAGGCATTAGAAGCGCCTGTACCGGTGTAACTGCCACTAAGAATACATTCGTCAAGAATCGTGAAGGTCGAGTTAATTCCAATCTGACTCTCACCTTGTCCAATGGCTATATCTGCTGGGCTGACATTTTCAATAGTCAGCTCGATATCTGATGATTCTAGTATGTTGTTGGCATTGTTGATCAACTCAACTTCAATCACCGCACTATTGGTGCCTCCTCGGATCACTGCTCTACCTTTTTCGGATACGAAGATATAATCAACTCCTTCACGGGCATCACCACTCACTGTGTAGAATACCTCAATGTTCGACTCTGGGGTAGGGCCTGCGTAGTGCACGGGAATTTCTATGACTTCCAATTCACTCTCAGGAGCTGACGCAGCTTGCTCTGAGAAGCGTACGAAGAACGGTCCATTGAATATGATGGGATCTTGCTCACAGGCAGTCACCAATAGGGTCAATAATATAACGACTAGTTTTCTCATTAGTATCCAGGGTTTTGATCACCCGCTAAGGCAGGATTATTCTGAATTTCTCTTAAGGGTACTGGCCATTTCTCATAGGCGTCTTTCCAGTTCGGTGTGTAAGCCCGCATGACCGTAGAGGCTCGATCTGTCCTCACCAGATGGTACCAACGACTGCCTTCATAGGCCAGTTCGTACAGACTTTCGTTCTCAATAGTGAGAAGCATTTGCTGCTGTGTAGTGATCCCAGAGAGGGTAGGAGCATTCGCCCTTGTTCTCAGGACGTTGATGTCTTCCTCAGCACTACCGTCCCCGACCAATCTGTTTTGTTGTGCTCTGGCCTCAGCCCTGATCAGGTACATCTCGCCAAGTCTAAACACTACGATGTTATTGTTATCCTCATCTGCGGTACCATACTTGGCCACTGACCAGCCATTGTCATCTCCGACGAGATTTTCGATATCGAAGCGTATACTCTGCCAGCGGTCTCCTGACTGCTCGGTGTTCAGTGCGAAGATGGTCTGGTTAGATGGGATGATCTCACGCCTACCAATAAAGAGGTCGTTCAAGCCGAAGTTGGCATCAGTTCCAGGGTCATCCGCGATCGAGTAGCCAAACTCCAAGATGGCTTCATCGGTGAAGTCCTCAAGAACGAGCTCCGAGTAGTCATCCACCAGTTCATATTCATCCGACTCAATCAATCCAGTGGCATAGCGTTCAGCTTCAGACCAGTTGCCCACATAGAGGTAGTATCGAGCAAGGGCCGCTTCTGTCGCTTGTGTACCCACAAATCCCGCATTGACGGGTTCTTCATTGAAGTTGGCTAGCGCAAACTGGTAATCCTCAAGGATGAAATTCAGCATGTCTGCCATAGGTGTCCTTGGAATATTCCTGTTGACTTCAATATCCGTATTCACGACCAGCGGCACGTCTCCAAAGGTAGTCACCGCCACAAAATAGGCATAGCCTCTCCAAAATCTGGCTGTGGCGAGTACATTATCTCGTGTGGCAGAGGGTACCCCTAGGATTTCTGGTAGGCGTTCTAGAATGAAGTTAGAGACATAAACAGTACCATAAATCGCACCCCAGAGTGATGAGGCAGAGGCGTTGCTTGAGGTAATCTCTTTATTGCCAAGCTCGCGATATTGATTAAAGGTGCCATTATGAATCAATAGATCTGAGGTCATGTCCCCGGCAATTACACCGGGTGCTCCAAGCGAACGCGCTCTGGAATAGAGTCCGATTTCTACCGAGGCTACATCACCTGGCTCGTTGAGAGCCAAGTTGTCAATAAGCAAATCAACTGGCTCGGGACTGAGAAACTCATCGCACGAGCTAACTACTGTAATTAACAGAAGTCCTAAAAACGATTTGATAGTAATGCTTTTCATCTTAAAACTGCATGTTTAGTCCAACCATAATCGTTCGTACCTGCGGCAGGGTAAAGAAGTCTATGCCCTGTGCAGTGGTAGAGCCGTCGAGCGTGCTCACTTCTGGATCACCTCCTGTATAGCTCGTCAATGTCCAAAGGTTGGTGGCCGAAGCATAGATGCGCGCATTTCGCAACTTGAGCTTTGATAGGTACCTATCGGGAATATTGTAACCGAGCGATAAGTTCTTCAATCGAAGAAAACTGGCGTCCTCAATAAATCTTGAGCTATGCCAATTGTTTCTGGTATTATCAGCTTCGTAACGCGGTACATCAGTAAAATCACCTGGCTGCTGCCACCTGTCAAGCGCCTTGACGACCTGATTGTAGTTCAAGTCTTCACCAGCATTGAGTAAGGAGGTATTGCTAAAGTTGAGCATATCATTACCATAAGAGAACTGAAAGAAGATGCTCAAGTCAAAGTTTCGCCATTTGACATTATTGGTGATTCCTCCAAAGAAGTCGGGTAGGGCATCACCAATGATCTTAGCATCATCAGCAGTAATCTCTCCATTGCCATCCGTATCGAAATAAAGCGCATCACCAGTAGCGGGATCCACACCTAGGAACTCTAAGCCCCAGAAAGTACCTAAGGGTTCACCGACCTTCACGATGTTAGTATTGCCTGCACCTGATGCAGAATAACCTCTAAATATGGGCAAGGTGTCGGCGAGTGAAATGACCTCATTGATATTGCGCGCAATGTTGAAGTTAGTCGACCACTTTACCTCACCATCCATATTTATGGAGGTGATGGCCAACTCAATGCCCTTGTTTGAGATATTGCCGATGTTCCCTTGTAGACTTCCAAAACCAGTAGTAAATGGGATTGGCTCATTGAAAAGTAGATTGTCTGTTTGGTTGTCATAGTAATCGACACTTGCCTGCAATCTGCCAGCGAAATAACTCATGTCTAGCCCAACATTAAACTCCCTGGTTCTTTCCCACTTTAGGTCAGGGTTCTCAAGGTTTGAAGGTCCTGTTCCAGAAGCACCATTATAAGTGGTGGCTCCAAAGGTACCGAGGTATTGAAAATCCCCAATCCGTTCATTACCAGTAAAGCCAAAGCTTGACCGAAGCTTTAAATCATCGAAAACACCCAGGTTTTGAATGAATGGTTCATTAGACAGCCTCCAACCTGCAGAAAAGCTAGGGAAGAATCCGAATTGATTGTTCTCTCCGAATCTCGATGAACCGTCGTAACGACCGGTAAAAGTCACAAATAGCTTTTCACGGTAGTCGTACTTGAGCTCTGTGAAGTAACTATTCAGACCATTCTGAATAAAGAATGAGCTGCCCGCATCGACGATACCTGCTGAGGTAATGTAGGTAAAGTCATCACTAGGGAAGAGGCGGCCTTGTACATTGCTACTTCTTGAAGTTCTTTGGAGAAATTCCGCGCCCACCAGTGCATTGAAGTTGTGCATATTGTTGATGCGGCGGCTATAGGAGAGTACATTGGTATTCACAAATGTCGCATAGATGCCAGTGCTGTATACGCCATAACCTTGGCCACCTACTGCCGATAAGAAACCGCCAATAGCAGTCGAGGACGGCTCAAATTGGTCTTCAGCAACGTTGTTATAGTCAATGCTGAACTTCGTGCGGAACCTTAGATCATCAGTGAACTGATAATCAGCGAATATTCCTCCAAGTATTTTCAAAGCAGTAGACTGGAACCTTGGGAGTACCGCCTGCCCAACAGGATTAAAATTTGGGAAGGAGGCGTAGGCTGGGGAACCAGGCCCTATGATTCTTCCAAATTCATCATATGGGTAATAATAGGGTAGACTCTTCACAGCTCCAGAGTAGACACCATCCAGGAAATTATCCCCTTTAATTCTATCGTTGACAGTACGGCCGATCATCAGGTTATTGCCGAATGTGAGCTGTTCTGAGGCTTTTTGGTCCACATTGATAGTGATCGCAAATCTCTCGAATTGATTATTAAGTTGGACGCCTTCTTCTCTGCGGTAGGATAGACTGGTATAATAGCGAGTTGCTTCACTACCCCCTTTAGCAGAAAGTTGATATTGTTCCATGATTCCCTGGCGGAAGATTTCATCTAACCAATCGGTGTTTACCTGGTCGGTCACTCCAGCAATAAGTCCCGATTCGTCAGGATCACGGCCAGCATTGACCAGAGCCTCTCTTTGTAGTTCTAATAATTGCTCTGAGTTCAGAAGTTCGACTTTGTTAGTGATATCAATGATGCCACGCTGGATGTCCATATCGAAACTTGTCTGATTGGCCGTACCACGCTTCGTGGTAATTAATACCACGCCGTTTGCAGCTCTTGAGCCGTAGATTGCTTTGGCGCTAGCATCCTTTAGTACTTGAAAGGACTCAATGTCATTGGGATTAATAGTACTTAGGGCATTATCATTTTGTCCTCCAAAGTTTCTCAATCCGAGTGCTCCATCCTCGACCGGTACGCCATCAATAATGAAAAGTGGTCTATTGGATGCTGAAATAGAGGTGGCTCCACGCACTCGAACTGTGATGCCACCGCCGGGTGTTCCAGAAGACTGTGTGACCTGTACACCGGCAGCTTTTCCCTGCAAAGCCTGATCCATGCCGGTAAGCGCAATACCTTGAATGTCTTCTGCATCTATCGAAGAAATGGCACCTATGATATCCTTTTTCTTCTGGAAAGAATAACCTGTGACAATTACTTCGTTGAGTTCTGTAGCGTTCTCTTCCAGAGATACATTCAGGCTACTGAGTCCTCCAGCGCTGATTTCCTGAGTGAGATAGCCGATATAGCTAAAAACGAGTATGCTCTCCTGACTGGGTACATCGACAGTGTACTGACCGTCCATATCGGTGATGGTGCCCTGGGTCGTGCCCTTGATGAATATGTTTACACCGGGGATAGACTCACCTTCATTGGCGGTAGTGACCTGACCTGAGAGGGTGCGATTTTGCGACCAACCAACTGTAGCCCAACTCATTAGCATCACCGTGAATATAAATTTCCTCATATAGTCGTCATTCGCTGTTTAGCTGAAACGCGTCATTTTAATCGCGTCAAGCTACAATTTGTTCACTTTTTTGAAGGAAACCTTAATCTGTGATGTATCCTCACGGACAAACAATCTTTAAACAACGAATCCCTTATCTTTGCTAATTTAGAATTTAGCTTGCGTAAGCGTATCACCCAAGATGTTTTTTTATGAAAACTGAACCGACACCCTTCCGACTATGTCTGTCCAAATACAAGATAGTCACCATTGCAGCGATGTTTCTATTATTCTCCGGTTGCAGTGATGACGAGGGTCCATCGGGTGGTTCAGATGAGCCAGATCTCACTGGCACTAGCGAGACCTATCCATTATTAGCGGTAGGCGCAGAAGGAAAAACAGGAACGTTGGTGTTTGCCGAAATGGTTGGGGGAGGCACGTTGGTCACCATTCGACTGAATAGCACCATTAGTGGGGATAGTCATCCAGCTCATATTCATAGTGGTACGGCTGTCGAGGGCGGCCCGATTGTCATTCCGCTAGACCCTGTAGATGGAGCAATCGGTGAAAGTGTTACAATAGTCACAGAAAATGTTGATGGTACTGCTATTAGTTATAATCAACTCGCCAATCTATTTGACGGTCATGTCAATGTCCACTTGAGTGATACCCAGTTGGATGTTTTTATCTCTCAAACAGATGTTGGATCCAATGTGTTGACGGGCATTACCAATAGCTACCCAATTCTTTCACCCAATACAGTAAACAGCGTCGGAACACTTGAAATGGCACAGCGCCTAAATGGTCAGACGCTTATCTCAATTATAATGGATGGTGAATTGGTCAATGTATCTCTGAATGCGACAATTGATGAAAACTCCGCCGCTGAGGATGGTGACGTGGTGATTGTCCTTTCGTCTATCGCGAATGGTCAGAGTGCAACCAATGTCACGACCCTGGTAAATGGTGATGAGATTCAATACAATCAGCTGATTGACTATAACGGGCATATAAGCATTACGAATGGAGCTGGAGAATTTGTTGGCCTGGGAGATATAGGCGGAAACGAATTGACCACTGAGTCCATTACTTATGATTTGTTACCCGCTGTGGGTGAAGATATAGCGGGAAGTGTGCTTGTGGTAAAAAGACAAAATGGCTCGGCGATGATCCAGGTGACAGCCGCCAATTTAGAGACATCATCTACATATAGACTTGACTTATTGAGTGAGACCGCTGCTGAGATTGGCAGTATACTGAGCGATTTGAATGACCTGGCAGGAGCCACTGGCACGGTACAGTCCACGGTCAGAGTGACCTCATCTGGCGATAGACTAGAGTACGATGATATTGTCGAGCTTGACGGTCACATTGACCTATCGGAAAATGATGGAACACGCATAGCTAGTGCGGATATTGGAATCAACGAGCTAACAGGCGAATCACAGGAAGCTGTGGTAGAGCAAAATGGCGGATCTGGAATCACAGGTTTGGTCACCTTTTACAAGCGGAGAAGCGGGTTTAGTCTTGTGTCAGTACTTGTAGAAGGTACAAGTGCAGGAGCTTCTCACCCCATCCATATTCACAACAACTCAGCAGTGGAGCGGGGCTCCATTGCTGTGGATCTTACCTATGTAGATGGTGAAGTTGGGTTCAGCGAAACATCTGTTTTTCAGACCAATGCAGGAGATGCGCTGACCTATGAAGACCTTATCGAGTATGACGGCTACATAGCTATCCATGAGAGTGATGCCAATATCACCAATATCATCTCACTCAGTGATATTGGACAAAATACACTCACAGGAAGAAGCAAGTCCTATACTATTGATGAGGTAGATGATTCTGGTATCTCTGGGACCATCACATTCCTTGAAAGAAAGAACCTCACTACCCTCGCAACCATGGAGATGAGTGGTACTGCTGCAGGTTTGACTTATCCATTCAATATTCACACTGATAATATTATAGAAGGAGGCCCAGTGGCTGTGACCCTAAGTGAAGTAGATGGAAGTAGTGGGCTGGGATTTAGTAATATAAGAGAGACTAATGGCTCTATTGCCATTACCTATGATGAGATCCTGACCTCTGAGTTTCACATCAATTTTTACGAGACTTCACCTCAATTAGCGAATCTGAAAAGTCAAGCGGATATTGGTTCCAATGAACTGACTGGTGAGATGGTGGCTTTTGATCTGGGTGAGCAAAATAGTAGCGGTATCACAGGAAAAGTTACTATCCTGGAACGGGTAAGTGGATTCTCTATCATCAAGATGGAAATGTTCGGTAGTTCCATTTCCAATATTCACCCAAATCATATTCATGTTAACAGTTTTGAAACTGGCGGGGGTGTCATTAAAGCATTCACCAATATTGTAGGTTCTCCTGGTGTAGTATACAATCATGTCGATCAGCTTGAAAACGGTACAACACTCACTTATGAAGACCTTCTTACAATTAATGGGCATGTCATTGCCCATGTGTCTCCGGGTGATCTGACGTATGTTGCTGCTGGTAATATAGGTATCAACGGCACACCTACGAACGGCCGAAAATTATCATATGCGCCAGCTCGTAAGATCAAGCGGAAAATGCTGGATTATGGAGTTTCAAAGTGTGAGACCGCTGACTCGGATGCGCAATAAAGGCTCGATATGATTATTGGTCAAGTAGTTTGTGCTCTACCGCGTAGATAATTAGCCCAGCTAACGTCTTGCTCTTGGTTTTCTTCATCATGTGTTGTTTGTGAGAGCCTACAGTCTTTTGGCTGATAAAAAGAGCCTCAGCTATTTCAGCGTTACTCTTTTCATCGAGTATTAGCTTGAGCACTTCGATTTCCCTTTTACTGAGCGGTGGCTTTTCCTCATTTGGATTACCATTTGGCTTTGCAGCAATATCATCGACCATGATATCAAAAACCTCTTTATCATAGTAGGTCTTTCCTGATGAGACTTGACTTATCGCTTTTACTATTTCCTTCTTAGGACAATTTTTCAAGATGTAACCCTTTGCACCCGAGGCGAGCATTTTCCGAATATTTGAGGTTTCATTGACCATCGTTAAGACGATGACCTTTTGATCAGGATATAGCTCTTGGACCTTTGTCATCAAATCAATTCCGTTCATCTTAGGCATGACGATATCTGTAATAACGATATCATAGGAGTTTTCGTCAAGCAGCTTTAAAGCTTCCAGACCATTAGATGCTTCTCCGGATATCGTAATATCAATATTATCATCAAAATACATCTTGATGGCATCTCTAATAATAGGATGGTCATCTACAAGTAGAATGGAAATAGGTTCTTTCATAAATTTATATCTAGCATAACAGTGGTTCCGTATTGTAGACTAGATTCAATGTCAATCCGTCCGTTGAACGCCTGAATACGACGTTTCATGTTGTAAAGCCCAATGCCATTTGACAATACCTCAGAAGTATCAAAACCAACACCATCGTCTTCTATTGATAAAGATAAATTGTTATCCGAAAATAACAATTGGATCATCACCTCATTGGCTTGGGCATGCTTTAGGATATTGGTCAGCGACTCTTGGAACACCCTGTAGAGATTTAGCTCAAGTAGCTCGTCAAACCTTCTTGCGCCAACATTCTCATAATACTTAAAACGTGTGCTATGTACTTCATTGAGCCTTTTGATTTCATCAGCCATGGCAAAGGTAAGCCCCATGCTTTTTAAAGTGCTGGGAGATAAG
>JAVKDO010000039.1:0-63915 GCA_040222235.1 Cyclobacteriaceae bacterium
GTGATGCGTCTCGTTGCTCGTCCGAGAGTAAATATCAAAGCTGATCCCAAACTCTTTGAAGGACTCCTTGATCATACCATAATAATGATCGACAACCACGATCGGCTTTAAACCAAGACCCAATGCTTTTCCAAGTACGAATCTAGTCTGCGGCATGGCGCCTTCAAAAGCATCTACTAGTAGGAGTACGCCATCTGCCATACTCAAGACACGTTCCACTTCTCCTCCAAAATCTGCGTGACCAGGAGTATCGATAATGTTAATTTTTGTTCCCTTATAATTAACAGAGACATTTTTGGATAGAATCGTGATGCCACGTTCTCTTTCCAGGTCGTTAGAATCGAGGATTAACTCGTTGTTGTCCTGTGATCTCTTAGAATCATTTGCCTGGGCGGCATAAATGATCTTGTCTACGAGTGTAGTTTTGCCATGATCAACGTGTGCGATAATGGCGATATTTCTGATGTTTTGCATCCTTTTTATTAATTGAAGCGCAAAATTAAACTTTTATATAGATAAAGGCGATGAAGCTCGAAAAAGAAAATGTTGTGTCTCAAATGGCCAGGCTGGATTCGCAAAGGCTCAGCAGTTTTTCTTTCTATATTTGCGGCCTATGAGTAAGAAGGAATTTGCCCGTCATACGGTAACTGCAGCCCTGATTTATGCTAATGGACCAATTCATATTGGTCATTTAGCAGGATGCTATTTACCAGCTGACATCTACGTGAGATATCTGAGGTCTAAGGGAGAGGATGTAGTGTTTGTGAGTGGCACAGATGAGCATGGTGTGCCTATTACGCTCAAAGCTCGTAACGAGAACACCACTCCGAAAGCGGTTGTCGATCATTATTATGGTATGATCAAGGAGTCCTTCAAAGAGTTTGGGATCAGCTTTGATATTTACTCTCGGACGAGCAACGAGACGCATCACAAGACTTCTGCAGATTTCTTCACCAATCTTTATGATAAGGGTGTATTTGAGGAGAAGGTGTCAGAGCAATACTTTGATGAAAAGGCTAACCAGTTTCTAGCTGATCGATATATTATTGGCACATGCCCCAACTGTAGCAATGAGAATGCTTACGGTGACCAATGTGAGCGATGCGGCACCTCGCTCAGCCCGACAGAGTTGATCAACCCGCACAGCGCTTTGTCCGGCGAGAAGCCTGTGATGAAATCGACAAAAAATTGGTATCTGCCGCTTGACAAACTGCAGCCGAAAATAGAAAGCTATATAGGTCAGCACTCTGAATGGAAGTCGAATGTTTTTGGACAGTGCAATAGCTGGCTGAAGCAAGGACTGCATCCACGTGCGATGACGCGCGATCTGGACTGGGGAGTGAAGGTTCCCTTAAAAGATGCTGAAGGCAAGGTTCTTTATGTATGGTTTGACGCGCCGATTGGCTACATCACTGCAACACAGGAGCTCTTAGGAGACCAATGGGAGAAGTATTGGAAAGCGGATGATACACGGCTGGTACACTTTATTGGCAAAGACAATATCGTATTCCATTGTCTCATCTTTCCTGCAATGATGATGGAGCATGGAGGGTACACATTGGCGGATAATGTACCTGCCAACGAATTTATGAATCTCGAAGGTCAGAAAATCTCGACCTCTCGCAACTGGGCGGTGTGGCTGCACGAGTATTTGGAGGAATTCAAAGATCAGCAAGACGCACTGAGATATACGCTATGTGCCAATGCTCCAGAGACTAAGGATAGTGACTTCACCTGGCAAGATTTTCAAGCTAGAAACAATAATGAGCTTGTTGCCATCTTTGGTAACTTCATTAATAGAGCGGTTGTGCTAACACATAAGTACTTTGATGGGAAAGTACCTGCTCAGGGCAACCTCGAACCAATAGATCAAAGTGCAATAGATGCTATTGCGCAGTTCCCAACTAGGATTGCTGATTCCATCGATCAGTTCAGGTTCAGAGAGGCGCAAGCTCACCTTATCGACCTGGCCCGACTGGGAAACAAGTACCTCGCAGACACTGAGCCCTGGAAACTGATGAAGACTGATGAGGCTCGGGTAAAGACAATATTGAATATCGCAGCTCAGATCGCGGCAAATCTCACCATCTTATCAGAGCCATTTTTACCATTTACTAGTAAGCGCTTAGAAGGGATCCTCAATTATCAAAGTACGGGATGGAAGTCTGCAGGAAGCGCAGAGTTAATTGAAGCAGGTCACCAATTAAATAAAGCCACTTTGCTCTTCGAGAAAATCGAAGATGAAGTGATCACCAAACAAATAGAAAAACTTAAAACGCCAGAAATAGACATGGAAGAGACTGCAGCAGTGGCTCCACAGAAGGAGACTATCAACTTCGACGATTTTTTAAAGATGGATATCCGTACCGGCACTATCCTCGAGGCAGAGGCGGTTCCTAAGTCCAATAAACTACTTAAGTTCAAAGTAGATACGGGTATTGATGAGCGTACTGTCCTCAGTGGCATAGCCAAGCATTATTCGCCAGAAGAGATGGTTGGTAAGCAAGTGACAATTCTTGTTAACCTGGCTCCTCGTAAGATCATGGGTTTTGAAAGCCAGGGAATGATATTGATGGCAGAAGACGCAGATGGAGCTATTCGGTTGCTACAGCCGGATGAGCTAACTCAAAATGGCTCAGTGATTAGCTAAAAAATTACGTCAAGTTTTGGTAGGATTATTTTGAATCATCTAAGCTGCTCCTATATTTGGTTAAGCTTATAAGAACAATATGAACGCCAGCAATAAAAAGCGAATTGTCAAGGACTATGACGCTTTACCAGAGGAGATTCTCAATCTGGTTAAACTAAACTACCCTTATGGATTTGCAGATAACCTGATCAAGTATACTGATAAGGAAGGGAAGTACGTTTCTGCCCTACCTTTTGAGACGGATGATATCTACTACCTTATCAGAATGACGTTCGGACAGGCGGAGAAGATTATAGAGGCAGATGACGATTATGATGATGATGGAAATCTAAAGGATGAGTTTACCGACTCAATGGACAATGATGATGAGGACGATGATTAGTCATTGAATTCGCCCATAGTCCTTTGGATACCGATACTGGCAAAAGATAGAATCATATCACAGGCCTTATCTATATATTGGATAAGGCTTTTTTGTTGCTCATGCGTAAAGTTGCTCAGGACATAATCCACTTGCTGTCCCTTATGGAAATCATTGCCCACTCCGAACTTTAACCTCGGGTAGTCTGCCCCGCCAGTGATCTCTTCAATATTCTTCAAGCCATTATGCCCAGCACTTGAGCCTTTGCCTCGCATGCGCAGACTGCCATAGGGAAGAGCTATATCATCGGTGATGACCAGGATGTTTTGCTTTGGTATTTTGTGTTGCTGCATCCAATAGTTCACAGCTTTACCGCTAAGGTTCATATAGGTGGTAGGCTTGATAAGATAGAGCTGACGACCTTTGTACTTCACCAGTGCTGTGGAGGCTAGCTTTTCGACTTTGAACTGAGCGGAGTGATCATCAGCTAACCGATCCAAGACCATAAAACCAATATTATGCCTTGTGAGCTCATATTCAGCTCCAATATTTCCTAAACCAGCTATTAAATATTTCATTTCAGGCTCTTAATTCTATTGCAAAACTAAAAACAACATCAATAAATCCTTCATGAAGCCATTTTCGATATCTCCCAAAATGGCGGCAACAACTGGTTCTCTGGAGTAAGCCTAAATCTTTTTTTTGGGAGAGTTAATGAACAGTAAAAAACAGGTAGCCTTGTCAATGCGACTACTTATTTATTTCGGGTTTCAAAGAAAAAAGTCCCGACTCATGAGCCGGGACTTTCAATTAGTTTGGAAACTAAAGGATATTAAGACTCAGCTTCGGCTGAAGCTCCCTCAGTTGACTCTTCGCCATCCTCATCCTCATCTTCTTCTTCACCATCCGCACCTCTTAGAGATCTTGGGACTTCTACCGAAGCAATGGTTACTAAAGGACTATTCATTATTTCGAAATTGTTAGTTTCAACTTCTCCAACCTTCACAGACTTTCCAAGGTCAAGCTTTTCCACATTCACTTCGATGTACTCAGGCATATCTTTTGGAAGCGCCTGTACAGCTAGTTTACGCACTTTGACGACAAGTTTGCCACCTTTTTGAATGCCAGGAGCGGTACCATTCATGCGCACTGGAATATCCATTTTTACAATCTTTCCAGCCTTCAATTCATAGAAGTCGGCATGTAGAATGATCTCATTCACCGGGTGAAATTGGATGTCCTTAAGAATACATCTCTTCTCTACACCTTCGATATTGAGGTTCACGAATCTTGCCTCATTGGTGTAAACCAAGTCTCTGAAAAGAATCATCGGCGAGTGGAAGTGAATCTGCTCATCAGGGCCACCATATACTACACATGGTACATTGCCTTCGGCTCTAAGTCTTTTTGACTCTGTCTTGCCGAGATTTGCTCTTTTATACCCTATAATCTCAATAGTTTTCATAAAATATATGTTTGTTTAATTGTTGCTTAATTAATGAAAAGTGAGCTGATCGACTCATGGTCATGTATTCTTCGGATTGCTTTGGCAAAGAGATCAGCCACCGACAATACCTGAATCTTGTCACTTTCTTTTCTTAGTGGAATGGTATCTGATACGATAAGTTCTTCCAACTGTGATCCTTCTAAATTCTCATAAGCCTTACCAGAAAGCACAGGATGAGTACATATCGCTCTCACGGATCTTGCGCCTCGTTCTTTAATAAGATTAGCTGCTTTGGAAATTGTACCTGCCGTATCAATGATATCATCGACCAGCACTACATCCATATCAGTCACGTCACCGATGATCTGCATGGAGGCGATCTCATTGGCACGCTTACGATGCTTATCGCAGACCACCATTTCTACCTCGAAATACTTTGCATAGGTACGCGCCCTTGCAGTACCTCCTACATCAGGAGAGGCAAAGATCAAGTTCTCCAGATTGAGGCTTCTCAAGTGAGGAACAAAGATGGCTGAGCCATCAAGGTGATCTACTGGGATATCAAAAAAGCCCTGAATCTGTCCAGCGTGGAGATCGCAAGTCATTACTCGGTTGGCACCAGCTGATGTCAGCAGGTTGGCCATTAGCTTAGCCGCAATCGATACTCTTGGCTTATCCTTACGATCTTGTCTGGCATAGCCGAAATATGGTGCGACTACCGTGACATATTTTGCGCTAGCCCTGCGAGCAGCGTCTATCATCAATAAGAGCTCAACAAGATTGTCGGTAGGGGCACAAGTTGATTGAATCAAGAATACATCACAGCCGCGTACAGACTCGTTGAAGCCGAATGAAAGCTCACCATCGCTAAACCGCTGCGAAGTGGACTTACCTAGTGGCTTTCCGTAAAACTGGGCAATTTTCTCAGCTAGGAATTTTGAGCCGGTACCTGCAAAAATCTTTACTGAGGACATTTTTGTTTGTTTCTCGTTTCAACCAAATAAAGAATCCCGGCGATTAAACCGGGATCCCAATATATGTTGTCCGACCAGGGCTCGAACCTGGACTCTTCTGAACCAAAATCAGACGTGTTGCCAGTTACACCATCGGACAAGCTATATACCCTTGAATTTGGGAACACAAAAGTAGGTTGATTTTTTTAAAATGAAAAGATTGATTCATAAAAATGAAACTGTTTATCGCTTATGTTTTTCAACCCATTCTCTGGCGTTAATGAAGGCCACTATCCAGGGCGAAACATCATCATTCGTTCTATTTGCCGGATAGTGGGGCCAGTTCCATGGAAACATAGATCGCTCAAGATGTGGCATCATGGCTAGGTGTCTTCCGTCATCAGAGCATAACATGGCAGCTCCATCTTCTGATCCGTTAGGATTGACGGGATACTGATTGATGTGGTAGCTACCGATCACATTGTAGTCTCTGTCCTTTCTATGGAAACCAAACTTACCTTCACCATGAGCCGCCCAAATACCCAACTTGGAGCCTGAAAGGCTACTTAGCATTACTGAGCTGTTAGCTGAAATTGTCACAGCGGTGAATATACATTCGAATTTCCCTGACTCATTGTGAAGCATCCTTGGATGATGATCCCCCAGCTCAGGGAAGATCAAGCCGAGCTCCATCATGAGTTGGCAGCCGTTGCACACTCCCAAACTCAACGTATCTGGTCGTGCGTAGAAAGCATCCAATGCTTTTTTGGCCTTTTCATTGTACTTGAAGGCGCCAGCCCATCCTTTTGCTGATCCGAGTACATCGGAGTTGGAGAAGCCACCGACAAAGACAATCATCTGGATATCCTTCAGCGTCTCTCGACCACTGATGAGGTCAGTCATGTGTACATCCTTGACATCAAACCCAGCCAAATGCAGCATATAAGCCATTTCTCTATCGCTGTTGACGCCTTTTTCACGGATGATGGCAGCTTTGAGACCAGTCGATGAGGTGCGGGTAGCAGCAAGCCCCATGTCTGTAAGCTTACCAGAAAAGTGCTCTGGGAATGAGTAAGTCAGTGCTTGAGTCTTATAGTTCTCGAACCTTGTCTTAGCTAATTCCGGTAGGGCCTGCTTGCTGTCGAGCAAGAATGAAGTTTTATACCAGATATCTCTATACCGATCAATATCAAGACTCAAGTGACTGCCATTTGCAGTCACATATATCGTGCGATCTACTTGTGGAGCACCGATCTCTAGAAAATTAATCCCTTGATCATTTAGTGAAGCCTTAGTCTCGGGTAGACACTGGATCACCAATGCTGGGTTCTCATTAAAGAGCTGTTCGATAACATCACCTCCTATTCCCGATAGATCAACTTCCATACCTCCTGATGAATTTGGGAAGTTCATTTCAAGTAGGGTTGTGATCAATCCTCCAGAGCTAACATCATGGCCCGCTACTATTAGTCTCTCATTAATCGCTGATTGGATGGAGTTAAATAGCTTCTTGAAATAGTTCGCATCGGAGATATCAGCCGTCTCAGTGCCTAATTGCCCGATGACCTGCGCCAATGAAGAACCGCCGAGTGTTGGTTTTTGATTTCCGATAGGTACATAGAGCAATACTGAACCACTAACCTTTTTGAGTTCAGGAGTAACCACTTTAGTGATATCAGTTACTTCGCCTATCGACGAAATCACCACTGTTCCAGGAGCCAATACCTTCTTGCCATCTGGATACTTTTGTGTCATCGACAATGAGTCCTTTCCGGTTGGTATGTTGATGCCAAGTGCAATGGCATACTCACTTACCGCCTCAACCGCTTTGTAAAGTCGGTAGTTTTCACCTTCGTTTTTCGCTGGCCACATCCAGTTAGCGCTCAGTGAAACTCCAGAGAGGCCATCTGCGATGGGTGCCCAAATGAGGTTCGTTAGCGCCTCGGTGATTGCTAACCTAGAGCCAGCAGCTACATCGACCATCGCAGCGACGGGAGCATGACCGATAGATGTTGCTACACCTTTATTACTAACGAAATCAAGTGCCATCACAGCAACATTATTGAGCGGTAATTGTATCTCACCAGTAGTTTGCTGTTTAGCCACTCGACCAGTTACGCAGCGGTCGACTTTGTTGGTAAGCCAATCCTTGCAAGCCACAGCCTCAAGCTGTAGAACGGCCTTCAAATACTCCTCTACCTTGGTCACATCATAGCACAATTCGCTGAAGCCCTCGCTAGAGGAGTCATCTGTCAGTACCGTTTTTGGAGAAGAGCCAAACATATGAGAAAGCTCCCAGTCTATCGGGTTCTTACCTTCCTTACCCGTAAATGTAAACTTGTGATCTCCTGTGGCTTCACCAACCTCGAACATTGGAGAGCGCTCGCGTTCGGAGATTGCCTTGAGTAGATTGATGTCTTTTTCCTTGATCACCAGTCCCATTCGCTCCTGCGACTCGTTACCGATGATCTCCTTTTCCGATAGGGTAGGGTCACCTACCGGAAGTTTGCTGACCTCTATTCTACCTCCAGTGTCTTCTACAAGCTCAGAGAGGCAGTTGAGATGGCCACCAGCACCATGATCGTGAATAGACACAATGGGGTTCAGATCCATCTCGGTCATCGCACGTACCGCATTCGCTACTCGCTTTTGCATCTCCGGGTTTGATCGCTGCACGGCATTCAGTTCGATAGCGTTAGCGAATTGACCAGTATCCACTGATGAAACTGCTCCACCTCCCATACCGATGCGATAATTGTCTCCGCCGAGGATGACAATCTTATCTCCTTTGGTGACTTCTTGTTTGATGCTATCACTCTCTTTGCCGTAACCAACACCACCCGCCTGCATGATGACTTTGTCAAAGCCGAAGGTTTGTTCTCCTTCCTGATGCTCAAAAGTCAGTACACTACCGCAAATCAATGGTTGGCCAAATTTGTTGCCAAAGTCGCTAGCTCCATTGGAGGCTTTGATGAGTATGTCAGCGGGCGTTTGATAAAGCCATGGTCGCTCGGTGATTTTTTGCTCCCACGATCTGCCTTCCTCTAACCTAGAATAGGATGTCATATACACTGCTGTACCCGCGAGAGGTACGCTTCCTTGTCCTCCGGCCATTCTATCACGAATCTCGCCTCCAGAGCCAGTTGCAGCTCCGTTGAATGGCTCGACAGTGGTAGGGAAGTTGTGTGTTTCTGCCTTCAAGGAGAGTACTGACTTGAAATCCTTTTGAGTAAAAAAGTCTGGCTTGTCTTGGGTCCTGGGCGCAAACTGCTGGACAACCGGGCCTTTCACAAAAGCAACATTGTCCTTATAGGCTGAGACTATTCTACCAGGTTGCTCTTTTGAGGTCTTTTTGATGAGTTGAAAGAGTGTGCTGGGCTGCTCTTTACCATCAATGACGAAGGAACCATTGAATATTTTGTGCCGACAGTGCTCAGAGTTGACCTGAGAGAAGCCAAAAACTTCACTATCTGTTAGCGACCGTCCTAGTTCGTCTGCCACACCATTAAGATATGCTATTTCTTCTGCTGTCAAGGCTAGCCCATCTTGCTGATTGAATGCAGCTATATCTTCTATATTGAGGATGGGGTGTGGCGCGACTTCAATATCAAAAATGCTTTGTCCCGGATGATGATAGACAGCTTTCAACATTGGGTCGAAGGTCTCATCTTGATGGATGAACAGTTCTTCGATTCGATCTATCCCTTTGAGTCCCATATTCTGAGTGATCTCCACAGCGTTGGTACTCCATGGGGTGATCATCTCCTTTCTAGGCCCTAAAAAACTGCCTTCAAGTGCTGCTTCTTTAAGGAGATCGGCATTTCCGAATAACCAGCTCAGTTTAGTGATATCCTCGCTATCGAAGGCTTGCTGATGCTGAACTGCAAAATGTATTAGATGGGGGTTTTTGAAGAAGGAAATCATGCGGCTAGAATATGCCGCAAAAGTAAGAATAAATCAGAGCCAGCGAACCTATTTCAGGAAGAAAGGAATTGTTTTAGGGATTAGCTGTTCATGTCCACAGTTGACAATAAACTTACTGTGAAAATTGAGCCGCTTGGAGAATGTGGTGAACTTACTCTCTGACATGATTTTATCATACTTCCCCAGGTAGAAAACGGTCTGTATTTTGTGCCTATTAATGGTGTTGGCAAGTTCTTTCTGACTGTACTTCAATGGCTTGAACATGGTCCATGTCAGGTAGATGAGATTGCGCTGGGCCTCAGTCTCTAGCTGACTCACGGCAAACTTCAAAGCCCCCTCTGGCATTAACTTTAGTCTTTGCACTGATCGGATAAACCGAAAGAGCTGGGTCGGTTGATCCAGCAGTCGCTTAAATACTCTCTCTGAAACCCCAGGGAGTGTGGCCAATTCATACCAGAAAGATGACTTAACCCCATCGGGCGCGAGCAGGTGAATTTTATTACATTGAAGAGGTCGAGTCATCATAGCAGCCAAGGCAAATCTTCCACCGAAACTGAAGCCGAGCACTTCATATGATTTAATGGATTCCTTTATACAGAATTGGTTGAAACTAGTTGACCATAGGTCTTTGGTCAAGGGTGTCTCCAGAGTCCTGTTACTCATACCATGGTAGAAGAGATCAAAACTGTAGACAGTGTATTCACTACTAAGCGATTGGGAAAAGGTATCAAATACCTTAGCCTCCTGCCCAAATCCGTGAAAAGCAAGCAAGGTTTTAAATCCAGTACCTGATTTAATATACCTTATCACTCCTGCCGGAGTTTCTATAAATGAGTGCTTTGGAGATTCAGTTTTGATGTCAGACTTGCGCAGAGTGGTGATTACTTCGGTAAAGATACCCTTCGGATCGCTCAAGAAATATTTTGAGAATAATAAAACTATCCTAATCAAGCTCCGTACACCACTCATGGAAACTTGAGAAAACTTTAAAGTTTCCTTCGTGTTGTGGTAGTGTAAAGGAAGAATGAATTGGATACGAAAGAGAAAATAATTCAAAAGGCTGACGAGCTATTCCGGCTCTACGGAATGCGGAGTGTCACCATGGATGATATATCCAAGGGTCTGGGCATATCAAAGAAAACCATCTATCAGTACTATAGTGATAAGGATGAAATTGTAACCCGTGCCACCAGACACATGCTCGAACATGAGCAGCAGGAGATAGAGGAGATAAGCCAAGGCAGCAAGAACGCACTTGATGAGCTATTCGAGATTTCACGATGTATTCGTAAAAACGTAACCAACATCAACCCGTCTATTCTCTTTGAGCTTCAAAAATATCACGCCAAGGCTTGGGAAATCTATTTGGATTTTAAAGAGCATGCGTTTAAAAAGACTATCACACAAAACCTGGAACGAGGAATCAAAGAAGGGTTTTTTAGAAAAGAAATTGATATCGAAGTATTGGCATTGATGCGCCTGGAGCAGTTTCAAATGATTTTTGACCAGCGCATCTTTCCAAGCACTCAATTCGATTTCGCAAAGGTGCAAACTCAAATACTTGAACATTTTATTTATGGAATACTCACCGAAAAGGGCCGAGCGCTCTATGAGGAAAAAGTGGCTAACGCCTCAGAGCAGGAGGCATCCCGCACGGAGGCATCCAGTGATGCATAGCATCAGGCTAGTAACAGTGGTCTTGCTAGCACTAGCTGGCACCACAACCGGTCTGATTGGTCAGGAGGCTAGAACTTTCAACCTTGAGCAGTGCATAGAATATGCTGTCGAGAATAACCCGCAGCTGAAGATTGCGGAGCTTGAGGTTGACATCAGTAAAGCGAGCGTCGGAGAGTACCGATCTATCGGGCTTCCCCAAATCACGGGTGACATCAACTTCACCCAGAACCTGGCGATTCAGACGAACTTCCTTTCTGATTTCATTTCACCTGTTACTTATGAGGTGTTGTTAGCGGAAGGTCTCATCGAGTCTATCCCTGCAATTGATGACACTCCCATCCCAGCAGCCTTCGGTACGGACTATAGTGCAAGAGCTGGTGTGCAAGTATCTCAGTTGGTGTTCGACGGTTCCTATTTCGTAGGGTTGAAGGCTGCAGCCACCTTTCAGGAGGTTTCTGCTAAGGAGCAAATCAAAACAAGAATCGATGTAGCTGAGGCAGTAGAAAAGTCTTACTACGCGGTGTTGATATCTCAAGAGAATTTAGAACTGCTTGTAACCAACTATCAGCGATTGGACAGTCTCCTCAACGAGACGCAGTTGCTTTATGATAATGGTTTCGCAGAGAAGATCGATGTGAACAGGATCAAAATTGAGTATAACAATATCCAGACCAACTTAAAGACGTCTACAGAATCATTAGTGACAATAGTGGCTCAGCTGAAATTTCAGATGGGGATGCCAGTTGATGAGCCGCTTTTACTTGAAGGTGATCTTGACCAAATCAAGATGGAACCTATAGATGCAGATTTATCCGGTTTTGACTATGTCAAGCGGATCGAGTATGATATTCTGAATACCAACAAAAATTTGGTGAGTCTGGATGCCAGGCGATATAAAGTGGCTTATATGCCTAATATCATGGCCAATTTCAATGCTGGTTTCAATAGTGGTACTAATAACTTCTCCGATATCACTGACTTTGGAAATGATCAGGTGTGGTTTGACTACTCCAACTGGGGACTGACCATGAACATTCCGATTTTTGATGGCCTGCAAAAGAGCTACATCATCCAGCAGAAGAAGATTGAATTGCAACAACTGGATCGTAATCAGCGGTTCCTTGAGAACTCTATTGATCTGGAGATCATGCAATCTAAGATCAACTTGAACAACAACATCGAGCGACTGAATACCCAGCAGGAAAATGTGGAGCTGGCTAAGGAGGTCTTCGATATCACAAGAATTAAATACCAGGAAGGTGTCGGTCAAAACATCGAAGTAATTGATGCTGATGCTGCCTACAAAACTGCCCAACTCAACTATCAAACTGCCCTCTATGATGCGTTGGTGGCGCGCGTCGAACTTAAGAAGGCACTCGGAATACTAATGAATTAATCTGATCATGAAAAAGATGAATCAAAGACTATATATGGTACTCATACTGGCTTCAGTTTTGGTAACTGCATGTGGCGAAACCAGCACGACAAGTGACGTTCTCGCCAGCGGGGATTTAGAAGCAATCAGAGCAAGAAAGAAAGAGTTGAGTGAGGCTCAGAAGGCGCTAAATCAAGAAATCACACAATTGGATGGCTTTATCAAGAATGCTGAAGGTAGTAAGAATGTACCATTGGTGACTGCATTTGAGGCTAACAGACAAAAGTTCGAGCACTACATTGAACTCCAAGGGGATGTTACCACAAAGCAAAATGTGCTTATCTATCCTGAAGCTGCCGGAATCCTCATTAGGGTACTAGTTAAAGAAGGACAAAGTGTGAAGAAGGGCGAGTTACTAGCGACTATCGATAAAGGGGGTATGGATAGCCAGCTCAATCAAATGAAAACTCAGATAGCCCTGGCCAAAACCACTTTTGAGCGGCAAGAGCGGCTGTGGAATCAGAAAATTGGAACAGAGATTCAGTATTTGCAGGCAAAGTCAAACTATGAGTCGCAAGAGAGTATGATTAAGCAGCTTGAGAGCCAGCTGGATAAATATAAGATCACAGCACCATTTTCTGGAATCATTGATGATGTGATCAAAGATCAGGGAACCGTGGTAGCACCTGGTGGTCCAGGCTCGGAAGTATTTAGGATTATCAATCTCTCCGAGATGTATTTGGAAGTCTCCGTACCCGAATCACATATTGCCAATGTGACTAAAGGCAAAAATGTGGAAGTCTACTTTCCAGTGTTGAATAGATCTATCACTTCTACGGTACGACAGACTGGTAATTTTATCAATCCTAATAATCGATCATTTACGGTAGAGATCCCACTCCCCAATTCGGACAACCTGATCAAGCCTAATATGACGGCTAAAGTGCTAATAAACGACTATCTCAATGAGCAGGCCCTGCTGATACCTCAAAGTGTCATCTCGGAGAATGCTGAAGGTGAGCAATATGTATTTGTGGCTACAGACAAAAACAACGAGAGCCTTGCCAATGCTCAGCGCAAGATCATCGCGACCGGATTGACCAAAGGAGACAATGTGGAGATCCTCAGTGGTATTGACAATGGCGACATGATCATCCAAGAAGGTGCACGAAGCGTAAGGAGCGGACAGCAAGTAAAAATCTTAACGAACTAGTCATATGACAGCCAAAGAGAAGAATGTGAATAAGGAGTTTAAGCTATCGTCATGGGCGATAGACAATGCCTCTGTGATCTATGTGATGATCGGCATCTTTTTGTTCATGGGACTGTCTGCGTACTTTGCCATGCCACGGGAAAACTTTCCTGAGATCATTGAAACAAAGATTTATATAAGTACACCTTATCCAGGTAACACTGCTGAGGATATTGAGCGATTGATTACTGATCCACTGGAGGATGAGCTAAAAAACGTAAGTAACGTCGTTGAGATCATCTCTACTTCTCAGGAAGATTATTCGATCATTACCGTGGAGTTTGATGAGGAGATTACGGTAGATGCTGCGAAGCAGAAAGTCAAAGACAAGGTAGATGGCGAAAAAGCCAATGAAGACTGGCCACTATTCAATGGTGCGAAGGTGGAGCCAAATGTTTTTGAGCTAAACCTCTCAGAGGAGATTCCTATCATGAACATCAACCTCTCCGGTGATTATCCAGTCGATCGGCTCAAGGAGTTTGGTGAGTATCTCGAGGATGAGATCGAGAACCTACCGGAAATCAAAGGAGTAGACATCCGCGGTGCGCAGGAGAAAGAAGTGGAGGTCGCCGTGGATATCTACAAGATGATGGCCGCTAAGGTCAGCTTCGACAATATCCTTAGTGCTATCAGTAATGGTAATATGACTATTTCTGCTGGTAACCTGAAAGCCAGTGGCCAGCGACGTGCCATAAGGATTCTCGGTGAAATCGAGAATCCAGCTGAGCTAGAGAATTTCGTAATTAAGCATGAGAATCAGTCACCGGTCTACCTTAAGGATATTGCTGAGGTCAGCTTCGAGGAAGAAGATAAAACGACCTACGCACGTGAGTTTGGCAGTAGTGTGGTAATGCTTGATGTGAAGAAGCGGGCTGGTAAAAATATGATAGAGGCGGCTGAGAAGATCCAGGTGATTGTCAAAGAAGCTCAAGAAAAGGAGTTTCCTTCAGACTTGCGGGTCTCATTTACAAATGATTTGGCTCCTCGTACGTTGAATCAGGTGGATGACCTAGTCAATAATATCATCTTTGGTATTCTCCTAGTGGTTACCGTTTTGATGTTCTTCCTTGGATTTAGAAACGCACTCTTCGTGGGTTTTGCCATCCCAATGTCGATGTTCATGTCATTCATGATTCTCAATACGATGGGATATACCTTGAACACCATGATCTTATTCGGATTGATCATGGGATTGGGTATGCTCGTGGATAATGGTATTGTGGTAGTTGAAAATGTCTACCGTTTGATGGAGGAAGAAGGGCTATCGCGAATACAAGCGGCTAAGCGCGGAATTGGTGAAATTGCTTTTCCAATTATCATCTCTACAGCTACTACGGTAGCAGCGTTTGTTCCACTTGGATTGTGGCCAGGACTATTTGGTCAATTTATGATTTATTTCCCGATCACGCTTTCAGTCGTACTAGGCTCGTCACTCTTCGTAGCGGTGTTTATGAACTCGATGTTGGTATCCAGGTTTATGGAGACCGGAGAGAAAGAGCTAAAGCTAAAAGTGTTGCTAAGGCTAACACTGATTATGGGCACGCTGGGAGTTCTGATTATGGTATTCGGTGGTGCGATGAGAGGATTAGGCAGCCTGCTCGTTCTCAACGTATTACTTTTTTGGCTATATAAGTATGTACTGAAGAAAGCAGCAGTCGCATTTCAGCGAACTGTGCTCGTCAAGTTTGAGAACTTCTATGAGCGACAGCTAAAGTTTGCACTCAGAGGAGGTAATGTATACTGGTTCTTCGGAACGACACTACTGATGCTTTTTGCCGCATTCGTCTTTTTCGGTATGTCTGTGGGATCACAGAGGACCAAGATTGAGTTCTTCCCGGATAATATCCCAAATCAGATCATCGTCTATGTCGAATACCCACAGGGTACCGCTATAGAGAAGACGAACCAGATTATGAAGGACATTGAGAACAAGGTGTACGGCATCATCAATGATTCGCAGTATATGGATGACGGTGACAACTTCCTAGTAGAGGCATCTGTGTCTCAGGTAGGCGAGGGGGCTGGCAATCCTCAGACGGATGGTGGCTCTTCTGCTGAAATGCCTCACAGAGGCAAGATCACAGCTTCTATGCGGGAATATAAGTTCCGAAGAGGCGAGAATACCGAAGTGCTCCGCAAGAAAGTACAGGAAGCCTTGAGCGGTGTATATCCTGGCTTGGCTATATCAGTAGAGAAGGATGCGGCAGGCCCACCTCAGGGTTATCCGATCAACATTGAGATAGAAGGCCCTGACTATGACGAGCTGATTGAAACCGCTGAAAAGATGCGGAACTTCATCAATACCAAGAATATCGGTGGTATTGAAGAACTCAAGATAGATGTAAACAAAGGCAAACCTTCGATGGAAGTCACTGTCGACAGACAGAAGGCTGGAGAACTTGGTGTAGCTGTTGGGCAAGTAGGTAGTCAGCTTCGAAGATCACTCTTTGGCGAGAAAGCTGGCATCTACAAGAAAGATGGTGAAGACTATGATATCAACATTCGCTTCAACGAAGATATCCGCTACAACACGAGTGCGCTATTCAATCAGAATATCACATTTAGAGATCAGTCAAGTGGTAAGATCAAAGAAGTGCCATTGTCAGCCGTCTCAGTTCAGAAAAACACTTCTGCCTTTAGCGCCATAAAGCATAAAGATTCTAAGCGTGTGGTAACGGTATACTCAGGACTGCAACCAGGCTTCACAGATGCCGGAGCTATCGTGTCTGAGATTCAATCGGAGATGGAAGGGTTTCGAGAGTTACCCGATGGTGTGCGCATTGACTTCACAGGTCAGATCGAGGAGCAGAATAAGCAGATGGCCTTTTTGGTTGGAGCTTTCTTCAGTGGTTTGGGCTTGATTATGTTGATCTTGATTTTCCAGTTTGGAGGTATCTCTAAACCAGCGATTATCATGATGGCGATCTTCTTGAGCTTCATTGGAGTATTTGGAGGGTTGATTATTACTGGCTGGCCGTTCGTGATCATGATGACAATGATGGGCATTATTGCCCTAGCGGGAATCGTTGTGAACAATGGCGTGGTGTTGCTTGACTATACGCAACTGCTCATAGACAGAAAGAGGGTGGAACTTGACCTAGATGATGATGAATATCTATCCAAAGAAGACGCACTTGCAGCTACTATCAAAGGAGGAAAAGCGAGATTGAGACCGGTAATCCTCACCGCTATTACTACGGTATTGGGTCTCATTCCATTAGCGATAGGTTTAAATGTTGATTTCTTTTCACTCTTCTCAGAGTTTGATCCTAAGATCTACATTGGTGGTGATAACGTGATTTTCTGGGGACCATTGGCATGGACAGTGATCTTCGGGCTGATCGTCGCTACTTTCCTTACACTTATTATCGTTCCAGTGCTGTTTACGATAGTTTATCGCATGAAGTACTGGTACTACAGCCGAAAGCAGTCAAAGAAGGCATTGCAGACAGCATGACAAAGTTGGGGTCTTTCGTGGACCCCAAACCTTTTAATCTCGCCCTTGTTAGTGATGTGCCGATATGAATAGATTTTTTGCTATTTCCCTTTTTTTTGTTGTGACGGTGGTACTGGACTGGTATATATTCCAGGCCGTCAGGACTGTGACGAGCGATCTGGCCAATGGGACTAGAAGGTTGATTTATATCTTTTACTGGAGTCTTACATTTCTCTCCCTAGCGGGAATCTTGGCTTACAATCTGCTGGATATTTCACAGCTCAAGTCATTGAGGAGTGTCATCCTCGTCTTCATTTTTGGTAATTTTTTAGCAAAGCTAATTGGCTCATTATTTCTTGTATTGGATGACGTCATTAGATTGTTTTCTGGAGTATTCTCTAAATTCAGCGGCGAGACAACACCGGATGCAGGGTTCTCACCAAGCAGATCCAAATTCCTAGCCAAGTCAGCATTGATTGCTACCGCCACGCCTGCGGCGATCATGGGTTTCGGTATTATCAGCGGTGCTTATGACTACCGTATCCGAAAAAAGGTGATCACGCTTCCTAATTTGCCCAAGGCTTTTGATGGCATCCGATTAGGTCAACTCTCGGATATCCACAGCGGCAGCTTCTTCGACAAGTTGGCTGTAAAGGGCGGAATAGATATGCTCTTAGGAGAAAAGCCGGATGTCATTTTTTTCACCGGTGACCTGGTAAATAACAAGACGGAAGAGGTCAAAGACTATGTCGACATCTTCAATAAGCTCAAAGCTCCTTTGGGTGTCTATTCGACGTTAGGCAATCATGACTATGGTGACTATAGCAGCTGGTCATCTGATCAAGCCAAGAAGAAGAACCTTCAAGACCTCATCACTACTCAGAAGCAGATGGGCTGGGATATCCTGCTCAATGAGAATCGCTTCATCGAGACTGGAGGAGAGAAGATAGCCATCCTGGGTATCGAAAACTGGGGTGGGGGACGCTTCCAAAAATACGGTGATCTCGAAAAAACCTACGCTGGTAGTGAAGAAGCTCCTGTCAAAATCTTGCTTTCACACGACCCAAGCCATTGGGATGCTCAGGTGCGCACTAATCACCCAGATATTGATCTAATGTTGGCGGGCCATACCCATGGCATGCAGTTTGGGGTGGAGATCGGCGACTTCCGCTGGAGCCCATCCCAGTATATTTACAAGCAGTGGGCTGACCTCTATCAGGAAGGCAACCAATACCTATATGTCAACCGCGGGTTCGGATTCCTTGGCTATCCCGGCCGAGTAGGAATCCTGCCGGAAATCACGATTATCGAGCTGAAGTCTGCTTAGGGTTCAACCAACCCAGCCACCCTCGTCTGTGGCACACAGACGAGTATCTGGAAGGATGATCAGCGTTTAATCCGATAGCACAATGTTCTTGTCTCCTCTTTGTTTTGAAGTTTTACTAGTGATGACAGGTCTGTGAGCCACAGACCTTGGAGTGAGGATTCCTTGGCTATCCCGGCCGAGTAGGAATCCTGCCGGAAATCACGATTATCGAGCTAAAGTCTGCTTAGGGTTCAACCAACCCGGCCACCCTCGTCTGTGGCACACAGACAAGTATCTGACATCCCGATATTTTATTGTTTTTGTATCCACCCTTTTTTTAAGTTTTCCCAAAAATGATGGGTCAGTGAGCCATAGGCCTTATCAGGAAAAACTTAACATTAACTAATTGATTGTTTTGTTAACTTTCCCTTAACATGAAATTAACATTCCAATTCATTCTCCTTATTTCCCTTTCCTCCTGCGGCCTTACCAATCGCTTCGAATCCTCTTCGGACTATGCCATCGATGGGCAGTTCGAGCGGTACGTGACCTATGATGTGGTCAACAACAATGGTCTATCAATTGATCAAAACGCTGCAATTGCTAAAGGTATCAACCTACAACTAGGCGCACTGGGTTTTTCGCCATCGGTAGACCAGCCATCTCTGTATGTCTATTATCAGCTCTACATCGAGCGGTTTGAGTTTATGTCACTTGAGCAACCAAGCCTTGATAACTGGCTCGTCATTAAAGACTACCAGGCCATTGAGGCGACTGAGGGATGGAGAAGTGTCAATCGCAAGTCGGTAGGACAGACGTTAATGATAGTGCTGTTCGATCCTCTTCTTGGACAGGAAGTATGGAAAGGCAGCATCAGCCGACCGACATTTTCAAGTGGATATGACTATCAGTCCGCGGCACAAGCGGTACTGTATCGACACATGATTCTTACCAGGGACCTGGGTAAGCCCAGCCATATTCCGGTCGACTAGCGCTCATCCAACCCAAAGATTCGGCGTATACTTTGCTCGGCATACCCAGGGCTACCCGTCATACCCTTGCCTCCTATTCCGGTTACGATATGTATATTGGTACCAATTGTGGATTCAAATATATCCTGCGTTTTGCATTGGCTATAGATGCCAAACCAGGTTGTCTGGATGTCCCAGGTGGGCAGCTCGAAGATTTCCTTCGCCAGTGCTATCATATAATCATTGATAGCCTGATCTATATCAAAGCCAAGCTCGTAAGCTTTTCCGGCATCAGCATAACTATGAGAGTCGCCAAGGATAATCGAACCATCAGTCGCTTGCTTGAAAAGGATATGAATACCCCACTTTTTGCTCAGTGCATCTTGAGGTTCTTTTTCCTTGATGGCGGCATATGATGGGCACTCTGTAAAGCTCTCGTATCTACGAATACTTAAGCCAGTAAGTATTGATCCAGGTAGATGCAGATTCTTCTGCGGTGCAGTCAGCATCATTTGAAGCTTGGTGACCACCAAATCACTTTCGGCATATAACTGAGGATAGATATGCTGAAAATCACTGCCGGTACATACGATTACTTTAGCTGAATGGTACTGAGCACCACTTACCGGAGTTACAGAACAGCCGCCGCTATTTTCTTCTATTTCCTTGACCAGATGGCCGCCAAAATAATCGAGCTGATACTTCTCGATCAAGTACGATCGCACTTGATGCACCGCTAGTCTGGGTTCCACCGTTACTTCATCGGGAAAGAACAACCCGCCTTTGACATAGCTGGATTTGAGGCGGGGGTAGCGCGTCATGCAGTCTGCAGGAGCTTCCAATTTTGAAGTGTAGCCGTTATCTCGATTGATAGCAGCGAGTTCCTCGATCAGGCACATCTCCTCTTCGTTGGAGGCGAGGTAGATGGTGCCATTTTGCCTAACGGAAATATCTGTGACAGCCTGCAATTCCTTGTAGATTTCAAGGCTTCTTCTTCCTATGGTTTGCCATTTGGCATTCATACCTGAGGGCACCACCTGGCCAAAGTTGCGGACGGTGGCACCTTGCGGGTAGTTGTCCTTTTCGATGAGCGCGACGGACAGGCCATTTTTCAACGCATGATAGGCATGGAAGGTGCCGAGTATTCCACCACCCACCACTATAAGGTCATATTTTTTCATAGCATTAGGCGAGATTTAATTGAGGTTCAGGAACTTCAGCACTGCTGTTAAGTTTTCGAATTTGATAGCGCTGGTAAGCGATGATAGCTACAGTGGTAGCTATACCTATGAGCGAGACGAAGTAAGAAGAGCTTCGAATAAACTCGAACCAATTAACTTCTGGAGTCACAAAGTTTTTGTAGAGCAGTGTCCCTACACTACCCAGGTAGCCAAAAGCGTCCGCGATATACATGAGAAAGCCAATATTGGCACCCGAGAGTTTGAATACTGGAATGATACGTTCGAAGATGAAACAGTTAAATGGAATGTAGGCAAGATAGACTCCTGTCATAACCATAATCACCCATGTTGCGCCTGGAATAAGGCCTAACTCTAAGGCCAGTGTACTCAGCCCTATGACCAGATAACCGGACAAAATGATGAGCTGAATCGAGAAGAGCGCTTTTACATTATTCCTGATAAGGAAGATCAGACTTATGACCAGAAGTACGATGAGCGTACTGGGTAGAGAGGTCGAGAGATAAATAGAGGGCACTTGCTCAAAGCCAAGGGCGAGCCATACGTCTGAGGCATAGTTGCTGCGCAGGTCGCGATATACTGTAAGCAGGATGTAGCTGAAGACAATCAGCAGCATCAGAAAGGCAATCCTCCGAAGGTTGCTTCTGCGGGAGGCTGCATTCATGGGTTTGCGCTCCATCCGCTGAGCGATATCCTCTGGTGTGGGCTCAGGCATCTTGCTCAGTAAGTAGACAGACACTACGAGTGGTAAAGAGAAAATCAAGCCGACGATATAGGGCATATTGAACTCTGACACGCCCAGATCTACGATGAGCCACTGGCCCACCGACTTGCATATATTGGAAGCTAGTATGAAGCTGGTGGCCAGGATGGCTCCTAACACCTCGGTGGTGGATCTTCCTTCCAGATAGCTGAATACAATGCCCCAGATCATGCCGAGTGGGAGTCCGTTGAGGAACAGGCACCAGAAATTGTAGGGTGGTGGGATGATGGCAAAAAGAATCAGCGCCAACTCTGCGATACCGATCAATATCAGGATCATAGCAGGCCGGTTGTCCTTCTTCATTTCAGATATGAACTTGATCCCGATGAACTTAGAAGCCATGTATCCGATGGCCTGTGCTATGATAAGTAGACTCTTGAAGTCAAGGCCGAGGTAGTTGATGCCCTCGAAGACACCTACCGAAAATGATTTTCGGTAAGCATACATACAGGAGTAGGTGGAGAATGCCACTAGCCCCATGCCGACGATGAGCGGATAGTTCGGTCGATTAGAGGGCCTGGGCTGGCTCATCTTGCAAAATCAAGAGGCTGATAAGTTGACCTGTTCGAGCATCTCAGTAAGATTTCCGACCACATGTGTTGCACCAAAGCCTAGAAGGTCCGCAGCTGAGTAGCTTGAAGAAGCCACCCCTACAATATACCTGCAGTTGGCATTGATACCTTCCTCAATATCCGCTTTGGTATCGCCAATTTTGATTACCTCACTAGGATCTGATACGTCAAATTGATCCATTATTTTGTGGATCATGAGCGGCGAAGGCCTTCCACTCTCAACCTCTTCACTGGCGATCATGAAGTCAACCAACGATTGCTCGTTCCAACCGACGATTTCAAGGAGCATTTGGGCGATATCTCGTGTGTAACCTGTATCTAACGCCACTATGATACCCTTCTCCTGGAGCTGAGCGAATAACAAGCTCGCGCCCTCCATTTCCTTCACGACACCTGGTTGGGTGTACTTTTCCCCCAGTATTCTAAGGAAAGCATCAATTGTTATTTTGAAGACGTCCTGATTATCTGGTTTTGCCTTATTGATGAGTTGTTGGATTCCATCGACCTTATTCATACCCCCGATCTGCTGAAACACCTCTTCGACAGAGATGTCGATCCCTACCTCGGCGAGTGCCTCAGCTACAGACTGGTATACCGTGTGCCCCTCATCGATGGTGGTGCCTGCCATGTCAAATACGGCTATTTTTATGTTGTCTAGATTCATCTATGTTAGTTGTATTTATGGGATAGTGTCGGTTGAGCAATAAGCGAATGCGCTGCTGAAAGTGTCCAAGATGAAGTCTGCCTCTGCTTGTCCTATGATGAGTGCAGGCCGCAGGGTGACCACATTGGTATCGATGATCTTGAAGGATAGGCCATGGTCAAGCCCGTAGGCGAGTAAGGCATTGGCCAATGCGGGGTTACGCTCCCTCGTGGTTGTATCCTTCAGCAGATCGAGCGATAAGAGCAGCCCCTTGCCTTCTACTTTACCAATCGTGGGGTAGTGGTCTTGTAATTGCCTGAAGCCGTCTAGCAAATAGTCTCCCATTTTCTGAGCGTTCTCGATCAAGTGTTGATCGCTCATATAGTTGAGCATCGCCAGACCAGCAGCAGCACTGATGGGGCTCTTCTCATGGGTAAAGTGACCTATGGAGTAGTCAGCGACGGTGTTATTAGATTCACTGGTAAGCATACCAGCCATAGGGAGTATGCCTCCTCCCAGAGCTTTTCCCAGGACGAGTACATCGGGGGTTACATAATGCTCACAAGCAAATAACTTCCCCGTCCTGCCCAGGCCACAGACGATCTCATCAAATATCAAGAAGGTGTCATGCGCGTCACAAAGGTTGCGCACTTCACTCCAGAAGTACTCAGAGGGTACGCACGGTGTGGAGGAGATGGTAGTGCCGACTATCGCAGCGATATCAGGATTATACCGGAAGATCGTTCTGATCTGATCCAGGTAGCATTCGTCTATTTTTTCCTGCTCCGCTGGGTTGATGTTCCATGGATTACGATAGTAGTTGGGGTAGTGGACGTGGAATGCGCCAGGTACCATCGGGCCAAGTCCAGCGGTGAAATGTTCATTACCACTAAGTGTGGCGGCTTGAAAGGTGTTTCCATGATATTGATTCCAAAATGATAAAGTTTTCCACTTGCCAGTAATATGCTTGGCGAGCATTACAGCCATCTCGATGGCTTCTGACCCCCCTGGGCAAAGCAGCAGTCTATCCAAGCCTTCAGGAGCCAAGCCGACCAGCTTTTCGGCAAACTGCACGGTCACTTTAGCCGTGTAGCGTCGCGGAGCAAAGCTCAGTTGCTCGGTCAGTTGATGGATGATCGCCGAGCTGACCTCTTCGTTGTTATAGCCGATATTGTGGACACCATTGCCGTGAAGATCGAGGTATCGATTACCATCAATATCCACTATATACGCGCCTTCCGCACGGTCTATGACATTCATGACGGGCGTGGAGAGCGCCTGATGTAAAAACACATTGGCATCCCGCTTGAGCCAGGTTTGAGCTTCATTACTCAACGACTTTGATTTTCGGGTTTGAAGCCCTGACTTGTGTGTGTCGCCCTGCTGGACAAATTCATGTTTAGCGTGGGCGGTATTTGTATCAATCATCGGCCTTGCTTATGTTAAAAATGTCCTTCATCCTGCCTTCACTATCATACATTCTTAGTTCAAGCTCAGAACCAGATACCTCAACGGTGAGGTAGTGGTGTCCTCGGAAAGTCTTGGCACTAAACCATGAGCGTGTCGGGGCAAAATCTTCCAGATTGCCACCCGCACCGCCCGCCTGGATGTACATCACACCATTGGACTTTGACACCTTGTCGTCCTTGATCGGATGGGTGCGCTGGTAGGTATGCAGGTGCCCGAAGAAGACAGCATCCACACCATACTTTTCATAAAGCGGCACTATGGGTTTGATTTTAGGATCTCCCATGGTGCTAGCGGCTTTCCAGCTGTCCCCATAGTCATCCTCGTCAGATGAGTACGGCGCATGGTGATGCGCCACGAACTTCCATTGGGCAGTGGATTGACTTAGCTGTTCCTCCAGCCACACGTACTGTTCACCACCTACCGTAAATTGATCCTTGCGATTGCTGTCTAGCATGAAGAATTCTGAATTACCATGGCTGAACTTGTAGTACGCCTTATCTTCAATCGGCAGGATGTGGTATTTATTGAACCAGTAGAGGTCACCCTCTCCATTGCCGGCTACAGGATAAATGGGTATCCGCGACGTGAACTGGTTGATACCATGGAAGTACTCATAGTTCCATTGGTACTTGTGCGCTTCTTTACCGCCATCTGTCAGATCCCCAAGGTTAAGAAGGAAGTCCGGGCGCTCGTCCCAGAGCAACTTGGCTACTCGGTTGTTGACGTGGGGCCGAGCTTCCGTGTCTCCTATGACCGAGAAGGTAAAGGAAGCAGGGTTTTGGTCAGGGGCCTTAAAAGTGGAGATGCCACTTTCGATAACCTCGCCATTAGCTGAGGTGGATTTAATGTTATAAAAGTACGGTTGGCCCGGATCTAATCCTATGAGCACGTGCTTGTTGATATGGCTACCTTCATAGGCGTTGGTCTCATGGTTGAGTGCCATGGTCTCCAGGGTTATTTTTTCTGATAGGGGCAGGGAGGTGCCATACTCAATGACTGTACTAGATGCCTCACTTGTTTCCCATACGATCCCCATGGTGGTGGGAGTAGCCATTTGCAGGTAAGGTCCGGCGGTATAGTGAAACAGATGAGGATACAACGCCCCTTCTTCTACGATCGACTGGAAGTCGGCGTAGCTGAGGTTGATTTCATGAGGGGTAAGGGACCTATCGTGAATGCGGAGGCACTTCAGCAAATCGCCCAGCTGCATGTAGGGTTCGTTGGACAAGTAGGCCGCTGTTTCCAACTGCATATCCGAGGCTTCAGTTTTGGACAGTGTCCCGATGGTGGTCGATGCTTTCTCCACCCCGTTGAGATAGAGCTTGGCCGCTGTGCCATCATAGGAAGCCACGAGATGCACCCAGTAGTTTTTCCAGCCCCGCTCGGTGAGCTCATGATTGAGGACCGTAGAAAAGTCCATGTCTTCCTCTTTTAGCGAAAAGATGAATTCACGGCCACACATGCCCACGAGCCAGGTAGGATCACTCGGCTCATGCTGAGGTCTGAATGCTGTGAAGGTACCCACGTCCTGATTGACATGATAGAGTATCCACATTTCGATAGTGAAAGCTGCTGTCGGTACTTGAGCCGCCGGCATGAAATCCTCAAGGCGCTCGGTCGGCTCCTGACCGAAGAAAACCAAAGGGTAAGTCCTTGCTTTGAGCGCAGTAGTTGGTGAGGTTGGAGCCTCCAGTCTGGGGCCGATTTGATTTTTCGCGTTGCGCTCCAAGGTGTAGTCAGGCCAAAACCACCATTCCTTTGGAAACACGGCTTTTTGTGCGTTGGCGACATGGCTCATCATCAGTGCAAGTAAGATCAGTATCCGGATCATGCGTCCTTTCCCAGTATGTCCCATGGGCCGGTGATGGCGAAAGTCAGCCCCTCTTCCTGGATATTGACAAATAAAGTGTCGCCTGAGGGAGAAAAACAAATGCCCGCCAGCTCAGAAGTAGAGCCGACGTTCCGCCCTATGTTGTAGATATGGCCATCAGGAGTAATGCCACGTATGTAGGCATCCGGTGTGTCTTCGACAAGGATCACATCTCCCCAAGGTGAGACGGTGAGGTTATCACAATACTTCAGTATATCCTTGTCATTGGGTTCGGCGAATAAGATGAGCTGGCCCGGCCGCTCCGCCTCCCTCGCCGTACCCTCAAATGGACTCGGCACATATTTGAATACCTGGCCGGTCTGATTTTGACCACCGTTGGTACAGGCGAAATAGACTTCATCATTGCCATACCACATACCTTCGCCACGTGCGAATATCGCCGCACCGAGTGCTGCTCCCTGATGACGAAGGTCGTCTTCCAGCGGCTCTACCTCTTGAAGTGAGACCCACTCTACCTCCATAGCTTCACCTACCGGAATTCGCTGCGTCCCGACGTTGCGTGTGTCAAATGTGGGCTGCCCTTTGATCATCAGGGCTTGTAGTTGACCGCCTTTATGCAGTTGACCAGCCACATTGGGTAGATAGCGGTAGATGAGGCCATCATTCTGATCTTCGGTTTGGTAGACAATTCCCGATAGGGGAGATACTGCGACGGCCTCATGATTGAAGCGACCCATCGCCCTGATCGGTAGGGGCTCGATGAGTCCCTTTTGCTGGGCTGGTATCTCGAAATTGTAGCCGTGGGCCGTCTGACTTTCATCTCCAGCGGGCGTGGTGTCTTCCTCGCAACTGATCCATGAGCCCCAGGGTGTAGCACCCCCAGCACAGTTGCGATAGGTACCGATGGAGCTGAGGTGTTGCTCGATCACTTTTCCGCTGGCCTCATCATAGGTGAGTGTCGTGGTACCGCCCATACCGGGTGTCTTCCCAAATCCGTAATCGAAGAACTGCTCAGCTTTGACTTTATTCAATAGTCTTAAGTCGTCTCCAAACGGGCCAAACTGGACATCTCCAGGACTGTTTTCATGGTTTCGGACGATGGTGACCTTATCACCAGCCGCAAAGGCAGCCATGCCATCGGCCCTACCGGGCACAAGCAATCCGTCAGCCATGGTCTCACCCCAGCGGGAAATGATATGCGCATCAAAACCTTCGGGTAGTTCGAGCCATGGGGTCTGCTGGGCAAAGGTATCTGCTGGTGCAGCTGACCCATAGGCCAAATACGACGAAAGGCCAAGGAAGCCTGCAGATACAGCAAAGCTTTGCTTTACAAATTTTCTTCTTGATTTCATAGGCTACAGTTGTCGGTAGTAAGGATAGGGTTGCACCTTTGGAAACTGCCGTTTTCAAAAGTGATGCTAAAGTCTTTGTTGGGGCTGAGCTCCTGTAAGTAGTAGTCGGTACTGATGAGTTGTGCACCAGATCGGAATGCTGCGATGGATCGACTAAAGTCAGCCGTTCTTGCTTCTACAGTATTGGCATCCGATCGTGTCCGTACCATGAAGCCTTGCTCCACGAGCCTTTTGATAGCTGCTTCCTGCTGGATGGGATCATTCATGATAAAGAAGCCTGCCCAGGGATGATCCTCCGACATATTGACAAACATCGGCTTTTGACCCGCATAGTCGATCAGATAATCTTGAGTGACCGACGCACCCGCATCGAGCACAAACATCACTTTGCCTATTGAAGCTCTTAATCCTGGCCAACCTTGGGCCAGTATGGTTTGACGAAGAGTTTGTCCTTTTGCAGTTGCTGTAGCCGGCGTGATTAATTCCGACGCATCGAAAATTCCGGAGATTTCCTGATCAAGACTGTCAAGGACATTTTTACTAAATGAGATTACTTTGGTGAAGCCTGGTTTACCTACTCCACTGTTTTTAGGATTGATGGTAATGATTATGGGTAAGTGATCTGGGTTGGCTTGAGACCATAGCTTGATATCTGAGAGACAACCTTTGAAAGTGAGGCAATGGCTCCTGAAGTCGATATCCGGGATATGGAAGACTTTGAAGCCGGGTTGTGCGAGCTCTCCCTCCGGATCGTACGGTAAGGCTTTTAGTCCCAGGCTGTCTATGATGTCCAATCCTAAAGGTCGCTGATACAAGCCGCCCACTGGATCAAACAGCACATCGAGCTCCAGTCCACGAATACCGAGATCGAGCTGCTCCATAATCGATAGGTGGCGATAATCAAGTCCTAATACTTTAGGATCTTCTTCCATGAGCAGTGCCATCAAGGGTTGCTCGATTTCGACCTTGTAGCTATTGTGACTGCCTATGATCTGAATGTGGTTGAGTCGTTCGCGATCTTCGTCTTCCTTATTTGTACAGGACAATATGCATATCGAGATCACGCTCACGAATAGTATTGGAAGTTTCATAGGACAGTCGGTGGTCATTTTCTGGTTTACTTCAATGCTCCGACTATGGCTTTGCCAGCCTTAGGCTCGTCGTAATCCTCTCCAAGAGCCGCCATCGCCGTACGGGCCACCTGGTTTTGATAAAGCTGTCCTGAGATCTTCACCTCGCCGAGTGCAGGCGTATCAGGTCCGATCATAGCGATCCAGATTCCGCCTGCGTCAGAGATGCGGTTGCCATGATGTTTCCAGGTTTCCTTTGGGTTAGTGCCACGTCCATGGTCAGTGGTGATGATCATGGCCGTCTTGTCTTTGTATTGCGGGTCGGATTGAGCAAAATCCCAAAGCTCTTTGATGTAAGCATCAGTCTGGGTAGCGGACTTCAGGTACTGGTCGTAATCGCCATCATGGGCAAAGTCATCCGTTTCACCATAGGCGACATACAGCACTTTCGGCTTGTTTTTCTTCACATACTCCAAAGCGTAATGATGGGTGAAAACATCAAGCCGTACACCACCCCATGGACCTCTGATCTCACCTTGGATCTTGTTGAGAAAGGCTTCTGTTTCTGTTAAGTTACCTTCCGCTGTTTCGAATCCCGCATTGATAGGTAGACCACTTCGCTCACGATTGATGATGTAGGGAAAGACATCCCATGAGCCAAACGCCGCTACTTTGCCTTCATAACCTTTTCGCATATTGAGATATTCGAGGATGGTGACATTAGGATTGTTGATTTTGTCATTGCTTGTGATCCGCGTATCGTCTGCAAATCCGGTAAGGATTTCGTTATAGCCGGGATAAGAAAACCACATTTGATTCGTGCAGTCAACCTTATTGCCGTATTGGCGATTACCGTATAATTGTCCCTCGTTGACGATAGTAGACCACATAAATGGCATCAGCATTGCTCGCCTTTTGATAGGGTCGGTGTGCCAGTAGGTTTCTACAAGTTCTTCTGGATTTTCTACGTATCCGGAATCATCAATCAGCAAGGAGTCTGCTCCACCAAAGAGTTCTTGCCATCTCAGCCCATCGAGGCTGATGATGAATACATTTTCTGTGTCTTGTGCCCAACTTTGAGTGGCCAAGAGGAAGATCATTAAGAATAGAAGTTGCTTTTTCATGAGTGTAGTTAGTTATTAGGTGCTCCGTCGTTGAACCAACAGATGATGTTTTGTATTTCTTCTTCAGCTAAAGTGAGGTTCTCACCAAAAGGCATGGCACCTGTCTCTACTTGAGACTTGATCCTGGGTGCAGCGGAGAAGATATTGGACTCGATCGTAAGGTTGGGAGCTTGTGCTCCGGCTACATGACATCCTGCAGTGGCGCAGCTACTATCGATAATGGGTTTAATTTTTTCATTGAAGCTAATGTCTGACTCCAGGATCACTTCAAGTGTATTGGTGCACTCATTGCTGTCTTTGGCAGTAATAATGTATTTGGCAGGTGTCAGGTTGTTGAAAATGCCGATTGGTTGAAAATTGAGGACATCAATCCTGTATTGGAAATTGCCTGACTCACCTGTGGCTTCTACTTCAAGGGTGCCCTCGCGCGTGCCGCAGCTTCCTGAGCTTGAAGCTATCAGGGTTATATTGATTCCGGTAGGATCACATACGGGTGCAGTGGGCGCATCGTCTGATCCACAAGCCGATATGACTAATAGAAAGAAGGGTGTGAAGTATTTCAAGATCAAAAAGGAAAAGAAGGGACACCCATGAGGTGCCCCCTTATCATGAAGAAAAAATTACTACTAGTTTGATTCCCACCAGCCTTTGGCATTGAGGTTATCCTCTCCACCCATGGCACCAATGGCACGATCATAGTTTTCAGCATTGAGCGTCTGCTCACTATCTGGGTAGAAGAACCTCACAGGCACCCTGTCGCTATTGACATTATCTTGACCAGGTATGATGAAGGAAGGCAGTCCTGTCCTACGGTAGTCATACCATGCTTCGGCACTTACCAGAAAGGATGCCAACCACTTCTGTGTCATGATCGTCTCCAGTTCGCCATCATAAGCCACACCGGTCTGAGTCATATAAGCATCCATGTCCTGATCCGTGTTCCAAAAATCGAAGGATGCCTGAATACCTGCTTCGTAGTAAGCCCGGGCATCTCCAGAGATAAGTCCACGCTGGGCAGCTTCGGCTAGTATAAACTGGAGTTCGGCGTACTGCATCAATGGTGCTTCTACCGAATTTGGAGAGTCATAGAAGAAGGATTGGTTGAGGCGTGAGACATTGGATGCCCCGCCATTGAAGGTAGAGGCATTGTTTTCGCTCAACCCGTTGGGCAATCCCACGAATAAGCTGGGATCATCGTCAGGGTTGTCAGTTGGCTGAAACCATGAGAACATCCTATTGTCATTGAAGCCTTTGAGAATAGACTCGCTAGTGGTGCTCATTCTATGCTCGTCAAATCCGCCGATACGGCCGTTACTGATAGGCCATGAGTCGACCTGGCTGCTAGCGGGATACGTTAAGACTGCATTGTCAGCATTACTTTCGAAGAGTAGTTCTGAACTGACAATCTGTTGCATCTGTCCACTTACATCCATCACATTCGACGACCTCATGAGATAGCGCATCCTAAGTGAGTTAGCAAGCTTCCTCCATTTTGTGAGGTCGCCGCTGTAGAGTACGTCACCCCCGATGATTGGGGTACCGAGCGTCAATAGGTCGTCGGCTGTAGCCAGATCGGCTAGGATGCCAGCGTAAATCTCCTGCTGAGAATTGTAGACCGGAGTGGAGATGCCTTGAGTTTCCAGCGAGATGGCTTCTTCGTAAGGGATATCCCCCCAGTTGTCAGTCAGGATGGAGTACATCCACGACTTTAGTACCAAGGCTATTCCTTCATAGCTGGAATTGGCTGTTTCCTCTGCCCGAGCGTAGGTCAAGATGGCTTCCACCTCGGTAAGATTACCATAGAGGCTGTTCCAACGGCCCGACTCGGACGACCAGTTGTATCGGTCAAAATCGGTAAAGTTGATCTTGGCGGTGAGTTGTGCGACGATGTTGCCATTGTCCCACGCAAAGTCTACCACCTGATTCATCGTATTGGAGATGACGGTAGGCAACAACAAGTTGGGTGTTACGACTTCAGGTTCATTGGGATTGCTGTTGATTTCTTCGAAATCTTCGGTGCAACCAGCCATCACCAAAACGGTCATGGTCAAGAGAAATATTTTCATGTTTTTCATGATTGACATCTGTTTATAGTGATTACTAGAACTTGACATTGAGATTGAAACCTATACTTCTGGAAGATGGTGTAGCCATATCTTCAACACCCGGTACGATCGTACCTCCGTTGAAGGAGAGTGTCTCAGGGTCGAAGTGTGGGTTTTCAGTCCACAAGGCTAGATTGCGACCTACCACTGAGAAAGTAAGGCTTTGGATGGGCAGGTTTCCAAGAATTGATCTTGGAAGAGAATAGCCTAAAGAGACCTCTCTTAGCTTGAGATAGGAAGCATCGAACATACCAACTTCCTCATTGCCCCTGTTGTATCTCCACCAGTAGTAGTCCCTACCGGATAGGCGCACGTCATTGGGTCGGTAAGACCCGTCATCCTGAAGGATCACCCCTTCAGAGATGATGCCCTCTTCTCTGCCAACGGCCGTGAAGTCCATCATGCCTGAGGTACCACCGATGAGTACTGTGCGCGAGTTCACCACTCCGCCTTGTCTCCAGTCGAACAATACACCAAGGTTGATGCCCTTAAAGGAGAAATTGTTTTGGAACCCTACCATGAAGTCAGGATTGAAGTTGCCGAGGTTGCGAAGATCAGGATCGCGGATAGCAAAGCCGTCCTGATTGTGCACCACCTGACCAAAGAATTCGCTATTCTGATCCTCTACTAGCTGGAAACCCGTACCGTAGACATCTCCCATTCGACCACCTACTTCTGCATTGACCTGCACATAGTTAGAAGAAATGGTATAGGTCTGAAGACCGTCAACCAAGTCGATCACCTTACCACGATTGCGCGTGTAGTTGATCGTGGAGTTCCAGGTAAATCCATTGCTCAGTTCCAACACTGTGGCATTGAGCATGATTTCCACTCCTTGATTCTCGATCTCTCCTGCGTTGATAATCCGAGATTCGTAACCGGACGTGAGAGATACTGGAAGTGTCAAGATCTGATTTTTGGTATTCGTGCGGTAATACGTCACGTCAAGTCCCAACCGTCCTTTGAAAAACCGTAGATCAGCACCTACCTCAATCGAGTTGGCTTGCTCGGGTACGAGATTCGCATTCTTCAACTCGGTGGTGGCACTTACCCGCTGATCAGAACCCCAGGGCTCATTGAAGGCGAAGGTATTGCGGAGCGCATAAGGATCGGTATCATTACCTACACTAGCCCAACCAGCTCTTAATTTCACAAAGGAGAATGCACCAGGTAGGTCTATCATATCAGAGATGATCGCACTCATGGATACTGATGGATAGAAGTAGCTATTCTCTCCACTGGGAAGTGTACTTGACCAGTCATTTCTACCTGTTACATCTATGAACAGGATGTTTTTATAAGAAACGTTGGCAAAGCCATAAAGGCTGTTAACTCTTCGCTGATCATCGAACTGTGTCTTTGTCAACGGCTCTGCTGCGTTACCGAAGTTGTAAATGCCAGGTACGGAGAGAGAGTTGGCACTGAATCTTCTGTATCTGTTTTCCTCATCGCGACGGTTACCGCCTAAGGATATCGTAGCGTTGAAGTCAGAATTGATCTCTTTATTATAAGTCAATAGGAAGTCGGTATTTCGCTCGTTGAAATAGATAAGATCCTCTCTGTACTGCCCCCTGGCAAATCGCTGGGTACTAGATGCCCGACGGCTTTGTCTCAGTTCATTGAAAAAATCTGTGCCCGACCTTAACATCAGTTTTAAGTCTTTAGTGAGGTCAAAATCTAGCCGTAGATTACCAAACACTCGATCCTTGTCAAATCCGTTGGTGTTTTCGTTCATCGTGAAGTATGGATTGTCGTGCCAGTTGTAGTTATAGTTGAATTGCTGGACGCCTTCAAGACCTGGCTGCCAGTAATTCTCCAATGTGCTCATGTCGATCTGACGACCAAACCAAACCCATAGATACATAATGTTCTCAGTGCCGTAGGAGTTATTTGGACGGTTGCCGCTATTGCTATTGACGTAGTTGATGGAGGCAGATGCTTTCAGCCAATCGGTGAGTTTGTATGATCCGTTGACGGCAAATGTTCCTCTGTTATAGTCTGTATTAGGTAGTATCCCCTCGCTCTGGAGATCAGTGTAGGATACCCTAAAATTGCCATTATCATTACCGCCAGTGAGAGCCACATTGGTAGTAACCGTATGTCCGGTCTCAAAAAAGTTCTCAATATTGTCAGGGTTAGCCACCCAAGGTAGGGGTGTCACTGAATCGGAGAATGTGCCGTCTTCATTTCGAGGGCGCAAGGCGAAATCACCCGCTCTGAAACCAGAGGAAGTGGGACTGTTGTGCTGATTGATTAATCTGCCGTCTAACCTTGGGCCCCAGCTTTCATCGATATTATCGTTGGTGCCTGCTCCGAATCCGTCACCGAACTCAAATTCACCACCGGCACCCTGGCCATAATCATTTTGATATTTCGGGATTCTCAGGGCTGTTTCAAAGCTGACGGTCTGGTTGTAGCTGACGCCAATTCCTTTGACGCCTTTACCAGTCTTAGTAGTAATCAGAATTACCCCATTGGCTCCTCTGGAACCATATAGAGCCGCGGCACTCGGGCCTTTTAGCACAGAGATAGTTTCGATATCGTCGGGGTTGATATCCTGGGCACCATTGCCAAAGTCTGTTTCCAGATTTCCTTCAGATCTATTGCTGACGGTACGGTTGCTGATGGGTATACCATCCACTACAAAGAGCGGAGAGTTGTTGCCCGGTATCAATGATCCATCACCTCTTATCGAAATTAGTGAAGTGGAGCCTACACCGGAGTTGCCGCCGGTGATCTGCACTCCGGCGATACGACCTGAGAGTGAGTTGAGTACGTTGGTTTCTCGTGCAGTGACGAGTTCATCACCTTGCACCTCTTGTACCGAGTAGCCAAGTGCTTTGGTTTCGCGCTCTACACCGAGGGCAGTAACGACTACCTCTTGTAGCTGACGCAGATCTTCAGCCATCGCCACTTCGATCACTGATCGAGTACCGATGTTTATTTCCTGAGAAGTATAGCCAATACTTGAAAAAATCAAAGTGTTGGATTCTTCGGGAACGTTTAAAGTGAAGCTACCATCGATCATTGTGATGGTACCGACGCTTTGTCCTTTGACATTGATGGTCGCTCCAATGAGCGGCTGTCCTGTGGCCTCTTCTGTCACCTTTCCTTTGATCACCTTAGATTGCGCTAGGGAGATCATTGGCAGTACCAAAATTGCGAGACCCAATATCGACCATGACTTCAAGTCTTGTCCGATAGAATTCATGTAGAGTAAAAGTGGTTTCATAGAATAGCGTATTTATTCATAGTTGTCCTGTAAAAGTCCGAGGATCGTTTGACACTATGATGACGCAATAATTACCGTTGCATGAAGTTAATCGGTGATTTTCACTCAATCTTAACACGGACTTCATTTACTAATATGAAACCTTCAATATTTTTGAATCAGCCCATAGTTTGTTAATTAATTATGAAGTTGACTAATATGAAACTCATCTAGCTACCTTTATTGAACATTTGTAAACACATGAATCATGGGAAACTTTGTCGTTAGCTGGATCGGAAGCAAGATCAAATCATTAAGAAACCAGAAGAGTCTTTCGCTCAAAGAACTAAGTGAACAGTCCAGAGTGAGCAAGAGTTTGCTCTCAAAAATTGAGAATTCCCGCACGATCCCCTCATTGCCTGTATTCATCAACATCCTTGAGGCACTCCAGATCGCGCCCAAGGACTTCTTTGACGACTTGTACCTCCAGGATGGTAAGAACTTCACCATCATTAGAGAAGAGGATAGGCAGGATATCCAAAAGGAGAACCGTATTGGCTTTTCTTATAAGTCGATTTTCAGCCAGAATCTTTCAGGGTTTAATATTGATATAGTACAATTATCCGTGAGTCCCCATGCTAGATACGAGCCGACGATGACGGACGGATATGAGTTTAAGCTGGTACTGGCTGGTGAGATCGACTACATGGTGGGGCAGGAGGTGGCCCACTTGTGTAAAGGAGATGCAATATTCTTCGATGGGCGCATGCCACACTATCCTATAGCCAGGGATGAGCAGGTCGAGATATTGGTTATCTATTTCTTGTTTGGGGGGTAAGTGCCAGTTGTCCTACCGGAAATCACCATTATCGATCTTAAGAGGGCTTAGTTTCCAGCCAATACCAGCACCCATTAGACCCAGCTCCACCTCTGTCTGTGGCACACCGCCACCCTTGTCTGTGGCTCACAGACAAGTTCATGGATGATTTTTAATTGTTAAAATTCAGTAGCGCAATGTTCTCTTCACCTTCCTGTTTGAAGTTTTACTAGTAATGATGGGTCTGTGGACGGCAGACCTTGGATTGAGACACAAACCGTTAAAACGGTTCTGACTACAGTCATCCATAGCCACGGGTTTAAACCCGTGGCTATGGATGACGCAATGATCGAATGGTTTTAACCATTTTCATTTTAGTTCAATAAACTCCTATGAAAATGTTCATGAGCTGAAGTCTACTTCGGGTCAACCTGACCAAAATCATATTCCATTTCTCAAATAAAAGAGTAACTTTATGATTGACTAAACGTTCAATCATAAAGAATGAGTCCAAGAAGTAAAGCACAGTTTGAAGAAATAAGAGATCAGGCAAGAGACAAAATCATGTCTGCCGCTTTGCAACTCTTTGGGACCAATGGATATGAGGCGACTACTATTAGTCAGATTGCCAAAGCAGCTGGATACTCCAAGGGACTCCTCTACAACTATTTCGATAGTAAGGAAGACCTTCTTAAGGAGTTGGTAGCCTCACTTAGCAAAGGCGAGGAAGAGCTAATCAAGCAGATCGTCAATGATGACCCTGGTATCATGCTAGAGAATATCATTCGGTACACTTTTAAGGAGTTTCGTGAAAACTTGGAGCTTTGGAAGCTCATAACAAGCCTGGCCATACAAGTAGAGCGCTTTGCCTTTATCCACGACTTAGCCGTCAATAAGCTGAATAGCTACCTGGTACTTTTTGAACAGCTATTGACAGGCATTGGGATACCTCATCCCAAAGAGGAGGCACGGCTACTTGCCGCTGCTTTTGATGGTGTGGGCATGCAAAAGCTATTCGTCAAGGAGGACTATCAACTGGATGATTTCGAGAAATATTTAATCACAAAATACTGCAAGCAATGAGACTATTTTTAGCAGTGATATTGATAATGGCTGGCTTTGGGTTGTATGCTCAGGATGCGACCGAAATCATTAGAAAAGCTGATGAGAAGATGCAGGGCAAGTCCAATAGAGGAACCATGACTATGCAGATCGTCCGCCCAAAGTGGACGCGCGAGATTACCATGAAGACCTGGTCGAAGGGTACAGAGTACAGCCTTGTACTCATCACCGCTCCGGCAAGGGATAAAGGTACCGGCACCTTGAAGCGGGATCGTGAACTATGGAGCTGGCAGCCAAGTATTGATCGTGTGATCAAGATGCCACCCTCGATGATGATGCAGAGCTGGATGGGCTCGGACTTCACCAACGATGACCTGGTCAATCAGTCCTCAATAGTAGTGGATTATACACATAAGCTCGGTGGTGATACTACCATTGCTGGGTATGACACATGGAAGATTACGCTCTATCCTAAGGAAGAAGCGGCTGTGGTATGGGGTATGCTAGAGATGTATATCACCAAGGAGGATTACTATCAGCTCCTTACCAAGTTCTATGATGAAGACGAGTACCTGGTCAATACGATGACCATGTCGGATATCAAGGAGGTGGGAGACAGGACAATCCCTACACGCATGGAGATGATACCAGCGGAGAATCCGGAGCAGAAAACGGTCATCATTTACGGAGATTTTGAATTTGATATTGATCTACAAGAGCGATTTTTCTCTGTGCAAAATCTCAAAACAATACGATAATGCGCTGGAACAATTCAAATAGAATGAGTCATGAACTTTAAACTAGCCTGGAGAAACATCTGGCGAAACAAGAAGCGTACATGGATTACCGCTTCGTCGATAGGATTTGCGGTCTTTTTCGCCTGCGTGATGCAGTCGATGCAGCTCGGGTCTTATGAGCGTATGATTGACAACTCTGTAAGATTCCTCACCGGTCATATTGGTGTGCATCAAGTCGACTACTGGGAAGAAAAAATCCTTGACAATAGTTTTCCCGAAACTGCTATTTCGGATATGAATCTGACCGACGAGTCCATCATTATGAGTGTACCACGGATCAGCTCATTTGCGCTAGCGTCCTATGGTGATAAGACCAAAGGAGCGCTGATCACAGGTGTTGATCTCGCGCTAGAATCGGAGTTTTCTTATCTGGAAAACAAGCTTCAGAGTGGCGTTTATAATACTGAGGGAGGGGCACTCATAGGAGCTGGTCTATCGGAATACCTGAAACTGGGAGTTGGGGATACATTAGTGCTGCTGAGTCAGGGCTACCATGGCGTAAATGCCGTAGGAAAGTATCCAGTGGTAGGTACGTTGAAGTTTCCGGTCCCGGACTTAAATCAGAGTGCGGTTTACCTACCGTTAAAATCGGCTCAGAGGTTCTTTGGTGCGGAAGGTATGATCACCAGCTATTCGATATTATTGGATGATCCTGATGCCACGCAGTTGATAAAGTCACAAGTCATTAGCGATAGCGATGTGTATGAAGCTATGACCTGGAAGGAGATGATGCCGGATCTGGTGCAGGGAATTGAGCTTGACTACTACGGCGGTCTCGTGATGGTCTATGTACTTTATGCTGTCATTGGCTTTGGCATATTTGGCACATTTCTGATGATGACCAAAGAGCGCACCTATGAATTTGGCATCCTCAATTCGATCGGAATGAAGAAAAGTAGAATCCAGGGAATGGTAGCTATTGAGATACTACTGCTGACCTTCTTGGGGGTCGCGATTGGGTTGATAGCTGCTTCGCCGATAGTGGTGTACTTCTGGGCTAATCCGATACTCTTGACCGGAGAGACTGCAGCTGCCATGGAGAGGTTTGGGTACGAGCCGATCATGCCTTTTGCACTCGACCCTCAGGTTTTTTACGATCAGGGGTTGAGCATTCTGCTGATTGCTCTGTTTCTTGGAATCTACCCAATGCTAGCCATCAAGCAATTGAAAATTATTAAAGCGTTGAAAGAATGATACTAGCACTAGCGTGGAAAAATATTTGGCGATCCAAGCGACGAAGCTTTGTCGTGATCGGAGCTATTATCGTTGGGGTTTGGTCGCTCATTTTCATGTTTGCCTTCTATAACAGTTTCATTGAGGCATTTTCCAGAAATGGGGTGAATCACGACTACTCTCATATCCAGATTCACAATGAGGATTATCTCCTAGAGCCTGGCTTGGAGTTTCAACTTTCGGACGTGAATCAAATGGAAACTACATTGGATCAAATGGCCGAAGTGCAATCTTGGTCCGCCAGACAGATCGTCAACGGAATGTTGGCTAGTCCAAAAACGAATGTTGGTGTCCAGATCTACGGCGTACAACCTGCCGCAGAGGGGGAGACTACTGGCTTGGAAGAACAACTTGTGGATGGTACTTACTTTGAAACGATCAAGCGGAATCCTATCCTGATAAGTGAGAAGCTCGCCGATAAACTTAAAGTGAAGGTGCGATCGAAGGTGGTGATCACGCTTCAAAATCTGGATAGAGAGATCACTGCCGCATCGTTCAGGGTAGAGGGGATATTCAAGTCAAAGTCTCCTCGAATCAACGAAGCTGGGGTCTATGTGAGGTTTAGCGACCTGAGTCGATTGACTGCCGTCGACGGTATCAACGAGATCGCAGTTTACCTCAATAATAGCGAGCAAATATTGCTAGTGAAAGAGTCGCTAGCCGCGAGCACCACCGACCTGGTACGTACCTACAGGGAGATCGCTCCAGAGTTTGACATGATGGAGCAACAGTCCGCCACCACTAAGCAGATTGTCACGGTGATTATTATGCTCGCCTTGCTTTTTGGTATCGTCAATACGATGCTAATGGCAGTGCTGGAGCGTACGAAGGAAATTGGTATGCTGAGATCAATCGGCATGCACAAGAAGAGCGTCTTCAAAATGATCATTCTAGAGACTTGTATGATGTCTATAATCGCAGGCCCGATTGGGCTTATCTTAGGGTATCTGACCAATACATGGTTAGGCACAAATGGCATGGACCTCTCATCTTATGCCACCGCCCTGGAGCAGTACGGAATGGATGCTATTTTTTATCCATCTATTTCCAATGCTACCTATCCGGCGCTGATGATGGTGGTGATCCTGACTGCCTTTTTGGGAGCTATCTATCCTGCTATCAAAGCCATTCGACTAAATCCATTGGAAGCCATTAGAAAACTGTAATCATGAGCGTAATCGAAGCAAAGAACGTCAGCAAAATATACAACCCAGATACTATCCCTGTTCATGCGATCAATGACGTATCATTGACAATAGAGGAGGGGGAGTTCACTGCCATTGTAGGACCCTCAGGATGCGGAAAAACGACCTTGCTCAATATGGTTGGCGGACTAGATACTTGTTCTGAGGGCCATATCACAGTGAGCGATGTGAATATTGCTGAGCTAAATGAGGCTGACCTCACGGATTTTCGATTAAAGAACATTGGATTTGTCTTTCAGTCCTACAATCTCATTCCGGTGCTAACCGCAAAGGAGAACGTAGAGTTCGTGATGCTTCTGCAGCAGTCACACCAATCTGCCATGGATGATCGAGCAGATGAGCTACTCTCTAAAATGGGCATCAAAGAAGTGAAGAACAGGCGGCCTGCGGAACTGTCTGGAGGGCAGCAGCAACGTGTTGCGGTAGCAAGGGCATTGGCGTCCAAGCCTAAGTTTATATTGGCGGATGAGCCTACTGCCAATCTGGATTCGCACTCCACCGAGTCACTCCTGGATATCATGGCTAAGATGAACGAGGAGGAAAATGCTACATTTATCTTCAGTACGCATGATCAGAGAGTTATTGACAAGGCTCGTCGAATCATCACTTTGGATGACGGTAAGATTGTAAGCGACGAACGAAAATGAGACTTGTCATTGTCTTGCTTGTATTGGTTCCATTTTGCCTGAGCGCTCAAGATGCTCCTAAACTTCAAGTGAATGGCTACATCAAGGATATGGTGACCTGGACCATAAACAAAGACGCGCCAAACTATTTTGACAACCTCGTTCACAATCGCCTTAATCTACATTGGTACCCAAGTGAATCACTCACTGGTAAGCTGGAATTTCGGAATCGACTTATTGTTGGAGATTTGGCGACAGAGTTCTATCCCTTTTATTCATCTTTTATAGATGTCAACAATGATTATTTCGATCTCAGTTGGACACCTATCGATGAAAAAGGAGTGCTGTTTCATACGATGATAGATCGCGCATTTCTTCGCTTCAACAAGAATAACTGGGAAGTCACCGCAGGTCGTCAGCGGATCAACTGGGGTAAAAACCTGGTATGGAATCCCAATGATATTTTCAACGCCTATTCCTTCTTTGACTTTGACTATGAGGAACGACCAGGGAGCGACGCTATCAGAATTAAACGATTCACAGGTTATGCCTCAGAGATAGAGTTTGCATTCAATGTGGCCGAAAGCTGGAGAGAAGTTACCACCGCACTACGCTACCAGATGAGTGCTGGCTCATATGACATCCAATTCTTTGGAGGTGTGATGAAGAATAACCTTACGGTCGGTACAGGCTGGGCTGGTAACCTAGGCAATGCAGGCTTTAAAGGAGAGGTCACTTATTTTGAACCACTGGAAGATGGTTACGGAGCTTCACAGTTACTAGCTTCTATTTCAGTTGATTACTCGTTTGTTAGCTCCTTTTACCTCAACGGAGGCTTCTTGTATAATTCCGAAGGAAGTAGCAATCCTCCAAGTATCATAGACCCTGGTGCTGTCAATTCCAACATTGATGTAAGAGAGCTCTCTCCTTATGTGCTCTCAACCTTCATCCAAGGCTCGTATCAGTTCACTCCCTTGATCTCAGGAGGGGTGGCGACTATCTTTTACCCCTCTGACCAGTCTGTCTTTGTTAACCCGTTCATTACTTATTCTCTCAAAGAGAATCTGGATTTTGACTTCACGGGACAGTTATTCTTTGCGGATAATGATGAGGGAGACTATACCTCGGCAGGCAGTGCGATCTACGCCAGGATCAAGTGGAGTTTTTGAATCCGATCTGCCATTCCAACTTTTTTGATATTTGTTGAGTCTCTAGGACAACCTTTTGTCTCTGACAAACATTCTGCATATGTCAGGCCGAAGGACGAAAGTGATTTGGTTAAATAGGTGATTTGTAAAAGGGGGTTGTCAGCCCCCTTTTATTTTTTATCTAGATTGCTCTTTTGAATTGCCCAAGGTGCCAAATGAAATATATGAGGGCTGAATTCCACTACGAAATATTCTATGTTTCGCTACCACAAAATCATTCTCCTCAGCTTCGAATATGTTCTCTACATAGGTCTGCGGATTGACATCTATAAGCGGGAACCAAGTACTCTGAACTTGCAGCATAATCCGATGACCTTTTTTGAAGGTATGAAGTACATCCTGCAGAGGTATCATTATTTCCTCAGTTTGATTGGGCACGAATGGTATAGGTGCTGACCTGTCATTTCTAAACCTACCTCTGATGACCTCACTTCTTACCATTTGGTGGTAATTGGCCATGGTTTTGTTAGGTTGATGAGGAAATGGAGGATGATCTTCAGGGTACACATCTATCAGCTTAGCTACAAAGTCGGCAGACGACTGATTCGTGGATACAATCAAGTTGACTTCAATCGGTCCAGCTACGGTAATATCCTCTGCCAGAGGCTCGGTTTGATAATAGAGTACATCCGGCCGACCAATGACAAATGACTGATCATCCGTCATGTATTCCTTAGTCATACCGATCGAATTCTCACTTTCCGTATACGGAACTGGATCAAATGGGTCACTGACGTACTCGTCCATTCCAAAAGTAGATGTCGATGGAGCTTGAAATGACAACCGACTACCTTGATGGACGAAGAGGTTGCGGTAGAGGATTTCCTTGGGAGGCCAATTGTCAAAAGTTCGCCATTGATTAGTGCCTGTTTCAAATACATAAGCCTCAGGGAGATCAGCAGGCTCTTCTTCTTTCAAATGACTCGTGAAGAAGGGATAAACTATCTCGCGGTTATAAAATTCAGCCGTCCGAGCACCAAAGTGAATATTGCCTAGTGACCCGCCATCCGTACGAGCCCAACCTCCATGTCGCCATGGACCCATTACCAGCGTATTGGATATGGCCGGATTATTTTCTTCTACGGCCTTGTATATCGCAAGCGGGCCGTATAGATCTTCTGCATCAAACCAACCACCAACTGTCAAAACAGCACAATTGATGTTTTTAAGATGAGGTAATATGTTCCGTGACTGCCAGAACTCATCATAGTTTGGATGAGCGACCATCTCATCCCAGAAAGCTATGCTATCACCAAAATATTTCTCCTTTACATTTTTGATTGGCCCTAGTTGGGAGAAAAAATCATAGGCATTATTGTCATTGTGATCGAATCTTGATCCTCTTTCTTTTCTTGGCTCAGGTCTGGGTCTACCGAAATTTGCAAAAAAGTTAAAGGCATGGTTGAGGAAAAAGGCGCCATTGTGATGAAAGTCGTCATACCACCAATCTGCAATGGGTGCTTGGGGAGAGGCTGCAACTAAGGCAGGATGTGAGTCGATCATCCCTGCGGCAGTGTAGAAGCCTGGATAGCTGATGCCCCACTGTCCGACCCGGCCATTGTTACCATCCAGATTGCTTATCAGCCAATCAATAGTATCAAAAGTATCAGTACTCTCATCCACGGATTGATCACCGCTTTTGTCTGCAATATGGGGTGTCATATTCACAAAGTCACCCTCCGACATATATGCTCCTCGCACGTCCTGATACACAAAGATGTATCCATCCCTGGCAAACTGCCCTGTTGGCCCCAGTGATGTCCTATATTGACTCGCCTCCGTGCCGTAAGGGCGCACGGAGTAAGGAGTCCTGTAAAGTAGAATTGGGTAATCCTCTGGTTTGTCCCTGGGCGAATAAACAGCAGTAAAGAGCTTAACGCCATCTCTCATCTCTATTAGTACTTCGGACTTTTCGTAGTTATCCACAATGAATAGAGAATCCTCTGTCGATGAGTAGCTAGCGTATTCTTGCTCATCCCCGCATGAAACCAATATGATTAGGGCGATAAGCCCAAGCAGATATTTCATTCTTGATTAATTAATAGTTTCTGGTAAGAGTCAGCCCTCCATAGGCTGCTAAGAGTCCTAGTAATACGCTAAGGGAAATGTACAAAACCATCCCCATCAGTGCACCACGCTCTATCATTCTGATATTCTCTATGGCGAAAGTCGAGAACGTGGTAAATCCACCACAGAAACCGGTGGTGAGAAAAATGAGAAGGCCATGAGATATTTTGGTGTCCGACTTAATACTCAGGCCTAATATCACACCAAAAATTAAACACCCAAGGACATTAGCACTCATAGTCGCTGCTGGGAATCGATCCCATCCCATTTTGAGCATCATCAGATGAAGTAGGTATCTCCCTGCACTACCCAACAATCCACCTAGACCTACGATGAGTACATTTTTTATCATATCACTTCTTTAGTTTCTTGTACTTCTTGATTAGATAGTTAGTCGTCTTTTCATAGTCAGTATGCTCTTGCTGGCTGAGATTAATTTTTTTATTGTGAGCAAAATGTATTGAGAGCTCCGAGTAGTTGCCTCCCCAGGTTTTGATCTTGACTTCACTCCATTTGACCATGTTCTTACCAGAAAGAACTACGTTCTTGAAGCGGATCGGGTAGTGAATCTCGAACTTCTCCTTACCAATAGAGATGGTCTTGAGGTTCCATAGATACTTCAATAGAATAGAAAAGCCAAGTGCTCCCGAACCAGCCATTAATAAGCTGATATACAGTGGAGGTCGCGTATAGGCAATGTACTGGTTGACCATCACACCAAATAGGCTAAATACGATGATCAAAAAGACACCTATGCTGAATAACGTGTTGATTTTTGGTTTGACAACTATCATTGCTCAAATCTAGCTATTCCCAGCTACCACGTAAAGTGACAGCATGTGAAATAAGGTCAGGAAAAAATTCTTCAAACTCAGCTTTGAATAATTCATAATCTGAGCGAAGGTTTTCTCCTGCGCGTTCCATTCCCGAATCGAATTTAGTCCTGCGTGACATTCCTCCCAATGCTTGTTCTATTCCTGTGACCTCACTGTAGCCAAGTAGCCAATTGTCTCTGCTCATGTAGTCGAACATCTTGTGAGCACGCTCAGGGAGTAGATTCTTATTTTTTTTTATCATCTCATAAAACTGATGCGTGTATTCCGGTAGGGAAATATCATGATACTCATCCCAGTATCTAGCTAGAAAATGGTCATAATAGACATCTACAATCACAGGTGCATAGTGTCGATAATCCGACCTGAGTCTAATCTTACTTTGGAGAACAGTGGCATGGGTATCAGTAAACTGATCAATGGCTCGATGTAGTATAACACCATTTCTGACTTTTCCTGGGTAGTTGTTTGCTTGATTGCCTTTCACAAAATCACCAATGAAATTGCCGAGTGTGATCAAAGGGTCATTCCCAGATAGATAAATGTGAGCCAAGAAATTCATGCAGAATAGATTCTTATCACGATCTGGTGTATTGGCGGATAATTCAATTTCGTTTAAGTTTACGCCAATACAGCGATTCTCGATTTGGTAAAACTGTATTGAAACTTACATCTCTGTGAATATACAAAGTATGTCACGCACGCATCTAAATATATTAGTTCAGCTCGCCAAAGTCGATGGTGTAGTTGTCAAGGAGGAGATCGACCTGATCACACAGATTGGCAAAGCCAATGGTATGTCTGAGGATGAGATCAATGAGTGCTTTATGGTCGAGTCTCCAATTGAGGACATGTCGGATATACCAAATGATCAGAAGTACGACTATATCTACAGTATTGTCCAGCTGATGAAAATTGATGGCCGACTCTATCAGGAAGAAATAAGGTTTTGCGCTCGCATGTCAGCCAAGCTTGGATATGGTGAAAATGTCCTCCTCGAACTCATGCTGAAGATTTACAGTGACCCACTCATCTCAGCAGATAAAGATCAACTTAAGTCCACGATCCAGAGCTATTTGATCAAGTAAGTTGATCCTTGATCTCCGCAATCTTATCAAACCTTCGCTGGAGTGATTGGTGAAATAAGATCTGGTCATCAAACACACCGAATACCTGGTAGCCCAAATCATACAACCTCTGCACCTTGCTTAGATCATATACCTGAATAGCCAGGATAAGAGCATTTTTTTGAGCCACGTTGGCAATTGTGGTAACTAGCTCCATCAATGCTGGGTTATTAAAATCAGCCAATCCGCTGAGTCCCATGCTAAGGCTGAGATCGTACGGGCCTACATAAAGTCCCTTTAGATTAGGAGTAGCAGCAATGACTTCCAGATTCTGAATGGCTTCCTTTGTTTCTATTAAGGCAAATGGAGTCACTAGCTCTGATGACTTTGCTACATAGTCATCCACCGTGATTGATGATCTCATTGGGCCAAAGCTTCTTTCACCGGTAGGTGGATAATAGCAATGACTGACAAAGACTGAAGTATCAGCCTCGCTCTTGACTTGAGGGCAGATCAGGCCATGCACCCCAGCGTCCAAGAGCTTCATAGATAGTCCGGCATCATTTTGCGGTAGCCGGGCCATAGGATAAAGACCCGAAGGAAATGTGCCGATCATCTGAAGGACATCAGCATACTCTATCATGCCGTGCTGCATGTCAAACGTAATAGCATCAAAGGGCATACGGCTGACCATCTCAGCTGTCCATGTATGGTTGAGTCTGAGAAAGGCATTGAAAAGCGGTTTTTCGGTAGATAAATCCATCATCATAGGATCAATTTAATCATGAAGAGGATGGTCAGCCCAATGACAGCAGTAGATTTGCGAGAAATTTGGTTGAATGGACATCAACTCCCATCTGAAACACCTACTCCGGCTAATTCAAGCCGAACGTAACGAAGAGGCCGATACGCATAAGCGGAAGCTTCTCTACACTGACGTACATGATCGGGTGAAGCAGGGCATTAGCTGGTATCCTGTGGTGCTATCACGTCACTATACAGGTACCGGTGAGCGCATGGTGGTGGAGGTCGAGCGCACAGGCCAGCCAGCCATCAGACACAGTTTTCAAGGAGGAGCGAGCGTCTCACTTTTTTGCAATCAAAGTGAACAGAAGGACTTGTCTGTGACAGGAGTAATTGCGTATGTGCGAGATACGAAGATGAAGGTAGTCTTGAACATGGATAACCTACCAGAATGGATCAACGATGGCAAACTCGGAGTGAACCTGGCCTATGATGAGTCCTCCTTTAGAGAAATGGAGGGTGCTGTCAAGCAGGTAATGAAGGCTGGGGCCAATAGGCTGGGCGAGCTACGAGATACAATCTATGGTGCTTCTACTCCGAGATTTGAAAAGCCACTGCCAGTAAGTTTCCCCATCTTAAATGAAGATCAAAACAAGGCACTTCAAAAGGCCATAGCCGCAAAAGATATAGCGCTCGTACATGGCCCACCAGGTACGGGCAAGACTACTACGTTGGTACAGGCGATTAAATATACGGTTGATATTGAGAAGCAGGTGTTGGTCTGCACGCCAAGTAACGCTTCTGTGGATTTACTGGTAGAGAAACTTGTTGATCAAGGATTGGATGTCTTGAGAATTGGGCATCCTGCACGCATATCAGATGTGGCGGTAAGTAGCTCGCTTGATGAGCGGATAGCCAACCACGCCAGCTTCAAAGACCTCAAGGCTGTCCGCAAGAAGTCAGTGCAAATGAGAGACACGGCCATGAAATATAAGCGGAGCTTTGGGCCTTCCGAGCGGCAGCAACGCAAACTCCTGCTACAGGAAGTGCGATACTTGAGGGATGAAGCTGATCTTATTGAGCGATACATTGTCCAGTCCCTGTTGGACTCGGCACAAGTGGTATTGTCCACGCTGGCTGGATCCAATCACCGCCTGCTTAAGTCGAAGACTTTCAAAACGCTTTTCATAGATGAGGCAGGGCAGTCTCTAGAGCCCGCGTGTTGGATACCCATCCAGAAAGCCGAGCGGGTGATTATGGCAGGTGATCACCAGCAGTTGCCTCCTACCGTGAAATCCCAAGAGGCGATGCGCGAGGGGTTGGCCTACACATTGTTCGAGAGGCTTATGAAAGAGCAGTCGGTAGATGTGATGCTGACCTTGCAGTATCGCATGCATCCTGATATCATGGATTTCCCGAGTCAGCAATTCTATAAGGGAGCCCTAAAGGCTGATGAAAGTGTACTGTCAAGAGGGCTGCTTACTGGTGCCAATGTTGAGTTTGTTGACACAGCTGGCTGTGGATTCGATGAGCAGGTCAATGAACAGACTCTCAGCACTTACAATCCAGATGAAGCTGCTTTGATGGCCAGGCATATGGGACTACTCCTATCGGAAAATACTGCTCTATTGGGCTCTGAGGAAATTACAATTGGAGTAATCGCGCCCTACCGAGCACAAGTGGAGTATCTGGAAAATAACCTTGAGGCTGTAGTTGAGCAGTTCGATATTTCAGATCGCTTGTCCGTCAATACGGTTGATAGCTTTCAAGGGCAGGAGCGTGATATCATCTACATCAGTTTGACAAGGTCAAATGATAAAGGTGAGATTGGCTTTTTGAAGAATATTAAGCGGATGAATGTAGCCATGACCCGTGCAAAGAGAAAGCTTGTGATCATAGGGGATTCAGCGACACTTGGAGGTAATGACTTCTTCAATGCCATGATTGATCACTTTCAAGACAAGGCGGCTTACAAGAGTGCTTTTGAGTATCTATATTCGGACTGAAGAATGAACTCGTCTATGCCCAACACCGAAAACGATCCTCTGGGAGCAGCAGTCTTTGACTATTACAACAAGCGAGTCAAAGGTCCACTGATGATCAATACCTCTTACGGAGAGCCAGAAGAAATGCCCATTGAAGTATATTTCAGGGACTTTGACGATATGCTTGATCTGGAGCAGATTGCGTTAGATCAGTGTGATGTAAAAGTGCTTGATGTAGGTGCTTGTGCTGGTGCCCATTCTTTATTTCTGCAAGGTCAGGGACATCAAGTGACAGCAATGGATAACTCAGCCGGTTGTATTACTACTCTTAAGGCCCAAGGAATTAAGAGAGTACAAAGGAAGGATTTCTTTAGATTACCTCCTGCCGACTATGGAACTATCCTCATGATGATGAATGGCCTTGGTCTTGCTGGAAAGTTAAGTCAACTTGTTCCAATGCTGAATCACATGAAGACTTTGCTCAGACCAGGCGGATTCGTACTGGCTGATTCCTCGGACATCTCTTATCTGTATGAGGATATTACCAATCCGCTCAATAAATATTATGGAGAAGTCAGCTTCCAATTTGAATATGATGGCCAAAAGGGGAGTTGGTTTGACTGGCTCTACATCGATTCGGAAATCTTAAAGCAGCAAGTAGCCATTGCTGGATGGTCAATGGAAGTGCTATATACCTCAGAAGATGATGCTTATTTGGTGAGGATGTGGCCATCAAGTTATTAAACACATAACTTTGGATTTCAATTATGTATCATGATAAATCGGATCGTCTCGTTAACGTCAGGTAAGTACACTTCCTTCGGATTCGGATTGCTCATTTTCTGCTTTGTATATCAATACACTTTTGATTCTAAGTTAAGTTTAGGTGGCGACAATTTGAGTTATTACCATTTGGGTAAATCCTTGGCTAACGGAACTGGTTATTCCAGCATCACCGGATCTCAGATTACTCCTCACACCCATTTCCCACCAGGATATCCAATAATCATCAGCACCATTTTCTTTTTTACTGAGAGTATAATAGGAGTGAAAATATTAAATGGAGCCTTCTTTTTTGGGGCACTCTTTTTAGGGCTTCTAATATTCGAAAAAATATTAGGCTCGCGTTTTTTGGCTTTTCTGCTTACTGCGGTGCTACTTCTGAATAGGGAACTTTTGACTTATTCATCAATTATGATGTCGGAAATTCCGTTTTTGTTTTTTTTGATGCTGGGGGTCTACATGTACCAGAATCTGGAGTATGACAAGGTATGGTATAGAAATGTTCGCCTTTATGGTCTACTGACCTCTGGAGTATTGTTGTTCTACATAAGGTCTTTTGGGATTATTTTCCTCTTAGCTGTTCTTGCTAGTTTTGCTATGCAAAGGAGGAAATCTTATCTAATGGCATACGCTCTTGGTTTTGCTCTATTGGTCTTTCCATGGTCCATACGTAACTATCTACTTTCCTCAGGTGGTGGATATCTTTCGCAATTGACCATGGTCAACCCGTATAATCCTGGAGATGGGAGTGCAGATTTAAGTTCTCTATTTGAGCGTTTGAGCAACAATTTTGTGCGCTACCTCGATAAGGAAATGGTTTACACATTGTTGAGTTTTGTTGAGAATGATTATTCCCGCGATGTAGAAGGCCTCAATATAGTATTCAGTCTTATAGTATTGATACTAGTGACTTTAGGAATAATCCGAATTATGAGGAACCAGGTGTTTTTCGCCTCTCTTTTCATTTCAGCTGGTGGAATCTTGCTCCTTTGGCCCTCAGAATGGTTTGGAGTTAGATTTATCCTTCCGATGACGATTTTGATTTTAGGATTCACTACTAACGGGTTGATTTTCTTGTTTGAAAGGACTGTCTTGCGGCCTCAAAAAGCATTGTTAACTGCTGTTTTATTAATTGTACTAATAATCAGACAGATTCCAAACTTGAGCGCAATGAATGAATCAAGGAACGAGGGCTATCCTGATGCATATGCAGATTATTTTAAAGCAGCTCAATGGATTAATGAGAACACCGACAGTGAGAGTATAATTGCTTGTAGAAAACCTGAGTTATTTTATTATTATGCGCAAAGAGCCACAGTGCGATGGCCGAGTTCTGCTACTCAGGATGAGCTTATTGATTTGTTCAACAAAAATGGGGTCGACTACTTGGTAGTCGATTTCCTTGGTTATTCATCGACTGCAGACATTGTACTACCTCTAATTAGGGACAAGTCTGAAAAATTTGAGGTGGTCAAAAAATTTGATAAAACAGTCAGTTTTGTTTGTAGATACACTCCATATATGGGTTATACAGGAGAACTGAGTAAAGGGAAAAAAAATGGATTTGGGATATATGCATGGCCAAACGGCACTACTTATAGAGGAGAATGGAAAAATGATCAACGACATGGAAGAGGTATAATGACGCGTATGGGTTCCAAGAAGGAACTTCATGGAATTTGGAGGAATGATTCCCTGGTGACAATATTGAACAAGTGATTCTTGGTTTATGCACGTACCTTGTTAGTTTCATATCATTAAATATCAAATAATTGAAAGTCTTGTCTGTAGTTATTCCGGTATATAACGAGGCAAATACTGTTTTAACAGTCTTGGACTCAGTATTGTCCGTTAAACTTGGATCAGAGACTAAAATAGAAGCAATAGTAGTAGATGATTGTTCAAGTGATGATTCCATTGAGCTAGTCGATAATTTCATGAGGAAGCATCAGAAACGACATATTATTCTTGTTAAACAAGACAAGAACAAGGGTAAAGGAGCCGCTCTGCGTACAGGCATTCAACATGCCACCGGCGACTACATCATCATCCAAGATGCTGACCTTGAGTATGATCCTAACGAATTCAACTTACTCTTGAAACCTATGCTCGATGGTAGAGCAGATGTGGTTTATGGATCAAGATTCATGGGAGGGAAACCCCACAGAATCCTTTTTTTCTGGCATTCCATTGGTAACAAGTTTTTAACAATGATGTCAAACGTAGCGACCAATCTCAACCTGACAGATATGGAAACTTGTTACAAGCTCTTTAAAGCGGATATAATCAAGAACATTGATTTAAAGGAGAACAGGTTTGGGTTTGAACCTGAAGTAACTGCAAAAATCGCTCGTATTCCGGGGATTCGCATTTATGAAGTGGGAATATCCTACTATGGACGTACTTACGCTGAAGGAAAGAAGATTAATTGGAAAGATGGCTTTAGGGCGCTCTATTGTATCGCTAAGTATGGATTTCTTCGCATGTAAGAAGCCCTACTTTCTCTCTTCAAACTCCAACGAAGCAGAATTAAGACAATACCTCAAGCCAGTTGGCTGAGGCCCATCAGGGAAGACGTGACCTAAGTGCCCTCCACACCTTGCGCAAATAACTTCTGTGCGCACCATGCCTAATGTACGATCAGATTCGCGTGCTACATGGCCTTCTTCTATAGGTTGCCAGAAACTAGGCCAACCAGTACCAGATCGATATTTAGTATCTGATGAAAAAAGCGGCAACTCACAAGCTGCGCATAGATAGGTTCCTTCTTTTTTATTATCCCAAAGGTCTCCGGAGAACGCCCGCTCTGTACCCTTTTCTCTGAGTACGTAGTAGGCCATTTCATCAAGTTGCTTTTCCCATTCGCTTTCTGAAAGCTGATACTTCTCAAAGTCCGGAAGGTCCTTGTTTGTGCCCCCAGTGATTTTTTCAGTGGACTGAGCAGAGCAGCTTAGAGAGATGATAATTAGGATGACAGCTATATACTTCATAATACTAGATTTTAGATAGTAACAAGCATAACGTCAAAATGTGAGACGTGACTATCAAAAAAAAGGAGCTGTCACCTTCATGACAGATGAAGATGACAGCTCCTATGATTAGGATCAACAATAAGACTAGCTCATCTTGTCCACGTGAACATCCATTTGAGGGAATGGTATGTTGAGGCCATGCTTACCAAATTCCTTGTATACCTTCTCATTCATATCGAAGAAAAGACCCCAGTAGTCGGCAGGATTTACCCATACACGGACTACAATATTCACAGACGAATCAGCTAATTCCGATAGGGCAATGAAGGGTGCTGGCTCTTTCAAAGCTCTTGGATCCGCATCTATCCATGATAGTAATAGCTCCTTGGCTTTATCATAATCATCACCGTAGGCAATGCCAAATGTCCAGTCAACTCTACGAGTCTCTTCAGCTGAAAAGTTGGTCATGCTGCTACCGGCCAGAGCACCATTGGGTATAATGATTCTCTTGTTGTCAGGAGTGGTCATGATCGTGTTGAAGATCTGAATCTCCTTAACCGTACCCATATAGCCCGTTGCATCAATGAATTGCCCAACCTTGAAAGGCTTAAAGAGGAGGATCATCACCCCGCCGGCAAAGTTCTGCAATGTGCCCTGCATAGACAGACCAATCGCCAGGCCAGCAGCACCTAGTATTGCTACGAATGAGGTCATCTCAATGCCTACCATGCTAATCACGGAGATGATCAACATGATCCTTAGCAATACGCCAAGTAGACTTTTTAAGAATGGTGTCAATGACGGGTCGACATTGCGCTTTTCCATCGTTTTGCCAAGGCCTTTAATGACTCCACTGATCACCCAAGAACCGATGATAAAGGTGAGGACCGCCAAGATGAGATTTGGGCCGTAGTTGACAGCCATTTCGATCAACTGATCCAGGTATTTTTGGACGTCAATATTTTGTACTTCTTCCATGATTAATAGTTATGTATTACGTTGGTTTAATTATTTGGCAATGAATTAAATAATGTTTTTCTGGCTATCCTAAACTATTGATCAATTAATGATCCTCAGGGTAGGGGATATAGACGAAACTGGCAAAATCTTCGTCGACTACAAAGAGACAGCAGAATTCTTCAGGGTCTTTGTAGTTCTTTTTGAACTCGTCCAACTTATCCTCCTCTACTATCTTGCGCTGTACAAATTCATCAATATAGGTCGCGAAGTAATTCCATTCGGTATCGAGTTCACCTTTCTTGTAAAGGAGCTGACCGATGGGTAGATCGCCCTTGCTCATCGGGAAAATCGGGAAATCAGAAAACCCCTTATTCCGAATCTGATAGGCTGCCTCCTGAAGGTTTTCGGAGATTTTCACAAAGTCGCTTGTAATTGTACCAAGGTATTTGCCACTTAGTTCGGGATCGTTATTCATATGGTATTCAGTTTTCGGTAGCCCGCTATTCTATTAGAAGATGGGGCGTACATTTATGAGCAATTTGAATAAGGCAAAGTTAGTTTCTTCTCCCATAAAACCTGATTATTACTGGCAACAGAAAAGTATGAGGCCTACTTCTAATTCGCTGCTTGGAAACTTGATGGGCGATTAGTTTTTCTCATATGTTTCCGTGAAAAGCAAAGTTAACAACTGTCAATAGATCATCTGTTTAGTGGTTTTTCCGCCCATACGCTATGCCCAGCTTATTCATCCGATTTCTCAGTGTATTGGGATTGACGCCCAGAAGCGCTGCTGCTCCACCAGCGCCGTGTATTTTACCAGAGGTCTTGTTCAGCACGTTTCTGATGTGCGATGAAATGATTTGATCCAGATTATCCGTTTTGCCGTTTGGTCGTATCCTGCTTTTACCTGGATATAGGAGGTGGCTGAAGGACAAGGACCCTTTTGGGTTTAAGATAAGGGCGCGCTCCACGATGTTCTGTAATTCCCTTACGTTACCTGGCCAGTTGTAGTCGATCAACTCATCAATGGCTGATGTGGCCATCTTGGGGATAGCAGGAAGCTTCAACTCTTTGGATTTTGTATTAATAAAATGCTGTAGCAGGGCAGGAATATCAGCTTTGCGTTCACGAAGTGGTGGTATCAAGATAGGAAAGACATTGAGCCGGAACCACAAGTCCTCTCTGAATTTGCCTTCTTTCACGAGTTCCTCCAGATTTTGGTTGGAGGCTGCAATAATCCGAATATCGACTGGGACCATTTTTGTGCCGCCTACACGCTCTATTTCGTGAGATTGAAGTACCCGCAGCAGTCTTACCTGGGCTTCAAGGGGTAACTCCCCGATTTCATCCAGGAATATGGTTCCCTTGTCTGCCCGTTCGAATCTGCCTTTTTTCTGTGCGATGGCGCCTGTGAAAGCTCCCTTTTCATGCCCGAAGAGCTCACTGTCGATCAGAGATTCGGGTATGGCTCCACAGTTGACACTGATCATAGGTCCCTTGCTTCTGGATGATGAGCAATGTATCACATTGGCGATTACATCCTTCCCCGCACCGGTCTCCCCGGAGAGCAATACAGGACTGTCCAAATGAGCCACCTGAGTTACCTGTAGCATGACCTCCCGCAACCCAAAATGCGCACCTATCACCTCTTCTCTACACACTCGCCGAAGTTCACCTCTCAGAAATTGGTTTTCATCTGTCAGCATTTTTTGAAGCTTCAACACCTCGAGATGCTCCATAGCATTCGACATAGCTAGAAAAAAGGGCTTACGGACTACTTGATACAGCTCTACATGGTCTTCAGTGAAGCGATCCCTGCCATAGGCAACAAGGGTAAGTGCACCCATCAACTGGTCGTCCACCATCAGCATAGTGCTTAGTATAGACGAGGAAGGCTCGCCCAAGAGCTGGAGCATGTTTCGGCTTATCGGAGAATCATCAGAACAGTTGGACAGGAAGTATTGAGGAAACCCTGCCTTATCCATTGCTTTCATCTGTTGCATCGATTCTTTATCAAGGGTCACTAAAGTGTCCATTTTGTTGAATCCCTCATTGGTGGCATGCGCAATGATCCTGATGGCGCTGAAATCTGGCTCATACCGCTCCAGGTAGATCGCATCTCCAGGCATGTACTTCCGCAGATATTGGAAGCACTCGTATAGCCCTTTTTCGATCTCCAGATTACTACAGACCCTGAGCGCTATGTCTATAAAAAACTGATTTGTATCTGGCAGTTTCATGTGGTGGTCCATTGAGTTATCTAAGGACGCTTAAACCACCATATCCGGTAATGATGGTCGTCATATATGGTGATTTTATAATATGAACTATGACATACCTATCTGGTATTCAGGATATTGATAGCACTGGCATGCATTTGGTAACCCAATTCACCGAGTAGGTAGTGACCAATGATTTACACTAATGAATAATCATTATAACCACCTGAAAAATCAGAAATTAGATGCTAGAAAATTATGATGAATGCATGCATATTAACCCTAGCATTTGCAGTTTCCTCATTGGTAACGCTCGTTCAAGCGACAGCTCAAAACAGTCTTGAAACCTCTACCGACGAAACTGTCATTTATCGACACTCCTTAGGAAGCTCGCTGTGGTCGGTGGCCAATTTTACAGATGACTCTCCGGATTACTATTTACTGACCTACGGATACCATCTCACACCCAAGGATAGGGTGTTTGTCGAATACAATACCTGGATGTACGAGGAGCCCCTCGGCACTTATGACAACTCTGAGGAGCTATACCCAGGTTTTATCAGGTCACACGGTATTGGGTTTGGCTACCAGCGTTTCTTTTGGAAGGGCTTGTTTTCCGCAGCTCAGGCCACACCTTTTTTAAAGCAGTACTACGATGAGCAAGATAAAAAAACGCAGAAAGGATTCCAGCTCTACCTTCAGTGGGTTGTAGGGTATCGTTTTGAATTTTTTAAGCAGCGCCTATATGTAGAGCCGGCTTATGCGCTCAAGTATTGGCCTGTCGACACCAATTTCCCCGCAGACTTTGCCATCATCGAAGAAGGAGCTGGCAATACCATCTTTGAGCCCAGTCTGAACTTCGGATTCAGGTTCTGACAAACCAATAAACCATGAAGAAACCAACAATCATATCGCTACTACTTTTCGTTCTGGGATTCGGTGGGTTTATGTTCACTCGGACAAGTACGCTGGTGCCACTGATTCCGGTTGCGATACTGATTGCACCAGTTTTTATACTACGATTTAGTCGAACGCTACCTGCCTCGAAAGGAATTTTGCTGACGCTGTTGGGTTTCCTTTTGAGCTTCAATGTGGCATTGTGGGGTTTGTTTAAGTTCGATGATGTGGCGATGATGAATACCTATAGCCTGATTAGAAGTTCGATGTTGGCGATCGTCTGGTTCATGCCCTATATGGTTGATCGACTCATTCATCCAAAATTTGCGGATAGGGAAATCTGGTCATCTTTGACCTTCCCGGTTGTGTTGACGGCCATGTTTTTCTTATCTTCTTTGGAGGGGCCATTTGATGATGGCTCAGGAACATTGGGATCATTTTCATTCGGTCACTTGACGTTTCAGCAGGCCTATTCTCTGTTCGGGGTATGGACGTATGTCTTCCTTTACTCGTGGTTTCATGCCATAGTCAACTACTGGTGGGAAAGAGGATTTGAATGGAGGTATATCAAGTGGTCTGCCATCATCTATGCGGGGATTATTAGCTCTATATGGATATATGGGTATGTGAAAACAACAGCTTTCGCAAGTGCTGGCTTAGATACAGTGAAGGTTGCCGCAGTAGTGTTGCTGCCCGAAGATGGGCAGGCTGTGAGGATGGAGCGTATCTTCAACCAAAAGGTCACTTCCCCGATGGCCACTACGATCAAGCGGATTGACAGCCAGGTGCAACAAGCTGCGAACCAAGGGGCTAAGATTGTCTCTTTTCAGGAGTTTGCGATGACCATTCAAGACAAGGACGAATCGGCTCTCGTCCAACAATATCAAAAGATAGCTGAAGACCACAACGTCTACTTGAGTATCACCTATGCCTATTTCGGTAGGGAAGAGAAGGGTGAGAACAAGCATCTCTTCATCAGCCCAGACGGAGAAATTCTCTTGGACTATACCAAGAGGTACCTGCTCGGGTTCGGTCCATTTGGAGAGACGGCTGTTTTCAAAAAAGGGCCGGAAGTCATCCAGTCCGTAGATACTCCCTACGGTCGGATCGGCCTCTCCATTTGTCGGGATATGAGCTTCACGTCCTACTTAAGGCAGGCGGCCAGGGCTGATGTTGACATCATGCTTTCTCCCGCGTACGACTGGCCGAAGAGTTCGGGACCCTATTATCTGCTGAGCACTATTAACAATGGCTTCTCCCTCGTAAGACCCACCTACAACGGGTACTCGTATGCAGCCGACTATCATGGTAAGATCCTGGCACATATGGAATCTGATACAGCGAAGGATGGAATCATGTATGCCGAGGTACCCACAAAAGGAATTAAGACACTATACCCAATAGTAGGTGAAGGCCTGGGCTGGCTTAGTGTGATAGGGCTTATGGGGTTACTACTCTATAGACCCTCTAAAAAAGGAAAAACATGAAATGGCTTGAGATCATCGAATTGCGAACAGGAAGCAACCAGCGACAGGCGCTTGAAGAATGCCTGAAACACCTGGGCAATGAATTAGCGAACGATCCAAGTCAGCCAGAATTTAGGATATATGAGAGCAGTGGTATCCAGCGTGATGTAAGTTGCCACTTGCTTCATTTTGTTGACCTGGAAGGTCAGGAGCAAAGTGTGCTGGGTAGCCACATTGTCTCACTACTGCGACCTTTTGGCTTGATCAATCACACCCTTTGGAAGGAGCGCGGAGCGAACAAAACAAGAACCCTTAACCTACAAGAAAATGGATAAGATTGTATTAATCACCGGAACATCGACGGGTATTGGTAAGGCATGCGCCTTGTACATGGATCAGCTTGGCTTCACCGTATATGCGGGTGTTCGTCGGTCTGATGACGGCACAGCCATGAAAAAACAGGCTTCAGAGAGATTGAAGATCATTATAGTAGATGTCACTGATGAGCACGCTATTGCGAATGCCGTGAAGCAGATCCAAACAGAACATGGACGCCTGGATGCCCTGATCAACAATGCAGGAATAGGCATTGGAGGCCCTCTTGAACTGATGGACACTAAGGTCATACAAGGGGTGTTCAATGTGAATGTCGTTGGCCTGCTGGCTGTGACCAAAGCATTCCTCCCATTATTGAGGAGTTCTAAAGGAAGGATCATCAACATTGGATCCTCAGCTGGCTACCTGGCCTTTCCAGGGGCTTGTGCCTATTGCGGTTCCAAGTTTGCAGTACGGGCCATCACTGATGCGCTCAGACTGGAATTTAAGCATTTTGGTATCAAGGTTATTTTGGTTTCTCCCGGAGCTGTCGAAAGCGCTATTTGGGATAAAGGAAAAGCCTATAAAGAAGACTTACGTGACAAGGCTGACATGGAGATTGGTCAGCGATATGACACGCTACGCCGATTTGGCGATAGCCTGTATACTGATTTGAAAAAGATCCCGGCCATAGAAGCGGCTAAGGTGGTTGCTGAGGCTTTGACCAGCGCGCATCCAAAGCGCTACTACGTGGTAGGCAAAGATGCCAAAGGAGCCAGGAAAGTCTCTTACTTGCCTGCGGCACTATTGGATTGGATCATATTGAGAGGGATCAATAAGTTCTCACAGCACGAAGAAGTAATCAACATGGAGTAATCAAGTAAGGATCAGCCAACACACATTATTGTGGTAACAAAAGTTAACAAAACAATCAACGAGATGAAGACGCTAATCATAGGAGCAGGACCACTGGGAGGCTTATACGCTTATTTGCTGCATAGGGCCGGGAAGGATGTGACGCTGCTGGCGCGTGGCGCGCATTATGATTTTCTGAAGAAAAATGGACTCATCCTGGTCAATGCGTTTACCGAAAAACGTGTCGTTGAAAAGGTCAATGTGATAGATAGATTGCATGAGGAAGATGCGTATGATCTGGTGATCGTACTGATGCGTAAGAACAGTGTGCTGAAGCTGCTACCTGCGCTGAGCAGGTACAAAGGACTGCATCACTTCCTCTTCATGGGTAATAACACAGCTCGGTTCGATGAATACACCAGGCATTTACCCGCAGAGAAAATCTTGTTTGGTTTTCCAGGTGGCGGTGGGTCAAGGCTTGACCATGAGGTTCACTACGTGGATAGCGAAAAGCCGAAAGGTGCTCGAATGCCAGTCACAATCGGAGAGATGGATGGCATGATTCGAGAGCGTACGCTGGAGATCAAGTCATTGTTTGAATCGTCCGGGGTGCCTGTGAATATTGTCGATGATATCGATAGTTGGCTGAAATATCATGTTGCTTTCGTGCTGCCCGTGGCAGGAGCACTGCTGAGAAGTGGTGACAACTATCAACTGGCAAAGGATAGTGCCACCATTCGTGAATACATCATGGCAGTAAAGGAGGCCGGGAAGGTGCTCAAAGTACTGGGCTATAGAAAAAGCTATAATCCCAAATTCAGGCTGTTTTACTTGTTTCCAGCATGGCTACTAGGCAAGATCTTGCGTAAGGTCTTTGACTCCAAGTTTGCGGAGGTGGCCATGATGATGCACGTCAATGCGGCCGGTGATGAAATGGCTGAGCTGACCAGGGAGTTTCACGCATTGAAGAAGGAAAGCGGAGTGGCTACACCCCATTTCGACAAGTTGATGTCTCAGATTGGTAATAGGAAAGTTGAAAACGCTCACTTAAATGTTTAAGAAAATGAAGAAGGTACTAGTCGCCGGAGCTACCGGCTATCTCGGAAAATATCTATTGAAGGAATTGAAAAACAAGGGCTATCACACCATTGCGCTAGCGCGAAATGCGAAGCGACTGAAGGGGATCACAGTCGACCGGATCATCGAATCGGAGGTGACCCGACCAGAGACGCTGGAAGGCGTATGTGATGGGGTAGATGATGTCATCTCCACCGTTGGGATCACCCATCAAAAGGATGGCCTGACCTATATGGATGTGGACTATCAGGCCAACATGAACCTGCTGTTTGAGGCCTTGAATTCAGGTGTTAGCAAGTTTATGTACGTTTCGGTTTTGAACGGCCAGTATATGAAAGACCTGAAGATGGTGGAAGCCAAGGAGCATTTCGTAGATGGGTTGAAAGCCTCTGGTATGGACTACTGCATCATTCGCCCTAATGGATTTTTCTCCGACTTGACCGAAGTGCTGAACATGGCTAAAAAGGGTGCAGTCCATCTGTTTGGGAATGGCGAGTATCGCACCAATCCCATCCATGGCGCTGACCTAGCGGAATATATGGTTGATCATCTCGAATATGACGAGAGGGAATTGGAAGTCGGAGGGCCTGATCTCATGACGCAAAATGAAATAGCCGATGTGGCATTTAAAGCTGCGGGTAAAACACTGAAGATCTCACACCTACCCATCTGGATACGAGACATAAGCCTATGGCTGACCCGATTGTTTACCGGACAGAGGACGTACGGGCCGATGGAGTTTTTTATGACGGTGATGACCAGAGATATGGTTGCTCCGAAAACCGGGCATCAACATTTGATCAATTACTACTATTTTAAAATGGATCAAGAGCGAGTGAATAAGCTCAACCTTCAGGTTGGTTGAATGTGAAAGTATCAGTTTGCTCAGAATGACCATAAACATGCCCGTAACCTACATGGACATAATCTAGATATGGACTGCAACTGGTAGAAATGGATGACGAAGCTTACCGGCTACTCATTAGAAAGAAATCAAATGGAACTGAGGAATAGAAATGATGACGGGTAGATTGAGAAGAAGTCCAGTGATATGTCTGATTATTTCACTGTTCCGGTTGGCTACAAGGGAGTTGAAGTTGACTGATTCATATCTCAACAAAACCGTGCTCATGAAGGATGACAACAAATACAAAATATTCAGACATGTCACCATTAAAAATGCTCAGCATGATACTACCAGTGCAGTATTTGTTGTCAGCTTCAAATTTGCCCAATTGTCACATAAGGCCAATAAAATAGCTTCCATTATTCCAATGCTGCTTATTACAGGATTTCCGGGATTTGAGAGAAAGATATATGCAGTCAACCCTGAAAACGGTTATTGGCAAGGCATGTATCAATGGCGATCTCTGAAGGATCTTGAAGACTATAAGAAGTCTTTCGTTTTCAGAATGATGAACAGACGTGTTGTTGCAGGATCTATTCAATCCTTTGAAATAGAAAATGAAAGTCTATTAAACCTTATTGAAGCATGTATGACAAAATAATCACTTACAAATGGCACCAAACAAGCGACTCTACTACCTGGACTGGTTGCGCGTCATTGCCTTCAGCCTGCTGTTCATCTTTCATTCCTGGAGACCCTTTGATCATCTGCCATGGCATATCAAAAACGACGAGCAGAGCCCAGTTTTCGATATGTTGACCATGTTTACCCATGGCTGGCGGATGCATCTTATTTTCCTGGTCTCGGGAGCTGGCACCTGGTTGGCGATGCGCTCCAGAAACGACAAGTTCGTCTTCGATCGACTAAAAAGGCTGATCGTCCCCTTCCTCTTTGGTATCGTCGTGCTCATCCCACCTCAGCGGTTCTATGAGTGGACCATGTTTCATGGATTCGAAGGTGGCTTCCTTGATTTTCTGGCTACCTACCCAGCGCAGTGGCTGGATGTCTCTATGGGCGCCAGTGTATTGATGTGGTTTGGACATCTGGGTACGCATCTATGGTACCTGCCATACCTGTTCGTCATGACCATGTTCTGTTTGCCACTATTTCAAAAGATCCGACAAGGGGAAATTCGCTTTGCATGGCTCAAGCAACTACTGTTGGCGAGGTTCGGAGTTTTCGTTTTAGTCATCCCAATGATCATCTCCAGGCTACTGCTGAAGCCGGTTTTTCAGAACTACACCGACTGGGCGGACTTTTTCATTTACCTCTGGCCATTCGTCTACGGCTTTATTTTCATGGCCGACACGGCGCTGATCGACATCATCAAAGCCAGGAGGCGCTTGCTGCTTGCCGCAGGCGTCATCAGTTCCATGATCTTTATGTACATGGGTGCCACCAGTGAGCAGATGGTGCAAGGCTATACGTACCCGCAATGGGACTGGATACATGTATCAAGTACCATCATATCGATGTTCATAGCCCTGAGCTGGACACTCTTCTTCTTGGGATGGTTTGCTACCGCAATGGACTTCAACCGCCCGATACTTGTACCCGCCAATATCAGCATACTACCCGTCTATGTGCTGCATCAGACGTTGATCATTGTATTTGGCTACTACATAGTGGCACTTGACATGAACCTGTTCATAAAGTTTGCCATCATAGCTTTGACGGCTATACCAGCGTCCATTCTCTTGTATCAGCTCATCCGCACGAACAATGTGACACGGTTTTTATTTGGACTAAAGCCTTTGGCGAAACAAAGCAAGCAATTGAGCAAGGCTTAGTGCAGAATGCACCCGACTGTATGTCACCTCGACGTAGGAGAGGTCTTATGTTGAGCTAAAATGCTAAGCTGATGTCACGCCCATCCGTCTTCTTGTCGCATAAGATCTCCGCCCCAGCGGACAGGCCTGACGGGATGACTGTAGGGATTTGTATTAGTTATCGCAGAACGTCCCCAAGGCAGTCATGCCGTAGGCATCTTATACTATACCTGCACCATGGTCTGATATGCTCGACGTGACAGTTGCTTCTACGTCTAGCTTAGCCATCATTCTGTCTAACCAATATTATGATGTAGGAGAGGTGTAATGAAGGGCGAATATGGATTAGCCGCTAACACAACACGCCCACCTTCTCGGTGCATAAGATCCCTGGCGGGATGACTATAGGGATTGGTATTGGTTATCGCAGGTATGTCTTCAAAACAGTCATGCCGTAGGCATGCTATACCATCCTGTACGATATTCCGATAGGAAGAAAACTTGATCGAGGATGTGCAGTGTTGTAATTTGTATAAGAACAAGAGCTAATAGTTAATTTCAACATGACGATCTGGTCTCCAAGAACAAAGTGGACAATCTTACGAATCCTGCCTTTTGGAATCATCTATCTGGTGACGACCTGGACGTTTGGCCTTGTAGAATTATCTGTTCATCACTCCTCCGAGTCGAATGATTATTTTGTCGTTCCTCTGAACTTGCCATCAGTAATTTTTGTCACGCTTGCCACCTTTTTGGTAGGAGCACTCGTGGGGGTAGTGGAAATGGTTTGGTTGAAAAATCTATTCAAAAGTCGGCCGCTATTACAAAAGATCACTTATAAGCTAGTGATCTACGTAGTAGGAGGTTTCTCCATCATTGTGCTTTTGTTTCCGGTGGCGGTGAGTTTAGAATTTGGCTTGGCCCCCTGGCATCAGGAGGTGACATCCAAACTCGCAGAGTTTTTGCTCAATATCTCCTTTTATAGTACCCTGCTTCAGATGGCCTTCACCATCCTGCTTTGCCTGATCTATGCAACTATCAGTGATAACCTGGGGCATGACGTACTCACCAACTTCTTTACTGGTAAGTATCACCAACCCACCGTGGAGCAGCGAATATTTATGTTCCTGGATATGAAAGACTCCACCACCCTGGCAGAGCAGCTGGGCCATGTCCAGTACTTCAAGTTGCTGAGTGCTTACTATGATACATTCTCTAATGCCATCATCGACCATCGCGGAGAGGTGTATATATACATCGTAGATGAGATCGTCTTTTCATGGACTTTGGAGGTGGGTGTTGCACATGCCAATTGCATAAGCTGCTTTTTTGCCATGCAGATGGCACTAGCCCAGCGCC
>JAVKDO010000040.1:0-44960 GCA_040222235.1 Cyclobacteriaceae bacterium
AATTTTTCATCAGATATTTTTAACTTGAGTTCACAAATAATTTTTGATTTGAAACCCTCAAAAGTCCCTACTTCTGGGGGTTTCCTTTACACCTCTAAGATACTAAAAATCAGATACTTAAGCCTTATCTTAATGGCATTATATTGTCATTCACTAACCTGATAATTTCATTCTCCAGAATTGACTCTGGAATAATATTATCCACGTAGGTATACGATTCGAGTTCGAAAATATAGTGAAGAGAGGTCTCAGAATAGCTACTAAATCTTAATGGGTTGATAGCCTCACCAATTGCAATATTATTATTATCGTACAGAACCACACCACTTCTGACCACTCCTCCTATAAAGTCTTTTCTTTTAACTAAAAAGACCAATCTCGTTCTGTACCAATTGCCTTCTCTGCCCAGTACTTCAATCGAAACTCCATCATTCAAACTTATTATCTTTTCTCAGTCTGGACTTCTTCTGAAGTTAGCAGGCCCATCAATGATTTCAGCCAACAATACTGAATGAGAAATGAAACAAAAAAGTATGGCCAGCCAACATCTCATACTAAGGTTTTTAATTCAATTCATTTAACGTCTCGTAAGCCTAATCCAGCAACTTGTAATACTCCTGCATAACATACCTCACCGTGCGATAGGAGTTGTATAGTGCCTGGCGCGTGTTGCGGACATCCATCCACCGCACATCTTCAATGCTCTCACCAGTTTGGGGTTGCATCTGAGAGTCGTCGAGGCACTTCATCTTATACCAGTGGGTCTTCTTGAGCACGTACTTGTTATTGCGCGTGTAGGTATGCCAGGTAGCGCAGATTTTCTCTTCTAACTCTACCTTTACACTGGTCTCCTCTTCGACCTCTCTCACCGCTCCGGCCTTGGGCTTCTCATTTTTTTCTAGCTTCCCCTTGGGCAAGTCCCATTTTTTGAGACGGTAAATCAGTAGGGCCAGTCCCTCTTTATACACGACCCCTCCACCGGCTTCTATGACCTTAAACTTATCCTTGATGTAGGCCACAGCGGCCTTCCGCTTGGATACGGCAAAGGTGATATTATCAAGCTCTTTGAACTTACGATGGGTCATGAGCTTGAGTAGCTCATCAATATGTTCGTGAGAAGCATCCCAAATCAACACATCATCTATTAGCTTCTTAGGGACACTGCTGTCATTACCATCTATGACATGATCGAAATCATCGCGATTGATGCGATCATCAAGTTTCTTGATGTAGACAGGTATGTCGTTGATGAAGATTTTCACTGTTCCCTATTGGGGTACCTAAAGAAAGTGATTCTTGTTGGATACATCTAGTGCTCTCGCGAAAAATAATTCATTTTTTAAACTAATTTCGAGGAATGGGTTTTGAACATAGTCAACCGGAAATTGCCGAGAAGATTGCACACCACCTGCTGGATATTAAAGCTATCAAGCTGAATCAGCAAATACCTTTTCAATGGGCCTCTGGATGGAAGTCTCCGATCTATTGTGATAACAGGCTGACCCTCTCCTATCCGGCCATCAGAAGCCTGGTCAAGAAGTACCTGGTAGATGAGATCAGACGCTGCTATCCAGGCTGTGAGGCCATCGCCGGAGTAGCTACCGCGGGCATCCCGCAGGGAGCATTGGTAGCCGACGAAATGGAGCTGCCCTTCCTCTATGTGCGCTCAAAACCCAAGGGCCATGGCATGGAAAACCTGATCGAAGGTCGCGTAGATGCTGGAGCTAAAGTAGTGGTCATCGAAGATCTGGTGTCTACAGGAGGTAGCTCGCTCAAAGCTGTCGAGGCGTTGAGAAAAGAAGGTGTGGAAGTAATGGGAATGGCTGCCATCTTCACCTACGGATTCCAGAAGGCAGAAGACAATTTCGAAGCGGCTGACGTCAACCTCATCTGTATCAGCAACTATGATGCGCTGCTCAGACAAGCACTAAAGTCGGGGTACGTGCAAGAGGCGGATATCCCGCTGCTAGAGAAGTGGAAAGCTGATCCGGCAGGCTGGGGTCAGTAGCATGCTTAAAATACTATTCCTTTTGCCAGTTAGGGCAATGCCATTAAGCCAATCCTCTTTTTCTGTGGCCTCTCCCTAACCCTCTCGATGAGAGGGACAATCGGCTTATTGACTTAACGGCATTGCTCACCAATTGCGCTTTTAGTGATTAACTGAGGCATGTTCAACTCAATAGTCTCCCAATACACCCAAGCCAAATAGCGCAAAATCGTACTTGACTGGGTCCTGAGGATCATATTTCTTGAGGTTGGTGGTGAGCTCCTTGGCTGTCTGCCAGTCCGTCCCCTTACGCGTAATCAGGTTAAATTTCCTCGCCACTCGATCTACATGGAGATCACATGGACAGACGAGCTGTGAAGGCTTGATCTTCTTCCAAAGTCCAAAATCTACGCCTTTGTCATCTTGCCGCACCATCCAGCGCAGGTACATATTGAGGCGCTTGCAGGCTGACTTTCGAGCAGGGGTGGCAATGTGCTTCCTCGTACGCTGAGGTGCTTCTGGTAAGTCGAAAAACTGATTGTGAAAATTGGTCAAGCCGACCTCCATATCTTCATCATCTGTGCTTAATCCAATGATGAAAGTCTCCTCCAAAGAATCGTGATGCGTGTAGAAATGCTTCAGCCAATGTATGAAGTAAAGGGTGTCTGTCGCATTGAACGTCCGATGCTTGAAGGCTGTAAAAGGCTTTAAATCAGACTCTTTGTGATGCAAGATGAACTGATAGGGGGCATTGTCCATCATGGCGAACAACTCTGTACATTTTTTGATGATCGTCACGCGCTGACCCCACGCCAGTACAGCCGCCCAAAAACCAGTAATCTCAATATCCTGAGGTTTAGTGTATTGATGTGGGATGCTGATCGGATCATCTTTGATGAAACCCGGCTGGTTGAACAGCTCTACTTGCTCATCAAGAAATGCTTTAAAGTCACGTTGAGACGGCCTTCCCATCTACTCTCGCATATAAGCCACCTCTACCGGAATCTTCGGGTCAATAGCTCCAAGGCGCTCAAAAGCTTGATTGGTCAGTCGGATGAGCACTTTTTTATTTGGTCCAGTATCAGGAAGTTTCCCGACGACCCGCACGAAAATACTCTGGTTGTTCATCTGATTGCGTACCTGCATGATCGTACCAATAGGAACAGTACGGTGCAGCGCGAGATATTTTCTAGTCTTCGGGGCGTTCTCGATCTTCATTGCAAAACCCTCCTCTATCACCTGGCCGGGTACAAGGTTGGTCGTATCTCGCTTATCAGAATTGCCATATTTAGGCAGTTCTTCTGGCGTGGTGATTATCGCTGCATTAGTGGAGTCTATGTCTGATGGTTTTTCAGCTACCGCAATGGCCTGAGCAGCAAGAGAATCTGCTATCTCCTCAATTCCAGCAATCTCAAAGGGTATCGTCAAGCGCTGATCGATACTGATGTTGTTAGACGAGAGTTCGTTAGCCTGTCTTAGCTCCTGGACATCCACACCATAGCGCCTGGCGATGGAATAAATAGTCTCACCAGCCCCAACAACGTGCACATTTCCCGGTAGGCTATCCGTAATGAGCTCGACTTCTCCAGATGTCTCCACAGCTACGACGTGTTCATCCGCGACTTCATTATTCTCAGACTTTTGACCGACGATTAACTGAGCACCCAACTTTAGTTCATTGTCCGCCATGTCATTTAATGTCTTGAGTTCCGCGACTGTCAGCCCATACTGCCGAGAGATCCCGTAGAGCGTCTCTCCTGTGGTCACTTCATGTATCTGGAACTGGTCTAAGGTATCAACTTTCTCAATGGGCTCAGTCAACATAATCGGTATAGAGAGGATTTGGCCGATGCTCAGGGTATTTTCCGAAAGGGAACTGGCCTCCTTGATCTCATTCACCGAGGCACCATATCTTCTCGAAAGGCCAAATATGGTTTCGCCAGCTTCTACCTCATGTATGACTATACTCTGACCCCCTCTTGATTCGAGTCTCAAAGAGTCGTAACTCCCTGCCAACAAGTCAGTTGAAATCAAAAATATCAATCCAATAAGGAGGCTGAAACTATATCGCATAAACGGAGAGCGTGTTGTTGTTTGAGATGAAAACCAATTTGCGCTCGAAAATAAAGAATGTATCACGCCCCATACCTTTAGCACTTGCATTTATCTTTTTGTTGAACAGGACTTTCCCATTAAGGTCGCTTATCAGCAAATAGTTAGCCAGCATTTTCATCTCATTGATATAGTAGGAAATGAATAGATGTTCGTCAGTCTCAAGGTACTCCGCACCCGCCTCTGGCATTACGTTAACGGCCTGAGTAATAAATGACTTGACGGTATCAAAGTCACTATCCCCTGATTGGTACTCAAACGGATGATGTACAGATGTATTATGCTGCTCAGTTAGCTTAATTTCTGGTAAGTCCTCCATAGCTTGTCCCTCCCAATCCATTGTATGCAAACCATCCTCTTTTCTTATCTGAAAACCACCTTGCATGACCTTAACGAGGGTTGCGTTCTCGTAAGTGATCAGCACTTTATCCTGATCGATATCCCAGAGTAATAGTGACTTCAGCTCTGGATTTTGATCGTCCTCATATATATGTAGTAGGGCCCTGCATGAACTCATAGCAGATATACCAATCCACCAGTTTTCTTCAAATTGCTTATTTCTGACGATCCATTGATCTGTATGAAGATCCACAACACTGAATGTCGTCTCGTGCTCCTCTTCGTTGCGGGTTTGTAATAACAGTCTCCCAGTAGTCAGGTCAAGAGCCGTCTCCCAAATTATGCCGTCGCACTCAAATGAAAATAATTCTTCAATCTTTCCCTCCACCTGCGAATTTCAGTAATTTTAGAAAAACTAAAGCACGAGATGGGGTTGAATAAAGGGGTATTTCGAAGGGTTATTATTGGTTGTCTCTTGATAGTACTGAGTATAAGCCAATGGGCGGTACATGCGCAGGACAAGCCAGTCGTCTTATTGATGAAAATCGATCAGGAAATCGACCCTCGGATGAATCGATATACCGAACTCGCTCTTGACAAAGCAGAAGAAATTGAAGCTGACTATGTAGTCATAGAGATGGACACCTATGGGGGTGCGCTCAATGATGCAGACGATATAAGGACTCGTATCCTCAATTTTGAAAAGCCTGTTTATGTATGGATCAACAAAGATGCCGCTTCAGCAGGTGCGCTGATCTCCATTGCTTGCGATAGTATCTACATGACCAAAGGGGCAAGCATAGGCGCTGCGACTGTGGTCACCGCGGATGGTGTAGCGGCTCCTGATAAATACCAGTCTTACATGCGCTCTATCATGAGGTCTACCGCAGAGGCCAAAGGTAGAGATCCCAAGATCGCGGAGGCCATGGTAGATCAAAATATCGAAGTGGACAGTGTCAGCACCGCAGGTCAGGTCATCACCTTCTCTACCTCAGAGGCTATCAAATTTGGCTTCTGTGAGGCACAGCTTGATAACATAGATGAGGTGATGGCCAGATCAGGAGTAGAAGAATATGAACTCTCCGAATTCAAACTGGACGGTGCTGAGAAGATCATTGCCTTGTTCCTCAACCCTGCAGTAAGTGGCATACTCATCTTGATCATTATTGGTGGCATCTATTTTGAGCTGCAGACACCCGGCGTAGGATTTCCAATCCTCGCCTCTTTTGTAGCGGCTATACTTTACTTCACGCCTTACTACCTCAATGGGCTGGCAGAGAACTGGGAAATCATCATGTTCTTTCTGGGGGTAGCGTTGCTGGCAGCAGAGATTTTCGTTATTCCTGGTTTTGGAATAGCTGGAATCCTAGGACTCATTTTCACGATAGGCTCGCTAGTGCTCGTCATGCTCAACAATGACACCTTCGACTTTTCTTTTGTCAACTCAAGTGACCTCTTCATTGCTGTGTCTACCACCATCATGGGACTTTTTGGGGCCATTATCGTCATGTTTATTGGAGGGGTGCGGCTGACCAACTCCCAGTTCTTCAACCGTATCGCATTGCAAGATGTACAGGATACTTCGCAAGGCTACAGTTCCAACTTCAAAAGCGAATCCTTCATCGGCAAGACTGGCGTGACCTACACGGTATTGAGACCTTCTGGTAAGGTCATGATCGAGGATAACATCTATGATGCCTTCACCAGAGGCAACTATATCGAAAAAGGTACGGCTATAGAGGTCATTGGAGAGGAAGGCAACTCCGTAAAAGTGAAGGAGATCGAATCATGAAAGTATTAGGTATCATCCCGTCCCGCTACGGTTCTACCAGATTTCCTGGTAAGCCATTGATCGACCTGGGCGGAAAGTACATGATCCAGCGGGTATGGGAGCAGGCCAACAAAGCCTACACCTTCACCAAAGTGATAGTGGCCACCGATCATAGTGGCATCTATGATGCTGTGAAGGAGTTTGGGGGGGAAGCCATCATGACCGAGGACCACCACAGCAACGGTACCGAGAGATGCTATGAGGCCTACCAGCAGCTCGGAGAAGAATATGACTATATCGTCAATATTCAGGGCGATGAGCCGTTTATCGATCCAAAGCAGATAGATACCCTTGGTAAAGCCCTGGATGGAGAGGTGGAGCTCGCAACCCTCGTTAAGAAGGTGGAAGATCAAGATGTACTCTTCAACCCCAATGTCATGAAGGTGGTCTTCAACAAAAACAGAGATGCCCTATACTTCAGTCGTCAGTGTATACCTCACATCCGTGGCAAGGATCCCGACTCTTGGTTGATCCATCACACTTATTATAAGCACATCGGCATCTATGCCTACAGGGCTGACATCCTATCGGAAATCGTGAAAATACCTCTCAGCTTACTCGAGAAGGCCGAGTCACTCGAGCAACTCCGGTGGTTGGAAAACGGCTATAAAATCAAGGTAGCCGAGACGGACATTGAGACCTTTGGGATTGATACACCTGAGGATCTGGATAAGGCCATAGATCACCTTTCAGCAACTAAACCCTAGCGATATGAGACTTTTTTTACTTTCTCTGACCTTACTGGGTCAGGTAGCAGTAGCTCAAATTCCTTTATTGGATAACAAGAAAGAAATCACGGCATTTCTAGACAACTGGCACGTCGCAGCTGCCCAGGCAGACGCTGAAGCGTACTTTGGCAGTATTGCTTCATCTGGTGTTTATCTTGGAACAGATCCGACTGAGCGTTGGACAAAAGCTCAATTTCAAGAATTTGCGAAAGAGGCATTTGAGAATAAGCGTACCTGGGACTTCAAGCCTCAAAAGAGATTCATTAGCTTCAATGATGACTTTTCTATTGCATGGTTTGATGAAACGCTCGACACCTGGATGGGGCCTTGCAGAGGATCAGGAGTAATCCAAAAGATCAGCGGCGAATGGAAAATCCGACAGTATAACCTGGCCGTGACGGTCAATAATGATCTCATGACTGACTACATCAAACTGATCGGAAGATGATGTCCAGCATCATGAAGACACTTTACTGGGTGACATTTGCTACGGCTATTGTCGCGTTTTGGATCAGTCTTCGAACTGAGGAAGATCAGCTGATGTATACCATACTTGCACTTCTGATCTGGGGACTGGCCTATTTCTTTCACTGGCTAGAGAAGCGCTACCGCGAAGAAGAGGAATGAAGACCCAACGCAAAGGTGAGAAATGTCTTAACTGTGGAGAACTACTCCTGCCAGAAGACAACTACTGCAGGGTTTGCGGTCAACTCAATGACGATCCTAATGTCTCCTTTGGCACACTACTATTCGATTTTCTTAGCAATTACTTCTCGTTAGATTCTAGGTTTTCACGCTCCGTAGTACCCTTCTTATTTAGACCTGGATATCTTACCAATCGCTTTATTGAAGGTAAGCGGGTGTCTTTTGCCAACCCTATTCGGCTCTATCTTATTATTAGTGTTATTTATTTCTTTCTGCTGAGTCTAGCAGTTACAGATCTCACTGATACCTTCTCTAACGCTGATATGGAAGACAGTGCTGGGAATCGCCTTGAAGGAGCTCAAGTTCTGGATTCACTAGAATCCGCATTCAATATGGAGATAGAAACCTCCGCAGAACAATCCAATAACATGATCAACATTGATCTTGGAGATAGCTTGAATGACTCAGCCCTTGAGCAAGTATGGCTCAAATACAGAGAAATGAAAAAATCAGGCCAGTACAGTTCGGCGGATATGATCGATCAATTGGTCAGTGAACAACAGCCTTGGTGGCAGCAACTACTGATCAGGCAGTACATTAGAATTGATAACTCTGAGGTGTCAAGTGTGACTTCCTATCTCATCAAGAATGCTTCAATTATGATGTTCTTCCTCTTGCCCATATTCGCGTTAGTATTGAAACTGGTCTATGTTCGGCGCAAACATCTGCTCTACTTTCACCACCTGATACATGGGATTCACCTACATAGCTTCGCCTTTGTTCTCTTCTCTCTATCTATTCTGATGAGCTTGGTCTGGTCGGTTGATGTGGATGTTTACAGAGTCATTCTCCTAATGGTCTACCTCTACTTCTCATTCAAAAGAGTCTACCAGCAAGGGTACCTTAAGACTGCTGCAAAGTTGATAACCCTCTTCCTCCTGTACGGAGGCATTTTCTGCTTTGCATTAGTCATCGAAGTGATGATTTCGCTACTGATCTTTTAAGAGAATCAGAAGATTTAGGCTATTTCGAGATGATATTTTTCGTGCAGCTCATCTCTAATCAAATCCTTCAACGACAGGTCAGCTTCAGGAACATCTTTCCAAAGTACACCATCACCAACTATTTCGAAATTCATGATGGATTCCTCATCGGCCTTAGCAAGATTAGAGAATTGGTTTACGGCTTTGTCTATTACCGTTCCATTATTCAAATGGAATGAAAAAGTGTTGAAATCACGATTATGAGTCACTTTAGTTATCTCCAGACTGTTAAGTACTATAGCCTGTTCTATGGCTGACATATTGCTAGAAATAATATCAACATGCTCGTCCTCATTGAACTGAGACAATAATTGTCCTATTGAAGCAGCATCCGTTTTGTCAGTTATTACAGTAGGCATCCCAGGTTTCTAATAACAATGTATAATTCTCTTGTACCAAATTAATAACTTTTCTTTGTTCTCTTACTTTGAACCCTTTAAGATAAAATACTTCGATCTCCGGCTTTAGCCATATTTTACCATAGCTGCTATCCTTTTTAATATGTACATGGATTCTTTCAGCACAATCCGCTGAAAAGAAATAAAAAATAAAACCATCGACCTCAAGAATTCTTGGCATTACTGGTCAACCTAATTGAGAATAGTCGTTATAGATTATATTATTGGCCAATCTGAGATTCCCTCGCACATGGAATTCTAGCTACTCATCTTTCAACTCCTCCAGCACCTCTCTATTGGCCTTCACGATAGCATCTATCTCCTTTTGCCCAAGCGCCGTGGAAATGAATAAGGCTTCATACTGAGATGGCGGCAAGTAAACCCCTCGATCAAGCATTCCTCTAAAGTACTTGCCGAAAAGTTCAGTATCGGAAGTCTTCGCATCTTCAAAGTTGTTGACTTTCTGGGTAGTAAAAAACAAACTAAACATACTCCCCTGCTGATTGATGGTATAGTCGAGCCCTAGCTCAGCCAGATTTTGCTTTGTGCCTGCAACGATAGCATCTGTGGTAGCCTTAGTCCAAGTATAGACCTCATCGTGATCATTGAGGTAATGTAGCATCGCAAGACCAGCTGCCATGGCTATAGGATTTCCTGATAAGGTACCGGCCTGATAAACCGGGCCAACTGGTGAAACATAATTCATAATTTCAGCTCTGCCTCCATAGGCGCCAACCGGCATACCCCCACCAATTATTTTCCCAAGAGTCGTCATGTCCGGTGTTACACCATAAAGCTCTTGAGCACCACCTTTTGCCAAACGGAAGCCCGTCATGACCTCATCAAAGATCAACAAGACATTATGCTCATCACATAGCTTTCGTAAACCTGCGAGAAAGCCTTGTTGCGGTAGTACACAACCCATATTTCCAGCCACCGGCTCTAGTATGATAGCCGCTACCTGATCTTTATGATCTATCAAAGCCTGCTCGACTGAAGCCAGGTTATTAAACAGTACACTAATCGTATCACCGGCGGTACCTTTTGTCACGCCGGGGCTGTCTGGTGTACCCAAAGTAACTGCGCCACTGCCTGCAGCAATCAAAAACGAGTCGCCATGACCGTGGTAGCATCCTTCGAATTTCAATATCTTGTCCCTACCGGTAAACCCCCTTGCCACGCGTATGGCTGACATGGTCGCTTCCGTACCCGAATTGACCATGCGCACCCGCTCAACTGACGGCACCATATCCACGATCAGTTCTGCGATCTCTACTTCCTTAGCGGTAGGTGCTCCAAATGAAAGCGAAGCGGAAATAGCTCCTCGCACCGCCTCCTCGATCATCTCATTGGCATGACCAAGGATCATGGGCCCCCAGCTATTAATCAATTCGATGTATTGATTATCATCTTCGTCAGTGATGTAAGCACCCTTGGCGGACTTGATAAATAAAGGGTTACCACCTACAGCACGGAAAGCACGTACAGGTGAGTTTACACCACCTGGTATGGACTTTTGTGCTCGCTCGAAGAGCGCCTTGCTATTTTGATTATTCATTTGGGCTATTGACTATTTTGAGAGCGGAATCGACCATTTTTACGATAGGTACTAACTGATTGTCTCTTGCGAAACCATATCGGTAGCCTGGGAATATCCTACCCGGAACTATCTCCCCATCTCGAAGGCCTGTCTGGAAATAAACACCATGTTCGAAAAGTTGTTGGCCGACAAACCAAATAAGATCGTACCCAGTAAGTTGGTTGATACTTGGCTTATCTCGATACAACTGAGTAAGCTGCTCCTCTACGGCATACACGCCAGTACTATCATAGTTAACATAATTGGTGTGGATCAGAGCTACTTCCAATCTTTCGAATTGCTCTAACGTGAGTACGTTAAAATTGAGCCAGTCGCCAAGGCCAACGATAGGTATCCTATCACCTCTTACCTCCACACCACCCACGGCATTTGCCGCGATAAGTGAATTAGTTGATGCAACGAAAATATGGCCAATGCTATCAATACCAAGCATATAGCGGTCCTCGTAGAAAATCAGGGAGTCTGTTGGAATATCTGGGTTCCTGATCTCGCTTTCAGTAGGTTCTCGATCATTTACCCTTCTGAATGGCAGAAGCAACAACGAGTCTCTTTCTTCTCGGGTAAGTATTACTTCCTGACTTGAGGTCAATGCATCTAGTATCTCACGTGAGTTTTCCTTGGAGAGCTTTAGCCGCTGTACCACATTGTAGCCTGCCTTCGTCATGACCGAATCATAGACGGACGCCATTGAGGCAAAACGATCTTCATCTTCATACAAGATAATCAGATCCTCATCATCGATGTATGTGGATTGCGCATAGCCGGCTGCCACCTTGGCCATCGTCTCGTAGGTAGGCTTTAGCAAGAATGAAAAGGGATTCTCCGCGATAATTTCACCGTTTCCGGAGAGCGGATTAAACATATTGATTCTGTTTTCTCTAGAGAATTGGTTGACTAGCTCGAATGGTCCAGGGTAAAGCGGTCCAATAATCAAATCCATGGATTTCATCTCTTCACGCTCTAATATTTTTGCGGTCTCAGGCTTAGATCGTCTCGTATCGTAGGGGAGCAATTCAATATTGACGCCCTGGGCTTTGAGATGGTTAGCCGCCAGATCCATCCCTGCATAAAGGTCGGTAATGAACTTATTGCGGACGATCATGCTCATGTCCTCAAGTGACTGATACATAAAAGGAAGCATTACGGCGACCTTGTATACGTCCTTCTTCACGACTTGCAGTTCCCCAGCCAATGAGAACTTCTCATTAATCTCAGCAACGATCTCGTTATTGGCTTGAGTAAGTGGGTTACTCAGCAGCACTTGCGCATAACGCTCGGCAACTGAGCGATTCTCAGGATACTGGTTATACCATTCTGATAAGAGCTCTAACTCCTCGACCTCTTGTAGTCCAGTCGTGAGCATACTGTTGATCGATTTCACTACGGTCGTATCACCGGCTTTATCGGCATACGGCAATGCCAAAGCCAGCTCATCAGATTCAAGGTTTACTTTAGTCAGCCAATAGTAGATCTCATCGATGTTCTTCCAGCGGCTGTCCTTGACCTCCACCTGCCTCCAGATGTCCTTAGCAATGGAAAGCTGACCGAGATTGTAAGAAGCTATACCATAGTAGAAAGCTCCGTAGCTACGGAAAGGATTTGCAGTATCATCATTGATGACCTGTTGAAAACTCTGCTGTGCAAGCTGATAGTTTTTATTTGCCAAATAGCTTTTCCCAGCTAGGAAGGAAGCCTGATAGTCTTGTCCAAAAAGAGTTTGGCTAAGGAGTAGCAGATAAAATAGGATATACTTCAAATCAAGATCGGTTAGAGACTACAAAGAAAACAAATAAAATCTCAGCTCAAGCCTATTCCCACTCTATGGTAGCAGGTGGTTTAGAGGAGATATCATAGACCACCCTATTAACGCCCTTGACCCGATTAATAATACTATTGGATACATCACCAAGGAAGTCGTAAGGCAAATGGCACCAATCGGCGGTCATTCCATCTACACTAGCCACAGCACGCAAGGCGACTACATTTTCATAGGTTCGCTCATCCCCCATTACGCCTACGGACTGCACAGGTAGCAACATTGCTCCTGCCTGCCACACATCGTCATACAGCTTGGCTTCTTTAAGTCCGTTGATGAATATAGCATCTACTTCTTGTAGTATTCTCACTTTCTCAGGTGTGATATCACTGAGTATCCTAATGCCCAAGCCAGGACCAGGAAAAGGGTGTCTACCCAGTATGGCTGGGTCAATCTCCAATGACTTTCCAACCCGTCGTACTTCATCCTTAAAGAGCGTATTCAGCGGCTCTACCACCTTCAGGTGCATCTTTTCCGGTAGGCCTCCGACATTGTGATGCGACTTGATCGTCGCGGATGGACCCTTAACAGAAACTGACTCGATCACGTCAGGATAAATGGTACCCTGACCCAGCCACTTTACATCTTTGATTTTATGTGATTCCTCATCAAATACTTCGATAAAGGTGCGACCAATAGCCTTGCGCTTAGCTTCCGGCTCGGTATGACCTTCGAGTGCCTTATAAAACTTGTCCTTCGCATCAACCCCAATTACATTGAGACCCATGTCTTTATAGGAATGCAATACCTGCTCAAATTCATTTTTCCTCAATAGGCCATTATCCACGAAGATGCAATAGAGATTCTTGCCGATGGCTTTGTGAATCAGTACGGCAGCTACAGAACTATCAACTCCACCAGACAAGCCAAGGACGACCTTGTCATCACCCAGTTGAGCCGTGAGGCTTGCGACAGTACTCTCTACGAAAATATCTGGCGTCCAATCCTGCGCGCAATGACAAATATGAACAACGAAATTCCTTAATAATGTCTTGCCCTGTAGGCTGTGAGTCACCTCTGGATGAAACTGGATGCCGTAGGTATTGCTGTCTTTGATCTTAAAAGCAGCGACTTCAACAGAGGAAGTACTTGCGATGATTTCGAACCCTTCAGGAAGCTGCTTAATAGTATCTCCATGGCTCATCCATACCTGAGAATCCATTTCGATCTCCTTGAGCAGTTCGAAGTGCGTATCCACTCGTGACAGTCTGGCTCTTCCATACTCTCTGATCTCAGATGGCAGGACGAAACCACCAGCCTTGTGGGCCATGAGCTGAGCTCCGTAACAAACACCTAGAATAGGCACACCCTTTGGGATCAAATCCAAGTCCACATCGGGGGCATCCTCTTCTCTGACAGAGCACGGACTCCCAGAAAGTATGACTCCACGAACGTCCTGTTCGATCTCAGGAATGTGATTGTAGGGATGGATTTCACAATAGACGTTAAGCTCTCTAACTCGCCTTGCGATGAGCTGTGTATACTGTGAACCAAAGTCTAGAATCAGGATTTTTTCAAGCATGCGCAAAAATAGTTGGACTGGCTATGACTAGCAATGTCGAGCAAGATTTAAACGTAATTGTAATTTAGTTAAGTGGATTTTTAACTCCTCTTCCTTCACCCTCTCAGCGAGAGGGACAAAGGCGCACTTAACTAAGTCACGTTTATACATAGGTAACTTCATCACTTGTCAAGTGAGGAGTGGCGTTAAACTCTCTGAGGTGTAGCCTGCCAGCACTTAGCTTGAGTTCAGTTATCGAGGTATTTCTTATTTGCCAGTTGAGATCCACTACTTTCTCATCCTTCAGTTCAAGTACTAGTCCTAGGATAGAGGCTATAAGACCCCCTGAAGTATAAACAGCTACCGAGCCCTTCTCTGCAGCGGCTAAGATGAGTTCATAAGCTGTTTTAGCTCTTGCCTTGAAAGCTTCCCAAGACTCGTGCTCACCACTTTTCACTTTGCCTTGCGTCCATAAATGATGCATCTGAAAAAAGGCTTTAATCAACTGAGGCCTTATCTCTGGGTCATGCATTCCTTTCACCTTGATCTCTTCGGCCAACGCTGGCTTTTCCGATAGGTAGGTCGGGAAATAGGTCTTGAAGATAGCCGGCCCTTCATGCTCGTTGAAGCTGGCATCTATAGCGGGGGGGTTGCTCTCTCCCAGTGACAGCTTGCAAGTATCCTGCTGGCGACTGAGCGTACCCGAATAAAGCATCTCAGGGTCAATACTCTTCTCCGTCATCCATTGGCCCAGCTTCACCGATTGCTGCTGACCAAGCGCTGATAACTGATCATAATTCTTCTTCATAAAAGAAGCTTGACCATGACGGATGAGGAGAATTCTTGACATTTTTTGAGCGGCAATATATTAGATTTTGCGGTAGCCCGACAGCTCAAATTCTATACAAACGATTGCATCACATTTGGACGTACAATTGACCGTCTTCCAGCTCAAATTGAGGCGAATTTCTATATCTTAGGACGTCACATCATTGGACAAAATGAGTATTGAACATCAACGTCTTAAGGAAGCCAGAGCAGGGAAACTCTGGAAGAAATGGGGGCCGTATCTATCAGAGCGTCAGTGGGCGACTGTGCGAGAGGACTACACCAGACATGGCAATGCCTGGGAGAGTATCACCCACGACCAGTCACGGAGCAAGGCCTACCGCTGGGGTGAGGACGGTCTCGGAGGTATATCTGATGATGATCAGCGCATTTGCTTTAGTTGGGCTTTTTGGAATGGCAAAGACCCGATTATCAAGGAACGTCTCTTTGGGCTCACTGGCATTGAAGGCAACCATGGCGAAGATGTAAAGGAGCTGTACTACTACCTGGATAGCACCCCTTCCCACTCTTATATGAAGATGCTATACAAGTATCCTCAGACTAGATTCCCGTATGAGCAGTTGGTCGAAACCAATAAGGCGATGGGCAAAAACAAGACTGAGTTTGAGTTGATTGATACCGGAGTGTTCGACAATGACCAATACTTCGACATCTTTCTTGAATACGCTAAGTCTAGCGAGGAAGACCTCTGTCTCCAGGCAACAATCCACAACAGAGGAAAAAAAGATGCGCCTATCCATGCTATGCCCACGCTGTGGATGCGCAATACATGGTCTTCGGGCCGAGATAAAAACCTACCGGAAATCAAATCGAACGGCGATAAGAGTTCTAAAATCGAACATCACTCATTGGGCGAATATTTCATGTACTATGAGGACAGCTTTGAGGAAGTGGTCTACTGCAACAATGAAACCAACCGTAAGCAACTCTACGGTATCCCAAATTCAAAGAAATATGTCAAGGATGGCATCAACGAATATGTCATCAGAGGAGCCAAATCAGTAAGCCCTGAAAAAAAGGGCACTAAATCAGCAGGCATCTTCAAGGCTACTGTACCGGCTGGTGGCTCAATCAAGGTGAAGGTTCGTTTAAGCAAGGCTGCCATAGATGAGCCATTTTCAGATTTCGATCATATCGTCAGCGGCAGAAAAGCAGACTGTGATTCGTTTTATAGAAGTCTGCAATACAAAGTCACTGACTCTGATCTACGCAACATCCAGCGTCAAGCCTATGCCGGCATGATGTGGAATAAGCAGTACTATTACTACAACATCCGTGAGTGGCTCAATGGAGATGACGGGAGAATCCCACCTCCTGAGGAGCGCAAAAAAGGGCGTAACCACGATTGGCAGCATTTGCAAAATGCTGATATCATCTCCATGCCGGACAAATGGGAGTACCCTTGGTATGCAGCGTGGGATTTAGCTTTTCATTGTATCCCTATCGCAAGGATAGATCCGGACTTTGCCAAAGACCAGCTACTACTGCTACTCAAAGACTGGTACCTCCATCCTAACGGACAGATCCCTGCCTACGAGTGGAACTTCAGTGATGTGAACCCTCCGGTACACGCCTGGGCTGTACTGAGGGTCTATCACATAGATCGGAAAATGAATGGAGGCAAGGGGGATGTAGAATTTCTTCAACGTGCCTTCCACAAGCTACTAATCAACTTCACCTGGTGGATCAATCGAAAAGACACTGACGGGAACAATATTTTCGAAGGTGGCTTCCTAGGTCTTGATAATATTGGTGTATTTGATCGCAATCATCCCTTGATCGAGAACAGTCGGCTAGAGCAAGCAGATAGCACTAGCTGGATGGCGATGTTCGCACTCAACATGCAGCGCATTTCGCTAGACCTGGCAGTGCATCAGCCTGTTTATCAGGACATGGCGATCAAGTTCTTTGAGCATTTCCTCTATATCGCAGGAGCGATGAACGGCATTGGGGAGTCCACGGTCAACCTGTGGGATGATGAGGATAATTTCTACTATGACATCATGCATATGCCTGATGGCTCGGCTAAACTGATGAAAGTGAAGTCCATGGTAGGCTTGATCCCATTATTCGCGGTAGAGACACTTAAGTCAGAAGCCTTCGAAAAGCTACCTGAGTTTCGTGACAGATTGGAATTCTTTCTGAAGGCACGGCCAAAACTGGCATCATTGGTTTCTCGCTGGGAGGAACCTGGATCTGGGGAGCGCAGGCTACTCAGTCTACTGCGCGGCTTTAGAATGAAGAAGCTGGTCGAGAAGATCCTGGATCCAGAGGAGTTCTTGTCTGACTTTGGCGTTCGTGCTATGTCGAAGTATCATGAAAAGAATCCCTACTCTATCATCATTGAAGGTCAGAAACTGGAAGTGTCGTACTTACCAGGAGAGTCCGACTCATCATTCTTCGGAGGCAACTCCAACTGGAGAGGCCCTATCTGGTTTCCTGTCAACTATTTGATTCTAGAGTCGCTGTTGAAGTTTCATCACTACTACGGTGATGACTTTAAGGTGGAGTATCCGGTAGGTAGCGGTGAGTATGTCAATATAAGAGAGGCGGTCAGGGTACTGGCTGAGCGTATGATGAGCATCTTTAAAAAAGATGCGAAGGGTGAACGACCTATATATGGCAGCTCGAAGAAGTTTCAAACTGACCCTCATTTCAAGGACTACATTCTATTCTACGAGTATTTCCACGGTGATTCTGGTAAGGGACTAGGGGCGTCTCACCAGACAGGCTGGACTGGCTTGATTGCAGATATCATCCACAAGTACTACAATAATTAAACTAGCCCTACTTTATTTGTCAACTCAAACGGAGTGTCACGTTGAGGCTCTCGAAACGTATATTTGATGCGGATTTCGACAAGCTCAATCTGACAGGAATTGTTAATGACCATAAAGTTGACAAAGTAGGACTAGCGGTAATCTCTTTTGGTGATGGAATTGCTAAAATTGTGAAGCAATCGATCTTGTCATGAAAAACGCAACCCTACTCGCCTTACTCCTACTCATCGGAACATCTACAATTGGTCTTGCTCAGACCGAGCGACCTAAGTTGGTCGTTGGCATCATCGTCGATCAGATGCGGCAGGAATACCTCTATCGATTCGAAAATCACTATGGTGAAGGTGGGTTCAAAAGACTGATGAATGACGGCTTTGAAGTGAAAAATGGACATTATGACTATATACCGACCTATACAGGTCCCGGTCATGCGTCGGTCTATACAGGCACGACACCCAGAACACATGGTATCATCTCCAATAGCTGGTATAGTCGAGAACTAAAGGGCACCATGTACTGTGCGGGAGACTCTACCGCCTCAGCTATTGGCGGTAGCGAATCAAATGGCCAAATCTCAGCCAGAAACTTGCTCTCAACGACTATCACAGATGAGCTAAAACTCTTCACACAAGGTCGATCTAAAGTAGTGGGCGTAGCAATTAAAGATCGTGGCGCTTCTCTTCCGGCTGGTCATATGGCGGACGGTGCTTACTGGTATGATAGCAACACAGGTACTTTTATGTCGAGTGACTACTATATGGATGAGCTGCCAAAGTGGGTTCAAAAATTTAACAGGCAGGACAAAGCAGATGACTATCTCAAAAAGACCTGGGATACCGTCAAGCCGATTGAGAGCTACGTCGAGTCTGCAGAAGACAACAATCCTTATGAAGGTGCATTCAAAGGTCAGCGCCTACCTACTCTGCCCTATGATTTGAAGAAGTTGAGAGAGGACAATGGCAACTACGAACTCATTTCGAGTACGCCATTCGGCAATTCATTGACTGCAGACTTTGCGCTTGCGGCGCTCGAAGGTGAAGAAATGGGTGAAGATGCTGTGACGGACTTCTTGGCGGTGAGCTTCTCCAGCACTGACTATGTTGGCCATCGGTTTGGTCCTCATTCTAAGGAGATTCAGGACACTTATATTCGTCTCGATCAAGACCTGGCGCGCTTATTTGCTGCGCTGGACGAAAAGCTCGGCCAGGATGGCTACATAGTCTTCCTAAGTGCAGATCATGCCGTAGCTGATGTGCCTAACTACCTCAAGGACCTCAATGTTCCAGCAGGTAATTTTGTAGCGAATAAGCACCTACCGGAAATCTCTACCGCCTTAGCTTCTAAATATGGCGCGGGGGATTGGGTGGAAAACGCCTGGAATGATCAAATCTTCCTGAACCTTTCGCTACTCGAGGAAAGAGATGTAAACAGAGCAGAAATGCAGGCCTTCTTAGCCGAAAAGCTGACGGGTCTGGAGGGCGTAGCACAGGCATTTACGGGTACGGACATGATCAACAATTACTACAGCACTGGCACCCAGTCTCTCTTGCAAGCAGGCTACAATCTCAAGCGGTCAGGTGATGTGCTGCTGGTCTATGAGCCTGGCTGGATATCGAGTAGCTATCCTACGGGCACCACACATGGATCAGGTTATACTTACGACACGCATGTCCCCATACTGTTCTATGGCTGGGGTATCCCAAAAGGCAGTACCGTCAAGAAATACGCCATTACGGACATAGCACCTACGCTATCGATGCTCTTGAATATCAAATTGCCCAATGGTGCCATCGGCGAACCTATCCTTGAGATATTTAAGTAGATGAGCCAACCTATCGGAATCATATTTGACATGGATGGAGTGATCGTAGACAATCACAAATATCATATGCAGGCATGGCAGACCTTCTGCCAGAAATATGACATCCCATTGACAGAGGACGACTACCGTGATAATATCAATGGTCGCACAGCACCTGCGATCATGCAATACCTTTTTGGTGAAGACATCACTCCGGAGTTGATTCTCGAATACACTATTGAAAAAGAATCGCTGTACCGAGAGCTGTTCGCTCCACATCTAGCACCAACTCCTGGGCTGAGATCATTCCTGGACGATGCGCTCGCTGCTCAACTACCTATGGCTGTAGCCACCTCCGCTCCTACCGAGAATGTGGAGTTCACGCTAGATGGACTGGGTATCAGAAAATACTTCTCGGCTATCCTTGATCAGCATGCAGTGACCCAAGGCAAGCCACATCCTGAGGTTTATACCAAGGCATGTGCCTCACTTGAACTACCACCCGAAAAATGCGTTGTATTTGAGGATGCGATCTCTGGGATCAAAGCCGGACTAGCGGCTGGTTGTACAGTAATTGGCGTGGCGACATCTCATAGCAAAGAGGAGCTCACCGCATCCAAAAAGAACATTTATGACTTTAACGAAATCACCATTGATGAAACCATCGCTACTGTCCAAGCTTAGTTTTCCTGCACTCCTACTGATTGCGGTAGTATCTCTATCGAGCCTCACAGATGTGCATGCGCAAATCAAGATCGCACAGCTCAAGTACAATGGTGGTGGCGACTGGTATTCCAACAAGACGGCATTGCCTAACCTGATCAACTTCAGCAATCGCAATCTTCGTACAAGCCTGGACCCTACCCCTGAGACGGTAGAGGTTGGCAGTCGGGAGATATTCCTTTATCCGTATGTCTACATGACCGGTCATGGCAATGTGGTCTTCTCGACACAAGAGGCTGAGAATCTGAGAAACTACCTACTCTCTGGCGGCTTCTTGCATATCGATGACAACTATGGTCTCGATCAGTTTGTGCGACTAGAGATGAAAAAGGTATTCCCTGAGCTTGAGTTTGTAGAGCTTCCATTTGATCATGCGATTTATCATCAGAAGTACGATTTCGAGGAAGGTCCTCCAAAAGTCCATGAGCATGACAACAAGCCTGCTCAGGGTTTTGGGTTGATCTTTGAAGGCCGCCTCGTCTGCTTCTACACCTTCGAAAGTGATCTTGGCAATGGCTGGGAAGACAAGTCGATCCACAATGATCCAGAGTCTGTGCGGCAAGCTGCATTACAGATGGGTAGCAATATCCTGGCGTATGCTTTTACGCAGAGTAATTGATCTGGATCTTTATCATGAAGTGAGATTATTGAACTTATTACTTGAATCCAGGAAATCAAACGTTGTAGCTCAAGCTTATCAAATAGATTTTGACCCAGAAGGCCGATTCTCCGTTATTAGTTGTAATGAGTAATTGCTCCTACGTTACTATTATTCCAACACTTTTTTGTCTTAAATGCCTATGTCGTTGAAATTCTCTACTGAAGAAATATATTTTCAGTTCGGACAGTTTGATAGGTTCGTCACTCTATCATTTAAGTTTAATTCGAGAAGCTCAAAAAGTTTTGGAAGAGAATTAATGGGAATCTTTAAGTATACGCTTGACGAAAGACGAGAACTCGAAGAAAAAATAAATCAAGATATTATTTCAAGAACAAATGGGTTTGTGAAATTCATTCCATCCGAGCTCGAAGAACTCACTGATGAACAAAAAATAGGGTTTGATAAAATAGGTGTCGAATGCAAGGATATTTCCTCAATTCTTTTCCTCAACCTTGGAAACAAAAACAAAAACAACTTCATAGAGAAGCAAAAAAGAGAAATTTCAAATACAATAGATGTCGAAATCAATTCTGCAAACCTCGATTTAGACAGATATAGGCTTTGGTTTTATAACAATCGCCTAAGATCCGAGTATGACTTATCTCCTAAAGAAAAGACAGAATACTATGGAATGCTCCAGCTTTACGATCCTAAGCTCTCATCTGAATTAAAGCAAAAACTCACCGATGTGGATCAAAGGTATGTGGAGCTTCCAGATCAATACTACTACTTACGTTCAAAAAGTAAGCGACAGATTTTGTCTCAAGAAGAGATCGAAAAGTTCGAGGAGTACAAGAAACAGCTTTATGAAAAAAGAATGAAAGTAGTTCTCATGGAGTTGAAAAAATCTAATGAGAGAATGGCTACTATTCATGAATACAAGGGTAACATTCAGGCCCTGATAGAGGAGTCAGTAAATTTCGAAAATGATCTGATACTACCCTTCAAACTGCCAATATGGTGGGATTTTGAAAGGTTCGTTCATATATATGCAAGGCATGTAGAAGAAACAAAGATTGGTAACAGGTTTGAGAATAAAACCTCGTTTAGCTACACTTTTGAAAATATAAAAAGTCTGATAAACACAGTTTGTCAAAAGGTCTACCCTCAGGCCATAAAGCATTTTGAGACGAATAACTCAAATTTTAGAAGAATGGGGGATCGCAGTATCTATTTTGAAGGAGTGTACTATAGAATAGAAATTGAACGCACTGGCAGACTAATAGCATTTCACCCGTACAATGGGTAATTGATCCAACAAATCTTAAGTGAAATCCACCCGCTAGCACAAGTCTTCAGACTTGCATCTTTTTAGTCCTTACCGAAACTCAGAGCTAGAATGAGGAGATTCCCGACGCTTAGACCACCTGCGGTGATTACACTGGGAATGACGTGGGTATGGGAGCAGTATCAATTGTGACACGGAAACACAAAAAAAGGGCCAACCCCAGTTGTCGCGCGTTTCCGAACGCGTGACTTTTGTCCCGCCTCCGTTTGTGTCCTCACAAACGGAAATCTGGCTTGAAATGGCAAAGCAACCCTCGATAGTGACATCTCCCGGGGAGCTGTGATTCCCACGAGGTGAAATGTCATTGCCTAGTCGGGAGGTGCGATTTTTTAATGGGAGGTGCGATGCTAGGATGGGATTTGTCATTGCCAAGTTGGGAGATTAGAGTTATACTAAAGGAGGCGTGGTTTTTTCATGGGATTTATGATTTTCTGAAGGGAGATATGAATTACCCTCGTTGGTGAGAGTCTGTAGACTCGTGTCTTTTTTAGTCCTTACCGAGGCTCAGAGCTAGACTGAGCAGATTCCCGACGCTTCTCCTGCCTGGTGGCAGTCAAGCTGGGAATGACATCCCAGCTGTCGCGCGTTTCCGAACGCGTGACTTTGGTGTTTCACCAGCACCTTTCCACTAAAGGAGCCAAAAACAAAAAAGGGCCAACCACCACGGTTGACCCCACCTATTCACCAACTTTAAATATAATTTTCTTGTCTTCAAAGCAGTCGTCTGACCACTTCGAGTGGTCTGACGACTGATCAATCAAATATTTTTTGTATCAGATCATCCACCATCACGGCATAAGATTCCGTAATAAACCGTTTACTATTATCAGGAATGGTTATGTGATTTCTAGCTAATGATTGATTAGCTAGAGTACCCGCTCTTATTTTTGCATAATCAGGGTAAGAGCTATAATGCCACTCTTCCAACTTACTGACTAAACCTGCCTTGAGTGGATTTTGATGGATATAATGAAAGCAAACAAATAGCTGATGATCATCTTCTAAAAGCTTTGCTTTTGCCTTCTGTTGGAAAAGGGATCCTCTTATATTTCTCTCCTTTTGGATTGCTCGGGTGTATGAGCTCTGGAGCGTACCAATCTTTCTAGCAAACTTCGAAGCATCTGCGTGCTCATCCTCCTTCATTCTTGTTAAAAAGTGATAGTGATTAGGCATGAGACAGTAAGCAAGGATGTCTGCGAATGGTAAGAGTTCAGCTCGGGTTTTTCTCAAGAAATAGAGGTAATTATCGGATGAAAAGAAAAGCTTAGCTCTTTGATTTCCACGGTTATAAATGTGATAAAAGCTACCCGGCTCAAAATACATACTAAAAGATATGAACCGAATCTTTATCAACCAAACTCCTCAGGTCAGTCGTCTGACCACTCGAAGTGGTCTGACGACTATAAGCGGTCTCGGCAATGGCAGGAATCTATAACGACCCTGCTGGCGCGAATCTCCAGATTCGTGTCTATCTATTGTGTAAATGTCTGGTTGATATTCAGATTCACCATACAGCCTTATGCTTCTGCCAGGGCTGCTCGCCTGTCTTTACGAACATTCATCGACGCTGCTTCCGTGATTGAGGCCATCAAATCCCTACATCCTCCATGCTCAATGTACTCCGAGTGATCATTCACTGAGCCAAAATGTCGACCACAGATTTCTGAGCATCTCATCTTGCCCGCCGTTTCTTCCTTGAATCGTTCAATGATCTTTGATACTTCCGGAAAACGCATCATCGGAGGAACTTTGCCAGGGTGTTGTCTCAGCCAGTCCAGGGTCTTAAGCCATACGGCTACCGCCAATGCTCCACACCCCTTGCCACTAAGACCGAGCCCCCCAGCGAATCCCGCCACCATGATGGACTCAGCTTCTGACGCGCCAAGACTTTTAGCCATGTCCGTAGCGCAGTTATGGGATGGGAGCCTTCCCTCCTGGTGACTAGAGAGACCCTTTTCACCAGCTTCAATAGCCCTGGGCGTCCACTCTTCGGCCATGATATAACATTTGTTGTTATCAATTCCCGTCAACAAGTTTTTGGCTACTAACAGCAATATTCCATCTAGTCTCTTCATGTTCACACCCGTGTACTCTTTGCAATCGAGCGTATGGTTGTCTTTCTCAAAACTAGCGACCAACTCTGTCGCTGCGGCCAATGCCAATGCGGAAGCTTCATCGACATTATCAGCCCGTCGATAGGCCTCTGCACCAGTGGCCAGAGCAGCACCCCAGAGCATCCCGCATTGGTGGCCTTCTCTGAAAATGCCACCCGCCAGGGTGTCAGTCGCCTCTTCATAGATGTGATCAGGATGGTCGTATTCGCGATTGATGAGGTGAGCAAAGGTGTGCGAGCATGCACCGCATTTGCGAAACAACTCTTTGGTATCATTGTAGGCAGAGGTCATGGCGATATATATTTAAGTTACAGACCAAAGTACCACCATATGAACGCGTGACATATGATCCTTTTCACTAAGCAGTAGTGAAATCTGTCATCAACAAAAAAGGGCCAGCCCACCACGGCTGACCCCACCTATTCACCAACTTTATGATTAAGAGCTAGCTAATCAACTTATCTTAGTCTGCCTTTGCCAAACTCGTACTCGGTTGTTTCGCCGTTGACGGTGACCGTGTAGAGATTGTCGCAAGTTCCGTCACCATAGTCTACAATCGCTACCACATCTCCTTTGACAACTTCTTTGACACCAGCGACTGGGATGAAGAATCTTCTTCGTGAACAATCTCTCTTGAAGATGATGCGCTCAATGATGGTCACCGTGTAGCTCTCACCATCGCGGTTGATGCCGAAAGAGCTGCCTTCTCTATAGCCCTCATCTTCCAGAGGATCAGAACCCCTCAACCATGTTCTTTTGAAATTAGCCTCCCTGGTCGCAAATGTCCCATCAGGGAATGTTAGTTGACCGCCTTCTAGCACTACGTTGAAGACAATAGCCCCCACGGTATCCTCGGATACATTTGTGATGGTTCTTGTGCCTTTGACTGACACACTGTCTATGACAAAGTTGTCGAAAGTGACTGTCCTCATGGCGCCAGGCACAGACCTGTGATCAGTGTATGAGATCAATATCATGCCGCTTCGGAACCTTCCTCTTACATCAGTGCAGCCATCACCATAATCAATTGTGACTGTCATATTCTCTTCATCATGTGTCACTTCTGCACAGGCCATCAATTCGTCTCGCTCTACCCTACCGGAAGCATTGGCGAATGCCACTCCAGCCTCTGTGATGTTGTCAATATCCTCAAATGCAGCTTCGGCCACCGCATAGTCTTCTGAGCTGACTACTGAGCCGACCTCAGTAAAATTCGAAAATCCATCTTCGCTTTCGTCTCCGCAGCTTACCAATATCATTGCGGTAGCCGCCAATCCAAGTCCTAATAATTTCGCTTTCATTATTTTCATCGTTGTATGCTTTTTGTGAAATACAATGCTTAGAGGAAAGACATGTCCGATGGTTTAATCTGAATATGAAAAAATCTAAAATATTTTCATTGAGCTATCCAACTAACTGTTTTTCAACTATTTGTATTCAAAATAATTCTCAACGAAAGTGGTAGTAAATATTCGACTCCCTTAAAATCTGTCTTATTCCACCCAAATGAATTCTATTGTGAATAAGGCCTATGTTATCTAGATTCCTGCCTTCAAATCAAAAACTCAACTTATGAATAGAAGGATATTCAATGCATTTGCGGTAGTAGCGGTCATGTTACTGACTAGCACCGTATTGCTAGCGCAAAAAGTGGACATGTCCCAGTTTAAGGGCATGAAGCCAAGAAATGTAGGGCCTGCGGGTATGTCTGGTCGTGTGACGGCTATAGATGCTATCTATGACAATCCAGATGTAATCTACGCAGGCACGGCCTCAGGCGGTCTGTGGAAGTCGACTGGCGGAGGTGTGACCTGGGAGCCCATCTTTGATAAGGAGAAAGTGGCCAGCATCGGTGCAATCTCCATCTTCCAAAAAAACCCCGATATCGTATGGGTAGGTACTGGAGAAGGTAACCCAAGAAATAGCCAGAACATGGGTGGTGGTGTCTACCGCACATTTGATGGTGGTAAGAGCTGGGAGCTCATGGGCTTGGAAAACACCAAAGTGATCCACAAGATATGGGTGCATCCTGAGGATCCTAACACCGTAATCGTCGGTGCAATGGGACAAGCTTGGGCAGACTCTCCTGACCGTGGTGTATACAAGACCACAGATGGAGGTAAAAACTGGAGGAAAGTGCTCTCAGTTAATAATCGTACAGGCGTTGGCTCCATGGCCGTGGACCCAACCAATCCCAATAAAATCTTCATAGGCATGTGGGAGTTCCGCAGGTGGCCATGGTTTTTTAAGTCTGGTGGAGAAGGCTCTGGCATGTACGTCTCTCATGACGGAGGCGAAACCTGGAAGGAAAGAACAGATAAGGATGGCTTACCAGAAGGTGAGCTCGGAAGGATCGGCATTACGATAGCTCCATCTAACCCCAACACCATCTATGCACTCGTAGAGTCTAAGAAGAACGCCATCTATAAATCTACAGATGGCGGTGTGAAGTGGGTGAAAGTACAGGACAAAGTGGTTGGTGATCGACCTTTCTACTACGGAGAAATGTACGTTGATCCTGAAAACGAAAATCGCGTTTACAATGTCTTTTCACAGATCGATCTAAGTATAGATGGAGGTAAGACCTTCGAGCGACTGCTAGGTTGGGAGCCGACCCGTGTGCATGGTGACTATCATGCCTGGTGGATTAACCCTAAGGATGGCAGTCATCTCATCATTGGTAACGATGGTGGAATTGCCATTTCAAGAGATCGTACGGACAGCTGGAGATTCGTTGAGAATTTACCGGTAGGTCAGTTTTATCACATCAATGCCGACAATGACATTCCTTATAACGTAATGGGCGGCATGCAGGATAATGGTAGCTGGAGAGGGCCTAGCCATTCACTACATACGGGCGGTATTCGCAATGGCTATTGGGATGAGATCGCTTTCGGTGATGGCTTTGATGCCATGCCCGACCCAGATGATCTGCGCTATGGCTATGGCATGTGGCAGGGAGGCAATCTGCTGAGACTGGACTTTGAGACAGGTCATAATCAGTTTATCAAGCCGACCCATCCAGATAATGAGTTTTTGCGCTACAACTGGAATGCAGGTATTGCGCAAGATCCATTTGATAACAGCACTATCTATTACGGTAGCCAGTATGTACACAAGTCTACCGACAAAGGTCAGAACTGGACGATCATCTCCCCTGACCTGACCACCAACGACCCTACAAAGCAGAATCAAATGGAAAGTGGCGGATTGACGTATGACGCTACCGGGGCAGAGAATCACACCACTATATTAGCGATAGAGCCATCACCGGTACAGAAAGATCTAATCTGGGTAGGAACAGATGACGGCAAGGTACAGATCACGCAAGATGGCGGTGGATCATGGACAGACGTGACCGCAAATATCAAGGGAATTGCAGCAGGATCATGGGTTCAGCAGGTAAAAGCCTCTAACAAGAATGCAGGCGAGGCTTATATCCTGGCCAATGATTACCGTCGCGGCAACTGGAGTCCATACCTCTACAAGACGACCAACTTCGGTAAGAGCTGGACTAGGATCATAGAGGACACTGATGTAGACGGCTACATGCTGTCATTCGTGCAAGATCCGATAGAGCCCAAACTGATGTTCGCAGGAACAGAGTTTGGCCTATATGTATCATTCGATGGTGGTGAAGCATGGAATAAGTGGACAGAGGGCTATCCTACCGTCTCGACTTATGACATGGTCATTCAGCCTCGAGAGCACGATTTGGTAATTGGTACATTTGGTCGTGCGATCTGGATACTAGATGATATCCGACCGCTCAGAGAGGTAGCTAGCAAAGGCACATCGGTGATGAAAGAAAAGCTGTATGCCTATCCTGCTCAGGATGCCTATCTCTTCGAAACGAAGGAGGCAAAAGGCACGCGTTTCATGGCCGATGCGATCTACAAGGGTACGGACAAGCCTTTCGGTGCGGCGATTAACTTCTCATTGGCTGCTACTTCTAAGCAAGACACTACACTGAAGTCAGACACAGTACGCGCCCAAATCATGGATGCATCAGGTATGGTGATTCGCAACCTATTTACGGTAGTGAAAGACCCAGGGCTTAACAGGCTGCAGTGGACTTTGAACAAAACCGGTGTAAGGTTCCCCGGTAGGGACAAGCCTAAAGACGGTGCACCTGAGCCAGGTGGAAGACGTGTACTACCAGGGACCTATACTGTCAAGCTCAGCTACAATGGCGCGGAAGCTTCGACAAGTGTAAAGGTCAATGCTGATCCGAGATTAGACGTGCCAGCAAGCCAGATGAGTGTCATGGCTGGTAAGTATGATGAAGTCTACGCCACAGCCGAAAAAGCAACAGCTGCTGTGGATCGCATTCAGGAAGCCCGTGAGACAATAAAGAAAGTGAATGGCATGCTGGAGGACAGTGAGGCTGAGGGCAAGGCGGATGTAAAGAAGCAAGGAGAAGAAGCTGAGAAGGCGCTGAAGGCCATGAAGGAAGCGATCAGTGGTAAGGAAGATGTGCAGGGTATCTATGTGGAGCCCTTGCTGCCTAGCTCTCGACTCTTTAGAGCTTTGAGCCATTTGGGTATCTACAATTCACCTAACAGCAACCAAGACAGAACTATCCAGCAAGCCAAAGATGCTGTCTCAGGACAAGTGGATGCTGTGAATAGGTATTTCGCTGAGGACTGGGCTAATTACCAGAAAGCGGTTGATGGACTAGAACTCCAACTGTTTAAAAGCTACGAGCCGATCAAGTAACGTATGCCCATAATGTCCAATCTCGTAGCTGATCAACAGCCGTGAAATTGGTCATAGCAATAAGGTTAAGAGCCCGATTCCATAAGGATCGGGCTTTTTATTACTTGTCATCCCAGAATCTTTCTATTTTTTCACTAGTTTGTACTCATGAAAGCACTGGCCTGGGGTAGTATGATCACCAGTTTTTTAATCTTTGCCTTTGTCGCCTTTGGTTATTTCTCAGGAGGTATGGATCATGTGTCTACTGAGGAGGTAGATGCTCCCACAGAAGTTTGTTGGAAGTTCTTCCAAAAAGTCCACCGCATGGACGAGTGGATCGAAGGGTTTAAGAAAATCGAAATCATCGAAGGTTTTCCAAACAAGCCTGGAAGTACGTTTAGGGTAATTCTCGAGCGCGATGGAGAACCTATGGAGTTGATACAGACCGTAAGAAGGTTTGATGTAGGTGAAATACTGTCCTTCGATATGGAAAATGATATGGTCTTTGGTCATACTGAAATTACCTTCACCGACAATCCTGAGCACACACTCATCTCCTACCGTCAAGTGCTCAAGGGTAAAAATGCTGTGTACAATGCTGTGCTTGAAATGAATGAAGGCAGCTTCATAGATCAGCAAAACAAGAACCTTCATCGTCTCAGACAGCTTATTGAGGCAAGTCAGTAAATCAAGTGCCTATGAAGTACATGGGTCATTTTCTGTTACTCTTCTTTCTACTGGCATTCACAGAGTTCCATACTCATGCCCAACATACTGCGTCTTTTACCATGGTACTTAATAGCAGCAGTCAGCTTGAAGTGCGTGGTAATGCCAATATCACTGACTTCTCCTGCGCCTTTGAGCGACACTATGCCAGTGATACCTTTGATGTCTACGTGGAGCTAGTGGACGATATCATTTACTGCTCCCAAGTCCTCATTGACTTCCCTGTTAGTCTTTTTGACTGTGGAAATCCCGCTATGAATAAAGACTTTAGGAAAACGCTGCAACACGAGGAGCACCCTCATATATCATTGTCTGTAGACAAAATCTACTTCGATGGATCTGGTGGTGGTGACAATTATGTAGAGGCTGTTGCTGAACTTTCGATTTATCTGGCCGGTCAAGCCAACACCTACAGTATTCCCTTCGATAATATCACCTTCAGTGACCAGCTCATCTCCTTTACAGGTAGACAGGACGTGACCTTCTCAAGCTTTGACTTGATCCCGCCTAAAGCTTTATTTGGGCTCGTAAAAGTGGAAGATGAACTGGATATATTTTTTGATTTTGATCTTTCGCTCATAAAAAAAGAGCCCGAAGGCTCTTTTTGAAAGGTTAATGTATTTAGGATTTATCAGAAGCTGATCACTGCCTCGATGACTACTCCATCGAATTGGGCGCCTTCAAACTTGCTGCCTGCCCAACCTTCACCGTCATAGGAGTTGTTGACATATTCAAACTTGGTCACGATGTTGTCAGTCAAGAACCAGCCACCGCCGATGTTGGTACGGCTGATTTCCTGCGTGCTGGCATTATCATCTTCCTCACCAGATACCGCATTGTATCTACCGCCAAAGTACAACTGCTCTCTGCTGCCAAATCTGTAAAGTACTTCTATGCCGGTTTGGGTGTAGCCACCACCTGCATCACTATCACCATTATTGGCAAACTCAATCACACCAAATGCTTCAAGACCTTTGAATTTGATGAAAGGGTTGAATTGGAAAGCGGTCTGGTAACCATAACCAGTATTGAATCTCGGTAAGAAATCACTGACGCGGCTGTCGTTTTCGCCTTCTAGCACGCCGTAGTAACGCGCACCTGCTCTATCACCATTGTAGAGGTAGTCGCGTGTACTCTTATCAGAACTAGAGTACATAGAACCAGTCAACCTGAACCTAAAGTCGTCGTTGATTTGCTTGTCATAGCCCAACTTCATAAAGAAGGCAATACCATCATCACCTTTCGTGGGGCTTTGATTCAATCGTCCGTTGGACACACCAACCACACCAAGTAGTCCGTTGTTTTGCAAGGTCACTTCAGCAAAGGGTTCGGTAGTAAAAGCATCCATGATATAGTTGCCTACGAAAGGGTTATACAATGCCCGAGCATTATCAGAACGTCGGAAGTGCGTATCACCATAGTTGATCTCATCCATACCAAATCGGATGGTCGCGATATCCATGAATCCGCTAAGAAAACCATCTCCCAAGAAGTCAAGATCATCAAGTTGCAAATAACCCCCTTTCACCCAGCCTTCATTGTGGTGCCTGGATGAGCTATAAGTACGCATGTGAAGTCTAGCTCCTTTTGCCAACTGCACATCTATATTTAGATTTGCTGTAGGCAGATTGAAGTTAGAGGCAAGATCCACAAGGGTATCACCGACCAGATTATTCTCCTGGGTCAGCCCCTGAAACTGGATCGCAAAGTCACCTCCTATACGTACACCTAGGCCATTGAACGCTACCGTGTCCTCTTTGGAAGTTTCGAATACATTAATCCCACGTGCATCATTATACCTAAAGTATTGCATAGGGGTCATCTGGGCCATCAGTACACTAGCTACCATCATCAGCATGATAGTCAGGGTGCTGGAAATTGGGTTAAGTAAATTTTTCATGATCGTAGTTTTTGTTTAAAAGTTTAGTTCTTCGAAAAAATAACGTCGTACTCTATGGTCACTTCGTCCCCCGTTTTGATAGTCCCCATTAGGGCGGTTGGAGGATCAATATTGAATTCGGTCATATTAAAGGTGATCGCACCATTGAAGCTGATCGATGCTTCATTGATTACATATTGGCTGATCAGTTCTTTGGAATTGGTCGTACCCGAAATGCTGAGTCTGCCGACAGTACGCACATCCTTATCTGTCATGTTCTCTACTGATGTCAGCTCGTAAGTGATGTTTGGAAATTCCTTTTCATTGAGGGCGTTGTAGGTATTCTTGTCCATCCCGGATTTGCCACTCTTGATACTCTTCACTATGACCGTGATGGATAGATCTGCAAGCTCTTTGAGTTGATTCCCTTCTGCGGTCAAGCTCACAGACCCGGACACCTCTTGTACATCGGATTCCCAGTCATGGAGTGTAGAAGTACCCAAAACACTCATATCGCTTGATGTATTATCAAGCCTGTAAACCGTTTGGGCGTTGAGATTAGCGACCACCAACAGGGTTAGAATTATTGGCATTAACTTTTTCATAATCAGCTTTTTAGTTCAGCATCTAGTTTGTCTGTAGATACATATGCTAGTTAGCTAACGATTGAAAATGTCAGGTTGATAGATGTCAGTTTTGATCCCTATTTTTCACGATAGTGATACTATCAAATTATGTCGAAAGTCATATATGAATACATGATCCATTGATCATAATATCTAAAAAGAGGATCAATTCAGACTGGAGAGGCATTTATAAGGAAAGTCTCCCATGTAATCTTTCTCTTGGCTGCTGATTTCAATATCAGCCAGACATAACGGAAAAGGAGGAAATGATTGAGGATTGACACGACAATTGAAGAGAGTCCTAATGATGAGAACCAACATTAGGTATAGGTTGAAGGATTACTCTTAAGCCTTATGAAGCTCAACCATGACTATAAGAGATTTGGGAAGAGTTTCCTCTTTTTCTTATTTCGGTAGTAACCATAGAGTGGCATAAGGATCGGGTAGATCATGTAGATGTTACCTGAAAGTATGAAATTGAAAGTGGTACTCCCGATTCCTGATAAGGCAACCAACGAACTCAAGAGAGGCACGGCCATCAAGCATAGGTTGGTATATAAACTAGTCCTTGTTTCGAAAATCTCAATATCATTAAGTCCAAGTTCTTCCTTTTTCTTGAGCGCGTAACGGTACATGAAAGCAAGAATACCAAAGATCAATGCCACACCAAGGCCATAGAAAATCATTAACAAATACGTATCCTGTGGCTCGATAACCTCTGTAAATAGTTGATCATAAACCTCTCGTTTTCTAAAAAGTAGTGCATAAAAAAGCCTAGCGAGAACACTCATTAGAAACTTGAGCGGATAAACATAAATCAGCACTAAGAATAATAGGATCGTATTAAGCATAGTGATGTAGCCATCTCTAAACCCATATCTTATGGAAAAAATGTAATGGTCAAACCAGATGCTGACCAGAATGGCAATAGCCAAACCAAAGGGAATGATGTCACCGAAAGAATCTTTGAGGTCATCAAAAGTCTCTGGGACGGAACTAGAGAGCACGAGTAAGGTCACCGCGAAAGCAAAGACCGCATCAGTAAATGCTTCGATCCTTGTCTGCTCCTCACCACGATAATTGAAATGTGGGTTGAGGCCTATCCTGTTCTTTTTGAATGTATCTCTGACCATGTGTCTTTGGTGAGAGGAAGATACCTCATTGGCCTAAAAAAAGAAAACCCCGAGGAATCCCGGGGCTTTCAAACCACCAACCAAAAACTCAAAACACTTAACTAAAATCCAACCCCTCAACCAACTTCACTTTTACAAGTTCCGTGCCAAATATAACTATTTATAGATTTAATTTACTTAATAGTAGTATTCGATATTCTATTAACAGACCAATTCGCTCAAAAATTGTTCGGGCAGAGATATTTTTTTAAAAGCATGTATGACTCACAGTCATATTGATGTCTTTAGACTGTTTCTATAACTCGCACTTAGAGAAGCCAATTGCCATGGTTATTAGCGAAGGTCTCCAGTAGAGGATAAAATCTAGAGGCCGACCTCAATCTTCTGCAGGACAAACTCTCTTTTTGAGTTGACGTGTTAAGAAAAATACTTTTCACCAACCAGTTATTTTCGCCGGGTATCTATGGTTCCTACCAATACATAGACTCCCTGGGAGTGACACTGGGCGAAGATGAGTATTCCATTAACCAATCATTCCCGGTGGGGAATCTATGATCCAACTATTTCTCTCTTGCGGCATAAATGCTCTGGGGTGAGTGACCTGTTCGCATGAGTTAACTTGTCCACAAGCCATACCTCAAGAACATCCTTGGACTCATGTTTTGTAGACACTAGCGGTACATGAATCACAAAAAAAGCCAATGAACGTATCCATCGGCTTTGATTCTATCCACTGACACTCAAATCAGTGATGGTACATCTCTTTGTAGTATTGGTCTGCCATCCTTTTCGAAGCGAAAAAAGGAGACACATCCATAAAACTCGCCTTCACGATCTTCATCCAATTGGCTGGTTTGTCGTAGTACATCGGCAAAATCTTATTCTCGAAGATGTCATACAAATGATTGAAATCATGATCGTCTTGAACCTCTACTTCTTTTGTCAGGTCGGCTGGAGGCACGAGGAAGCAGTTCTTGCCGTCCTTGCCAAACTCAGGCATCCAGCCATCGAAAGTAGATACGTTGACTGATCCATTCATACAAGCCGTCATTCCACTGGTACCACTCGCCTCTCTAGGGATTCTAGGGTTATTGAGCCAGACGTCAGAACCCTCCTTCATCATACGACTCAATCTGATCTCATATCCTGTTAGTACGGCCATGTTATGAAAGCCCTTAGATACATTCACTAGGTGATTGAACATCGTGATGCTTGGCTCATCCAATGGGTAAGGCTTGCCTGCCCAAATGATCTGCACAGGGTACTTCTCTCCATTAATAAATTTCGTAAATCGCTCGAAGTTCTTAAGCATAAGATCCGCTCGCTTATATCCAGCGAATCTCCTTGCCCATACTATCGTTAGTACATCAGGATCCATGATGGTACCCGTCTGATCTGCTACTACTCGGAATAGCTCTTTCTTTAATTCTTTCTTACGCTTGGCGATCGCCGCATCCTTACCAGAATTGAAGGCCTTTTCCAACAGCTTATCTGTCCAGAAGCCATGGTTCTGTGCATTAGTGATCGGGATGATCTTGCTGATACCAGAATAGTCCTTCCACATATCGTTAGCCACATCTGCATGTATCTTAGATACACCATTGGCGATTTTCGACATACGCAATGCCGTCACCGTGTAGCTAAGGGTGTTATCCCCAACTGTCCAATTGGACAGTTCTTCATCTGAGAACTGCTCACAGAAAAAGCCCATCTTGTTAAGGAAACTAGCCTCGTGCTCCTCGTTACCCGCTTTCTCTGGGGTATGAGTCGTGAAGACTAAGTGCTCTTTGACCTTCTCCAGGTCTTTATTATACTTCTGATACAAGCTGAAAGCTGCGGGTAAGCCATGTCCTTCATTGAGGTGGTAGATGTCCGCACCGCCTAATGCCTCCACCACTTTGGCGCCTCCGATACCGAGCACCATGCTCTGGGCCATTCTGGTCAGCGCATTACCATCATAGAGCTTGTGCGTGATCGTACGCGACAAGAAGTCATTATCAGGTATGTCAGTACTCAAGAGATAAATCGGCGCAGTATGAAAAGTATCCGGCTTCAATACATACGCCTTCACATACACGGTCTGATTATCAAGAATTGACAATGGCACAACGATACCGGTATCCTCAAGGTAATTGTAAATCTTCTCTATCCACTGCACTTTGAGTGTCTGATCATCATTGCGAGCCTGATCGTAGTAGCCGTATTTCCAAAGCATCCCCACACCGATGAGGTTCTGCTTCAAATCATAGGCACTCTTCATATGAGAGCCTGCAAGGAAGCCAAGACCCCCAGAGTATATCTTCAACGCCTGATCAACACCAAACTCCATGCTGAAATAGGCAACTTTCTTTTTGTATTCAGGATTGCACCGGTATGGGTGGTGCCATTTGCTATACTTACTCGTCATTTGTCTTTTAGGATTTTTAAAATCTGTTGCGAATTACTAAGAAATTGGCATAGATGGAAGGTTATCAACCTAAAAATCAAAGCCATTGATAATGAAACCGTTTGCAATAAAAAAGGGTGAGCTTTTCAAGTAAACTCACCCTTTTCATATCCTATCAGAATAATGAAATACTATTCCATCGCTCCTTCGTAGATGGCATTAAACACAAGCTGATAAGTAGCTCTTGGCTGTCCTCTAAACTGAGGTCGGAAGCCGAATAATACTACATTCCCATCACCATGCTTTGCGTTAATCATGGCAGCTTTACCACCGATAGTCTTCTCTTCACCAAGCGCCCATCCACTCATGAGTAGATCCTCTTTGGCATAAGATGCAACAATCTCCACATTCTGTGCAGAGGGTGGTGGTAGGGTATTTAGTGTGCCACCTTCCATCTTAGTGTTTCGCTTGACCACCTCATAAGCTCGGCTTCTTGAAAATGAAGCTGCTACCTCACCCTGAGTGCCTAATGCCAAAGAATGACTGGTATTAACATTCGTTCTAATCAATGAGCCAGGAATGAAAAACTGATTGGCTGTCTTGCCTTCGACTGTATTCTCAAGTGGTAACCCAAATTGCTCGATAGCATAGTCACTCGCTCTGTCGAAACAGATCAAGGTACCACCACCTTTGACATATTCGCTCAGCTTCAGCGTGCCCTCAAGTCCAACACCTCCTGTATATGCAGCTGGCATAGTACCCGCTGCATGACCATTTAGAATAGCCTTAGGACTCTGATCAGGCACGATGATCGCACTGTACTGAGACAGGTCATTTGATTGAATATCAGCATTGTGAAGTGTATCCCAGTCGAACTCATATTGTGTCAATAACCAGCGCGTCCAGCCTTCATCCATGTTAGCTACCCATGACTTGTACAAGCCTACTTTCTTCTGTTGGATGGCTTTGACATTTCCGCTAGGTGCATCACTCACTCCAGTGAAATTCAGCCCATGTTCCTCGGCAATAGCAGTGACGGTCTCTTTCAAGCCATCCATGTCTTCTACGATGAACATCCCTGCCGCTAGGTCACCAGAAGGCTCCATCACTCGATGTACTTTCGCTCCTTTTTTGAGTAGCACGTTGGTAGCTTTATTGGCAATATTCTCAGTACCTCCATAAGCATAGCCAAATCCAGCTTTACCACTGACCTTGCCTTTGACCACTGCGGCTCTTGTGGCAATCGGATCAGCAGAAGCTGTGAATTTATCATTGATCTTATCTACGGTCACACCCATCTGCATGGGTAGTGTCCAACCGGCGAGATCATAGGGTGGTGTAGGAGGCCCACCAGGATAAAGGAATTGGTCAGGGTACTCCTGCTTCTCCATCAAGTCAACTAAATAAGGTCGGAACGCCTGCGCTCCATAGGCAATGTATGAACCAGCCTCGTAAGACTTTCCACCCGCTGTAAACGCCTTTTTTGCAGTATGTATCTCTACCCCACCCTGTCGAAGGATGTTGACAAGGTTAAGTGCTTCACCTGGATCGTGTTGCTCAGCAGGAATGACATAAGCGTAAGTATCTTCGAGCACATTCGCTTCTATGCCATCACGGCCCATTCGGTAGATATTCATGAGATATTCTTCACGACGGTCGGCTGCCATATCTAGCACGGCCATTGACCCTGTCAGCATATAGTCTACCGCATCACGGAACTTGGACTCTCCACCTTTCCATGGATCAGAATAAAAGATATTGGTGCCATTCGACGGCATGCCACCTCTCCTACCACCGATAGACTTAGGTATAGAATCCGGTGGGTAGTATCGAGGTGTAGGAGAAGCGTGAGCTGTTTCCGTTAGGATGCCAATCATATTATGAAAATAAGGCACAGTACGCATACCGCCATTCCACCACATGCTGAAGGTCTGGTGAGAGATCACACCTGGCATACGCTCCATCGCAAAGCGATTGCCCATAACCGTACCAATAAGATTGGTGCCCGTAGTTGCTCCAGGGTGAATCCTTGTATTCACTGGGTTAGAAAACGGTGGGATGAAAATCCTTGCCCAAGCAGGGCTCGTCTGGTGGTGATTGTACACAATCTGAGGATACCACTCATTATAAAGCACTTCATTTACATGATAGCTTTCAGAGATATTGTTCATAAACCAGTCGCGATTGTTGTCATGACCTACATAGTGGTGATACAACCATGGCGGCCTTGAGACCTCATATTCCGTTCCTAGATTCTCATAATACCAATTTGCTACGATATCCAAGCCGTCTGGGTTCATCACTGGCATCAGGATCAGGATCACCTCATCTCGGATTTTTTTCATCTCACGAGTCTCCTCTGTTACCACTTTATATGCGAGTTCAGGAGTCATTTGTGCTCCAGCTACCTCAGTAGCGTGCAGACCACCATCTATCCAGATGACTGCTTTGCCTTCCATTGAATTCTTTTCTGCGGTAGCACGATCGATTCTGGCTCTTGCCATGTCTTCACTGATCTTGCGATACTTCTCGAGATTCTGGAGGTTTTCCTCACTAGAGATGAAGAGCACTAACATAGGCTTGCCTAGCGTCGACTTGCCTATCTCGCGCATCGTCACACGATCCGATGCATCATCTAGTTGCTTGTAGTAGTCAAGCATCTGATCATACTTGGCCAGTTTGTAGTCTGCCCCAGGCTCAAACCCAAAGACATCCGATGGCTGGGGGACTTGCGCCCAACCAGCCGTTGCAAGCATAGCCGAAAGGCATAGTGCCGCTATTATCCGTTGTAAGCTTTTCATATGGTTTTGTTTTTTACCAATGCTAGTCATGGCGTGCCGTAAAACCTACCGATTTTCTAGTAGCGGAGCGATCTATTGTTGACTTGCCTCATGTCAGTCCTACTGGGAAATCGCTTATCACAGCTTGCATGTGAGCTTTCATCAAGATCGTATTCATCCACCTAATTCATAGGAAGGCATACATAAACATCACCCATTTCAGAACAGCATTTCACTAATGATAGTCCATCTACCATTTCTGATGATCAGTGTAACAAAGGTTACATTAACGGGTCTCTGGGTGCAATACTTTTGCATAAAACATAAATGGTCAAATGAACAAATCACTGTTAATCCTTGGTGCCTTTTTATTGATAATCAGACTAACCCATGGTCAGGATACCCTGGCCATAACTAAGACTGAATTTATAGAAATGGTCTCGCTCAACAACTATGAGGGAAAGAAAGCTGATAAGCAGGCTGAAATGGCATATGCCGACTACCAGCAATCACGGGCACTGTATCTACCCATTATATCAGCGTCCTATACGGCTACCACTACCACCAACCCTTTGATGGCATTCGGATCCAAACTAAACCAGGCCATAGTTTCACAGGAAGACTTCAATCCTGCGATTCTTAACGACCCGGGTAACGTGGGAAACTATGCTACAGAAATAAGTGTCTTACAACCACTTCTCAACCTCGATGGTGTATATCAAAGGAATGCCGCTAAGATTCAAAAGGAGGCGTACAAGCTGAAGGCATTGCGAACCAAGGAATACCTGACCCTAGAGGCCTCCAAGCTATACATGCAACTACAGCTTGGCTATCAAGCCCTAAATGTCCTGGAAAGAGCACAGAGAACCGCGAGTGAAGCTTTTGAGATGGTAACTGATTATTATGATGAAGGATTAGTTCAAAAAGCAGATGTACTAGACGCACAGGTCCATCAAAATGAAGTGCAGAACCAATTGCAGTATGCCATATCTAATGTGCAAAACACTTCTGACCTGCTCCTGACAATGATGGGAGAAGAACCAACCTCCACCACACTGAAGCCTGAGATTGACTTATATCTTATGGACGATGCAGTGCAATATTCAGAATCACTTCCTGAGAACAGGAAGGATTTATTGGCAATGTCCATGTCAGTAGAAGGATCTGAAAGCATGCTCAGATCAACCAAGATGCAACTACTCCCAAGAATCAATGCCTTTGGAAGTTTTCAGGTCTATGACCAAAAACTATTGGGATTTGGGGCTTCTGGCTATTTACTAGGAGCTCAGCTCTCATGGAATATCTTCGACGGATACACAACACTAGCTAAAAAAAATAAAGCTCGACTGGAAATGGAAAAGGCCCAGATTGAGCAGAAGGACTATTTTAATCAACAGCAGTCAGAATTAAGTAAAACCAATCGGATGCTAAGAGATGCGAAAAACAAGGTACGGCTATCGCAACTGACATTTGAGCAGGCCAGCGAAGCATATAAGATCAGAAAAGATCGATTTGAACAAGGTCTGGAAAAAACAGTGGATTTGTTAGCCGCTGAAAGCCAGATGTATCAAAAAGAGCTACAACTCCAGCAAGCCATTTTTGAACACAATTTCAGTCAGGATTACATGAGATTCTTAACCAACGAGTAGACTCCAAATAGAAGATAAAATGAAAAAGCATATATACATACTAATTATACCTGTTGTACTAAGCCTCATGGTAAGCTGTGGCTCAACGGAAGAGGGTAGCATCGTATCGCATGCCCCAGTCAAAGTGGAAGTAGGAATTGCTCGCGTAGCAGATGTAAGTGGGACAGTAGCTGTCAGTGGTAAGATAGAGGCCAGTAGCAGTGCTAATATCAGTACCCGAATGATGGGTGCAGTAACCAGCGTCAAGGTTAAGCCCGGCGATCAAGTAAAGAAGGGTGACTTGCTCATGACGATATCAAGCACTGATCTAATAGCTAAAAAAGCGCAGGTGGAAGCTGCTATCTCTCAGGCTAGAAGCGGGTTTGAAAATGCTACTAAAGATTACGAGCGCTTCCAAGCGCTTTACGCAAAAGGAAGTGCTTCAACGAAGGAGCTAGAGAATGTTACCACGCACTATGAAATTGCCAAGTCGGGTCTGGAAGCTGCCAAGGAGATGGAGAAAGAAGTAGACGCCCAGTTCTCTTATACCAATTTGCGGGCACCCTTCTCAGGAATAGTCGCCAATATTTTCGTCAAATTAGGTGACATGGCCAGTCCGGGATTCCCACTGGCGGCTGTCGAGGGAACGGGTACCTATGAAGCGGCCGTCATGGTACCTGAATCTCAGATTGCAAAAGTCGTACTAGGCGCTGAAGCTATCGTGAAAGTCAAGTCTAGTGATCAGATTATTGCGGGTACAGTTTCTGAAGTGAGTCCGTCAGCAAAAAATACAGGAGGTCAGTTTTTGGTGAAACTGCTGCTCGACTCACACCAGGGGGTTTTGCCCGGTATGTTCGTCAATGCAGAAATCTCCATTGCTGATCAGCCATCAATCAAAAGTTCACCCTTAGTGGCTGAGGACGCGCTGATCCGTAATGGTCAGCTATCTGGTGTCTACACCATTAGTGCTGACAATACAGCCATCCTCAGGTGGGTACGCATCGGAAGCTCGCAAAATGGAAATGTAGAAATACTATCCGGCATTAGCGTCGGTGAAAAGTATATCCTCAAATCAGAAGGCAAGCTATTCAATGGTGCCAGCGTAGTGTCCAACTGATTAGTTAAACAACAGAACAATGCAAGAAGGAATATCAGGCAAAATCGCCCACTTTTTCATCCACTCAAAGCTCACTGTCCTTTTGATGGTAGCGATGATGATCATTGGAGTTTACAGCTCCTTTTTGATCCCAAGAGAAGAAGAACCTCAAATAATAGTACCTATGGCTGATGTCATGATTGGCTATCCGGGTGCTGCACCTATGGAAGTGGAAAGTCGGGTGATTGAGCCACTAGAGAAGATCATCTCCAATATTAAAGGAGTAGAGCATGTGCACAGTATGGCCATGAATGGCATGGGCGTGATCGTCGTTCAGTTTTTCGTAGGAGAAGATACAGAACGCTCCTATGTCAAGCTCTACGATGAGCTGATGAAGCATCGTAATATGTTTCCGGACCAAGTATACGAGCCAATTGTCAAAACAAGATCCATCGATGATGTCCCAATGCTGGGACTCACGCTTTGGAGCAAGAACTATGATGACTTCCAGCTCAGGCAGATTGCCGAGGAAGTGACCTCTGAAATCGAGAAAGTCAAAGATGTATCCATTACCAAAGAGATTGGTGGTCGTCCAAGAGAGCTCAGAATCGTCGTAGACAAGGACAAATTGGCTGAAAACGGCATAGATGTGCTGAGCGTCATTCAAATGATCAAAGCCAGCAACAGCAGCTCCCAATCTGGGAAGTTTGTATCTGGCGACCAAGAATTTTTACTTACTACTGGTCGCTATCTAGGCTCAGCGGACGAGGTAGGAAGAATAGTAGTAGGCGTTAATAATGACCTTCCCGTTTATCTCAATCAAGTAGCGAGCATACTGGATGGCCCAGCTAGATCGAAGGACTATGTGGGGTTTGGTTATGGAAAAGCCAATTCTGAATATGCAGAGAGCCCCTCTACCTATCCTGCTGTGACGATCTCAATCGCCAAAATCAAAGGTGCTGATGCCATGAAGGTTTCTGATAAGATATTGGCCAAAGTTGATCAGCTGAGAAAGACACTGATCCCTGATGATGTAGAGGTGTCTGTGACCCGCAACTATGGCGAAACTGCCTCACATAAGGTTGGAGAACTACTACTACACCTAGGCGTAGCAATAGTGGCTGTCACAGTGCTGGTAATGCTTGCGATGGGCTGGAGAGGCGGTTTGGTAGTCTTCCTATCTGTACCACTTACGTTCGCACTTACCCTTTTTAGTTACTATATGCTGGGCTATACACTCAACCGTATCACGTTGTTTGCCTTGGTATTTGTGGTGGGGATCGTGGTGGATGATAGCATCATCATCGCAGAAAATATGCATCGGCACTTTAAGTCGAAACGATTGCCTTTTGCTCAGGCAGCTATCTACGCCATCAATGAGGTGGGCAACCCAACTATCCTCGCCACTTTCACTGTCATTGCAGCTATTCTGCCGATGGCCTTCGTTTCAGGTATGATGGGGCCTTACATGAGTCCTATGCCGATAGGCGCTTCCATCGCCATGATGTTGTCACTCTTTATAGCATTGACGGTCACACCTTATTTGGGGTACCACTTACTAAGAGAAAAAGAAACAAGTGGTGCTGAGACTGGTGAAGATCAGGAGCATGAGCCAGGTTGGATTTACAAGGTCTACTCAAAAATAGAGCTCCCCTTCCTTAACAGTAATGTAAAAAGGTGGGCGATGCTCGGCATCACTTTCATCTTACTGATAGGGTCTGTAGGCATGTTCTTCACCAAATCGGTACTGGTCAAAATGCTGCCATTTGATAATAAGAACGAGTTCCAGGTAGTCATAGACATGCCCGAAGGTACGACGCTTGAAAGAACAGCAGCGGTAACTTCTGAAATTGCTTCCTACCTGTCAGGAGTACCTGAAGTAGTAGACTACCAAACATACGCTGGCACTTCCGCACCCATTACTTTCAATGGACTGGTTAGGCACTACGACTTGAGAGGTGGTAGTAATGTGGCTGATATACAAGTCAACTTACTCCCGAAAGAAGACCGATCTGATAATAGCCATGATATAGCCAGACGTGTACGAGGTGATATACAGAACATCGCCAAGCGATATGACGCCAACGTCAAAATAGTAGAAGTGCCACCAGGTCCTCCAGTTCTATCCACACTGGTAGCAGAAGTATATGGGCCGGACTATGAAGCACAAATCAAAGTGGCGCAGCAGGTTAAGGATATTCTGCAAAATACGCAGGACGTGGTGGATGTTGATTGGTATGTGGAAGCAGGACAGACCGAGTACAAACTCAATGTCGATGCTGAAAAAGCCATGCTGCAGGGCATTGTTCCTCAACAAGTAGTCGGTAATCTCACCTATCTAATCGGTAACCACCCAATCAGTACGCTGTATGACGAGCACGCTGACAACCCTGTCAATATCACTATGGCACTGGCAGATAAGGATCAGTCGGATATTGATATGGTCCAATCCCTTAAGATCAGAGGTCAGCAAGGCAATATGGTACCTGTGCGGGACATTGTATCCGTCACGAATGACACACTTCATGCCACCATTTACCGAAAAGATCAAAAGAGAGTAGTGTATGTGATGGCAGATATGGCCGGTGAACTGGAAAGTCCAGCCTATGCGATCCTGGGTATGACAGAGCAGCTGGAAAGAATGGACTTACCAGAAGGGTACAATATCAGCGAATTGTATATGAGTCAGCCTGAAGATGAGTCTGACTTTGCAGTGAAGTGGGACGGTGAATGGCAAATCACCCTGGAGGTCTTTAGAGATCTTGGAGGTGCGTTTCTAGTGGTGATCATCATTATCTACATGCTGATTGTAGGTTGGTTTCAAAATTTCAAAACTCCAATTGTGATGATGTTGGCCATACCTCTCTCTCTTATCGGTATTGTGCTGGGACACTGGCTCCTTGGCGCATTCTTTACCGCTACTTCATTTATTGGAATGATTGCGCTAGCCGGAGTAATGGTCAGGAATTCCGTGCTGCTCATTGATTTTATCGAAATAAGACTCAATGAAGGCGCAGACCTGAAGTCAGCGATCATAGAAGCAGGTGCTGTACGAACAACACCAATATTACTCACCACAGGAGCAGTAGTTATCGGAGCTTCAATTATTCTATTTGATCCGATTTTTCAAGGCTTGGCCATTTCGCTGGTGGCAGGAGCTATCGTGTCTACGATGCTGACACTGATTGTGGTCCCTCTCATCTACTATATGACAGAAAAAGGAAACTGGAAAACTAGAACGTCAAAATAAAACGATAACCATGGAATTAATCATCATAACAGCAGTCCACGCATTTAAAGCAGAGATAAAGGAGCTTTTGAAGAAGTCTGGGGTCAATGCCTACTCTCATACGGACGTGACCGGCACTACGGACTTAGCAAATGAGTCTAAAGCGTCGAACTGGTTTGCGGCTAGTAATGTCGAACACCAATCCATCGTATTCTACGCGTTTGTACAACATGAGTATGTGTCCAAAGTGATAGATGCTATCAAGGAACTCAATGCATCAGAACCATCACAGTCGCATGTGCATGCGGCGGTAATGGAAGTAAAAGATATAGTTTAAAACAAAGATCAAAATGAAAAATAGAGTACTACACGCCATAGCAGGAGCGATGATCATGATCAGTCTGCTGCTAGCCATTTATGTCAATCGAGTAGACGGCCGTGAGCCATAAGCCCACGGTGCGCCTCTCACACCACTCAGCGTACGGGTCTCGTACTGAGCGGTTCATTAAGTAATGGAGATACTTTGGAGTAATGTTCTCTAAGGGATTGATAGCCTCGTTTCC
>JAVKDO010000041.1:0-28652 GCA_040222235.1 Cyclobacteriaceae bacterium
AAAGGAGCTTTGAATGGGAAGATCGACCAGCTGTGAAGCATTACCCGTTCCAGTAAGAGCCCCGATACAAAAATTCCACTGAAAGGTATCGGCATTAACGCTAGTGTTAGTAATCTGTAGGGTTTCATCCAGGCAGAACTCATCTTTAGCCAAGAGAAAGGAAGCAGTTGGCTCGGAGTTAAGCTGATCAATTCTCTTAGCGCTATATGCCGCATGAAATAATGCAGGCAATATGAAATGTGCTACAATAAAATTGAACGACAGGCAAAAGTTGCGAACCATACTAATTACAAAAATACAAAAATATCAAGGTAAAATATAATCAGTATATCGGACCATCTTATTCATGGGGTTTTTTGGCAACACAATAATAACCTGTATGTATTTGCCCTTCGGAATTATGCAATTTTTGTCGTTTATCTAAATAGAGCAGAAGCTTGTATATTGGTAATATGAAATAACTAAGGGGTCCTCTTGAAAACTTGATAAATGGTAAAGGAGCACGTCTAACCCAGAGGCCCAGCATTTGAGCCATTGACGCATGCCATCCTCCAAGACCTGTAATTTGGATAACCTCCAGTCCTGCTTCTTCTAATAGTCTCTTAAGGGAGAAAGGAGTGTATCTATATTCGTCATGAGGTACCTCATGAAGGTTCCATAGAAATGGCACTGTAATAAACAAGTAGCCTCTATGGGCAAGAACCCTCTGCACCTCTATTAGGAACTGACTAGGCACTGGACAATGTTCTAACACTTCAGTTGCAATTACAGTATCAAAAGAGCTGTCTTCAAATGGCATAACATTACCATCCCAAGTAAAATCTGGTACAACTTCATTGTCATATACCAATGCACTTTCAATATCGAGTCCTGTATAATCGGTTACTTTGGTGTTTTCAAGTATATATTGCCTGTACGGCATTGCTCCACAGCCAGCATCTAGTAAGCGCGCGCTAAAATAGTGCTTCGAACTATCAATAGCTTTTAATATGGACATACGAACATAGTATATGTCCATTGTGCGGATGTTCAAACCTATTTTTATAAAACGATTCACGTTTATATGGTTAATGGATGTATGACAATTTCTTCAATAAATTAATTAACCTGATAAAAATATTTAGATTCCTAGTTAGGATCTGAGGATAGTCTAATTCTTCTTAGACGTAACCGTGAATAGCCTGCATTTAATACTGATGAGAATAAACTGCATTACTTTGAAAACAGGCAGAAAGGCTAAATGCTTGCCAATCTGCTTTAGAATTATAGGATTTTTTGGAGAACTGTATGCTTCCTTATTATTCATGATGTCAACCAGATGTCGTGAGCGAACAAGACTTAATCTCTTGTGAGAAATACTGTAAAAGTTACTTTCGAATACGTCCAACATATTTATTCTGTTAAGATGAAACTGAATGCCATTATGAAATGAACTCTTAGTTATCCCACCAGAATGCATTCTATATATACTTGGCTTAACTTCTGAAAGAAATCGAATTGGACCTTGATTTGCCATAATAGCGAAAAGTGGTAAGTCACCACTTGAAATTGTTTTCATCCATGATGGAATATGGAGAAACCTCTTTCTAAAAAAAAATGAAGAAGTATGAAACAATGAATACTTTGCCATAAGATCGTTTAGAGTATAGCTATCCTTATATTTTGTTCTATGAGGCTCCAAAGTACCATCACTATTTAGGACAAAGGTTCGATGTACACAAGCTGAATACGAGCTACTAGACTCAAGAAAGTCAACTTGTTTCTGAAGTTTCAACTCATCTGTCCAATAGTCGTCTCCGTCAAGAAGAGCAATGTACTTTCCCTGACAACTTTTTAGTGTATCAAGGAAATTTTGTCTTGCAGAGTGAATATAACTTTTGTCGTAGTTTGATCTATCTCGATTGAAAAGTCGTATTGGAATTTCGGAGGATTTTTGGTGTTCAGCACATATCTGATATGTTTTGTCTGTGGAACCATCATCGCCAATTACAATCTCAAAATCAAAAGAGGTCTTTTGTGATAATATGCTATCAAGAGCTTTCTCGATAAACTTTTCGTGGTTATAAGTAATAACTGAAACGGAGACTAATAAATGAGACTCAGGCATTAACTGTAAATATTGTTTCCACCAGCCAGATGAGAAAAACGATTTTCCAACATTTCTTTTTTCATGTCTTTCAACATCGACAAATAGTCATATTCTGGTGAGTAGTCAAGATCTTTTTCAGCATTAGAAATATCATATAGGTAAGATGTTTGAGAAGGTTGCTTAGGGCGATATACAATTTTTGATGGCGAGCCTGCAGGGTTAAAAACCTTGGCCAAACCAAGAATTTGGTCTCTTAATGTAATACCTTCTCCATAAGCCACATTATAAAAACCATTCGCTTTCTGACTTGAGATTGCTTTAGAGACCATTTGAACAAAGTCTTTCACGTAGACAATGTCTTTGGTAATCTCAGGATCACCCCAAATCTCCAAGTCTTTACCTTTCCTTGCTAGATCTATAAGATATCTATAGGCCATTACCTTCTCTTTCCCATCTACAAACATGTCATTTATAGGACGATGACTGTATATTGTTGGTAATCGAAGGATCACATTATTTATCCCATAATCTTGATAATAATGATGAGACAAATCGACTGCAGCGTTTTTCGAAACTATATAGACGGCATGATCCCCTTTTAGATGAAGAGATCGAGGAGCGTTTGCAGCGATTTTCTTACCAGAATTCCAATGTCCGGCCACATCAGAATGAGACTGTGTGAAAATATATTTTTCTACATTGTTTTGTCTACAGTACTCAAGCACATTTAGAGTTCCCATGATGTTTACATCCAGGTACAAACTTGGATTATAACCTTTCATTCTGGAGGGCATCACACCTGCTATTTGTACAACAGCTTTGACTCCTTCTGTTGGGAGATTTTTGAAATCAGCTTTATTGGTAATATCGAGCTTATACGATTTTATCCCTTTTGACTTATAGTATGATTGGTTGAGGTTCCTATTAGCACAGGCACAAATATCATACGTTCCATCCAAGGTTAATTGGTCAACTAAATAAGTTCCTAGTGTTCCTGAGGCACCAATTATTATGACTTTATATTTCATTTTATGAGTGTGTATTTTTCTAGCAAAGTTTGAGTTCCTGAAAAACCATTAAACATCAACACGTCAATAATTGATAATTTTGAAATAAAGGGATTTCCAAATTGTGCATAACTCAAATCACTGTTCATCTCAAGAAAATTTAAATCAATACCATTCAATTCAAAGTCCTCTCTTCTGTAGAGACTTTTACCATTGATAAGATTGGTATAAGTTGATGCTTGCAGCTGAATACAGATATCTAAGACCCGATCTTGACCACTTTTCATATTGTGCTCAAAACGCTCCGAATTCGTAAAATAAACTGTTGGTAATCCGAGTTGACGAGAGGTTTCTGTCAGAATATGAATGTTAAACTCCGAAATATATTGAGCCGGATGCATGACTAACATTTCAATAAAAGGTTGAACCTCATTGAAAAAGGGTGCTCGACCATAGGAATGAATTAAGGTTTTTAGCAACTTCCTTCTCCATTTAGAATCTAGATTCAGACCAATTTCGTTGATTTTTTTGTTTGATGATGACCCCTTAATATGAGCATTGATGAATAAAGGTGTACTCGAGTTCAGGATTCTGTTTCGGTTAACCCAACCTCCTTTAATGAAATTCACGTCATCATAAAAAACAAAAATATTCGATATTTTCATTAGCTGAAAATATCCCAGATATGGAAAAAAGTAAGGCTGCATGATTGCCACCTTCATAATTCTAAATATCCATTTGAAGTTAGACTTTCACCACCTATGATATTATGGAATTTCAAGTTAGATGCATTATAGAACGTTTTTATTTTCTGGCCGTAGCTGTTTTCCCAGGATAGTTCGATTGGAGGATAATCAGATAGAGTGGAGAGTTTTTCCGAAAGAGAATTTAAATTATTTCTCAGGTGATAATCAAATATTGCATCACGATCCAAACTTGGTTCGTTCATTGTTTCAGTAAAATATGGTACATGACGATGTGTATCAAACGGGTTCAAATAACCCCTTTCAAACGAGTGAGCTATCTTGTTATTTAGTTGTCGCTTAATCGTGAGTGCGCTATTTGAAAGCTGCTTGTTGAAAACTCTGTTGATTTCAGTTTCCGTGTATTGTAAATGAAGAAAATCTGAAATGTTTTCCAGAAAACCCTTTTGAGAGTTCTGCATTTCTTCAAAAAAGAAAACGCCAACATTTTCCTTATCAAAAAGGTCAGCATATAGTTGATAAATTAAGCTAAAGTCAAAATCTGAAAGAAAATTCCTATCTTGATATATCCACAAATACTTGAGATAGTCATCAAATGTTCCGGCGTACCCAAATCTCACAGTTTCCTTATAAAGTGATTCTATCAAGTCTGTTTGCTTTCTTATAACCATGATGATCTTTGTATCACTTCCAAAAATCTCAACTAGCCTTTTAGCTTTAATAGTTGTATCTATACCCCCGTGCCAATTAAAACAAAGGTTCTCATTTGATATGCCTACAGCATGCGTGAAGAGGTCATTTTCAGCTTGGTCAAAACATTTTCGGAAAATTGATTTAGTTGCTTTTGGATCGTAATTAAGTTCATTTTTGTATCTCAAGTCGATTTCCATGGCAATATTAATTTCACTTGAAATGTATCCATGGTCATCCCAAAAATCATTCTGCTTTAAGTTTCCGCATCCTAAGTGAAGTAGTTGTGGATGAGAGCCGAAGAAGCCTCTTTGTAGGGCAGTGGAGGCAGATTTAGGATACCCGATGTGAATGTACTTTATGGGCTGAGGTGTTTGTCTTTTATTCTTAACTTCCACTATTGGAGCCTTTTTAAGTTTATTTCGTAAAGTCTCCTCTATACCTAGACGTTGAAAGATTTTTTCAATATTCAAGGTATAAAGTATTCTAACTATAGACTTTATCACTATACGGTCATTTTAGTTTTATGCAGCGCTGTTGCTACTGCATTTTGATCTTTACTGGAGAGACTAAAATACAGAGGCAGACAAAGCACTCGTTTTGAAATATCTTCAGCAATTGGACAGGATTGCTTAGCGACATAATCAAGCAAATTAAGAGAGGGGTAAAAATATCGCCTAGGAAAAATATTTGCTTCTTCCAATGACGATATTGCGGATAACAGTCGACTTTCTGAGGTGAAAATTATAGGATAATAGGAGTGATTAGTTTTGCCTTCTGAGTTAATTAGAGGCTTTTCAAGCCCCATATCTTTCAGAAGCATATCATAGCGTTCACATTGTATTCTTCTTTTCTTCAGAATAGCACTAACATACTTAAGATTGACGACACCCATGGCCGCATGGACCTCACTCATTTTGGCGTTGATACCTACACCTTGAAAACCCTCGGGTCCATCGTGCCCGAAATTCCTCATGAATTGGAATTTTTCTATCAAAGACTGATCTCTTGTGAATAATGCACCCCCCTCAATAGAATGAAATAGTTTTGTTGCATGGAAGCTGGTCACGCTTATATCACCATAAGTAAAAACGGATTTGCCTTTATAGATTGTTCCAAAGCAGTGTGCAGCGTCATAAATAACGCGCAAGTTGTACTTCTTTGCAATTGATGCGATAAAGTCAATTTCACATGGGTTGCCAAAGCAATGCGTGGCTAGAATTGCGCACGTTTCATCGGTTATGGCCGCTTCAATTTGTGTCGGATCTATGTTTAGTGTATTAGGATCTATATCTACAAATACGGGCTCGCAGTTTTCCCAAACAACGCTACTTGTGGTTGCCACGTAGCTGAATGGAGTAGTAATGACCTCTCCAGTTAATTCTAAAGCTTTGATAGCTATTTGTAGTCCTATCGTTCCATTTGATACAACAACAATTTTATCTAAGTGTAGATTTTTTTTCAATCCATCTTCTAGGGCATTAACAACAGGGCCATTGTTTGTCCACCAATTAACATTCCATATGCCATCTAGATATCTGTCAAATGACTCGCGTGACGGTAAAAAGGGTTTAGTAACCGGAATCATTAATTGCTAGAGTTAAGCTTGGGAAATTGATTTCTAACCGGCTGCAAGTTAAGAAAGTCACATAACTGAAGATAACTGCCCTTTTCAGATAGGTTGATCTCAATTAAAAAGTCAGGAATAGTAGAAAAAAAATCTTTAACACTTGAATTGTGATTTTCATAAAACCTCTTTAAGTGGGCTCGGTTATATGGATCATCTGGAGGTGATTGAAAAACTTTTTGATTAACCACCCAAGGCCTTCCTATCGTATGATTTTTAGATTTTTTCAAATCATCTGGTCTCGGCACTGCGCCAGCTCCCCAAAGTTTACTATGAAATCTGATCAATGAATCCACCCATTCATCTGAAGAATTCCGAACAGTTAGAATGAATCTACTATCAGGGAACTCATTTTTTAGAAATATGTATGTGTATGGAAATGAAAAAGGAGAATCTTGAAATGCGTCGGCTGATTTGCAATAATTGGTTATTGCCTTAAAATCTCGATTGATCCAAGAGGTTAGCAACGTCTTAGCTTTGCTTTCATCTCCAACTTTCAGGCCTAATTCTTGTAAAACAAACCCAATTGAGGTGGTTCCAGTTTTATTTAGACCGATACAAAAAACTTTGCTTTTGGAGTAATAGCGACTCTCAATTCTGTTAAACATCTTTTTGGATTTTTTCTACAACACTTATTATACTAATACCGAACTCAGCCCCTCAACGATATTAATCCGACCAATCAAAATCCATGCCTGTCAGAGATTTAATATCTCGATTGCCAATTTCATACCTTCTCTTCATTTCTTGTAGAATCTCTTTCTTCATAGTTAATTTTTGCTTGGGACCTTGATTTGAGTGAATTTCTAGTGAGTTGACTTTTTCAAAGGGCCTAATTTTAAGGAATTTTGTGCACTTCTGCCCGACTCCTCTTAGGTCGCTGAAGTCATCAAAATTGAGGAATAAGATGCTTTCTCCAGCAAAGAATTGAAGGTAACGGCGTATTTGGTCGGAATAGAGCCCTCTTTCAATATAGCTGTATGGCATATTCTTGTACCCATTCCCAGATTCTAGATGATCAATCTCTTCCTGAAGTGCCTGGTTGAAAGTGCGATGATCATGTACATCATTTCTTTTATGCTGTTTATTAAACTTCAAGTGGTACATTTTCCATGCTGAGTGTGCTCGCTCCACAGGATTTCTTAAAATGACTATTAACTTTATGTTAGGATTCACCGAATGAATCCGTTTAGGGACATATGGAAAATACAAATATGAAGGGCTAGCCTCAAATAGTATTTTTTTTGTTCTGACAGACCAGTGTGATAAATACCAGTTATATGACTTTTCAAAGTTTCGGTCAAAGTAGTGAATTTCCTTTTTTTTTGACCCTTCTAGTTGAGGATGTCTGGAAAGTAAATCAAACAATGTTGATGTCCCACATTTTTGAGCACCGATGATGATAAATGCAGGTTGTTTCATTTCTTGATCTCTTTTCCGTCAAACCAGTTTAATCCTATTCGTAGGATGGCAGGGTTTTTTTCTGGAAGTTTAATTCTGCTATTGTCCTCTGAGATTTGAAATTTTAAGATAGTGGAAGCTCTAAATAACTTATCGGTAGAGTTTTTTACAATTAAAACGTTCACTGAATAAATGCCTGGTTGAAGTACTTCGCCATCAAGTTCTGCATTGTATGTTTGACGCCCCAGGACTGGTGTAATAGCTGTACCCGAAGAAATTATTTTATTCTTTTTTGAGTCCAATATGTGCAACCAAACTTCGTATTTCGCCTTTAAGTCGTAGCTCTGAATCTCTGTTGTAAATTTTATAGGCTGACCTAGCTCAGGCTGTTGATTCTTGTCGTTAATACGTATTGAGTGGAGCTGGATCGATTGACATTCAGTAAGTTCACCTTCATTCCACTCATAATATCCAACCAACTCATCACTCTCACCTTTACTCATGTAACCCGAAATTATTGTCTCAACACTTCCATCCATGCTTTTTAGACCATTTTCTAATAACAAAGCACGAGAACAAAGGCGCTCAACAGATTCCATATTATGGCTTACAAACAAAACCGTCCTTCCTTGACCAGCCACATCCTCCATTTTACCCAAGCATTTCTTTTGAAACTCCGCATCCCCCACCGCTAATACCTCATCAATGATCAATATTTCAGGTTCCAAATGTGCTGCGACACTAAAAGCCAGGCGTACACGCATGCCGGAGCTGTAAAATTTTACGGGCGTATCGAGGTACTTCTCCACGCCAGAAAATGCAATAATTTCATCAAGCTTCTCATCTATCTCTCGTTTTCGCATTCCAAGAATAGTGCCGTTCATATAGATGTTATCGCGACCTGTTAATTCGGGGTGAAACCCTGTACCTACTTCCAGTAGTGCTGAAACACGTCCTCTAAGAGTTATCTCTCCAGATGTAGGTTCCGTGATGCGGCTAAGGATTTTCAACAATGTACTTTTTCCTGCACCATTGTGACCGATAATTCCCAGCACCTCACCTTGCTGCACTTCGAAATTAATGTCTTTGAGCGCCCAAAAAATTGTAGGGTCATCATGGTCGTCAAACTTCGAGAGGCTCGAAATCCTATTGAAATTACTAAATGGTTGAATAATCGACCTAGTTATTTGTTGAACCAAGGTCTCTTCTTGTTGTTGAGCTCCAATTCTGTATCTCTTGGATATATTCTCTACTTTAATCGACGGGTTTGACATACTGAATTATGCTATATCTGCAAATCTTGATTCCATTCTTTTAAAAAAGAATATGCCTACGACAAAAAGTATAACTGAAACGGCACCTCCGATTCCAATTAGATCCCAAGGCAGATCTCTGGTTCCAATTAGCGCAGCACGCATTCCTTCGATGACGCCCACCATTGGGTTCAAAGAATACCAAAAGAGATATTTTTCTGGAACTATAGAAATGGAGTAAACAATCGGTGCAGAATACATCAACAGCCTGACCAGGAATGACATGGCGTGATTAACATCTCTATACTGTACGGCCAGCGCGGATAAGATCATTCCAGTACCTAATGAAGTCATAATCATTATGATTATTAGTATGGGTAGAACCAGCACCTCTAATCCGGGCATATATCCGTAATAAATAAAAAATCCAATAGCCACAATACCCCCAATAGTAAAGTCTAAAAATTTAGAAAGTACTGCTGCGAATGGTAACACCAGTCGAGGAAAATATACTTTACTCAACATGTTTTTGTTGCTTACCAAGCTGTTGGCACTTTCATTCAGAATGCCTGAGAAGTAGTTCCAGGGAACCATAGCCACAAAGCTGAATAGGACATAAGGTACACCGTCGCTACTAAGTCCGGCCAGGTTGCCAAAAACCACTGTAAATATGAGGGTCTGTGCCAGAGGTTGTATCACTGCCCAACCTACTCCCAGCACGGACTGGGCATAGCGGGCTTTTATTCCACGAACCACCAGAAAGTACAAAAGGTCTCTATATTCAATCAGTTCTTTTATATCAACGACCCGCCATCCTTTAGAGGGTCTTATGACGGTAATATTATTCGTGTTCGGCTTCATTGATAACTTTTGAGACAATCGAATTTAGTTGACCGAGATGTCTTTCCTGTGAAAAATGATTTTTTATCCTTTTCCTGCCATTTTTTCCAATTTCCTTTGATAAGGAATGGTCATCCAGAAATTCAATCATGTGTTTTGACATACCTATTACATCATGCTCGTCAACAAGGAACCCTGTTTCACCCTCTATGACAAGGTCGACAATTCCTGCATGTCTTGTTGAGACTACTGGTAATCCTGCCGCGCAGGCTTCCAAGATAGTATTTGGCATACCTTCCTGATCACCGTCCAATGCTGTAACGGAATGCTGAACAAACATACAACAGTCATGCATTAACTCTTTGATCTGATCCTTCGATTTTGACCCAAGAAAATCGACATTTTCAGAAATATTAAGGTGCCTCGTCAAATTGATACATATGTTAAGCAGGTACCCATCACCTACCACTTTCAATTTTGCCTGCGGATATTTTTTTAAAACTTCATTAAAGGCCAAAATAGTATGGTACGGAGCTTTTTTATCCACCAAGCGACCGACACTCAAAATAATTTGACTCTCAAAAGAAGGGGAGATATCAAAAAAAGAAGGGTCGGGACCGTAGGGGTTATAGATAATATTCTTCGGAGGAGCTCCTAGTGATTGGAGTTTTTTGCTCATTTGATGACTCACGACAACCAGAGCACTGGCATAGTCAAAAAGACGATGATAAACATCTTTGTATTTATCTAACACCAGGTGACGAGAAACATCGTATCCGTGAAAATGCACAATAAGAGGAATCCCCATTTTTTTTATTGTATTCAAACAATCAGCTCCGGTAAGACCATATTCGGCTAGTACTACATTTACATTTAATCTTTTGAGATGATATCTTAGTAGAGCCGATTGTGCATAAAATGGATCCTTTTTGTAGAATCCAATAGCCTTGCAGCAGGCGTGTAATAGTTTTCCGAGAATGCCTGGAGTGTAACCTTCAAGGTAAGCTGGAATCGTGCCCCCGTAGAAATAGGATAATTTACTGTATTCTAATCGTCTATGTGCCTGTATGAAGGATTCTGAGATTGCATTCTCACTGGTCGTAAGAATGGCTAAATTTGTTTCCTTCGCAGGATGAGTATTGGAAGGCATTTTAATACAAATTGCTTTTCAGTGAACTTTAATGGCCAAATCGATTATGAACGGAATGTCAAACTCACCACTTGTTTCAGTGATCATTCCGGTATATAATCGTGCCACGCTTATTTCTGAAACACTAGATAGTGTCATTCGGCAAACATACAACAATTGGGAGTGTCTGGTAGTAGATGATGGTTCTGAAGACGGTACCCAAGATTTGGTAGAGGAGTTCTGTAATAAGGATGGACGCATTCGGCTCGTTCGACGCTTCAGAGAGCCAAAAGGAGCTCCTACCTGCAGAAATATTGGTTTTGAGTCTAGTAAAGGATCGTTAATCAATTGGTTTGATTCAGATGACATCATGCATGAGGACATGATTACTCAGAAGGTTGAAGCCGTATGCAAGGAACCTAATTATGACTTTGTCGTTTGTCGATTAGCCAATTTTGATCATGATAATCCTGATCAAATTGAAGATGTCAGTTATTTGCTTCAAAGCAATACTCCGTTCAAAGACTATTTAAGCTTTAAACTAAGGTTTTACACTCCTGGTCCGATGTTTAAGAGAAGCTTTCTTAACAAATTTGACCAGCTCTTCATTGAAGATTTGAAACGTAATCAAGAAGGAGAGTTTTTTTTTAGGGCGTTGTGTGAATCATCCCATTATCAAACAATTGAAAAATCACTTATTCTAAGACGCTTGCATAATTCAACAATTGCACAGCAGCATGATCTATGGGAATTGAGCGATCAGCGATTTCAGCATTATCTCTTAGGCAAGTATATTCTTGCATATGCCTTACGAAACAAACAAATGACAATTATGAAAGATTTTGAAGCGTTTCATCAGTTGTCGTTAAGAAATGTCCGTTTAGGAATAAAACTTAATGCGGAAAATTTGCAATTGGCGATGGAACAGGCCTCTAAGGTGATCAATTCTCATAGTAGCCAATTCATCGCAAGCTACCTGCTTTTAGTCTTGAGAATCAGAATGATTAAATGGAAATTCAGCAATAATTAGCTGGTTAATGAGATTTGCTTAGTAAACCTCTTAACCTGACTCTCCCTACTATACTTATTGATCTCCACTCTATTGCCTTGCCATTTCACTTCGCCAGTTTTCTCCCACTCTTTATACCATTCACTCAACTGGGTACAAACCTCTTTGGGTGTGTTAGCTATTTGGCCAGTCTTCGTTTCTCTAATTAGTTCACCTACTACATCATTATCATCAGGAGTTAAAAGGATATTCACCCCACTTGCCAGATAATCAAAGATTTTACCCAGATGAGTTCCAGTGGCGTCTGGCATTCCTGGGAAGAGCAATACCTGGCTGCCTTTGGTACATGCAATGAGCTCTTTTTTAGGAATTCGTTTTTCAAAAAGATAGTAGTCACTACCGAGATATTGCGCGATCAGAGCCTCTGGCTGATACAAAAAACCTGAAATGCGATTAGAGAGACCACTTCTTGATGAACCATAGAATCTAAGCTTGAAATTAGCTGGTTCGACTCGATCCAAGAAAAGCTGACAACCTTTTAAAAATATATCCAGTCGCTGATGAGCATAAAGACGACCGGCATACAATATTCGAAATTCATTGGGATTTAGCCGTGGAGCTACTTCAAAACCTTCAGGATCATACCCATTGGTGACAATGATTCCTTTGGTATCACTGAACTCATTGATCTTATCTCTCCATGGTTCGCTCGTGATACTAAAAAATAAGGCATTGCTCAACCATTTTTTCCAGTGGTATTTGGTCAGTGAATCTTGAAGTCTTTCTCTCAGTGATGGATTGTATTCCCTATGAATGACTCGGTTATCCCATAGATCTCTAAAGTCCAACATATAAGGAATTCCAAACTTTTGGTTAATCTCATAGCAAAGCTTTAGATGATGGTGAGGCGAAAATATTCCCATGCAATAGTCATACTCTATTTTCTTCAGATGAGCGAACAGGTACTTTTTTAGCGACTGATAGCTGTCGTAATTCTCTCGATTCCCATTGTCAAGAAAGCCGATAGACCACCTCAGGAGTATGGCCAACTTATTGATAATCGGGATTTGCTCTAGCCATTCTATTACTCTGCCCCAAATACTTGTTTTAATAGGGACTCTAGTTACCCTGCCGTATTCATATTCCTCTTCCTTATATTGATTGGATTTCTCCAGACCAGTCCAGGGATGAGTAACTAGGGTAGGTCGAAGACCAAATTTATTAAGATGTCTTAGATAAGCATTCGCACGATAGGAAGCAATCGTGTCGAATGGCAAAGAATGATATGAGATAATAAGGATTTGCTTCATTTAAGAGAGCATGTTATTCAGTAGACATCAACTAAAATCAGTATCGGCTGAAAGGAGTATTTTTAAGATCAGACAGATAGAGGGATTTGACCTGTTTTCCATGTACTTTAAGGTGTGACATTATTTTTTGGTCATTGATTTTTCTTCTACGCCATTTAATCACATTCCAGAAGCCGTAGATTTTTTTCTTTTGTATGAAATTAATCAGTTGGGTCAACATTCCGCTTCTCTCATCATCTCTAACAGAATCTATCCACATATGTCGAAGTGGGAAGGGGAATATTACGTTTATTTGTATTCCTGTATTCAAATGATATTTATGCCAGCAGTCAGGTAGGTCTGCAATAGGAAACATGGCCTTTTTTAGTGTTCGAGCAACCTCTTTTGTAATAATATAGCCTTGTGTTCCTCTTATCGAAGGTGGAGAGGCTCTTAGGATACCAAAATCTTGGCCATTCGACCTATCAGAATCGGTAAGATTGGTGTCAAAGTAAAGTAGTGTGTGAAGAGAAATCACTTCCTTATCCTTAATATTTTGTTCGGCATAGTCAAGGACTTCCGGCAAGTGCTTTGATAAAATGACATCATCTTCGAGTATACAGCACACCGATAGACCCTCATCTACCATTTTTTGATAGCATAGATAGTGACTATAAGTACATCCTACCAATCCTTTCAATTGGTCAAATGGTCTTTTGAAGGTGGATGTCAGCTGATCAGGATCGCATATTTCGTTTATCCTATCAGTTGATGCTTGCTTACCGTTAAACCCGGTGACAAACTCTGCTTCTAATTCTAGATCATCAAGTTGCCTTTGCATATCGGACTTTCGACGTTCGTCCCTTTCTAAATTAATAACCAATATCTTCATGATGTTCGGCTAACGGTATTGTAGATGTCAAGTAGAGCTTTATCAATCCTATCTATAGATCTATATTCAAGTGCAACTTTACGACATCTTGATCTTAATAAAGTATGATCTTCCATAAGTAAATCCCTCACAGCCTCGACTTGATTATTAGCTTGATCATAACTGAAGTTTTCAACAACAACACCTACATTACATTTTAAAGCATACTCATCGTCTTCTGACACCCCCTTGGTTGTGATGTACGGTAAGCCACATAACAAGTATTCCGCAACCTTGGTAGGAGACCGATAGCGTTGTGAAGGAGCAGGAGGCACACCGCTGATGCCTATATCGGCAGACGAAAGGTAGTCGCTCATTTCTTCATAGGGTAGATTACCTGTGATAAGCAAGTCATCATCACTGACATATTGATCAACATATGCATCAACCGATGATCGCTCAGTTGACGTGATAATCATCAAAAAGGCATCTGGAATATGTAACTTGAAAGCGTTGAACAGCTCTGCTATTTCATGCGTGTAATACAAATCTCCAAATTTGCCCATGTAAAGAAACACCTTTCGGTGTTGCATGTTGAATTTTGAGCGAATTCGATCCCTTCCCTCCTGTGTGAATTGAAATTTGGCACTGTCTACTGCGGTTGGGGCTCTGACTACCTTGGCTGAAGATCCAAGAGCATTCAATCGCTCAACCATATGTTTTGTGCCGGTAAGTACAAATTCTGCTTTTTGGCCAGCCAGAGTTTCCAGATAGTTGAGCACTTTGAATTTCAAACTTCGTCTGCTCCATAATCCAAGATCAACCATAAACTCTGCATGTGGCTCATAGGAGTATACTAGCATTTTCATACAAAGCATTTTTTTTAAAACAATGGCTATTGATGCTGATACATTTGCCAATGAAAAAAACAATTTTGTATTGTAAAGAAGCCTCAGTCGTACGATAAGCATCAAAGCCTGAATGAAATCATAGGCCTTCTTCAAAAGTAGTAATGATCCAGAATGGAATTTTAAGGGATACCAGTATATACCGTAGGTTGCTAGCTCTTTTTTAATTCGAGGAATCTGTGAGGCATGGATCTCATATTGTTCTTGCTCAAAAGTGACCAAATAGAATTTACCTTCGATTTTACCGGCTAGCCTTTTTATATACGTCAACACCAGGTTTTGAAATAGAGGGTCATCAAAACTGTTGTAAATCAATACCAGTGTGTTGAAACCCCTCACCTTATATACTTTGTTAAGATGCGAATTGCGTTGAAAGGCTTTTTCCCAACCCTCAACCAAGAAAGAAACATGATCTTGGTGATTTTAAAACGTAAATAAAGGGAAGGTTTAACCTGAAGTTCATTTTTCATCTTCCTGAGAAGTTGAAAGTAGCCATTCTCCAAGCCCATCAAATCATTCATTGCTGACGTTGAATTTCTACGATAGCGCAAAATTTCAGTATTAACATAGGTGTAATGTTTGTTGCGTGAATAGGTCAGATAGAAAAACAGGTCTTCACAATGTGTTAGGTCTGTGGAGAAATGGTAATCAACGTTCTTATCTCTTTTAATCATCCACGTATTCCCAAATAAACAAGATTGATCCAGCCTTCCTAGTTTATCAAATGGTTCTCCTTGAAATGAGGGTTGATATACTTGACCAGTCAAATTCAATTCGGTATCTGCGTAGCTTACTATGCCATCTACGAAATCAACTTGTGGCATGGCATTGAATTTAGAAACCCTCGCACTTATACTCTCTTTTGTCATGATATCATCTGCATCAAGAAAACAGAAATATTCTCCACGCATGGCTGCTAATCCCTTATTTCGGGCATGACCTACACCTTTGGCGGGCTCGTGAAGAACTGATATTTGGGGATGCACCATGTTGCCCTCAAGTATTTGGGGCGAGCTATCAGTGCTACCATTGTCTATGATAATCAACTCCCAATTTCGATAAGTCTGATGCTTTACAGAATCGATAGACTCCTGCAGATAATTCTCTGCGTTGTAAGCAGGCATGATGACAGAAACAAGAGGCTCAACTCGCATGTACTATGATTAGCTGTTCAATTTTTTCAACTTGCTTATCATACGAGTTAGCCATCGCGAGCGCCTTCCTGGCGTCCATCATATGTCTATTATTGTAATGGCCCAGCTTATCAGTCACTTCCTGTAGCAATGATTGATATTCGCTATTTGAATTGGTCATTGGAATCAAATTTCCATGAGAGACATATTCTTCAGTCAAAGTAGCCACGATTACCTTACCAGAAAGCAGGTATTCCATTGTCTTGTGTGGATTGACAGCTTGGTTTTTATGATATTTTTCTTGGTAGCAAATTAATAATAGATCGGCGGCATCAACATAGAGAGGGATCATTTCACTTGGAATAGCTTTCATGAAATAGGCATTTGGAAGTTTGCTCAAGTGTTTTTTTTGTAAGTGGGTATGATTCCTAGATGGGTCAAAGTCATCCTTGTTACTACCAATAAAAACAAAATCCACATGATCTAAATGAAGTGCGCAGGAGTATAAAGTCTGCCAATCAAGAAAAGGAATTGAAAGGTTGCCCAGATACAGTGCCTTAATGGGACGATCACCAGGAAGTATAACCGGTTCATTTTGAGACCTTTCGTGGGTTACTACACCATGATTAATAAAAAAACTATTACTATTAAATGGTAGTAGTTTGCTCACTATTCTCTGCGAAACGCCAATACATATATCGGCTGTTGAAGCAGACAATTCGAATTGAAAATCCTGATTGAGATCGACAATATGGCATATTTTGACCATTCCGCTAGGAAACGCACCAAAGTCGAAAAAGACAGAATTATCGAATGACCAAATTATATCAAAAGGTGTCTTTGCTAAGCTTTCGAGTATTCGAAGTTTTCTTCTTATTTGCCAATGTCTGAACCATCTGGGCGCAATAGCCAATCCTGGCAAAAATTTCTTATAAGATAGAATGAATAAATTGTCACAGACATTTTTGTCAATCGAGTAGCAATCTGTCGGAGGGCCCAAGAAAAATACCTTATTTCCTTTCCTGGCTAGGGTTCTGGCATAATGATGCTTGGATACATTGATATGATCCCAGGGTTCTGGGGATATTATTATTATGTTCTTATTGGTCATAAAGGCTTCCAGGAGAGCAAATAGTCTTTGACCAAATGTACTCCCAATCTGGATTTAAAGCCTTCCAATTTGAATGGTATCGAGCTGTTAAGTTGTCTGAACTGATTTAGCAAACGCCCAGGTTTGAATGGCTTAATGTCATACCTGTATGAGTGGATGATTGAGAATCGAATCAAAAGTTCGATTAGCTGCTTTTCTCCTAATTGGGATTTAAAGGGGTAATAGGACTTGAACACTTCATCGAGCAAGCCAACCTCGTTGTAGGACCAGTCTTTTGCATTGAAAACAGTTACTTTCGTGTCAAAAGATGGTGCGTAAATAGCAGGCCGATTGAGCAGTTCGTAAGTTGCTAAATGAATGAATAGATAAGGGTTTCGATATTCTTCAAAGTCAACGTAGTGCTCGTAAAGTCCTTCACGTTTCATGACCAGGCCGGACATTTGATGCGCCAAATGGCTATAAGCCCAAGCTGCTTCAAAGCCGGATGGAATAGATATTGGATCATCGATTTTGGCTCTTCCTGGAGAGAGAATGCCATTTTCAAGCAGGGAGGAAAGACCCGGGATAATCAATCCAGGTGGCACAAGTTCATCCGATATACTTGAAAGCACAAAATCTAGATACCCTTCGGATAGAAAATCATCATCACCACACCACAGGATATAGGGGCTTTCAGTATTTTTAAGTAGCCACAATACATTTGCCTCCAGCCCAATATTCTTTTGTTGCCTATGATATTTAATCCTAAGTTGGGAAATAAGGTCATAATCTTTGACAACTTGCCGTGTTTCATCTTGTGAGCAATTATCTGAAATGAAAATCTCGACATTATCTGGATGAGCCAACCCACCGATCTCTTGCTTGAGATGTCCAAGGTTTTTTTCGAGGGCCATTGCCCTGTTAAATGTCGGGATAAGTATTTGAAGGATAGCACTCATGCCATGTCAGGCCAACATTTGTCTTTATCTGATACTTGTTCTATTGAGGCCAGCCAATGGATATTGGATAAAATCCCGTCGTTCCATCTTATCCCGGATTCAGCATCAGGATTATAGTCATTGTTGGAATAATACAGTACCTCCGCCGTATCAGATAAAACCAGGTATCCTGTGGCATAGCCTCGTGGTATGAGAATTGCGGTGTTGTCAGCCTCGATGATCACGGAATCCGCTTTTTTACCCTTGAATTCAAAATATACCAATTGAATGATACCTTGGTTAACTGTGAAAATCTTTGATTCTGCACTTTGACCTTTTTGATAGTGTAAACCTCTAAATACGCCTTTTGGTGTTTTCACTTGATTAATTTGACATATCTCATAGTTTGGAAACACCAAACTTGAGAACTTCTTTTGAAAACTCCCCCGATCGTCCTCAAATTGGTTTAATCGAATTTGTACTACATCATTGTTCATGTGCTTGCCTCATCTATTGATCAGAACATTTCGTAAATAAAATCTCTTAGTTCTTCCACCTCAGCCGCATCTGTAGAGCTGAGTGTCTTTTGAAGCTTCTCAACCAGGAATTGTTTCAACTCTTCATCAGAACCGAACCCATGATCCCGAATTTGATCTACGATCATCGCAGCGGTCTTATCGATATCAGTCAAGTCATAATTTGGGATTTCTTCAACCAAGGAATGAGCATGTCGACTCTTCAGCCAAAAGCTATTCTTCAGTTGGTTGCGATGAAATAATTCTGATGCCATACTCAGGTTGTTCAATCTAATTCAAATTCTTTTTGCCAATACTCAGACTCAGACCAATCCGGTTGTTCTTCTTTTATAAGATAATAATCTCCAAGCACCAAAAAATCAGCTTCTGTCCGCATGAAGCATTGATATGCATCCTCAGGGCTACAGACAATCGGTTCTCCCCTCACGTTAAAACTGGTATTCACCAATACACCGTAACCAGTGGCCTTCTTCATCTCCTTCAAAAGTGCGTAAATGGCTGGGTTCTGACTATCAACATTATTCATGGACTGCAACCTGGCGGAGTAATCAACGTGAGTAATTGCGGGCAGCTCACTGCGCACTTGGTTGACATGACTAATCATATCGTCGTTATCAATCTTGTTTTCACGGGCTTGTTTTCTGTAAGCAGCTCTGACAGGGTGAACAAGTAACATGAACGGACTTGTCTTATCCGTTTCGAAATACTCAGACATCTCATCTTCCGCGACTATAGGTGCAAAAGGCCTGAATGATTCTCTAAACTTGATTTTGAGGTTCATTTTACTCTGGATTTGCGGTTTGGTAGGATCTCCCAAAAAAGACCTATTACCTAGTGCTCTTGGGCCGAATTCCATTCTGCCTTCAAAATATCCTATTATTTTACCTTGGGTCAACCAATCTGCCATGTCGACAGCCTTATTGTTAAATCTATGATATTGTAAACCTAAGGTGTCCAGGAAGCCTTTAATGGATTGATCGCTGAATGAAGGGCCCAAGTAGCTATGCTGTTGAACATAATCTGCCTTACGATCACCTTGATGTATGCGCTGATAATAATAATCAAGCGCAGCACCGACAGCTCCGCCAGCGTCACCTGAGGCAGGTTGAATCCAAATATCTTTGAAGGGCCCACGAGTCAACAATTTGCCATTAGCCACGCAATTGAGAGCTACACCACCTGCCATGACACAACATTCCATACCGGTGAGTTCATGGGCATGAACCATCATTTTCATCAGCACTTCCTCTGTTACGAGTTGAATTGATGCTGCAAGGTCCATCTCTCGTCGCTTGATTCTTGATTCAGCGTGGCGTCTCGGCCCGCCTATCAATTCATCAAATTTTTCATTAGTCATGGCTTCACCAAGATGAAAACCAAAATAGTCAAGGTTGAGCTTTATGGAGCCATCCTTGTGAATCTCAATCAAGTGCTTCTTTATTAGGTCAGAATAAATCGGCTGTCCATAGGGGGCAAGTCCCATCAACTTATATTCACCAGAATTAACTTTGAATCCGCAGAAATAAGTAATCGCCGAATAAAGCAACCCAAGAGAGTCCGGATAGTCTTGTTGCTGTAGAATGGATACTTCATTACCTCTGCCAATTCCTATGCTTGAACATGCCCATTCACCTACTCCATCTACGACGAGTATAGCAGCCTTATCAAATGGAGATGGATAGAACGCACTTGCGGCATGAGAATGGTGATGATGGGTCTTAGTTAGTTGGCCTTGATAGTCAAAAACATCTCGCAATTGTGTCCGTAGTTTCAATTTCCTGGCAATTCCCTTCTCGGCCTGTGACCAGAACGACTCTTTTTTTGAATGAGGAATAGACGAATAGTTGTTAAGGATGCGCTCAATACTTAGTGCCTCATTGTCGTAATAGCAAATAGAGCTGAGATCATTGATGTCTATTTTGGCTTCTTCGAGACAATAATGAATGGCGTTGGCTGGAAAACTAGGGTCATGTTTTTTTCTCGTAAACCTTTCTTCCTGGGCCGCCGCGATGATCTCACCACCTTTGATAATAGCTGCTGCAGAATCATGATAGTAGCAGGAAATGCCGAGTACGTATTTTTCGGTAGAAGTGGAGGCATACGATATATGTTTACTTCTTTTTTTTACTCCGTACTCAGTAAGACGCATCCCCAGGACATGCCCGATTTCACGATGTGTGATTCCTGTGAAATGTCCACATAAAGGCAAATAGGTTCGATCTTGATTTTGCTCATAATTGTCTTGTAAAGCTGGTAGTAGGTCAATGACAGTGGTTCGCTTATCTTCATGGGCATAAAAGAATGGCATATAATACTGAGGCTCTTTTTCCATGACTACATAGTTGTATGGAATAGGTGCAATGACAAGATGTTTGGAAGCAGATAGGGATTTAAGTCTATCAATTAGTTTGTTCATTAGACGCCACTCCCGGCTTTCGCTACTATTTAGCTCCTGATAGCTCAGCTTACCCACGACATGTTTTTTAAAGGAACGATTCACCAAATGCTTGAGGGCATTTTTATTTTTATTCAGCGCATCAGCAACTGCGCGGGTCTCTTTGGAAGTGGGTGCAGATTCCTTCAAAGAAGGCCGTTCAATGGGGACAGGTTGATTTTTCAGAACAAGTTGATTGCCATCAATATTGTAATATGGTTTAGGAATAAAAATATTCTCACCCAGCCTATTTTTGCCAACGCGGTTTTCACGCATATTGCGATAGAGGTCATCCATATGTGGCATAAACAGCACTATATCATGGGGTATTCGATCCTTGTACATTTCATAGGCCAGGATTTGCTGATCCACCCCATATCCATTCACTGCTAGGTTAATCACTGTGCAGTCAAAATCACGTTCAATTAAATCTGAAAAACGATCTGCATTAGCCACTCCATCTCCTGCGGCATAGCTGTCGCCTAATAACAGTACTGTGAAATTTGAGGTCAAGCGCTCTGGACTATTTCGAAAACCGTTCTTGTCAGTTTCGATGAAATAGGCACCCCTTCCATAGCGTATTCGTGCATGTAAATTAGGCACATATTTATGTCCGAGGAGTGGGTCGTAAGCGATAATCTGTCTGTATGACCTGAACATAAAATAGTCTACAAATATAATTTTAAGCCTTCTGTGAGACTAGTGAATTTTGGTTTGCCAAAACTGCTAAATGCCTTTGAGCAATCCAATGCAAGATAGTCCATGGAACTGTCACGATTGCTGGGTATCGAACCAAATTCTGGGTTGTGATGGGTCTTTTTGGTTTGGTTGTAGGTATTGTAAAAACGCTGGATGGCATCTTTGACCTGGATCACGTCTGGATTCGAGAAATGATAAACCCCATCAGATGTACTGGTTTTTAGTATGTTCAAAATAAAATGAGCAACGTCATCGACGAATGTGAATTGTCGATACTGCTCCCCGGAAGTAACTTTCGGAATCTCGTTTTGTGCCAACGACTTTTTCAAGTAGGGGAATAGTCTATTTTCATTTTCTCCCGGTCCATAAATGTTAGTCAGAACTAAATGGAGATGATCAAAGCCATTTTTGCGATTGATGCTAGATAACCTCGTCAGCCAATGTTTGGATTGACAGTAGCTGTTGGGTTGATCATTAGTATGACCGAGAGTATAGCTTTCGTCAACTGGCTGATTCAGGTTATTTTTCCCTAGTGAAAAGTAGGAACCAAACGTGACCAGCTGACCTGAATATCGATGCTTAGATAGTAAATGAATTAACCTTAATGGCTCAAAAGTATTTAGCCCAAAAATCATCGAATCAATAGACCGATTATTCGGTTGTACCGCAGCGGCAGAGCATAAAATAATAATATCACTATCAAGCAAATTGGGAACTATTGATTCAATGGGTATAATAGGATAGCGGTATTCATTTTTGTTGATGGTCTCAACTAAAAATGAATTGCTTGACTTAAGAATACTATGACCAAGAAATGAGGACGCCCCAATCAATTTAATTGTTTTCATATCAATCTACTTCTAGTCTTTCTAGACTAATGCGAAATTCTTCTGGATCGAGTTGATAATTCCCAGTTTCATCCAAACTTGACCCAAGTAAATGACTATACTTAAAATCGAGTTGTCTTGACAATAACCAATACTGTCCCGGAATATGATTCCTGGGAAAAATTTCAAGTACATTACAATTCTTGATGGTTGAAAACAACATGTTCGTTAAACCTGCGCCATGAAAGCCGACAATCCTTTCAGACTTTCTGAATAGAGCTATTTGTTCTAGGTAGCCCAAAGAACCAGGATCTATAACCAGATAGTTGTGATTTGCTGCAATTGTCGTTAGTTCCTCAAGGTTGGTGGCAGTTCTGTTCTGTCTTCTAATCACGAATATTCGTGTCGAGGGGGTTGGTCTTAGGTGTATATTGAAGAGTGGCTGATTAAAATATTGCTTTAGTGATTTAGTATGAGAGCGATCAGTTTTAAGAAATATAGCCCTCTGACTAATTTGAATAAATTCGTCTCTGCCCTGATAGATAATTTCTTTTGAGTTTAAAATTCCGGTTGCCTCCAAAAAAGATTGGACATAAGCTATTTGACGTATTTTATCTGGTACCACAAGTGTCATTTTATCATAAGGACTTTCTAGCGTCATAAGAAGTACTGGAAGGGTATCAATATGGAAATGATAATAATTGTCCCACCCATAATGTATAGGAATGGCCTGGGAAATCCTTCTTACTTTTTTAAATGGATTTAGGTAATTCGTTATTGATGGGTAGGGTGGCCACCCTCGTTTGGCATTCACCCAATAAGGGTGAGATTCCGCAATGATCTTAAACCACGATTGCAATCCCCATCCCCAAGAAGGCTCGATCAAGACATCATCGCCTTTAATTGCATAGTTAAGTTCAATACTACGCAAATAGGATGTAGGGTCAGTAGAAGGCTCAAAGGCTGATGGTATGGTCTGGTACCGATGTTGATCAGATTGTATGACTTTTCTCCATAACCTATGCGTGAATCGCTGAATCCTCATGAGTAGAATGTAATATGTTATATTGAAATCTTGTCTGAATATTTCAGGTGTTAACCTTGGTTGCAAGTAAAATCCACCAATCCCACCTGCTCATGATCAATGTTGTGATTGGAACGCACGGTGACCATCATAATTGACTAGATTGATATTGGATCTTTCGAAAGTTCTTCGATTTGGCTTAGCGTGACTTGATATGGAGATTGATTGTTGATGATTGTTCGTTTATACCAATCTATTGTGCAGGAGAGTGCGTCATTAGAGTTGAGCAGTGGCTGCCATTTCAATAAACGTCTGGCATGGGATGAATCCAATTGCAAATAATCACTTTCTTTAGGCGCTTGGGTATCATTGATAATCTCATATTTTCCACTCCCCCATATGTCTATACAAGTTTTGGCCAACTCAAGCACGTTGATTGTTTTGGCCTTGTCTGGTCCGAAGTTGAGGGCCATAAAGTTTTTATTGACAGTTTGCTCGAGTTGAGCTCCAAATTTCAGGTACCCCAATAGTGGGTCGATGACATGTTGCCATGGCCGCACAGAATGTGGATTTCTAATCAGAATTTTTTGATTTGAACTTAAGGCGCGGATAATATCCGGAATGATTCGATCTTCAGAATAATCGCCTCCCCCAATCACATTGCCTGCTCGCGCTACTCCGACCAAGCTAGTACCAGGGCTATTGAAGTAACTTTTGACATAACTGATGGTAACCAACTCGCAAGCAGCTTTACTTCCACTATATGGGTCGCTACCTCCAAGCCGATCTGATTCATTATATGCCATATTAGATTGTGTGTCTTCATAGACCTTGTCAGTGGTGACGACAATGACTCTACACTGATAATCAAGTTGTCTAACTACCTCTAATACATTACATGTTCCCATGATATTGACATCCATTGTATACCTGGGCTCCTGATAACCCTTTAATACAATAGGCTGTGCAGCTAAATGAAATATGAAATCTGGTTTAAACCTGATTATTTCATTCTTTAGATTTTCGAATGATCGTATATCGCTGTATACGGAATGAATATTGACTTGATTGCTTAGACTATTGTAGAGACTATTACCTTCTGGCGGAAGCGCAATTCCCTTGATTTTACTCCCTAGGTTATGGAGAATTGTAGAAAGCCAGCTGCCCTTGAAACCCGTGTGCCCAGTGATTAGCACGCGCTTTCCACTATAAACTTCTGCAAGACTTTCTTTTAGTCCCATATCTTCCATGGTGCTTTATCTTCTAGCCATAATTTCTCCAACTCTACCTTATCTCTGAGTATATCCATAGACTTCCAAAATCCCTCATGCTTATATCCCATTAGCTGATTATTCTCTACCAGTCGAAGCATTGGATCTTGTTCCCACATCACTTCGTCCATAGGTCCATCGAGATAAGAGAAGATATCCTTTTGAAGCACGAAATACCCACCATTAATCCAGTTTCCCACTTGATGTGGTTTTTCTACGAATCCGGTCACGTTTCCCTCTTCACTGGTCTGAATTACTCCAAACTTGCCCTTTGGTTGTATCATTGTCACTGTCGCCAAACGATGATTCTCTTGATGAAATTGGCACAGCTTATTTAAATCTACATTTGCCACACCATCGCCATAGGTCAACATAAAGGTGTCTTCCTGGATATAGGGTTTGACACGTTTAAGGCGACCGGCCGTTTTAGTCTCTTGACCGGTATCCACCAGAGTTACCACAAAATCTTCCGTATTGCTTTGATGTACTTTGACAGAATTGCTCTTGAGGTCAACTGTGACGTCAGAATTATGAACAAAATAGTTCATAAAATACTCTTTGATCATGTATCCCTTGTACCCAAGACAAATAATGAATTCATTATACCCTTGCGCCTGATATACTTTCATAATATGCCAGAGTATTGGCTTACCGCCAATCTCTATCATAGGTTTGGGTCTCAAATGAGACTCTTCCGAGATACGTGACCCTAATCCACCGGCAAAAATGACTACTTTCATGTGTCTCAATTAACTGTATGTTGGGTTCTTAACATCTGTCTAGTTTGCGAGCTTAGCAATATGACTAGCCAGGCACCAAAGAAAGGCATTAACGGAATCTTATACCTGACTAGGGTGCCAAAATTATAGGTGCTTACTCCCACTGCAAAGGCAAAGACCACTGAGATAATAAACATGAATAGCAGTGTTGGATCACGTAATGTCATTGTTATCGGTTTGGAGTTCCTGACGATCAACCCAATGAATAGAATTAAGAAAATAAGACTTTCAATTGCTGATAGGAGCATCAGGGGATTACTCACTTCCCATAGATAAGGGCGGAAGAGGCTAACATTTATTGCTTCTGGCCCTAGCCTAATCATACTTCCCCAGGTGCCATCTAATTCTCCCAGCGTATATCCTGACCCAGCATCTTTTCCAGTCCAGTATCTAATATCATAGGCAGTCACCTGTGCCGTTCGAGCTAAATTATCAAGGGCATATCTCCGGTCATCCTTAAAGGCAATATCTACAGCGAAATAGGCAGAGGGAACAATTATGATAATCACAATTGGAAGGAGGAGTAGCTTTAGCACTACATTTTTTATACTTTCCGAAAACTTGTGCAAAATCCATATGGCCATCGCTGGCAGAAAACACAGTATTACATACTTTTTAATGCTAAAGATTAATATGAAGTTGATGAGAAATAAAACAACGTTGGTGGGCGTGAATTTTTGTTTCTCAATAATATTGAAAACACTATAAAACAACCATAATAATGCCCCATAGGTTATAGTATCCTTAAAAATCCCCGAACCCCAAAAAACAACGGAGGGAATAAATAATGTAAACAATGCCAGGTTTCTCCCAACCCAAGGATACCTACTTTGAAGGGTGCTATACATTGCCCAGTTGCCACTGAAAGCAAATAAAGCGAATACTAAGGCTGTAGCAGAATAGGTGTTAAAGGTGAATAAGTTGCACAGGGCAACAATTCTAGTAGTATTATATTCAGATTCAGCTCCAAAGTACCATAATATCCTTGTGTACCTGCTGAGGTCAGCTACATTTTCAGGATTGCCAAAAAGAATTCTCACTACAGCAACAGGATCTTCGAGAAAATAGGAGGCAATGATCCTGCCATCACGGAAGTAGCTAAATGTATCTCCCCAGCTGTAATAATATTGATAAACTACACCTACCATAATCGCCCCGAAAAACTTCGCCGATAGGGCAGGGATAAAGTATTTCTTAGTTTCTGGAGTGGTGACACTCGACCGGATGATGTACGCAAGGAAATAAAAAATGGCCAGATAGATGGGCGTGATAAGTAAGTCCTGGTAAGTCATAGTCCACACCAAATATAGAGCTTTATACCATTGATGTCGTATCGAATGAGCCACGTGTAATTAGTGCTTTTGTTATCCCTTACTGCGTATGATTTAACGCCCACCGCTTCACAAACAAGAGATGCGTCACTGCGAGCATTTCCCTAAGAAATGCGCGGCAGTCTTAGCATCAAGGTGGAGGGACATAAATACTTCATCCCCTCAGTGTCACTTATAGATGATGCTGAGGTACAACTGAAGCAGGTGTTACCTTAGCCAAGCTTTATGACTCAGAATACACTTCTGCCTTTGGGTATTTTTCTTTCAATTCTCCATTCCGAATGACCTTCCCAAAACACAAAAAGCCCGATGCAACGCACCGGACTCTCATCCAATCAATGGAACCTAACAGCTGATCAAATTACAGATTCACCGTCTTGGTGGCAGTATTACCAGCCAGATCTGTCACATTTACTTCAATCACATGATTAGTCAGATCAGTGATGGACGTAGTGGCAGCATATTCCCAAAACCCTGTCGAAGCATTTTTAATCAATTCTCCGGACTCAAGGAGGGTAGCTGTACCGTCTTTGATCGTCAGTTCAGCTGAAGCAATTGGAAAGCGCTCTGCCAGAGCTATACTGATCACCTCGCCTATTTGTCCTGAGTAGCCATCGACCTTGATCGTATCAATGATAGGAGCATTGAAGTAATCCTTCACGGCCATGGAGTAGGCATTACCCGATCCATAGTCCTTTGCGATTAACTGATAAGTGGCCTTGATCGCGGGATCAGTAAGAATGCCACGGGCGAAACTCACTGCTTCCAGAAATTTAGAGCGATGAGCAGTTTGCGCTGGAGAGGTTTCTCCGTCGCGCTTTGGGGGGATCGACACAATGGTACGATCACCAACGGAACGAAAAACGATTGATTTTCCAAAGGTGCCGCTGAGGCCCTTGGTAATAGGATTATTTTTGACGTATGCCATTTTAGTAGAATTTAAAGAGTGAAACAAAAAATTGAGAAGCGAAGAGAATTTTGTGAAAGGCCTTTTCTATAACATCTTCATTAATGATAACTGGAAAAATGAGCTCTAGGATTCATTAAAATTCTTTGTTTAACAATTTTTAACAAATATTATTTGTTCTGAGGCATGAGTCGAATTTTGAGAATTGTACTTATCTCATTTTACCGCAAGTCTGATCCCGTGCCCTAGCTCCGCCTTGCCTCTGCCATGCCCTGCCTCTATACCCTATTGTCAATAATTGTACTATTTATAGAAATATGGAGAGATCTATTAATCCACCCCCAGTGTCTCTCACAGAGGACTACAGGTGGGGGCATACCGTAAACTTGTTTGCTTCTTCAGTACCCCTTGCCCATGTAGGTGTTTTCACCGACATGCATTATGCAAATTAGCCCCAGTACCTAGCGGCTCGTAATATGCTGGATCAGTGCAGTTTTCGGATCCCAAATCAATAACTCTTTCCCCCCTATTGTCTTCAACAGAGCCTGCCTGACGGACAGGCAGGGGCGCTGAGACGTCAAAACAGGCTACTCAACAATCTGTGGCTATGTCCCTCTTGGCGAACTACCTCCGCCCTGATTCGTGTCCCACGAACCCATCCTTGAATACTCTTCACACACCAACCAACAGACAGTCCAAAGCCCCCAAACCCGCGTCACATCGAGCGCAAGCCGAGATGTCCCCCAAGACCCCTGAAATGCCGGATCAATCAAGGTTTCAGATTTCACCTCAGAGTGTCTTAATTCCTCCTCAGTATTTCTCGTAGAATGTGCTGAGGTACCAAAACAGGCTACTCAACAATCAGT
>JAVKDO010000042.1:0-10021 GCA_040222235.1 Cyclobacteriaceae bacterium
GTCACCGTCCATTGTCGTTTATGGACATCAATACCCAAATACAATTGCTGATCTTTGAAACTTACTAAATCCATGTTTTTATCTTTATCAACGATCAATCGTTATTACATGGATACTATGAATGAATGGGGTTTTATCGGTCAGGATATTTTCGTGGGGATTGGAAAGTCCGCCACAAGTTTTAAATTTAAATCAAGACGTGGCTATGTGCGAGACGTGTGTTTAGTGTTTTCTAATCCCCACTCATCATAGCTTGTCGTTAGCACCATAATGAAAAAAGCAGCTACAGTAGTCATCATCATATATACTTCAACCCAGTTGCTTGTTGCCCAGAAACATCAATTACCAAATCAAAGTAATACATTCCAAGAACAGTTGGATCATTTTATTAGAACAATCAGAGATGAGTTTGACATAAAATCAGGAACTAGTATTGGTATCGTCAGGAATGGAAAAGAAATATTCCTACAGAGTTATGGTCTTAGAGATAAAGACCATAATCTCCCAGTGGAAATCGAAACTCCATTTTACATAGCCTCCACTACCAAGTCATTTGTAGCAATGCTCGCAAAGATTTTGGAATCCAAAGGGGTACTGGATTTGAGTTCGCCCATTAGTGCTTATGTGCCCGAACTAGGTATTAATCATGATGATAATATCACAATTAATGACTTATTGTCCCATCAATCTGGAATTCAAAATAGTTTTGTTGGAATACGAACTGCAGTTACCGGTCAGCAAAATTATATGACATTGGTATCTCTATTTAAGAAATACAGTGTCTCTTCAGTAAAAGAGTACAACTATGATAATGTAGGTTATATTCTGGTCGGGATCATTATTCAAAAGGTTACCGGAAAATCTTGGCAAGAACACTTAAAAACAGAAATTTTTGACCCGTTTGAAATGACCAATACAAGTGCTTACGTTTCTTATTTTGACAATCACAATATAGCCAAGGGACATGTACGTACTAAAGAAGGCACCAAAGGGCTTTCTTATTTTAAGAATGATAAGACAATGCATGCTGCAGGAGGCATGCTGAGCACTGCACAAGATGTTATCAAATGGTTGAGTATGATCACCAATAATGGTGTTCATAAAGGCAACCAATTTCTTAAAACAAAGCATATATCAGAACTGCTCTTACCTCATGTGTATTATGATTCAAGCCGGGCTTTGAGTATATATGAGGATTATGCCTATGGTTTGGGTTGGTTTATCTCAAAACGAGGGGACGATGAATTGGTCAATCATGAAGGTGGGTACTATGGCTTCAGAACAACGATTTCACTTTGGGAAGAAAATACCATAGGCATTGCGGTGCTTGCGAACGAAGGTTCTCTCTTCAGCGCTAGAGTCAACAAGTTGATTGCCGATTATGCCTATGATTTGCTATCTGGGAAAGATTCGATTTCCACGCAAAAAAGAACTGAATCATTAAAAGTGGAAATACAAAAGAGAGTAGATAAAGCAAATCAAATCGAGTCTAACATTGTCGATAATTTAAAAACTTCAAAGTATAAACTTCGAAATAACCCGCTTACAATGGACATTGGCTCATGTCAAGGCGTTTATTCGAGTTCTAGGCTCGGAGATGTGCAAGTGAAACAAGAAGGTGATAAATTGTTCATTTCGCTTGGCGCAGTGTCGGGCAGTGTTCCCATTGACACGGCAAAAAAAGGGCATTTTCTAGTGGATTTTGAAATTTTTGTTGGAGAAGTGAAATTTTATTACAACAAAAACAGGGTATCTTTTATGATGTTTAACGCACCGGGCAATTTTAATTGGAAGTTTAAAAAAATTAGGCAGTGAATAGAATCATCAATATGAAAACAATCATTAATTTTTATGTACCAACCAATTATCGAATTTAAGCCCCTATTCCAGAGACAAAGATTAATCTAAGTATCAAATAATAAGTATCCAAAAGATTTACATGTTGCTAGTCGAGTAGGTCAAGGGGAATCTCACCCCTAAACCTCTCCCAGAACCCCCGCATCAAGTGCGGGGCAGGCAGTGCGTGAACCTCTCAATTCACACGGCTCTTATTATGCAGTCGATATGGTCTAAAAATGATCAGACCAATTTGTAGCCCAATTCCCAATGGTAAAATAAGTTTGGATAAGAGTTCGTAACCCGCCTGAGCCATTTTACAGCTTTGACTTTGCTTCCTTTGAAGCTTTTGTACTTGTTCAATATCCACCTTATCAACCGATGGTGTAAGCAGTAGAACACTGGGTTTAAACTTCTTCGACTAATCTTTCCATAATACTGTATCCAACCTCGAATCCTAGGGTTCAGCAATGTTGCCAAATCCTGTATTCCTCGTTGTGTTTTGTTATGGAATTCCAGGTTTCGAAGTTCCTGAGTTATCCGTACTTTCGATTTACGACTCATCTTGCAGTCATATTGCAGAAAACTACCTCCTTGCCTTAGCTTATTCCTGATCGGTTGAAATCGGACCGCCGACGCGGCTAAATCCAAGAAAATCAACACTGTACAGGATAGCCTTTTAGATTTCTACCCTCATTCTTACAATACACTATCTTCGTCTTCTCTGGCTAGGCTCGTACGCCACTTTGGATTTCAGACATCCCATCGCGTCTTGAGGAAGAGGTAATTAGATTAAACCGAAATTCAATTATCTTTTGGTCAACTTAAGAATAGTATGTCAACACCTCAGGAATTCCAAAAATACGAGCAGATAGAAGCGGAACAGTTACCTGTTCCTAATCATAAACTCCACGGCTGGACACATTTTGCCGGGTTGTATGCTGCAGAGCATGTGGCTGCTACAGAATTTGTAATTGGCGCAACCTTCGTAGCACTAGGAGCCAAAACCACCGATATCCTCCTTGGACTACTAATTGGTAATATTCTGGCGGTGCTTAGCTGGACTTTGATTACCTCTCCCATCGCCGTAGAAACCCGCCTGAGTCTTTATACTTATCTCAATAAGATCGCTGGGGATTCCATGAGTAAGCTCTACAACTGGGCGAATGTTCTCATTTTTACCGTCATTTCAGCGGCTATGATTACGGTCTCGGCAACAGCTGTCCGGTTTGCATTTAACATTCCCGCTCAGCTCAATTGGTACCCGTCCAATTTCTGGTTTGTACTAATCGTCTTACTGGTTGGAGCTTTTGTGGTTTTCATTACAATGTATGGATTCAATGCCGTTTCCGATTTCTCAGGAATTTGTGCCCCCTGGTTGTTCGTCATGTTTACTTGCGGAGCAATGGTGTTACTACCAGCTTTGTCGCTCTCCGTGTTGGGAACCACATTGCCTGCGAGTTGGCAAGAATTCATCCACATTGGGGACCAATCCATTTGGACAGGGGTGAACAGTAACGGCGAACCGGGCATTGGACTTTTGGAGGTCATAGGTTTTGCATGGGCAGCCAATACCATCACCCATTTTGGTCTTATCGACATGGCACTCTTGCGATTCGCCAAAAAGAAAATTTATGGTCTGGCCACCAGCACAGGGATGATGTTTGGTCACTATGTGGCTTGGATAGCTGCCGGAATTATGGGTGCTGGAGCTGCCGTGATTTTGGGCAAGTCTATTTCAGAAATTGATCCGGGAGACGTGGCTTACTATGCATTGGGTTGGTCAGGATTTGTCATTGTGATTGTGGCCGGATGGACAACCGCCATTACCAATCTTTATAGAGCTGGGTTGGCTGCCCAGGCTATTTTCACCAGCATGTCCAGAAGAAGAACTACCTTGATCGTAGGAATCGTGACCATGGTAGTTGCCTGCTTCCCATTCGTATTCTCTCAGATTTTGCCTTTGTTGACCTATGCGGGATTGATTGTGGTTCCCGTCGGAGCGATTGTGTTTGCCGAGCACCAAATCTTCCCGAGAATCGGTTACACACGCTACTGGTCATCTTATCGTCAAGTGGTATTCAGTACACCTGCCATTGCCTCATGGGTGCTGGGATTGATACTCGGTTTTGGATTAAATCTCCTTGACGTTATGTCATTCTTTTACTTGTTTATTCCCACCTGGATATTCACCATTCTGATCTATACGTTTCTGGCTGGACGCTCAGGTGCAAAAGAAAAATACCCTGAGGCGGAGGAAAACGAGGCGGAGGAAAATGCGCAAATTGACCAGTATCACGACTGGCAGCAAAATCAAGAAACGATCAAGAATCCAGACCATTCACTTCTCACGAAAGTATTGCATGGAATTTCCATACTTGCTTTGGCCATCACGATGGTTTTGGGACTGATCGTATTGTTTGGGAGTTCTGATGAAAGCGCCTATCTCTTCAATAGAGAAAACTTCTACCTTTTTGCATTCATTTGTACATTGGTCTATTTCGCAACTGCCTACTGGGCGATGCAACGAGGAAAGACAACTGCGTAATCAACTAACATGAAGCTGAACCAAAAGAACCTATTAGCTGCTGCTGAACTCCTTAAAGTCCCCACTTACAATCGGCAAAAACTTAAGTCAGGAATAGTCCATATTGGTGTAGGCGGTTTTCATAGAGCCCATCAAGCGGTTGTTATTCAAAACCTATTGGAACTAGATGGAAACGAGGATTGGGGAATATGTGGAATCGGATTGCGGGAGGCCGATCGTAAAATCGCTGAAGTATTCTCGAAACAAGACTGCCTTTATACCTTAATTACACGCCACCCGGATGGGAAGGTGCAAAGTGAGGTGATGGGACAAATGACAGATTTCCTATTGGCAGCCGATAACCAACAGGCCGTCGTTGAGCGAATCTCGCACAAGGACACAAAGATTCTTTCATTGACCATTACCGAGGGAGGATATAACCTGCGTTCGGACGGGAAGTTTGATTTGGATCATCCAGATATTCAGCACGAACTAAATAATCCCAGCGATCCTAAAACGATCTATGGATATTTGTCAGCTGCGCTCAGGATACGAAAAGAAAACGGACAAGCGCCTTTTACGATAATGTCATGCGACAACATCCAGCACAATGGTGATGTGACCAGGAAAATGCTGTTGTCTTTTTTATCAGCGCAAGATAAGGAACTAGCCTCCTGGGTAGAAAAAGAAGTGGCGTTTCCCAATAGTATGGTCGACAGGATCACCCCCGTCACGACTCCTGCAGAAATAGACTACTTGAAGGATGAGTTTAATCTGGATGATGAATGGCCGGTTACTTGCGAGCCATTTCTTCAATGGGTGATTGAGGACAAATTCTCAAATGGACGACCTGCTCTTGAAAAAGTGGGTGCCCAGTTTGTGCCTGACGTGACCCCTTATGAGAAAATGAAGCTGCGTCTACTCAATGCGGGACACTCAGTACTCGGAATTTTAGGATCCATTCATGGACATGAAACCATAGGTGATTGCGTCAATGACCCAGTCTTTTCGGCCTACCTTAAGTCTTTTATGGACCTTGAGGTAACTCCTGTTTTGGACCAGGTAGATGGAGTAGACCTATCGGAATATAAAAGCAGCCTCATCGAGCGCTTTAGCAATCCAAATATCAAAGATCATGTCAGTCGTATTTGCTCGGAGAGTTCCGCAAAGCTGCCTAAGTTCTTAATACCTACCATTCATGAAAATTTGGCTAAAGGCGGAAGCACAGAATATGCGACCCTGATTTTGGCGGCATGGTGTTACTACAGTGACAAAGGTCTAAATCAACGTGACGAACCGCTGGATATCATTGATGCAATGCAAGAAGAACTCCATATGGCTGCCAAAGGAACGTCTACTGACACCTTATCCTTCCTACGCCTGAGGGCGCTGTTCAATGACTTAATTGATAACCATTCGTTTACCGATTTGTATTCGAAATTGGTTAGCTCCATCTACGAGAATCCAAACATTCGGCAACTCATGGGGAGGAAAACTGTATAGAAATTACACAACCCCTTCCTACCGGAAATATGAATAGTGCTTTTAGAGCAAGTGATACCATACGACTTTAACCTACCCACCTTTCGGCGTAGGTTGATCAATCAGCAGCATCACAGAACTCTAGCCGTACTTGAAGTCCGTTGTTCTTGAACTATTGAGTTTATATAACAGCCATAATTGTTCATATTCGAACATCTTCTACCGAAAACTACTCATTTCTAGGTATTGTTTGCAGTGGGAGAGTTGGCTAAATTGAAATCATGTTTAGGAGTGACTGTTATTAACGACAACAAACGATTAGAACCGAATATATTGTTGATTGTCAATATTTTAGAACCAAAGTCTATAACTGTAGTATGCACCACTATGGTGTGCATACTGGGTTGTTGTATGCCATGCGAACAAAGCCAACCGCACAAATAGCACATTTAGTTTTTGCCTACGCACTGGCAAACTCTAAAAAACTAAAAGAGCTATTTTTAATCCACGCACTGGCTCAAATGGGGGTAATTGAAACATAAATAAAGGAAGAAATCTATGACAACTGAAGATACTCAACTTGAAAACTGGCAGGGCAAACATATCATTAAGCTGAGGGATTATAAGGAGCCAACAGTTGTAGAAGATCCAAATGCTGATGAACTCCGAAATATTATAGAGCCTTGGCTCACAGCTTTATTTCAAAGCGAACACCTTTCTCTTCTCACCGGTGCAGGAATTTCTTCTGCTGTGCATTACTTGGCAACTGGAAACGCAGGAGCAGGAATGGGGAATATGAAAATAACTGAATTTAAGGATCAAATCAGTCTTAAATCAAAAGAATCAGCGAAAAAATCAGGACGTGGAGATGCAAATATTGAAGATGAAATAAGAACAATTAACGAGCTAGTTAAGGGACTTGAAATATTACTTTCAACCAAACCCGAAAATAAGTTGAATGAAAAATTGCCAGTGATAAAAGATGAGTTGGAAAAAGGGATTATTGAATTTGCAAACGCTGTATTAGAATCAGAAAGAAATATTGTAACATCTGAAAAGGATGAACCTGCGGAATATTTAATGAATTTTTTATTGAGTTTTGCCAGCAGAATAGCTACAAGAGAAAGACTCAATCTCTTTACAATTAACTATGATAGGGTATTAGAATTTGGAGCCGAACTAGCTGGATTGCATTTGATAGACAGATTTGTCGGAAATATATCTCCCATATTCCGTTCTTCTCGATTAAATATTGACCTACACTATAATCCCCCAGGGATTCGTGGAGAACCCAGATATTTAGAAGGAGTTGTGAACTTTACAAAACTTCATGGTTCACTTGATTGGATTGAAAAAAATGAAGTAGTAAGAAGGTTTGCTCTTCCATATGGCTCTAAGGATATAAATACCTATAGCCAAGATGGAAGTCTTATGATTTATCCCAACTCATCAAAAGATCGTGAAACTGCTGAATATCCTTATGTGGAGTTATTTAGGGACTTTGCAAGTTCAGTAATTAGACCCAATTCAACTATTGTAACCTATGGCTATAGCTTTGGAGATGATCATATTAATAGGGTAATAATTGATATGCTAACCATACCCTCTACCCATTTAGTAATAATAGCATTTGATGATATTGGAGATAGGATTAAACGGTTTTACTCAAAAGCCAAAAGGCCAGTCCAGATATCATTATTAATTGGAAAACATTTTGGAGATCTGAAAACCTTAGTAGATAACTATCTGCCTAAACCTGCCATTGACAGAACTACTTATAAAATGGCAGACTTGCTTAAGGCTCGTGGAACAACAAGTATTCAAACTAACCCAAGTAATTCTGAAAGCGATGAGTAGATCTCCGATAGAAAATCAAGCATCACTTAGAATTGGAGTAGTGGAATTTGTTGCTCCGGATGAAATCAAGGTACAACTAGATTTAGATGCTCCAGATGGAATTGCCGCAAATGGAGGTGTTCCTAGAGAATTCCCAAGAATTAATAGCTACGTCTTAATTCCCAATGAAGGAGGGAATATTGTCTGCCAAGTTGAATGGATTGCAATAGAACGATCACCTTTTCCTAAGAGAAAAGGTTACCAAGATTACGGACTAATTGATCTTCCATTTCCAATTAGAAAAATGAAATTGGCTCCTTTAGGCCTCTTGAAAATGTATGCGAACGAAACATTCAAATTCCAAAGAGGTGTTCATTCATTCCCAAGCATAGGTTCTCCAGTTTTAATCCCAACAGACCTACAATTGAGATCTATTGTAGAATCCGGTTCTAATAGACGGGTTTATATAGGAAATAGTCCTTTAACCGCTAATGCCAAAGTTAAAATTGATCCTGATAGACTTTTTGGACGGCATTTAGCAGTTTTAGGAAATACCGGAAGTGGAAAATCATGTACAGTCGCAGGACTCATTCAATGGTCACTAGAAGCAACTGAGCAAGGGGATCAAGCAAATGCTAGATTTATAATCCTTGATCCAAATGGCGAGTATGCGAAAGTATTTGGTGATAAAGCCAAAGTTTTAAAAGTAGGAGATGAAGATAATAATCTAGAAGTGCCGTTATGGATGTGGAACAGTGAAGAATGGAGAAGTTTCACACAAGCTAAATCAGGAGCTCAACTTCCATTATTAAAAAGAGCATTGAGGGCTATGCGTAATGAAGAGTTAGAGCCAAATCAAGATAAGTTAATTATTGCAAAGAGATTTACGGGAACAGTTTTAACATCACTGAGACATGAAAAAAGCATAGGTTCTCCGTGGAGTAGTTTTCCCAAACCGATGCATTTTTACCAACTCGCAGTGAAGTGGAAAGAAGGATTTGAGCATTTGATTTCTCTACTCAATCAAGATATTAGTGAGGTCAATACTTTTATGGATAGTTTAAATGAATTTGTAGACGAACCGGAAAGGACTAAGCAATATGCGAACTACAACGCAAACCTTGAAGAGATTGACAATTTGATTGACCTTCTTGCTTTAGCGTATGAAGCATTAGGCGGTAGTGAGCGAGAATTACTACCTAAAAATGAGGATATCCCTATTCCTTTCAAAGGAGATATCTTTTTAAGCTACTTGCAGGCTATTGCTCAAGAATCAGGCAATGAACAATATTTAGAGTTTCTCATTACTCGAATTCGTACGATGCTGGCCGATTCTAGAATGGATTCTGTAATTGGAGATAAGATAGATATTGAACTTGATAAGTGGTTAGAAAAATATCTTGGATCTGATGAAAAAACATCCATTACAATTATTGATCTTTCATTAGTCCCAGTAGAGATAATACATGTAATCACAGCAGTTATTACAAGAATTGTTTTTGAATCATTAATAAGGTACAGAAAACTTAATGGCAAGACTTTACCATCCGTCATGGTGATGGAAGAGGCTCACTCATTTATAACAAAATATAATGACAACAATGAAGGGAATTCCTCATCCATATGCACGAAAGTGTTTGAGAAAATAGCAAGAGAAGGAAGGAAATTTGGACTTGGTTTGATTTTGTCATCTCAACGTCCTTCCGAGTTATCACCGACCGTTCTTTCTCAGTGTAATAGTTACATTTTACATCGAATTAGTAATGACCGAGATCAAGAATTAGTTGGCCGATTATTACCCGATAACTTTAGAGGTTTGCTTAAAGAACTACCATCACTTCCTTCACAAAAGGCAATTCTACTTGGATGGGCCTCTGAACTACCTATTCTTGTAAAAATTCGCGATTTAAGTCATGATAAACAACCACAGTCAGATGATCCTGATTTTTGGGATGTTTGGACAAGAAAGGATAAGGATGGTAACGATGTACATAGACCTGTCGACTGGAAAGGTGTGGCTGATGATTGGCAAGAGAAAAACAGCTAATTGCTTATGATTCCTTCGCACTATAGCCATACACATTGCCAAGTCGCTCAAAAGCCAACCGCAAGAGCCAAAACTTGCCAAAGAGTATGTCTGCCCCAACGCACGGTGGTAAACCGAAACAGTCTGCTACAAAAGGAAAAGAGCACAGGCATACAATCGAGTAGACGGCCGTGAGCCATAAGCCCACGGTGCGCCTCTCACACCACTCAGCGTACGGGTCTCGTACTGAGCGGTTCATTAAGTAATGGAGATACTTTGGAGTAATGTTCTCTAAGGGATTGATAGCCTCGTTT
>JAVKDO010000043.1:0-13400 GCA_040222235.1 Cyclobacteriaceae bacterium
GAAAACTGTCGTCCTGATGAAGTGCATGAAGAGGTTTTCGACTTGATGTTCAACTTGGACGCCACAGAAGACCAACTTGATTTCGCAACGTTATATGGCTCTTCTAAGCATGGCTGGATGAACTATGATTGGAAAGATGAAACTGACAACCTCGATGCGTTGCTAGATACCATCATTAAGGTGATTCCAGCTCCTGAGAAAAAAGAGGGTGTGCTGAGAATGAAAATTACATCTTTGGATTTTTCAGCCTTTACAGGACGAATTGCCATTGGAAGAATTCATCAAGGTTCGATCAAAGTTGGGCAGAGTCTTGGACTGACCAAGAGTGATGGTTCAATTCAGAGAGTTCGAATAAAAGAACTACATGTTTTCGAAGGACTTGGTAAAAGAAGTGTAGAGCAGGTAGAATGCGGTGACATATGTGCTGTCACTGGTATTGAAGCTTTTGATATCGGAGATACAATTACCGATTTCGAAAATCCAGAACCACTGGAAAGAGTAGGTGTTGATGAGCCAACCATGAACATGCTCTTCACCATCAACAACTCCCCATTCTTTGGTAAAGAAGGGAAATACGTTACTTCAAGACACCTTAGAGACAGGTTGATGAAGGAGATAGAGAAAAATCTAGCACTTAGAGTTGAAACGACTGACAGTGAAGACAGATTCATGGTCTTTGGTCGTGGCGTTCTTCACTTATCTGTCTTGATTGAAACTATGAGACGTGAGGGTTACGAACTTCAGGTTGGTCAGCCACAGGTGATTTATAAAGAGATTGATGGTAAGAAGCATGAGCCCATCGAACACCTTGTCATTGACGTTCCAGAAGATGTTTCTGGTAAGGCTATAGAGCTCGTCACCAAAAGAAAAGGCGAACTGGCAGTTATGGAACCTAAAGGTGACATTCAACATTTAGAATTCAATATACCCGCAAGAGGCCTTATCGGATTAAGGAATCAAATATTAACAGCAACTGCTGGGGAAGCCGTAATGACGCATCGCTTCCAGGGATATGAGCCCTTCAAAGGAGAGATTCCTGAAAGGTTAAATGGTTCTCTTGTTTCTATGGACACAGGACCGGGCACAGCATATTCTATCGATAAGCTTCAAGACCGTGGTATATTTTTCGTTGATCCAGGAGATGAGTTGTATGCTGGTCAGGTCATCGGCGAGCACTCTCGTTCAAACGACTTATCTGTTAATATCCAAAAGGGAAAGCAGCTTACCAACATGAGAAAATCTGGTACGGACGCAAGCATGAAGATTGCCCCTGCCAAAAGGTTCTCATTGGAAGAAGCATTGGAATATATCAATAAAGATGAGTACGTGGAGATCACTCCCAAGTCAGTGCGAATGAGGAAAATATACCTCGACGAAAATCAAAGGAAGCGAGAAGCAAATAAGGCTTCTTCATAACACCAAAAAAGGCTGTTGATTTAAGATCAACAGCCCTTTTTTTGATGCTCAACACTCTCATTCTTAATGAGATTTGACCTACTAACTCAGAGGGTTGATAACTTGCAGGTTCCTGATATGCTGAAAGTCTGAAGTATTGGCGGTATATAGTTCATAACCAACCACTATTGCTGTTGAAGCAATAAGCGCATCACCGACGGACATAGCTTTTGATCTCCTCAGCACAATGGCCTGTTCGATAATAGTCGAAGTAATGCCCAACACTTGAAGTTCCTCGAAAACCTTACGGAAATAAGCAGCGTCACTATCCCCCAATTTATGATATCCGAGTACCTCAAGCTTTGATATCTCAGAAACACTAGGGTTCATAGCACCAATCATAGCCCTGAGATTATCATAGTCAGGAAGTGAAGAATAGATAATGATATTGCTATCTAGTAATATCATTCATTCTTAAAAGGCAATTCTCGACCTCTCCTGATTTCCTTTTGCCACTCCACGGGATCATGGATTACCTTAGCAAGTTCATTATTCTTAGCAATTTTGCTCAGCAGCTGGGCTGCACTCTTACCATTTGAAACTTTCATTTCAGTCTCGGTCAACTCGACATCAAGTTCAAATGCCAGTTGCTTAAGTTGATCAAGTGCCCTATCGTCATCAGATGTAAGTGTGATGGTTTTCATTTTTTATGTTTTAAAAACCTTAAATAAAGATAGCAAAATAGGTTGAGATCTCTCTGGCGATTGTAAATAGGTGTTTTTATAAAAGATTCTCGCGTTTATCCACCTCCTAACATCACTTTAACAGTCAAAATAGTTAGGAAAACACACTTCGATAAAAATGTAAGGAAGAGAGAAGCAGACGAAACTTCTCCATAGAACCGAACAAAGATTGCTAATCTAAGATCAACAACCTTCGTTTGATTCTTGTCTGCCCAAGCTTATTTCTTCTTACGCATCATCTCGAGCATGTCCCACATCTCTGGGGTCACCTCCTCGAGCATGCTAAATTCTCCAGCTCCTTTGAGCCATTCTCCTCCATCTATCGTCACCACTTCTCCTGTGACATAGGCAGAAAAGTCAGAAACTAGATAAGCAGCAAGGTTGGCCAACTCCTGATGATCTCCTACGCGACCAACAGGCACCTTTTTCTCAGGGCTAAACTTCTCTTTCAAATCTCCAGGAAGTAATCTATCCCATGCACCCGTAGTTGGAAATGGCCCTGGAGCGATGGCGTTGGAGCGGATGTTGTACTTTGCCCACTCTACCGCCAATGATCTGGTCATCGCCAGCACGCCCGCTTTTGCGGTAGCGGAGGGAACTACATAACCAGAGCCCGTCCATGCGTAGGTGGTTACTATATTGAGGATATTTCCAGCATGCTTGTCAGCAATCCACTTCTTACCTTGTGCCAATGTGAAGTTGTAGGAGCCCTTAAGAACGATATCTACAACTGTATCAAAAGCTCTGTTAGAAAGGCGCTCTGTGGGACTAATGAAATTACCGGCCGCATTATTGAGCAATACATCTACCTGACCAAACTTCTCATAGGCCCTGGCTATCACATTTTCGACCATGTCATAGTCACGCACATCACACTCGACTGGCAGTACCTGAACACCCGTCTCAGCCATCATCTCATCGGCCGACTTCTGCAGCACTGCCATTTTCCTGCTAGTAATAACCAAATTGGCCCCAAGCTTCAAAAAGTAGGTGCCCATCGATCTACCCAGACCTGTACCTCCTCCAGTGACGATGATCGTTTTTCCTTTTAGCGCGTCCTCACGGAGCATTCCTTCATTGTACTTCATTTTCTTGGGTTTAGGTTATATGCTGGATGTCTCCGCCTCTCGATGAATCTTCTTTACAAGCCCTTGCAAAACTTTGCCTGGTCCGCATTCCACAAAAGTGGTAGCTCCATCAGCCACCATCGCCTGGACAATTTGCGTCCATCGCACTGGTGCAGTCAACTGACTGATGAGGTTTGACTTGATCTCTTGAATATCTGTGTGAGGCTGAGCATCCACGTTTTGATATACTGGACAACTCGGCTGGCTGAAGTTTGTTTCTTCGATCGCCTTGGCGAGCTCCTCTCTGGCCGGCTCCATCAGCGGTGAATGGAAGGCTCCACCTACCGGAAGTAGTAACGCCCGCTTCGCCCCAGCAGCCTTCAGCTTCTCACAGGCCTCTTCCACAGCTATGGTGGCGCCACTGATCACAAGCTGTCCGGGACAGTTGTAGTTAGCTGCGACTACCACACCATCGATCTCATTACAGATCTGCTCGACTACCTTATCCTCCAAGGCAAGGATAGCTGCCATTGAGGATGGATTGATTTCGCAAGCCTTCTGCATAGCATCCGCTCGCTGAGCCACTAGCTTAAGGCCATCTTCAAAGCTAAGTGCTCCATTGGCAACCAGTGCGGAAAACTCACCTAAGGAATGACCCGCTACCATATCAGGGTTAAACTCAGCTGCGATTTTCGCTAGAATCACCGAATGGATGAAAATGGCAGGTTGAGTTACATTCGTCTGCTTGAGTTCATCAGCGGTACCTTCGAACATGATCTTCGAGATATCAAAACTAAGAATATCGTTGGCCTTGCCAAACAGTTTTTTGGCTTCAGCATTTTCATCAAAGAGTTCTTTGCCCATGCCTGGGAACTGGGATCCCTGTCCGGGGAATATATATGCCTTCATATTATCAAATTTTGAAGGCCAAAACTAATAGAATTCCGGTAGGTAGGTGATGCTAAGTGTCGAGAAAAAGAGCTCTAAGGTCTGGAGTCGGTATACGGCAGGCGTCTTGCTTACCAAACCAGCGGTAGCGATTACGCGCGATCCATGAGTATACCGCATCTCTAATTGCTCTAGGGACGATCTTAAAAATGGATAATGCGGGCCAGAGTCCGTCCAGCTGGCGAGCTATTGCCAGTGCTGCATCAGACTTTTGTAAGAGTTGCTCCCCTTGCAATAGCAAAACACTGTCCAGGTCAGCACTTCTTCCAAACTGAGCTTTGACTTGCGCTCCAAAGTCTGACTGTAGTGATGCATATCGAAATAGCTTCTTGCTATCTCTGTCAATAATGAAATTGATTGAGGTATTGCAGAGGTTGCACACCCCATCGAAAAGTATTACTTGTTGATCTACTTGAGCAATTTTACCCATCCTCTGATTTCTTCATTCCGCTTTGCGGGATCCAGTACGTCAAAGGTAACGTCAGCATGATAAAAATAGGTTCCATTATCAAGCAGACTACCTCCGTTGGTCTGTCCATCCCAATTAATGAAAATGCCATTTTCAAGATCCTCAGTGGATTCGTATTGATATACCTCCTTGCCGGTACGGTCGTAGATTTTTAACAATACGCTTTCTACGAATCTCGGGCAATTGGCAAAATCAAAACCCAATATCTCTCCTTCTGAATAGAATGGCCCGAAGGCATCATTAACACCATCATCATTAGGCGTAAATACATTGGGAAGGAGATAGTTGGGGCAGTTGTCATTGCAAACTGGCTCGGTCAATCCACTCTCATTGCCAGATCGATCCACTGCGGAAACTCTATAGCAGCCCTTAAAAGAGCGTATAGTAGTATGCGTGTAGAATTCAGTCTCCACATTATCTATCAAGGTGTAAGATGCTTCTGCGCCAGATTCCGAGAAGTAGATATTATAACTACGCACATCATCTTCACATTGGGAGTTATCATCCATCTCCCACACTAGAGAGTTTTCAAAATCCCTAAAACCGCATCCCCTATTGGCGAGAAAGCTCTCACAGTCAAAACCATCTTCCAACCTGAATCCAAGCGGAGTGCAAGGAGGTACAAGATCATTAGGCTGTCCACAGATAATCTGAGAGTTGTTTAGTAGCGGCTCTACAATGATTGGGTTACCATATGAACCCTGAGTCGTCACGAAATAGCAGTACTCAACCTCATCAGACAGCATCTCACCGTTGTGACTACCATCATCGAGATAGTTGAATCCGTTGAAGTTGACATTCACCTCATCGATCAATTCAAAAGAGGTAGGATCAAAATCATCAACGTTATCACGGTAGATGAAGTGTGTGGGGAAGTCCTGCACATTGTTAGACCAAGGCACTCGTGCAGACCAGTTGAGAGCTATAGAACTGACAAGAGGATCAACTTCGAGTCTCACTGTGGAGGCTGAAGCTGAGCTATCAACAAAATTGTTGAGCCCATCAAATAGTCTGATTCTGTAACTGTAGACATTGTCTTTCGTGTTAACGCCAGTATCAAAGAATACCGTGTCTGCTTGGGGTGGAAAACGGGTTTCTTCCTGGAGTCCGTCTTCTCCCGAGTATCTTATCACCTCATAGCTGTATGGTGGAGGGAATTGCTCGTCATCCACTTCCAATGGAGGTGTCCAGGCTACTTTGACCCTACCGTCAGTCTCAGAGGTGGTCTCGATAGAGGCATTGGTGATCACGGGAGCATCGGCCGCCACGGTCTCACAGACTTCCATAGACGCATAGCTCGTACCTCCAGCGGGTAGCGGAAACTCTGCAACCAGTCTGTAGCAATAGGTCGCACCGGGTGCCAAACCACGTCCGTCATTATCATCTAGAAAAGTGGTGTCGGTACGATCAAGCTCACCTACTTTCTGATAGCCCGCATTTGCTGGAATACCGATTTGACATTCGTCAGGATCAAAATCGTAGCTATCCACTCGTCTCCAAACTTCTATTACTGCTGCATTGAAGCATTCATACGCCTCCCAGTCCACCTGGATTTGTTTGCCAGGGAGCACTTCAGCCTCCACCCCTTTAGGAGCTGGCGCTACTACCGTAATATTCCAAGTAGCAAACTCAGCAAGGCTTGGGCCAGAGTCAGGATCATCTTTCGCTTTGATCTGGACATCATAGGGTCTTTCACGTACATGACGGCAGTCCGTCTGCCAATCAAACCTGAGCACTGCGGGACTATTTTGAAAGGTGGGCGGATTAGGTGAATACGTCGCAGGACTTGAACTCAGTTCAAAGGGGCCTCCAAAAGCTTCCATTTGTACTGGATGTCCATCAGGGTCACTCGCCTGTATGAATTCCGATACGAATGTGCCCGCCTCTACGCATAGATCTGGTGGTGTGGCGATCACCGGTCGTTGATTATCACTTTCCTCAATGATCACTTGCATATCGCGCGTGACATAGCCCTGCTCTCTCCACTCACCTCCTATGTTTCGCCATTCTCTGACAATGAAAGCAAAATTGTACTCACCTATAGCTCCCGGTGCATCCCAGACCAAATCTCCAGTGATACTGTCCATCTTGAAAATCGGCGGGCCGGGAACATCTTCACGGCCATTCTGAAAATCGAAGTAAAACTCAGGAGAGTTAGGACGTCTATAATTAGCTACTTCAGTGTCGATATCCTGAAGTGGGGTTACGATGTGGTAAGAAAGACTGTCGCCATCTGGGTCGAATGCCGCTGGGTTATGAATGTACCTTGCTCCAACAGCGCCTTTGTCCACTGGAGGAGCGAGCAATACTGGTGTATTATTGAGTCCTGAAAAAGGATCAATCTTGATTTGAGTCTCTACATAAAATGGCGTATCGACCGAGTTATCCATATTAACCACTCCGGCATTCCTGTTAAATTCTCTAAATCGAATAGTATAAGTTCCAGAGGCTTGAAAGGTATGCTCGATCTTGAAGGTATTTACCGCAATCTCATCTCCTATGTCAATCGTCTCCTGAAAGAACACATCCTCTTCCAGGATCGAGATGACAGTACCATCACCAAAATTAACCTCTCCACCTCCAAAAGTTACGCTTGAGCCCGTATCCGTGTAGCCTATGATTGTAAACTCGTAAGTCAAACTGCTATTGGACAATCTCCTGGCAATAATCTCCCCCGCCCTGATATGGGTTGCCATCGCATCCCTCGCCAGAAACAAACTACCCAGCAAGATGATCACCAACTGACATACTATCTTCAATCCTTTCATCAACTACTTAGCTTCTATTACAACCCTTGACTGATAACATTAAAATTAATGAGTTCCCCTAAATGTAAGCCCTTATTGCAAAACGATTCTTTGTGTGTACTGTTTTTTATCACATATGATACGCATCAAATAAATCCCTTTAGGCAAGTCATTAAGTGTAAAAAGAAGGTTTTTCTCCTCCGCAATAATTTGATCCCAATAAACTTCTTCTCCCGCTGTACTTAAGATCTGAAGAGTCATTTGCTTCCCTCTCATATCGGAAATGTCAATATTGACATAGTCGGAAGTAGGGTTTGGAAAAACCTGAAAGGCATGGGCAGGCTTCTCTACGCTCGTGACTATTGATGAGGACAGTTGGTCGCAGTTAGCACTAAATATGAGAGTACGATGTGCTAGCGCAAAATCAGAGGTATCCCTAATTGTAAAGGATAATTCGTTAACCATATCAGCATCAGGGTGGGTCAAATCAAAATCAACCTCAAGTCTCAAATCATTGTCGAAACTCCTGATAAGCCCAATTGCTGCTAAGCGTTCTCCATCTATCAATATCTTCCCACTATAGTCTGAAGTCAAGGTCAAGGTCAAATTCTGATAAGACGAGCTAATATTGACTACCTGTCCTTCATCTGCGCATACGCCTTCTTCAAACTCAATCTGAGTTTGACGATCATTATAATGCTCATCAACAAAAAGCATTATATCAAAACTGGACTCACTTAACTTCACTAACTGCCCAGCAACTCTCCTCCATTCTCTGACGACCATGGCATAAACATACTTACCAGAGAGTCTTGCACCTGTCCAGGCAACCTCACCTGTCAACGGATTGAGACCGAATGCCCCTCCAAAGTAACCTGGGAACCTATAATCTGTCACCTCAGTCGAATCGGATGACACTGGAACAGCAAGATGGTAAGAGATACTATCGCCATCTGCATCGGTAAATCCAGGGTTAAAGTGGAAATCAACTGCTGGGCCGACTCCCGGAACTGGGTAGGCTGTGGGTCCGGGTGTTTGATTTGATCCAAATAAAGGATCTATCAATAGCTGTGTCTTTATGGCAAAAGGGGTATCCACAGAATTGGACATATTGATGATACCTGCATCCCTATTGAATTCCTGGTAAGTGATGTCGTAAGTACCAGGGGCTTCAAACGTATAATTTAAAGTCAACTCCGCGTAAGCCGTCCCCTGACCGATTTCTATTGATTCACGAAAGGCAGGATCATCTTCCAGCTGTACAAGTACTTGTTTTCCATTGATTGTCATCTGGCCACCGCCGAATTGTACCGAGCTGCCAGTATTTTGCCAGTAATGGAGGCTTATTTCATAAGTCAGTCCGCTTAATTGTTTTAAGCTAATCGTGCCACCGATAACATGAGTGGCCTGAGCCTGATTAAGCCCCAAAATGAATAAGAAAAGTAGATAGAGTACCCTCATAATTTAATCTATAACGTCCAAAACAATTAAAAAAAACAACCTGTTTAGCTAACAATGAAAGAATACCCAAACACCTATTTAGAACTAGTTAAAATAAAAATAGCGATTGTTTCAATGGGTTTCCAAATGTACCTTTGACAGGAATGTATAACGAACGAAAACTGTCTTTAAGTATATGAGTTGGTTCACACAAACAATAACAAGCACCCTCGGAAGAAAACTGTTGATGGCCCTTACGGGTCTTTTTCTTGTACTTTTCCTAGTAGTGCACCTAGCTGGTAATTTGCAACTACTGAGCAGTGATGGAGGACAGTCCTTCAATGTTTACGCGAAGTTCATGACGACTAACGCTTTGATTAAGACGAGTTCTTACCTTCTCTATGCGACTTTCATTGCACATATTGTCTGGTCAATACTCCTTACAATGCATAATAGCAAAGCAAGAGGGCCGGAAAAGTATGCCAACTCAAAGTCTTCGAACAAGGTGTCATGGAACTCAAGAAATATGGGGATTTTGGGTACAATCGTCTTCATCTTCCTAGTCATCCACATGAAGAATTTCTGGTTTGAGATGCATTGGGGAGAGGTGCCTATGGCATCTTATGACGGTGAACAATACAAGGACTTATATGCAGTTGTCTCTGCAGCCTTCAGCCAGTGGTGGTACGTTGTACTCTATTGCTTCTCTATGTTAGGGTTGGCCTTTCACTTGTACCATGGATTCCAAAGTGCATTCCAAACTTTAGGCCTAAATGCTTCAAAATACACACCCGCCATCCAAGGTATTGGGGTTGTTTTCTCAATAGTGGTACCTGGGCTATTTGCACTGATACCGATTTGGATGTTTTTGGTTAGATAAATGCTAAATGTAAAGCGAATATGAAATTAGATTCGAAAGTGCCTGAGGGTCCGATAGCAGAAAAATGGAACAGACATAAGTTCGCGACTAAGCTGGTTAACCCAGCGAATAAGCGGAAGTATGATGTGATCGTTGTTGGAACGGGCTTGGCAGGAGCATCAGCCGCTGCATCTTTGGCAGAACTTGGCTACAACGTCAAAGCCTTCTGTTTTCAGGATAGCCCGCGAAGGGCACACAGTATTGCCGCTCAAGGAGGTATCAACGCTGCTAAGAATTATCAAAATGATGGTGACAGTGTATATCGCTTGTTCTACGATACGGTAAAAGGTGGCGACTACAGGTCGAGAGAGGGCAATGTTTATCGCTTGGCAGAAGTCTCTGTCAATATCATTGACCAGTGTGTCGCACAAGGCGTTCCTTTTGCTAGAGAATACGGCGGCTTATTAGCCAATAGGTCATTTGGTGGTGCGCAGGTTTCAAGAACTTTCTACGCCAAAGGCCAAACAGGTCAGCAGCTTCTTCTCGGAGCATACAGTGCATTGAGTCGCCAAGTAGCGAATGGTAAGGTGAAGCTTTACCCAAGAACTGAAATGATGGATTTGGTCATGGTTGATGGCAAAGCCAAAGGTATTGTTACTCGAAATCTATTAACTGGAGATATAGAATCTCATAGCGCACATGCAGTTCTTTTATGTACAGGAGGTTATGGTAATGTATTCTACTTATCAACTAACGCAATGGGCTCCAACGTGACGGCAGCCTGGAGAGCGCATAGAAAAGGTGCATTCTTCGCCAACCCTTGCTTCACACAGATACACCCGACTTGTATACCAGTACATGGTGAAAATCAATCTAAGTTGACATTGATGTCAGAGTCGTTAAGGAATGATGGACGTGTATGGGTTCCCAAGACCGTGGAGCTAGCAAAACAAGTCAGGTCTGGTGCCATTAAGGCCAATGATCTGTCTGAAGACCAAAGAGATTATTATCTGGAAGTAAAATATCCATCGTTTGGTAATTTGGTGCCAAGAGATGTAGCCTCCAGAAATGCCAAGATTGTTTGTGATGAAGATCGTGGTGTTGGAGGAACAGGACTAGCAGTATATTTGGATTTCAGAGATGCCATCAAGCGCGACGGTAGAGATACGATTGAGGGTAAGTATGGCAACCTGTTTGACATATATGAGAAGATCACAGGAGAGGATCCTTACTCTGTCCCAATGATGATCTATCCGGCGGTGCACTATACAATGGGAGGTCTTTGGGTTGATTACAATCTCCAAACTACAATTCCTGGTTTGTATGCGCTAGGAGAAGCTAATTTCTCAGATCACGGCGCTAACAGATTAGGTGCGAGTGCGCTGATGCAAGGTCTTGCAGACGGCTACTTTGTGATCCCTTACACTGTCGGTGACTATCTGTCAGGTGAATCCTATGACAAACCTTCCACAGACCATGCTGCTTTCAAGGAAGCTGAAAAAGCAGTAAAAGACCAGATAGATAAGCTTATCAATATTAACGGTAGTAAACCAGTCGACTACTTCCATAAGAAGTTGGGCTTAGTAATGTGGGACTACTGTGGCATGTCCAGAACTGCTGAAGGCTTGAAGAAGGCCAAGAAGATGGTTCAGGAAATCAAGGCGGAGTTTTGGAAGGATGTCAAAGTGATTGGTACCAATGAAGAGCTCAACATGACGCTCGAAAAGGCCAATCGCGTAGCTGACTTCTTGGAACTCGGCGAGTTGATGATTGATGATGCGCTAAACCGCAATGAATCATGTGGTGGCCATTTCAGAGAAGAGTCTCAAACCGAAGAAGGTGAGGCGAAAAGAGATGACGAAAACTATTCTTACGTAGCAGCTTGGGAGTATATGGGTGAAGGCAAAGATGCCAAGCTCAACAAGGAAGACCTGGTCTTCGAAAATGTCAAGCTGACGCAAAGAAGTTACAAATAGAACTGAACAGATTAAACTAAGAAAATATGGATTTGACCTTAAAAATATGGCGACAGAAAAACGCTAATTCTAAAGGCAAAATGGAAACATATCAAGTGAAGGATATCTCACCAGATACCTCTTTCCTTGAAATGTTGGACATATTAAATAATGATCTAGAGTCTGAGGGAGTAGATCCTGTGCACTTTGATCATGACTGTCGAGAAGGTATCTGCGGTATGTGTAGCCTCTATATCAATGGTCATCCACATGGTCCTCAGCAGACGACTACTTGTCAGCTCCACATGCGGAGCTTCAAGGATGGAGATACCATCACGATCGAGCCATGGAGAGCTCATTCCTTCCCTGTCATTAAGGATCTGGTAACGGATAGAAGTGCATTTGACAGAATCATCCAATCTGGTGGATACGTATCGATCAACACAGGAGGTGTCCCGGATGCCAACGAGTTGGCCATTCCAAAAGTCATTGCCGATGAAGCGATGGATGCCGCCAGTTGCATTGGATGCGGCGCTTGCGTGGCAGCATGCAAGAATGCTTCCGCGATGCTATTCGTTTCTGCTAAGGTTTCGCATTTGGCTTTGCTACCGCAAGGAAAAGTAGAAGCTGCGCAGCGAGCTCAGAGTATGGTAGCCCAAATGGATGCAGAAGGCTTTGGTGCATGTACTAATACAGGCGCATGTTCGGCAGAATGCCCGAAGGAGATCGATCTTACCAACATTGCTCGACTCAACAGAGAGTATTTATCAGCCAGTTTCGCTGGAGAGTAGTACGTACTTCATTTATAAGAATTATAAAGGGGCTCTCAGCCCTTTTTTTATGCCTTATCACTAAGCTCCAACAATCATTCTCGAGTTCTTCCCAAAAAGCTTCTGGAATCCTCGGACGATGAGTATGCTACCTACCACTGACAACAGAAGCATGGCAAGTGCACCAAGTATAACATTGACAGGTGCTATAGACTGGAGGTTCAATATTGGTGCGTAGAGACCTGCACCCATCAGCATGAAAACGAAAAATACATGCATGAAGTAGATTGAGAATGCTGATTCTGCAACAGGATTGAGCCACTTCGGAGCTCTTTCCCCTATTTCCCTCAACCAAATTAAAAACAGGACTCCCATTGCCAATTTCTGAGCGTAATACAAAGTCTCTCGGATATCAACAAAACCTATCATCTGGATATCTGCCATAAAGGTGTAAACCAGACCCAGACTACAGGTTATCGTAATGATCCAGAGTACTGGTTTTTTTGATTTCAGTTGATCAAGATTATTGGAAAGGTCACGCCCAAGGTACATCCCAAAAGCATACGCTCCCATAAAGTAGACCATCGTCTGGATACTCAGGATATAATCAAATGCCATTTGAACTCTGGTCAGAACCAATGGAAGCAACATCAAAACTATGAAAATTGGGTTCCCATACTTCTGATTAGCGAGAATGGCATCCAACACAGGCGTTACTAGGAATAAAAAGAAAAGTACAGGTATGTACCAGTATACTCCCACGGCCTTTCCATAGAGCAGGTAGCGCGGAATCGCTTGAATGTAGGAAAGGAAACTTTCATGGAGCACGCCCATTCCAGCCTCATTGTCAAAAACCCCGAAGATCAAAGTGAAGAACACATAAGGTAGAAATACATTCCTAAACTTGGATCTTCGGGGTTTTTGACAATGAGGCTGGAATGGGCGTGCTCCATGAAAGTTTCCTTTCCTACATTCAAGCGATTCCGCGCTACCTGCTCTATGGAAAG
>JAVKDO010000044.1:0-86438 GCA_040222235.1 Cyclobacteriaceae bacterium
CTTGTCAGCAGTGAGGACCGCCAGCTTCGACTCAAACTCTTCAAGAATTGCAGATTGTGTAGAGCTGTCTTCTGCTGCTTTTTCCAGTTCTTGCTTGAGTGTACTCAACTGGATCTGCTTGATCTCCATCGATTTGTTGGCCTGGTAGTAGGCCTCCTGCTTGGTCTTGAGCTCTGCGGAGAGCTGCTCTACTTTGGAGCGGTGCTGTATGGTCTGCTCTTTTTGGAGCTCGTAGCTTTCTTTGAGTTGCTCCAGCCTACCGGAAACTTCCGCCAGGATTTTATCCGCACTTCGCTTCTCTTGCTCGAGACTACTGATGGAGAATGCCGCGCGCTCATTGCTTTTGCGATCCAGCTCTATCTGTTCGCGTAGGGTAGTTGCCCGATCATTGAGGAATCTCAGCCGCTCGTTCTTGATTTTCTTCTCACTCTCGTACTGTCGGATCTTGTTGACATGCTCGTTGAGTGCCTTTTGTCTTGTCGAGAGTAGCTTCTCTTTGACAATGAGGTCTTTCTTGGCGGCCTCAATATTGGCCTCCTTCTCAGCGAGCTGTTTGCTTAGGCTCACCTTGCGGTCATTTTCCTGATTGACCTTGGCCTGAAGGTTTTCGAACACCTCCTTTTGACGTGCCATGGTCATTTGCGCTAGCTGCACGCTGAGCAGCTTGTACTCCTCCTTGATCTCGTAGTAGCGCTTAGCCTGCCTCGCCTGCTTCTCCAGAGACTTGAGATTCTTCTCTATTTCAAAAAGCAAATCCTCGACACGATCCAGGTCGGCATCCGTATCTGCCAGCTTCTTTAGTGTCTCTTTCTTCCTAATCTTGAACTTGGAGATGCCCGCTGCTTCCTCGAAGAGTCCTCGGCGGCTGTTGTCCTTGTCATTGAGGAGGTCGTCGACCATCTTGAGCTCGATGATCGCATAGCTGTTACTCGCTATACCTGTATCCAGAAATAGGTTGGTAATATCCTTGAGCCGACAAGCCACACCGTTGAGCAGGTACTCACTATCTCCAGAGCGGTAGTAGCGACGGGTGATCGTCACATTGGAGTATTCGGTAGGGAGGAGGTTCTTGGTATTCGCAAATGCGAGCGAGACCTCTGCCATTTGCACTGCCTTGCGTGTCTTGGTGCCATTAAAGATGATATTCTCCATCTTCTCCGACCTGAGCATCCGTGTCTTTTGCTCACCCAGTACCCAGCGAATCGCATCTACTACGTTGGATTTCCCACAACCATTGGGCCCCACGATCCCGGTAATACCCTTATCAAAATTGATGATAATCTTATCTCCGAAACTCTTGAATCCCTTGATCTCTAATCTGGTCAGCTGCATTTAGTCGCTCTCTCTGTATATTGTTTGTGAGGGCGACAAATTTAGAATTTAATTCGATATTTTTAGACCATGGATGACTTTCAAACCATACTCTATATTGTAGTAGGTATAATCTATTTCTTATCAAGAGCACTTAAGAAAAAGAAACCACCCATACAGCCATCCAGACCAGCTCAGGAAATGGATGATGACGTTCCACAAGCTAGCCCCCCTAAGCCGCTGAGCTTTGAGGACTTACTACGTGAATTTACAGAAGGCAAGCAGCCAGAGGAAGAGCCAGAATATGCTCCTGAGCCCATACCAGTTGAGAGAAGTAAGTCACCTATGACTCATAGAAATGAGGAGGATGATGACGAAATTTTCGAGCCCGCCCAGCGCAGGTTCTCAGATGAAGACTCCAAAAGAATTTACGAGGCATCTGTCAAGTCTGTTGAAACTATGAAAGACGAGCAATTTGCAGATACACAGTATCACTTCAAGCAATATGAAGATCATCGCGACGAAGAGCCTACCCTTGGTGCTGAGGTAGCTGAGATGCTGCATGATGCCGATGGAGCACGTAAGGCCATTATCCTATCGGAAATATTGACACGCAAGTATTAGATTGGCTATTGGCTATTGGGGTTTTGCCGTTAGCTGTTGGGTATTTGGTTTTTGTTTTTGGTGGTCAAGATAAATGTGTGTGTCGAGTTGATATGGATTTGTCCTTCATTGTGAACTAGGAATTGATAAGTTTGAGGCTTTTGTATGCATAATGAGTATCTCCAAACGCTAGAACTCGCTCCGGGAGCTACAGAGAAGGAGGTAAAGGCTGCTTACCGTAAGCTCTCCAAGAAGTTTCACCCGGATGTAAGTAAAGACCCTGAGGCGAAAGACAAATTCATCGCTATCAATGAGGCCTATAATTTCATCAAATCAGTAGGCCCATCTCCCCGCGCGGAGCAGGTCACTTACGACTATGATCCGTATGCCGCAGCATATGAGCATCAACGAAAGGAGGCCCGAAAGAGAGCCTGGCAAAGGGCGAAGGAGGTGGAACGTATGCAGCAAGCACTTATGAAGAGGCTCCTTGATGGATTCATGTACCTCGGTGCTGCTATTGTCTTATTCAATATCACATTGGCGATAGATTATCTGCTACCGCGAACCATAGCAGACGAACCCATAGTGCAATCAAGAAGTGTGGTAGAAAGGTCGCGTGGTAAAACTTATTATAGGTATGATGAACTGCAATTTGCCGACTTCCTGATGCGGTTCGATAGACACACGGTGAAGGATCTGGATTTGACTGGGAGTGCTGAGGTTACTAGCACGATGCTCTGGCAGAAGCCCATGGAGGTGACGCTGGGCACCACTTCCGGACCGGTACACTTGCTTCAGCTTTACAATGTCTTTCACGTATTTGGCTATATCATTCCTGCCATGTTTCTGATTGTGTACCTGTATCAGTTCAAGATGCGCACGCTCGACTCCAAAATGACGCTAGCGATCTTTATGCTCATTATGTTTGCTATTCAGTTCGTCGTTTTCCTGAGGTTTTAGGGTGCTGCAGTCCAATTTTATTTCAGTGGCAGCTATTCAATCATTAAGAAGGTTTCTCCTATCGTACCAATGACGTGTTCCGAGCTGTCAGTCTGAGCCTGTCGAAGACTTGGTGATCAGAACCTGCGCAGTACCCTTCGACAGGCTACCGATGACCAGTTCAGCGGAGTTACACGTCATTTCAATTTGTGCGTTTGAAACACAAATGATAATTCTCGAAAAGACAATTTTTTTGGAGTTTGAAAAGCATTAATTGATCGAACTCCTCCACCTCTTGCTCCACCATAGAGGAGAGTAAAAGGCATCACCTCAAATCAATTTTTGACTGTCACAATCTTATAATCCGATTGAGGTTGCTATCTTCTGTTTTTGATCTAACAGTGAGCAATTCCACCACACATTATTCTTCAAGGCTAGGTGCCATACTGACCATGATAGGTGTAGCCGTTGGCTTGGGTAATGTTTGGCGATTTCCTTATATGATGGGAAGCTATGGCGGCAGTGCTTTTCTGATTGTCTATTTCATTTTCACTATGCTCTTTGCATTCCCAGCTTTGATTGCGGAGATTTCTTTGGGCAAATCCAATCCCAAAGGCACTATAGCAGCCTTTGAGTCCATCTTCAAAGCACCTATAGGACGATTGCTTGGTTACCTGTTTGTTGGTGTAGTGTCGATAGCTGGATCATATTATGCAGTAGTTGTAGCTAACGTGCTATACACAGCGCTATTCTCCATTACCAAAGGCTTTTCAGCTCACACCAATCCAGATTATCAGCAGACTCTTGGGAATGGGACTATACAATATCTATTTACGGTGCTGGTCATCATACTGGCCCTTCTTGTTTCTAGCCAAGGGCTGAAAAAAGGTATTGAGCGGATATCCATGTTCATCATGCCCTTCTTTGTGGTCTCCATCCTATATATGATCGGCTATGCTTGGAGTCTCCCTGACACTATTGCTGCGGTGGAAGAGTTTATGAAGCCAGATCTGGACGCTTTTGGGTCGACAGAGGTATTTGCGGCCTTGGGGCAGGCTTTTTTTTCCGTTGGGTTAGGAGGCACTTTTGTGGTAGTCTATTCAGGCTACTTATCAGAAGACAGAGAGATACCAAAGGTCGCTGTTTTTACTTGCTTGGGCGACCTGGGTTCCTCAGTGTTGGTTAGTTTGTTCCTAGTGCCTGTGATTTTGGTCTTTGGACTTCAGATGAATGCAGGTCCGTCGTTGATATTCAATACCCTACCGGAATTGTTCACGGTTCTTCCGGCAGGTCGGTGGATCGGCTCACTCTTTCTGGTTGCTCTGTTCATGGTGGCCTTTCTATCATTGATTGCGGCCTTTCAAGTGCCCTTGAGTAGCCTCAATATCAAGGGCTTTTCTGGTAAGCGACTTATTCTAGCTTTTGGTTTGGTTCAGTTGGTCTTAGCATTCCCGAGTGCTTACTATCCTCAAATTATTGGAATACTTGATCTTGTTTTTGGATCGGGTATGCAAGTTTTAGGAAGCATGTTGGTGGTGGTAGGTATCTGGTGGGGTGCGAGGACGGGGGAGTATCGACGGTTGCTCTTCACCGACCCAGAGAGCAAAAGGGCACATGCCGCACAGCTATGGTTCCGTTGGGCCATTCCAGGTACGCTGTTACTTGTGCTGTTGGGCTACCTCTATGAAAACTTTATATGACTTTAAGTAGCTTTATCGGTCATGATCCCAATAAAACCCCTGACTAACTCGGTAATTCTAGTGATTTCAGGCTCTTGCCTAATGAATATATCAATAATGGCTCAAGATTTCCCACCCAACCCAATTGGTAAAGAAGGGTATACTTTGGAGTTTAACGATGACTTTGAAGCTACAAGCCTTGATACGGAAAAATGGTTTCCTTATTATCTTCCTCAATGGAGTTCACGTGAAAAATCTGCCACGAACTATCGTATGGGTATGAGGAGCCTTATTCTTAAAATAGACGAAGAGCAAGCACCTTGGTGTCCGGAATTTAACGGTCAAGTAAAAGTGTCCTCTTTACAAACTGGTACGTTCTCGGGAGAATTGAATTCAATTTATGGACAGCATCGGGTATCACCTGATTGCGAGGTGAGGGAAGAACAAAAAACGGAAAAACTTTATACACCAAAGTATGGCTATTTTGAAATAAGGGCGAGAGCACTCAAGTCAAATAATAATGTCTGCGCTTTTTGGATGATTGGATTTGAAGAGGAACCCGAAAAATCCGCGGAAATATGCATCATGGAAATAAAGGGACAAAATATTATAGGAGACAAGTCGATAAATGGTTATGGATTGCGCGCTTTTGCTGATACTACTTTGGATGATGAGTTTTACGAAGAGTCTTTTGATATTGACGCTTCTCAGTTTCATACCTATGCCGCCGAATGGAAGCCAAGTGCTATCGATTTCTTCATAGATAATAAAAAGGTAAAGAGTGTTAGGCAATCACCCGCTTATGAAATGCAGTTCATGTTGAACATTTATGAAGTACCGACAGATTTGAAACTTGGTGATTTGGAAATGAGTTATCCCAAGGAATTTGAAATAGATTATGTCAGGGCCTATCAACCTATAAACGGATACTAAGAAATGATGACAGCAGTGCGTAACCATCCATTTACTGTTAAATTCTCTGATAGTAATTAGCTATTATTTACGACCTTTCCTTACCGTGGAAATGCTGGTACCTTAATACACCTAACTGAACGCTGAACAGCTGCAATATGAGTGACGACAAGAATACAGCCTCAAAACAAGAGCATGGTATCCATGCAATCAATCAAGAGTTTAAGAAATACGAGGGAGTTAATAAAGACCAAAAGTATAGACTGGTTGAGAATGAAGAGTCTGATCAATTCGATGATGATTTTGTGATCCAAACCTGCGATATGCGGGAATTCTTCGAAGGAGGAGAAGAGGGGAAAGCCGCATTTTCCAAGAAACTCGGTAGTGCCTTGGAAGAGATTGGTTTTGCAGTGTTGTCAGGTCATGGAGTAGATACGAGTCTTTATGATCAGGCGGAAGCCAAAGTGGCCGATCTATTCGAAAAGACAAGTCTGGAAGAGCGCATGCCCTTTGAAGCACAGCGTCATGGCTCAGTCAACCAGGGCTATTTCCCCATAAAAGAAACCACTATCATTCATCCCGATTTGGTCGAGGGTTGGGTGTTTTGCAGAAGGGCTTTTGACCTTGATGGCCAAGCTGATTTCAATGAAATGGATTACTGGCCCAAACCTGGATTCGAACCCGTATTTAGGAAAGTTGTCCAGGAGCACGAACGGTTGATTCTTCCGATCATGAGGAGTGTACTTAGTTATCTTGGTTGTCCATCAGACTTGTACGACAAGAAGCTGACCGGCACCAATTTCGGTTTCCGCCTTAATTATTACCCAGCGATGAGCAAAGAGGACCTTGACTCTGGTGCTGGCCGCATGCTCGGACATGAGGACGTAGACCTGTTCACTATACTACCTGCTCAGAGTGTGGATGGCCTACAGGTCTACAACAGAGCCAATGGTAAATGGATAAGACTCAACCCGGAACCTGGAAGTATCATATTGAATACCGGGGATTACATGCAGCGGATCACTAATGATCGCTTACCTTCCACCACGCATCGCGTAAGTAAGCCAAAGGAGCAAGTGCTATTGGGTAAACCACGTATTACCATTCCGCTAGCGGTTTATGTATGGGAAGGTGAGATGCTTGAAGTACTACCTGGGCTGGAGCCCAAGAAGTACGAGCCGATCTCTGCGATTAAGTTTCACACAGGAATCACAAGTAAATACTACGGCGATGAATACGCTGTTGACAAATAATAGTATAAAGAGATGGCTAAGCTAAAAGACGAAAACGACCAGATCGATCAAAGTGTAGTTGAAGATGGAGATGGCATTCTTACGATCCGCGGTGGTGGAGGTAAGCGCAGTTGGAACAATATCCAGTACAAGCAAGGCATGTCTGCCAAGAATGTTGGATCGACGCGTCTATCGATGAATATTGCAACTATACCTCCTGGTGGAGTTGCTTATGCGCATATCCATGATGGGTTTGACCTCATGCTGTATATCCTGGAGGGCAATGTTCGTCATGAGTACGGGCATAAGCTGACCAAGACCTTGGAGAATAGTGCGGGCGACTTTATCTATATCAAGCCTGGAGTCCCTCATGAAGTATTCAATATGAGCGACACTGAGCCAGTGAGAGCTATGGTTGCACGATCTAGCGCCAATGAATGGGACAACATTATTCCTTATGATCGTGAGACAGGTGAATTGATCATTGAAAAATAGCGCGAGCATCCAGTTAACCTTAACAGTTCAATACCCTATAATAGAATCATAATTACAATTATCACATGTTGAAATCATCGTCAGTCATACTTCTCATACTATTTGCCTTGAATAGCATTGTTGCTCAAGACCTATGGACACCAGAAGAAATCATTAATACAAAGTATGTCACCAACCCTACCATTTCTCCTAACGGGAAATTGGTCGTCTGGACGCAGCGGAGGGGCTTGGAGGAAGAGGACAAGTTTGTCAATGACCTATATCTGGCACGTCTAGACATGAAAAAAGATGGCAAGATCAGAACCTTCCAATTAACTACTAGTGACGAGAATGACTATAGTCCACTTTTCAGCGCCGACAGTGAGCAACTGTATTTCCTTTCGTCGCGAGAGAAGGGAAAGGTACTATGGAGACTCAATCTACTGGGCGGTGAGCCTGAGGAGCTGCATAAGTTTGAGAATGGCATAAGTAATATCTCATGGCTAAAGCCTGGAGTAATTGCCTATACTTCAAATGAGGGCAAGTCGCTCTATGAGATCGAAAATGAAAAGGACGATACGAATATCGTCGAGGATACAGCGCATTGGAAAGCGCGCAGACTATACAGCTTTGATGTAAAGGAGAAGAAAATAGAACGCCTCACGGACAACAGATTTCAAGTAAGACGGTATGCAGCATCTAAGGATGGAAAGCACCTGGTCTATCAAGTCATCATGAGCCCGGACTATGGCGTGGATGGCAACCCAAAGCCGCAATACTATCTCAAGAATCTCGACACGGGTAATGAGACGAGAATACTAGAAGGAATGCAGGAGCCAGGTGATTTTCAATTTACCAATAGTGGCACTGGATTCTATTTCTTAGCTACCAAGTCATCCAATCCTGAGTGGAATGGTGCCGGCATCAGCGAGCTGTACTTCTTCAACCTGAGCAGCACAGACTATACTAAAGTCGAGCTGGACTGGGAAAATGGGGTAAGCAATTACTGGCTTGCTGGGGATCATGTGGTTGCCGATCTAGCGAACGGTCCGCTTCGCGAGATTGCTTTCTACAAGAAATCAGCAGAAGCTTGGACCAAGTCAGCCTTGGATTTTGGCGATAGTATGAAAGCGCATGTGGCTATTATGACGGTTAGCGATCAGGGTACAAAGCTGGTCTATAATCACTCTACAGCATCCAGCCTACCGGAATACTATGTGGCTGATTTGGTAATGGGCAAGCGAGGAACTACCATTGGCGGTAGCGAAAAACTGACATCCCTCAATGACAAGCTCAAAAAGAAGCCTATTGCTAAGTCCGAGATCATCTACTGGACTGGCGCGAATGATGAAGAAGTCAATGGTATTCTCTATTACCCCAAAAACTATGAACAAGGAAAGCAATACCCGCTGATCCTGTCTATTCACGGGGGACCAACTGGCGTAGATCGGGATGCATGGTCAGAGCGCTGGTCAACCTACCCACAGATTTACACAGACAAGGGTGCTTTCGTACTCAAGCCCAACTATCATGGTTCAGGGAGTCACAGCCTTGAGTTCATAGAGTCGATCAAGGGTGGGAACTACTACCACCTGGAGCAAATCGATATCTACAATGGTATCCAACACCTTAACGGTAAAGGGATGATCGATATGGATATGCTAGGTACCATGGGCTGGTCAAATGGAGCAATTCTTACGACTTGGATGACTTTGAAATATCCCGATATGTTCAAGGTAGCAGCACCTGGAGCAGGAGACATCAACTGGACTTCTGACTATGGAACTTGCCAGTTTGGAGTGACGTTCGACCAAAGCTACTTCGGAGGAGCACCCTGGGATGACATGAACGGGAAGCACTACAACGAATGGTACATTGATAACTCTCCAATTTTCGAAATTGAGAAAATCAAAACGCCTACGATCATTTTTCACGGTAGTGAGGATAGGGCAGTGCCACGAGACCAGGGCTGGGAGTACTACCGCGGCTTGCAGCAAGTGGGAGTTGCTCCTGTGAAATTCTTATGGTTTCCGGGACAGCCGCACGGCCTTCAAAAAATCACGCATCAGCTTCGGAAGATGAAAGAGGAAATCAAGTGGATTGACAAGCATCTCTTCAAAAAGGAAGATGAGCGCAACGAAGCGTTGAAAGCGGAGAGTCCGCTGGCTACTCAAATACTGCTTTCCAAGAGTAGAAGCGATAAGGGATATTATGGGAGTTTAGCTAATGGAACCTTGATTCCTGATATGGTGGAGATAGGAGAGGACACTATTGCTGTGGGAAGGTTCGAAGTAACCGTGGCTCAGTACAATGCCTTCAAAGAAGCTGACTTTGATGCTTCTGAAGCGAATAGGCCCATGTTAGGTTTGACGAAGGCTGATATCGATGGTTATCTAGCGTGGTTATCACAAAAGACAGGAGCTACCTATCGGCTACCCAATAAGGAAGAGGCTGATAAACTGCATGAGCTGGGAAGGAAAAATACCAAGCAACAGAATAACCTCAATTATTGGGCAGGTTATGAACTGACTGCTACGGATGTGGAAGCGCTCCAATCAGAGCTGAGCAAAGTAGATGGTTCACTAATTAGAACTGTGGGAAGTCACCCTGCGGTTAAGGTCAAGGAGAAGGTTATGCTGTTTGACCTGGGTGGTAATGCAGCGGAATACTATTTGGAGAACGGAGATCTGAAAACTTACGACTATAGCGCGTATGATTTTGTAGATCCGTATGCAGAGATAAGTTCTACTATCCCAGCCAACATAGGATTTAGGGTAGTGAGAGAAAAATAGATTATTGCGGTAGGGAGTTTTAATAGAGCTGAATCTCAGCAAAAATTAACTCAAGCTCTTGGCGGGTCTTTTTGATCTTGGCGGCTAGCTGCGTGAGCATGCTTTCTTTCTGCCCTTCTTCGAAATTGAAGTCCTCTTCTAGTAGAAAAGGATATCTCCATTTTAACATTACTTTTTGTTCGCGCCAGCTTCTTACTACCATATATCTGTAAGATACGCTATTCCATCGATAATGTTTAGGTAGCTACACAGAGAGAGTAATCCATATCCACTTTCTATTGCGTATTAAGCAGCCTTTATATCTACTTCATTGAATCGACTTATTCAACACCGTTTATGACTATGTAAATGTGATCAAATTCGACTTACGTTCATCGTCACAATTAATTCACCATTAAAAGATTAGGTACGGATGTTAAATCAAACATAATACCTGTGCTATAATGCTGAACCAATGATTGGCTATTTTACACAATGTGCCATTGGCTGTATTTCCTTTGCGGTACGCTGTGACTTTTTTGTCCATACACGTCTTAACCTTGAATAAACCTGTTTTATGAAAATAACATATCTGAAATCTTCTTTCTTGAACCTATCGGTCTCAGTTGCCACGTGCTTACTCATAAGTCTTCAGTTATGCTTGTGGGCTGGTTTTACCGCCAATGGACAACCAAAACTTACGTCGGAAGCCATTCAACAATTGGTAGAAAGACTCAAAGCTGATCAAAGGGGACCATATAAGGATATCCGCTGGTTTTGTACAGACGGGTCATTTCGAGCACCTCAAGAGAGATGTCCCGAGCCAAGTCCGCAGAGAGCAAGGTATAAAGATGAGGTAGTTACCTTGGCGGCTTCTAATGGTATTTATTTAGGCCAAATCTTATCAACTACCCCAATATCAGATTTTTGGGATCATGACAATGCACATTCCAGACTGAAGCAGTATCAATTGGAGAAGTACTTACGCGCTGTAGATAACGGCTGGGTACTTCGAAAAGGACAGTATTACAGGGGCGCGCTACAGGCAGAAGACGAAGAGAATTGGGGTAATCTGTTTTTCTCTAAAATGCTTGAGGACAAGTTGTTAATAGAAAGAAATTATTTCCTCTTGAGAGAGTCAGCAAGAGATATCCCTCATCAGGGTGATGACAACAATGCCCAGCGGATACGGTCACTGTCTATGGTGATTTCAGACCAATATCCTGAGTTTATGAACATCAGGATTAAGATCCACGGACAGCCCGATATTACAGATATTGAACTAACTCAGAACTTTAGCAGCAAGAACGCGGCTAAGCTAAATGACGAATTGAAGAAGAGCTTCGATGAACTTATCTCAGAATTGGAAACCTATTATGAGCCCGTTCAAAGATCATCTTATGCCCGATATACTAAGAGATTACCCAAGTCAGTCGAGTCGATCCAGTTCGTTAGTAAGTTTTTGAATGATTATTATTCAATGCCATCAGGATTGGAGAGAATCGATCTATCAGCAAAGGCATTGTACGAGATGAGATTGGCATTGGCCTCTCCATTATCGGGATCAGCACGTCTAGCCATGATGGATATCTCGCTTTTAGCTGAGAAGACCTTGCTGCAAGACCTGGGAGAATGGCAACCCTCTACGGTTAAGGAACTCATGAACGTCACTTACAGCTTGGGATGGGCTTTAGCGGGTACCGGCTACATCGAGTTGTGGGAGTGGGAGTCTCTATCTCCGCAGCTATTGCCGCCTACCGGCAATTCGGTTAATCTAGCCACGCTTAGGACTTATTTTGAAAAATCTAGAAGCTTAGTAGAGTGGGGCACAGGTATGGTAAGAGCAGTTTATCAACCGACAATCACGCTCTTTTCTGGATTCGAGCCTTTATCCAGCGGTTTCATTGACGACAGAGTCAGGTCTTCACTTTTACTTCCTTTGGGTCGATTCGTTGCGGCTCATGGAGACAACTTCGCAAGTCAGGCTGGTTTGACCAACAAGGTGATGAACATTCCCGAGCAGGGTAGGATAAGAGGCCTCAACCCTGGCTATGCGATGGGAGAACTGGTAGTAATAGAGGAGTTAGGAGAGGCAGATGTAGATGCAAGTAAGATTTATGTCTTTGAACAACCACCTGCAGACCTCAAACCAGTAGCTGGCATTGCGACGGTTTCCGAAGGCAATGCCGTGTCTCACGTGCAGCTACTTGCCCGGAATTTGGGTATCCCCAATATGATTCTTGCCAAGGACAACCTGATGGCCTTAAAGGCATATGAAGGTCAGAAAGTCTTCTATGCGGTTTCCAATTCGGGTACGGCCATAATGAAGCTGGCGAGTGAGATGTCTGATGCAGAACGCCAGTTGTTTTCCAAAAAAATAAGATCAGAAGATATGATCACTGTACCAGTCGACAGAATACAGTTGACGGGCAGTGGCGTGGTTAACCTTCGAGATATTCGTGCAGACGACTCTGGTAAGTTATGTGGCCCAAAAGCAGCCAACCTTGGTCAGCTAAAGGCATTATTTCCTGACGAAGTGGTCGAAGGAATGGCGCTACCATTCAGCATATTCCTGACACATATGAAGCAGCCTATTCCTGGTAAGGGAATGTCCTATTGGGAATATCTCAACAAGATTTTCTCCGACTCAAAGGCCATGATCAAGGCCGGGAAGTCACTGGGAGAGATTGAAACCTACACGCTTGCAGAACTAGCCAAGCTCCGGGACGATATAAAATCCATGAAGCTAATTCCTTCTTTCGAAACAGAACTAGAGAAGGCATTTCAGACAATCCTGGGTAGTCCTATGGGTAAGGTTCCGGTCTTTCTACGCAGTGATACGAATATGGAAGACCTTAAGGATTTTACCGGTGCGGGTCTTAATTTGACGGTCTTTAATGTGGTTTCAAAGGAGAAAATATGGCAGGGAATTAAGGACGTATGGGCTTCTCCTTACACTGAGCGTAGTTATAAATGGAGACAAAAATACCTGTTGAACCCGGAGAATGTCTATCCTTCGATCCTCATCATACCAAGTGTTGATGTAGACTATTCAGGCGTATTGATTACCAAAGGAGTATCCTCTAACAATCCTCAGGATTTGACCGTAGCATTTAGTCGAGGAGCAGGTGGAGCGGTAGATGGCCAGTCGGCAGAGTCGTATCTCTTGACTTATGAGGGGCCTTCAGAACTGCTCTCCCCAGCACGTGAGCCATTTTTCAATAGACTACCGGCTGCCGGTGGTATGGAGAAGAATAGTGCTACCTACGAAAAACGCGTACTCAAACCTGTCAATCTTAATAGAATTAGAAAGCTTTCTGCTGAGGCGAGAAGAATCTTGCCTAATACACCAGGGGTCGAGAGTCAGGGGCCTTTTGATATCGAGTTGGGATTCAAAGACGATAAGCTGTGGCTGTTTCAGATCCGCCCTTTTGTTGAAAATAAAAAAGCTGTATCATCTGAATATCTGCAGTCTATTTCACCCAAGATTGATTTGAAAAAGACAGTTGACTTATCCCAAAATATAGCTCAGTAGCTAGAAATAGAAAGTTCAAATATAAGTTCAGATTTATATGAAAGCTCAATTAGTAGCATTAACTATTCTCATCCTGATTTCGGGGTTCACGATAGTGTCAAGCGAAAACGAGTATCCTATCGATGGCTATTCATCGACCGGTATTCGCAGGTTGATGTATCTCCAAAAAAAATTGGATGGTGAAATTGATGGAACACCGATCGTGGCGGGTGGAAGAAAGTCGATCAAAGATATCCAGCTCAACTTGTTGGGAGAAAAGGGAGATAGCCTGAAAGTGCTGCCTCAAGCAGACCCGAGTTTACAGAAATCGATCAATGCGATGTTTCCAAATATGGACGAGAGCTATTCGATAGCCGTACTCGACATCACTCCTGGTCGACCAATTAGGTATGCAAAACGTCAGGAAAATAAGGGATTCCAGCCCGGTAGCGTGGGAAAGCTGGCTGTACTACTGGCCTTGTTTGATCAACTGGCAGAATTGGAACCTTACTCCTTCGAGGCACGACAAGATATACTCAGGAATACTCAAGTAACTGCTGGTAGCTGGTCGATTATTGATGAGCATACTGTTCCTTTCTTTGATACTGAAACAGATAAATTCCTTGCTCGAATAGTGAAGGAGCAAGATGTTTTTTCGCTTTATGAGTGGACTGATCATATGCTTTCTGTTAGCAATAATGCTGCTGCGAGTATTGTATGGAGAGAGGTGATGCTGATGAAAGTTTTTGGTCAGGAGTATCCCGTGTCTGAAGAAAGAGCTGCTGAGTATTTCAAAACCACCAAGAAAAGTGAACTTGGTGCCTTGTCAGTGGAGCTTGTGAATGGTCCTTTGCGTGAATTGGGGATAGAGTCTGATGAATGGAGGCTTGGTAGTTTCTTCACCCGAGGTGCGAAGGCCATTGTTCCAGGGGATGGTGGTAGTATCGGTTCGCCGGTAGGCTTGATGAAATTTTTGATAGCGGTCGAGAGAGGTCGAGCTGTAGATGAAGAGTCTAGTCTCGAGATAAAGCGGATGATGTACATGACTGATCGCAGAATCAGGTATGCTGCCGCGGAGGTACTCAAGCCGGCAGCAGTTTACTTCAAGTCGGGTAGCCTGTACGGTTGTGTGCCAGAGGAGGGGTTTGTCTGTCAAAAATACCACGGGAACAAGCAGAACTATATGAACTCGGTGGCTATCGTAGAGCATCCGGATGGTACGACTTACATGGTGACACTCATGTCAAATGTATTGAGGAAAAATTCCAGCGGAGATCACTACGGATTAGCCACACAGGTGGATCGGATAGTTAGGAAGTGATCAGTTTATGGTTAATTCCTATAAGCTGCGCTTGACAAAAGCTACCTAGCCATTCAACGTTTGAATGGCCTTCAGCGCAAAGGTGCGGACTTTAATGTTTTCATCATGCTGATATTGAACGGCTAGAGGAAGGTAGCTAGTTTCTTTCAGCACTTTGATGAGATGAAGTACGGCAAGCTTTAGTCTCTGGTCTTTACCTTCCAATATCAGTTCAAAACACTCGTATTGATTGGGGATTCTAATATTCAATTGCTCTAGCGCATCCCTGGAGATATTGTCGAGTAAGGTTGTCTCGACTAGAGGCATTAGAACCTTCTTAAGGCTCGTGTCTAGTAGATTGTCTAAAAATTCCACAGCATTGAAATAGAGGTCTGGCTTTTTGCTCTGAATGCCATTGTAAATTGATAGAATATCAGTCGGAGAGTATTTCAAGCCCAGTAGGTAAAAAATGCGCTCCAGATTTCCTTCAAGCCTTCGTTCAAGTAGCTCCACAAGGCTGTTGCGAGCATCACTTATCTCATCAGTGCTTTTGTGTTCTGATTGATCTGTTACCCGCTGGGCATACAACACAGCTAGGGTGTCTGTATAGTTTTTAGCTTCGTTAAGAATGAGATCAATTGTTGCTTTTTTGTAATAATTGAGATGTGGAAAACGAACCTTGAGTTGATTAAGTGATTTGAGTGCTTGACCTTGGGTATTTATGTCTCCCTTGGCAATCAGCACGAACAGCAGATCAACCGAAGATTGGGAGTGTAGTCTCTCCAGTAAAAGAGCGATGGATCTTATATCATTTACATCTTTGTGCCCTTCAATGATCCTTGAAGCCTCATCAATGAGGCCTAATCCAAACTTCATCAAAGCGTCAATGACCTCTTTTTGCAGCTCCTTTCTGGAAATCACCTGAATAAGTGGCAAAACAAAATCATCACTCAATGTATGAGCAGCTGCCTTTACCGCGGCACGGGCAATAACTTCGTCTTCATGATTGAGTCTATCGTGAATAAATGAATAGTATTCCGTGAGCCCGGAATCGCCAATAGCTTCTAGCAGCGAGCTCGGAGCTATTGTCGCTTCATTTCCATATCGCATCGCTTGTGTGGCTTTTTCAATACCTCCTTTTAGATCAAATTTCTCCTTAAGCGTGATATTATCTCTTGTTTCGATAGAAAGACTGACTAATGCAGCACCCCTGACTTCCAAATCTTCATCGATCAAATATTGATTCATCAATGTTTCAAGTTCAGTTGGACAATGCTCTATGAGATACTCAAATGCTGCTATTCTGACCTCATCTTCGGGATCGTTAATCATCGATTTTACTTGATCCGTTATTTTCAAATCTTTGTAATAATAAAGGCGCGCAAGGGCCGCTGCTTTTATTCTGGGATTTGAGTGATCTAGGAGAGCGAGAAGGGGTGAAACAAAAGTGCTATTGGTAGTCTCTTTGAGTTTACCGAGTACAAATAATATTTCCCCATCTGATCCTGAAGTAAGTACTTTTCTCAAGCCACCAAGTACGGATTCATTTGATATGTCGATGTTCTTTTTGTCTTTCCGGGTAGCTGCATTTGCCATTTTCAATTGAAATGAGCGTAGATACTCGTTTCTGACCTTGCGCGCCATATATAGCCATAGGGCAATAAGTATAATTGTCATTATACTAATGAACTTTACTGGCACAGCCACTACACTCACGAAGAGTATCAGTATTAATCCACCCACACCTGTAGCCAAACTATCAACGAAAACATCAATAAACGTCTTAGTCTGATTTTTGACTTCAAGTGGGATAGGCAGCATAAGAAGCTCAATTCCGGCCTTGTTAATGGATTGCTTAAGGCTACCCTCATTGACCCTAAGTAATATGGCCACCCAAAGTTGAGGAACAAAAATCAGGAATATCCCAGGTATGAGAATACCCAAGGGTAGCAGGAAGAGTGAGAATCCGACACCATAGCGCCCGACTATTTTCTTAGTCAGAAATAGCTGAATGACCAATGAGAAAATGTTCATCGTCGAGAACCAAAAGCCGAAGAATGAAGCCAATTCATCTGAGTCCGTGTAGGTGCTACTTGCCATTGCACTGAACTGGAAATCAACAAGCTTAGAAACGACTACACTGACTGCCAATATGCCAGCGATCAATGAAAGGTGCTTTGATTGCCTAATAAGAGTAAAAGGGTGCTCAGTGTTGGGACTGGTGCGTTTGACTTGTCGCAAATGAGGCTGAGTAGGAGTGACGTACTTGTGCCAGAGCGTATTGGTAATGGGGATGCATATGGCTATCAGGGCGGCACATAGGAAAAGTAGATATTCAGATCCAAAAATAGGCGCAGCAAGAGAAGTGAGGTAGCCTCCAAAAATCCCTCCTGCAATAGCACCAGAACCAATTAGACCAAAAAGTCGCTTGGCCTCTCTCAAATTGAGCACCACATTGACTAGTATCCAAAACTGAGATGCCGAGAGGACAGCAAACAGCGCCACTTCAACATAGAAAATATAGAGTAGCCAATTATCAAGCCGTCCGAAGAGGTGCAACACCCCAAAGGCTATAAGACTCAAAACTGAAACCAGATAAGTCTTCTTAATGATGGAGATCAGTGAAGACCTACGAAGTGAACGCGAATAGACCTAAGAAAGTAATGCCGCGAAAATAGCAACGAGTATGAAGGCCTTGGGCAAAGCTTGAACGCCAAAATGATCCAGGAAAAGCGCATTGGCTATAGGCTTCAGTATAAGTATGGCAGTAACGAGGAGGAAAATATTGGCCTGCAGGAGCAGAACTCTTTTTCTTTCCCCTTGACGTACCTCAAACAACCTTTCAACTAATTTCTTGAGACGGTCAAGGACTGAATTCATTTACCAATTATTTCAGACGGATCTAGTCAAATCTATACCATCTAATAGAGCTGAAGGCGCGGCTGCTCCTATAATTTCATTATTTCTTCAACGGATATTAAGAGCTTCCTTAGAATATGCTCTCCATCTGGGTCATTGAGCAGTGCTACCAGGATGTACTGTCTTTCTGGCCCCCAAACCAATACAGAATCTGCATGAAACGTTTTCCAAGATCCTGACTTGCGAAAGACGCGTGCCTGAGGCGCTAAAACATCCAAAGAATTAACAAACTTGTGATGTAGCCCTGGATCGTCCATTACCTCTAGCATCTGCGCAGAGCGATCATAGGACACGAGCTTACCAAATGCCATAAGATAATAAAACCGACAAACTTGAGATACGGTCGCTGCGTGGCTGATGCCTTTGAGTGGTTCTCCATGCCGTGGACCTGTCGAGGCATATCGCTTACCTACCCACAATCCTCCGCCATAATCTTCATCATAGAGACCATATCGAGGGTCCGTTAATACGCTTTCTATTTTATCTAGCCCGACTAAGTCCATCACGCGAGTAGTCGCCTGATTATTGGACTTACTTATCATAATGTCGATATCAGCTAGCACTGTTGGCGTCTCTTCTAGCTCTCCAGTTTCAAACGCGTCCATAGCGGCTAACAGCACTCCTATTTTAGGTAGGCTGGCAGCATACATCATCTCATTACCATTAACTCGGGCAAACTTAATATTGTCGATATCTCTTAAGTCTACCAGCCCTACTGACATCTGCTTTTGACCGATTAGTCTTTTCCATTTGGTATTAGCATTAAGCTTTTGCGATAGTGCCGCTTGAAAATTATCGTCGAGATAACTTCTCAGAGGTTTGATGGAGCTGTCAGGAAGATTTATGGGTAATGGATTGATTGACTTTTGTGCCCTCAATTGCAACTCAAAGCCCAGCATAAAAATGAGACTAAGGCAGATCAAAGCATATTTGTGCATAGCTGATTTCGTTTGTTGGTTTGGACGTAATTAGACGAAAAAGTCACTTCTAATCTTCAGCTTTCTTTTATATGGAGCCATATATCTCACCAGATTATCTATACGTGAAGGTAGCTTGATTTCTTACTTAGTCTACAAGATCAGGCAGCTACCTGGGCAAGCGTGTAGGCCTCACATGCTTTTTCCTTAGCCCTAAGTAGTCTCATCTTCACAGCGCTGGCTGACAAGTTGAAAAGCGACTGTAAATCGCTGATGGATTTATTCGCCTCATACTTCATCATCAAAAGCTCTCGATCTTGAGCGGGTATTGAAGATAAAGCGCGATCTGCGTTTTTGTGCTTTTCTTCCTTGTCCAAGGCAAATTCCATCTCCTCCAAGGAGTTGTCCAGGATATCCGCGAGCTGATCTATTGGGTAAAAACTGTAGGCTCTTGACTTTCGCATCTGATCAGTACAGTAGTTGAAGGTAATAGAGTAGACCCAAGTTGAGAACTTTGCAGTGCCTTTGTAGGTGTCTATCCTGGCGAAGGCCTTCAGCATTATATCTTGGGCTGCATCACTCGCATCATTGTCATCATGAAAAAACGACTTGCACTTACAGTAAACCAAATAATAATAGCGACGATATAATTCCGACATAGCTTCGTTTTTGCCCTTTTTAAGTAGCAAAGCCAATTTTTCATCTGTGTAATGTCTACTATTTCCGTTTGCAGTCATTTAGTTAATCTATGGTTATTTTATGAAGCTAAATTGATCAACTACCTACTCCTATATAAGAGCTAAAACACTGATTTTTGAAAAGACGCTTTTACACCTAGTGCCTACGAGAATTGCGTAGACGAGTAGTTAACTATGGAAAGATTCTGTCTACCAGATCTTAGTCTAACAAACCCTTTTGGATCGCATATTTGACTAAGCCAGCTGTATTCTTTGCCCCAAGTTTGTCGAGGATATTTCGTCGGTGAGTATCGACGGTTCTTACGCTTATAAACAGCTTTTCTGCGATTTCTGGATTGGAGTATTCTTCAGCGATTAGCCGTAGGATTTCTATTTCACGGTCGGTCAGAAGCGCATCCTCACCTCCTCGACGAGTAGGTGCTGGATTAGTCAGGTGCTCTAACAGCTTGGAAGATACCTGACTGCTGAAATAGGTGTTGCCGTTAGCCACAGTGTGAATCGCATTGATCATCTCCTCCTTGCCGGCATTTTTGAGAATATAGCCATTGGCTCCTGCCTCCAGCATTTTTACGATGTAGTTTTTATCGCCATGCATCGACAATGCCAGCACGTGAATGTCTGGATGACTTTCCTTTATCTCTCGTGTCATTTCGATCCCGTTGGTTTCCCCCATGTCAATGTCCATGAGGATCACATCGATATGATTTGTGGTAAGAGAAAGTCTGATCTCCTCTCCATCACCTGCTGTGTCCATGACTTGCATTCCTGGCTCTTTGCTGAGTAGCTCTGTGAGCCCTTCTCGGAACATTTTGTGGTCGTCGGCAATGAGTATATTGATCGCTTTCATACTTGTTCTAGCTTGTTGGAATATCGACAATGGCAGTCATGCCTTGCTTTGGCTGAGAATCCAAGATTACGCCACCAGCCAGCGCTTTGGCCCTGTTTTCAATATTCATCAGTCCAAGCCCCTTACTCGTCGAACTGAGATCAAAACCCTTACCATCGTCCTCATACATTAGTCTAATCCCATTATCTCGTTTGATAAGCTGAACGGTGATCTTATTGGCTGCTCCATACTTCAGCGTATTGTTGATCAGTTCCTGAGTGATTCTGTAAAGGCCCAACTCGCTCACCTTATGGAGTCTTTCTTCAAGTCCTGTAGAGATGAATTCCACACGGAGACCCGCCTCATCTATTTTATCGCAAAGCGAATCTATGGCCTCCACCAGACCAAAATCCGATAATACTTTAGGCATTAGATTATGCGAGATAGTTCTTAGGTCATCCGCTGCATCGTCGATCATCTGATAGGAGCGTTGAAACTTCTGATTGAGATTCTGATCCATGCCTTGAATATCACGTTGGATATTAGCCAGGTTCATTTTCAGTGTTGAGAGCGTTGGGCCGATACCATCATGGATCTCTCTTGCAAGCCTTTTGCGCTCCTGCTCTTGTCCCTCAAGCAAAGAGCTCAGGGCGGCATATTTAGACTCCTTGCTGGCTGTAATGTTCTGGATAGTCACGACCACCCCAGTTTTGATTTTCCGCCCTCGGAACATGAGGTAAGTGGTGTGTTCAATATTCCCCTCGATGTTGAACTCTTTCCAGCCATTGGCCAGGTACTTTTGAACTCTAAGGCTGAGTTCGTTGAACCGACCAATTATTTTCGGTAGGGGGGTGCCAACAATAGTAGACAAACCAAGATCCGTATCGAAGTAACCCAAGGCGCGCCGATTGGCGAAAGTGATCTTTCCCTCAAAATCAATGACCAATATGCCAAAGGGAACTGCTCTTGTGAGAGTTGTCAGGAAATCATCAGAATGGTCGGCTTCCTTTTTCAAATCAATCCCTGTCTGGGTTTTATGGTTTTTATCATCAGTTTGACTGATTTTCTAAGGCCCACTTCCGTCATCAAGTGAGTCATACTCGCAATTTTAGTTTAGTCTGCATGTGACCTAAAGGTAGATTTTCGTCATAAGAACACAATAAGAAACCTAACCAATATCTCAAAACTGTAAACCTGACATGAATGGATACCTAGCTGATACCTTTTATCTGGGCTTAACGGGCTTATTGATATTGCTCAATGGATTCTTTGTGGCTGCCGAATTTGCCCTTGTCAAAGTAAACAAGAGCAAAATAAAGACCATGCAAAAGGATAATAATCCATTTGCTTCTGTAGCCCTCTGGCTCTACAAAAGGCAGAACATGGCCTTATCTGCCTGCCAGATGGGTATCACGATGGCGTCTCTGGCGCTTGGTTGGATCGGAGAGCCGGCATTGGCACACCTGATCAGACCTGTGCTTGAGTCGATTGGTATGACTTCAGAGCCAGCGATTCATGGAGTGGCTTTCGCAATAGCCTTCTCATTGATCACTGCCTTACATATCGTAGTGGGTGAGCAGTTTCCTAAAATATATGCCATTAGGCAACCAGTGCTGGTCGTAGGGTGGTCCTCACTACCGCTAAAAGCATTCTATGTTTTGTTCTATCCATTCATGTGGTTGCTGGATCGCGTTACTTCGAGTATGCTTAGGATGGTGGGGATTGAGACATCAGGTGAGCATGAAGCAGTGCTGTCTGAAGAAGAGATCCGGGCGTCACTCAGTATTGCCTATAATTCTGGAGATCTTACTAAGAATGAGCACCAACTATTAGATGCGGCTTTTCGCTTTGATGACCAGCTGGCAAGACAGATCATGCTACCGAGATCCGAAGTGGACTTTTTTGATTTGGCAAGTAACAATGAAGATAACCTCGAGTTGGCCCGAAAAACCAAACATACCCGATTTCCACTTTGTCAGGGTTCTTTGGATGACATTAAGGGAGTGGTACACATCAAGGACCTAGTGGGCATCTACCCGTTGGAGGCCGTTGACTTGAAGAAAATCTCACGCCCGCCACTATTCGTACCGGAAGCACTTCCTGTCAGCGTTTTGTTACAGGAATTCAGGAGGTCCAAGCAGCATCTCGCCTTCGTGGAGGACGAGTACGGCACCACTATCGGTATTGTCACCTTGGAAAATGTGTTTGAGCAATTGGTAGGTGAAGTACAAGATGAGTTTGATCTAGAGAAGCCTGAGATTGTAAAAGAGGGGGTCGGTAAGTATATCGTTGATGGTGACCTGGCCATTAGTTATATCAATGACTACCTCGATATCGAGTTGGTCTCTGAAGAGGCAGAAACACTTTCGGGTCTTTTGGTCGAAAGAAAAGGGCTCAGCCTACAGGTTGATCAAAAAATTAATCTCACAGACGGAATCATAGCACAGGTGCTCAATTTGAAAAAAAGAAGAGCTTTGAAAGTAAGACTTTTAATACCCCAAGAACCCATAGAAGAATAAAATGGATCAATTCAAAAAGATATTGGTGCCTTTTGATGATAATGATCGCTCCATCAAGGCATTGGAGTATGCTGCCATGTTTGCTGCAGGAATAGGTGCAAAAATCACTGCTTTGCATGTAGCTGACCCTAAGGACTATCGTTCAAAGCAAGAATTTCAGGCCTCCTTGAAAGAGCTGATCAACAAGCAGCTACAACCTGTACTCAACCGTATACAAAAGCGATATACTCAAGTCCTCAAAATTGACCTGCAAGTACGTGGAATGAATCGATCGCTCGATGAGCATATTGTTGATTTCGCTGTAGAGCATGAGATCGACTTTATGATTCTGAGGAGTCATGGAGAATCCGAAGAAGAGGATTGGGAGTCGGTTTTGAAGAATACCACGGCCTATCAAGTGGTGCTCAATGCTCCATGTCCTGTATTTACATTTACTCTGGTGCCTGATTTACCTCAGATGAAAAACCTGCTGGTGCCCGTAGATCTCAGTGAAGGTAGTCTGTACAAAATACCTTTGGCGGTAGCTATCGCCAAACAGTTTGGAGCTACAATCCATGTAGTGTCAGCTTCTGAGCATCATGATGATGCCGAGGATCTCGAGGAAATGAATGACAAATTGTGCGCAGATCTGCGGAATCAAGGGGTAAAGCTGGTTAAGGGCTGTGTAATATCCAATACCCTGCCAGCCGCTGTTTTGGAGTATTCAGCGCAGCACATGATTGACTTGGTCTTGATTATGAGCCGACCAGGCTTTCGATGGTCAGACCTTTGGGTATCACCAAAAGCCAAGAGGATTATCAACTTGTCAAAAGTGCCTGTGTTGAGTATCAGATCCAATGTACCCTTGGAGGTGAGTTTATGAAATAGTAACTGATTGGTTTTCTCGAGATTGAAATTAATGTTTGTCGACTTAACAAAACGGAAATATGCAGAATGAACTAAGCGAAATGTACGAGAATATGCTGGCTGGGCTTGTCGAGTTTCTCCCAAAACTGCTATTAGCCTTCTTAATAGCAATCATAGGCTTTATCATCGCTAAGGTGGTACAGAAGCTTATCAAGAAGCTCATTCTCTATCTCAACGATGTGCTCAACAGTAGGCTTGAAATTTCCTTGCTGAACGTAGACTTGCAAGGTTCGGCGAAGTTCGTAAGCAAGACCTTCTTCTGGATTATTCTTATCATCACCATGATGAGCTGTATCCAGGTACTACAGCTCGACTTTCTCATAATGTGGTTCGGTACACTGGTCAGTTACCTTCCCAACGTAGCAGCAGCTGTGGTGATCTTGTTTGTAGGCGTTATCGTTGGACGCTTAGCAGGTGATTTAATTAGCTCTGCGGCTTCACGAACAGGGCTGGCCAATGGAAAATTCATCGGTCGAATGGTAAGGTATCTGATCGTGTTTATTGCGATCGTGATTGATATCAATCAACTGGGCTTGGACGTGACTTTCCTCACGACGCTCATCACCATTATTGTTTCATCCTTGTTGTTTGGGGCCGCTTTAGCATTTGGCCTTGGTGCCAAAACTTCCATCAGTAATATCCTTGGCGCCTACTACGTCAGGAAATCTTTGAGTCTTGGCGACAAAGTGGAGATTGCAGACAGCAAGGGCATTATAGTCAAAATAGGAGATCACGCAGTGTCCTTGGAAACTAAGGACGGCCTTGTAATAATTCCTGCTAAGGACTTTAGCGAAATACGAGTTAGTCTAATAAAGAAGCAGAAATGATGACAACAGATCAAAAGCTGATAGAAGCAATACTGACAAAATACCCTGAAGAAGCTGTGGCTATCATAGATAGTCTAAAGTCTCAGGAAATTGCCTCATTACTGGAAACTTTATCATGGGGTCAGTCATGTACGATATTGACGGCATTGACCCCATACAAGTCTGGCAAAGTGATTGTAAGCGTATTGAGAGATACGGCGCTCGTGTTGCTAGAGCATCTACCGATAAGGAATGGTAGTGTCATACTGCAGCAGCTAGACAAGGGACAGAGGGAGGATCTTCTCGAAGCATTACCCAAGGAGGTGTCTAAGCGTCTTCGTCAAGCAATGGTTCATCGTCAAGAGACTATAGGAGCTTATCTCGAGCCGACTATGGCTTTGACTACTAATATGACGGTAGCCCAAGCTATTGATAGGATCAAAATGGAAAGATCATCAGCTGGTACGCATGTCTTCTATATTCTTGGTAAAAAGAATGCCTTAGTAGGGTATATAGATGTCGTCGAATTACTCGCATCAGACCCGGCTGAGTCTATCAAGTCGGTAGCGCATGAGATCAGCACCAGTCTCTTGCCCAACTTTTTGGTTCCCGAAGTGCTGGCAGAATGGGACTATCACTTCTCATCGCTACCTGTTACTGACGCGCAGGGCATGTTCCTAGGTACGGTAGCCCGAAAGGGATTGATGCATCAGGAGGTACAGCAGCAAGCTGTTGATAAAGATGCGGTGCAGGCGGGCAATGCACTCGGCGACCTGTACCTCATCGGCCTTACCAGTCTCTTTGGTACGTCTAGTCAATCCATCAAAAGACATAAAAAGTAGTATTTATGGAATCGATCGAAATACAAGAGTTACTGGCAGAGAGGTTTGTCGCACGTTTTCCTAAAGACGGAGCAGCTATCCTGAATACTGCGAGTGTTGATGATATCATTACCAAACTTCAAAACTTTGATGAAATCACAGTGAGGGAGGTGCTCCTAGGTCTGACACCCGATATGGTAGCAGGTGTGATCAAGGAAATGAGTGATGAGTTATTTACCCAAATCTTCACGGAGCTTGATGCCTATACTTCCGCACGACTTATTTCCAGAATTCAGCCCAATTTACTCGTGTCAAAACTTGACCTCCTACCTGCCAGGAAGTCCAAGGCCATTACCGATTTACTCACTTATCCGGCGGAATCTGCCGGATATATTATGGATACCCAGATCCTTACTTTCTTACCTGACCGTACTACGGGTGAAGTGCTACAGAAACTGAGACAGGTTGGTGACCGACGAGTATTTACAGTATATGTTGCAGATATTGATGGAAAACTTCTCGGATCGGCAAGCCTTCAGGCTGTGGCGATTTCTGAAGCTGATATTAAGCTGAGTACTTTGACTAGTCCGTGCCCCAGTGTACACCTTATGTCACCACAGGATGAGGTAGTAGAGCTATTTCAGCAGGGTAAAATAATAAGCCTTCCAGTGGTTGATCTTGATGAAAAAGTAGTGGGTATCATACGTAATGATACGCTCATCTCTTTGAGTCAGAAGGATGCTACCGAGGATGTGCTCGCCATGTTTGGTGCGGGTAGAGAGGAGAGAGCTTTGTCTAAGGCTTCCTTCGCTATTGGTAAGAGACTGCCCTGGCTTCAGATCAACCTGGTCACGGCCTTCTTGGCATCCTCTATAGTGGCAATATTTGAGGATACCATCGCTCAGATTACCGTGTTGGCAGTCTTCCTTCCTGTAGTGGCTGGTCAGTCTGGTAATACCGGTTCTCAGGCATTGGCGGTAACCATTCGCGGTTTGGCGCTGCGCGAGATACACACAGGACATTGGTGGAAAGTAGCTAAAAAGGAGGTGATTGTCGGATTTGTCAATGGTGTGGCGGTGGCACTTACGACAGGGGTGATCGTTTATTTTTGGACTTCATCCTATGGGCTTGGCGTTGTGATTGGCGTCTCCATGGTATTTTCTATGGTGATAGCAGGCTTCTCAGGAGCCGTGATACCCATTGTGCTGAAGGCTGTCGGGCAGGATCCCGCACAGTCGTCATCCATCGTCCTCACTACCGTAACTGATATTGTTGGATTTCTGAGTTTCCTTGGGTTGGCCACTGTTCTAGGATCGGCTTTGGGCATTGTTTAAAACTGTAAAGAATCTGATACGCTTTCACATTATCTCTACAACTTCGCTAAGAAATTGATCACAAAGAAGCTCAAGATGTTAAAGTCTTTTAATGTGTTGCTCAAAAGCTCGGCCATCAATGGACACACTTAGTTTTTTTGTGACCAATCCAATGTATTACGTCTCAACTTAAACAGTTTAACAAAAATGACAGAAACGCTTACAAAGTCTCAAGCCTTACTCGAAAGAAGAAAAGAGGTTGTTGCCAATGGAGTAGGGGTATTTAATACTGCTACGGTAAGTGAGGCCAAGGGTGCCATTATAACAGATGTGGATGGCAATGAGCTCATCGATTTTGCGGGAGGCATTGGTGTAGTCAACGCAGGACACTGTCCCGAGCCTGTGGTAGCTGCTATTAGAGAGCAAGCTGGAAAATATCTTCATACAAGCTTCAATGTGGTGACTTATGAACCCTATATCAAGTTGTGCGAGGAATTGGTGGAAATCCTTCCGCATGGTGAAAAAACCAAAGTTATGCTGGTCAGTACAGGGGCTGAGGCGGTTGAAAATGCTATTAAAATCGCGCGTCAAGCCACAAAACGTCAGGCCGTTTTGTGTTTCACTGAAGCGTATCATGGCCGGACGATGATGGCCATGACACTTACCAGTAAGGTTGGGTATAAAACCAACTGCGGTCCATTTGCTCCGGAAGTTTATCGTTTGCCATTCCCTAACTTCTACAAGTACAGCGATGGAAGGTCAATGGATGAGTTTGTCGACTTGGAGCTAAGGAGATTACGCGCAAGCGAGAAAAATCTAATTGACCCCAACAACCTTGCTGCCATTATCATAGAGCCAGTGCAAGGTGAAGGGGGCTTCAATGTGGTTCCAGCGAGGTATCTGGAAGGTCTATGGGCATTTTGCGATGAGCATGGGATCATGCTGATCGTAGATGAGATTCAAAGTGGCTTTGCGAGAACAGGCAAATGGGCGAGCTGGCAAAACTTCAACATTGTGCCAGACCTCAGCACCTATGCTAAGTCAATGGGATCTGGATTGCCCATAGCTGCAGTATTGGGCAGGGCTGAGGTGATGGATGCAGCCGCCCCAGGTACGATTGGTGGTACCTATATTGGTAGCCCAATAAGCTGTGTCGCCGCATCAGCTACCATTAAGTATATGAAGGATATCAACTTGAATCAGCGTGGTGTTGATGTTGGCAATATCATTACCGGTAGGCTGAATAATCTAAAAAACCTATGCCCAGATATAGGGGATGTACGTGGACAGGGCGCCATGATCGCTGTTGAATTTGTGAAAAACAACGATCCCAGACAACCCAATGCTGATCTCTGCGGAAAAGTAGTAAAGGAATGTGCTGCCAATGGGTTGATTATCCTAAGCGCGGGTACTTATAAAAATATTGTCCGCATACTTTCTCCATTGGTGATTACTGATGATCAATTACACAAAGGGTTAGACATCCTTGAGCAAGCCATTTTAAACAATACTAAAGACAGTTAAATGAAGCCATTCTCTATTGCTGGTGTACAAATGAAGGTGTCAGCGACCTATTCCAATGTGGAAATGATGAAGCTGAAACTCGATATCACTATGAATCTCTATCCATGGGTAGATATGGTGGTATTTAGTGAATTATGTGCTTTTGGTCCGCTTATCCACACTGCGCAAGAAGTGCCTGGCCTGTTTGAACAGGAAATGCAAAAGATGGCTAAGAAGTACGGTATCTGGTTGATACCAGGCTCTATTTTTGAGAAGCGCGGAGACCTTATTTACAATACCGCCTCGGTGATTAACCCACATGGGGAAGTGGTCACGCGCTATAGCAAGATGTTTCCATTCTACCCATATGAAGTGGGAGTTACACCCGGTCATCAATTCTGTGTGTTTGATGTACCCGATATAGGTCGCTTCGGCATCTCTATATGCTATGATATGTGGTTTCCAGAGACAGTGCGGACACTAGCCGTCATGGGTGCGGAAGTGATCCTTCACCCTACGATGACAGGAACTATAGACCGAGAGACCGAGCTGTCAATCGCTAGAGCAATGGCTACCGTCAATCAATGTTATTTCTTTGACGTGAACGGCCTGGACACTGGAGGTAGTGGATGCTCGATTGTATGCGGGCCTGACGGACGTGTATTGTATCAGGCAGGTAGTACGGAAGAAATAATACCCATAGAACTAGACATAGAACGCGTAAAAAGAAGCCGAGAGCTTGGCTTATTAAGGCTCGGCCAACCTTTAAAGAGTTTTAGAGACCACATCGGTGATTTCCACATCTATGAGAAGGGCGCTAAACTTCCATATCTGGACTCACTGGGTCCGCTTCATAAGCCAACCAAATTGAAGACGCTAACGGAGCTAAGACAGAAAGAGGGCGATTTAACTAAGAAAGATCAGCCATTGGGATACAAAGGCGTCAATCAACTGTAAATAGAAAAGTAAGAAGAAATGGGATCTACCTCATCGAGTAAACCGACTAAGCAACTAAAGGACTATGTGAATTGGTTTGAAATACCGGCCCTCAATATTCAGAGGGCGGTATCCTTTTACAATCACATCTATGGTCTTGAAATGGAAATCACAGAGGCCAACAATTATGCTATGGCTTTCTTTCCCGCAGACAAGGGTATTGGTGGGGCTATTGTGATGGGTGAGGGGAGTATTCCAAGCGAAGTTGGGCCATTGGTATATCTCAATGGCGGTAAAGATTTGAGCCTGGTCCTAAACAATATTGAGGCTGCAGGAGGGCGCGTTGTACTTCCGAAAACGCTCATCGACGAAGATTCAGGTTATTTCGCGCTTTTCATTGATAGCGAAGGCAACCGCCTCGCTTTACATTCACAAGCTTAAGATGCCAGGAAAGAAGAAAGCAGTAAGTGCACCGTATTATAGCATAGGCCAACTAAGACTTGACCATTGGAATGCCTTAAAAAATGAAACAGTAGATCTCTCTCATTGCAGGAGAGGATCAGCGAATGAGACTCAGCACAAGGAAAAGGTTCAATCCTTGCTCAAGGACCTTAAAACTGTTGAACAGTATTTCGCGATTCCCGGTAAGGGAACAATAGATAAACTTATCAATGCACTAGCGAGGAAAGAGCATGCGGCATTAGCCAACAAGGTGACCCAGCTGACGCGACAGCTAGTGAGTGACGAGTACATGGGCAATGACAATGTCTCCATTGAAATCGAGGGCGATCAACCTGAATTGGATGATAATGCCGAGCAATTAACATCCTCTAAGAAGAACTATTTTGAGGTACTCTTTCTGGAAGATCTGAGCACTGCTGATGAGACAGCTTTGCATATGAAGGTCAGGGATCTCCATGACCCCAGTGATGAGTTTAATTACAATATCATAGTGCAGCATTCTTTTCAAGATGCGCTGATTGCACTATTCTTCAATCACAACATTCAAGCGGTGGTCATTCGCTATGCGCCATCTTATCGCTCTTCGAATATTTCGGCCTTGATTAAGCCATATATTCAAAATGTTTTAAAGATTGATTTCAATGCTACGCCGGAGGCCGACCTTGGCCCAAGATTAGGGGAATTGATCAAGCAGTTTAGGCCTGAGCTAGATACCTACTATGTGACCGATACAGTACTGACTGATCTTAAAGACAGCACGTTGCAGCTCTTTCGCCGCATTTACTACGGCAAGGAGGACTTGCAGGAATTGCACCTGGCCATCATACGCGGCATAAGGGAAAGGCATCACACGCCATTTTTCAGTGCGCTGAAAGAGTACAGTCAGAAGCCTACCGGAATATTTCATGCTATGCCCATCTCCCGAGGCAACTCGGTGTTCAAATCAAAGTGGATCAAGGACTTTGGAGATTTCTATGGCCGAAACATGTTTTTGGCGGAGACTTCCTCTACAACAGGCGGTATGGATTCATTACTCCAACCAACTGGCCCACTGAAAAAGGCACAGGAGATGGCTGCAAAGGCTTACCGAGCACAGCGCACCTACTTTGTTACTAATGGCACCTCTACCGCAAATAAGATAGTGGTGCAAGCGTTGGTTGAACCCGGTGATTTGGTCATGATTGACCGAGATTGTCATAAATCACACCATTATGGTTTGGTGCTTTCTGGTGCCTATCCCGTGTATTTGGACTCGTATCCTATCGAGAAATACTCGATGTACGGAGCTGTTCCATTGGAACAAATCTTAGGAAAGCTATTGCAACTCAAGGCTGCCGGAAGACTCAGTAAGGTGAAGATGTTACTCCTTACCAATTGCACCTTCGATGGATTGGTATATAATGTCCAGCGGGTCATGGAGAGGGTGTTGGCCATCAAGCCCGATATGGTTTTTCTCTGGGATGAAGCCTGGTTTGCCTTTGCGAGCTTCACTTATACTTATAAGCAGCGAACAGGAATGTTTAGTGCTGAGACGCTCGCCCGTAAGTTTCAAAGCCCTGAATACAGAAAGCACTATCAAGAGCACATCAAGAAATTAAAAAGTGGGGGAGAACCTACTATGCCGGATCCAGACAAGGTCAGGATTAGAGTATATTCAACACACAGCACGCACAAGACACTTAGTAGTTTTCGACAAGGCTCCATGATCCATATTTGGGATCAGGATTTCAGAAAGAAATCAGAAAGCACATTCCTGGAGGCCTACATGACCCATACTTCCACCTCGCCGAACTATCAAATGCTTGCATCTTTGGATGTTGGCAGGAGACAGGCTCAGTTTGAAGGGTATGAGATGGTCGAGAAGAGTATTGAGTTGGCGATGGTACTCCGCGCAAAAGTAATCGGGAATCCTTTGCTGAGTAAGTACTTCGATGTACTTACTTTGAAGGATTTTATACCTGATCAGTACCGTGAAAGCGGTCTTGCAGAATACTATGATGCCACCACAGGTTGGAATCGCATGGAGGAAGCTTGGGAGCAAGATGAGTTTATGCTTGATCCTACCAAAATCACATTATTCATAGGCAGAACTGGCATAGACGGAGATACTTTCAAGAATAAGTACCTGATGGATCAGTACAACATCCAGATCAATAAGACTTCCAGAAATTCTGTGCTTTTCATGACTAACATAGGCACCACGAGTAGTAGTGTCGCTTATTTGAGTAAGGTCTTATTGAAGATAGCAGGACAGCTAGAAGAGGAGTTCGGGTCACTGAATAAGCGCGAAAGTGAAATCGCCAGATTGAGAATTAAGTCAATGACAGAGGATGTCCCACCACTGCCTGACTTTAGTAGATTCAATATGTCATTCCAAGCTGTGCCTGGCGTACCAGGAGGTAATCTGCGGGCCGCCTATTTCTTGGCTTACAACGAGGAGAACTGTGAGTATATCTCTATTCAGGATTGTATGGCTGCTATTCAAGGAGGCAAGGAGTTGGTAGCGTCTTCATTTGTTATTCCTTACCCACCAGGATTTCCTGTGTTGGTGCCGGGTCAGGTGGTAAGTGAGGAGATTATCAGGTTCATGTTGGCCCTTGACGTTACGGAGATTCATGGATATCGAGCTGATCTAGGATTAAGAGTTTTTCGTGAGAGTGTACTCAACCGTCAAAAAACAGCCACTGCCATGGGCGGTAGGAGCATAGGAAGAGCAAAGAAGAAATAATAGAAAGAGAAAATTAAGATTATAAAATCATGAGCGTAAAGTCTACCAAAACTCCAGCTGCCAAGACAAGGGTAGCTAAAGCCAAAGCTGCTAACCTCAACGGCGTAGCAGACATCCGAAGGTACTTCTACAAAAACGAAGAGCCGATCTATTTCATCAGTGCTACCAACTTCAATTTGCTGGGTGCTGATGAGTGGATCAAAGGATTTAAGTTTATCTGTCACATAGAGTGCTTTGCTGGACTTCATCCTAATGTCTTTTCTCCTAAGGAGGAAATACCACATGATGAGTTTCAAAGTATAGAGGATATCAACAATTACCTTCTACAGCATCCTGAAGTACAGTCATATATCAAGTCAAGAAAGAAGGGTGGCAAAGCAGGTAAAGTAATGTTTCTCATGTTTGATGAGAAGACTGAGAAACTAGCGAAAAAGCTTGGGCTTGAGGTCATCATGCCATCTGCCAAGATGCGAACCTTCATGGATAATAAGGTCAATACCAATCGTATTGCTGAGAAAGCAGGAGTGCCATGTGTACCTAACGTTTTGACTCCTGTCAAGAACTACAAACATTTATGTGAGGTGTCTAAGGGCCTTGGTAAAGATCTGGTTATACAAACCCCTTTTGGAGATTCGGGACATACTACCTTTTTCATTTCCAATGAAGAGGAGTATAAAAAGTACGCCGAGGAAATAGAGCAAGAGAAAGAAGTAAAAGTCATGAAGCGCATCAATTGCCGAGGCTCTGCTATTGAGGCTTGTGTGACACGACATGGTACAATTGTAGCGCCTTTGATGACCGAATTAGTAGGCTTCAAAGAACTGACTCCTTATAAAGGCGGCTGGTGCGGCAATGAGATCTTTCCTGATGCATTTACTCCTCAGCTGAGAAAGAAAGCATCTAAATACACACAACTTTTTGGAGATCAATTGAGGCAGGAAGGCTACAAAGGCTACTTCGAATTAGATTATTTGATTGATCAGGACAATGGAGAGATTTATTTGGGGGAACTTAATCCGAGAGTAACAGGGGCGAGCTCCATTACCAACCATGCGGTATTTGCGCTAGCGGATGCGCCACTATATCTCTTCCACATACTGGAATGGATGAATGTGGATTATGATCTCAATATCAAATCGATCAATGCTCGATGGGCTAAGCAGGAAAATCTAGATACATGGAGTCAACTCATCGTAAAGCATACAGAAGATACTATTGAGTACGTGACGGCCGCACCAGACTCAGGTATTTGGCATATGTTTGACAATGGACATATCCTATTCGACAGGATGGATACTCACCGTAGAGCAGTTGAAAGTGAGCAAGAAGCCTTCTTCCTCCGTATCACTCAAAAAGGGGATTACCTATATGATGGTGCTGATTTAGGGATTATCGTATCGAGAGGTCGAATGATGACAAAGGATTTCAAGCTTACCCCGCGGGCCAAAAGCTGGATTGCTGCCATAAGAGCTCAGTATGCCTCTCAACTCATTGAGGATAAGAGGGAGCAGCCAGTACTCATAGGTAGTCTGACAAAGTAGTTATTTTCAATGCGTTTGGCATCTGCAGGCGCATTGAATTTTTATTGAACAAATGAAGAGGTCAATTCTTTAAGAATTGAGATGTATGCAGCGCCATTTTATATCTATCAATGAACCAGTAGCAGATTTCAAGTGGCAAAAACTGTTCTTCGAAAGATGGCCGGCTTATCAGAAATGGTTGAATGAATCGGGTCGACCACCAGAAAGATCCATCGCACTCGCAGCACTGAGAAAGTACATGCCAGAGATGGTCGATACGCACGACCACTTGTGTCGTCTTGTACGAGCTGAAGATGATGTGGTAGCTTTCCTGACTGGTTTTCAACCACCAGCTTATTCCAGTGCTTGCTCACAAGTAGTTTCTACACAGCAGACTGTTCAGTTAATTCGTAATTACGATTATCATGTTGGTCTCTTTGAGGGCACATTATTGATGACAAGGTGGCATGGAAAGAAAGTGATCGCCAATAGTGATTGTCTATTAGGAGTGTTGGATGGAATGAATGAAGATGGCCTGGCCATCTCGCTGACTTTTGGCGGACGGAGTGTGGTTGGGTATGGGTTCGGTATTCCATTTATTCTGCGCTATATACTTGAGTTTTGTAGCACGGTAGAGGAAGCAGTCGATGTACTCCTGCGAGTACCATCGCATATGTCGTACAATGTGACCGTGACTGATCGCAGAGGGTTGATAAAGACGATCCAGATAGCACCCGATAAGTCACCCGTAGTAACGGGTATTCCATTGGCCACCAATCATCAGGGTCCCATTGAGTGGGCGGGAAATATTAATAAGACAGTAGAGCGAGCCTCCTGCCTGAAAAATTTACTTCTTAATGGAGTAGGTGGAGAGGACTTAACGCAGGCTTTTCTACGGAAACCCCTACACAATTCAGAGTATTCTGATGGCTTTGGAACGCTCTATACTGCAGTTTACCAACCCATCGAAGGAAAGGTGCAGTTACATTGGCCAAATGAATCTGTGGTACAATCCTTTGATTCATTTATCGAAGGAAAAAAACTAATCATCTATAATCAAAATAAAACCTCTATCGCTCGAGGTAAACACTAGTATGGAATTCAAAAGCATAAACCCTTATAACGGTCAGGAAGTAGGCCAGTACACCTCTCAAACAGAAGCTGAAACAGCAGCTATGCTGCAAAAGGCAGAAGAAACTTTCAAGACATGGAGAGCTGTTCCGCTTAGAGAGCGAGCTCAGTTGATGAAGAAAGCTGGTCAGGTACTGAGAGATAATGTGGAGGAGTATGCCGAGATGATAACACTGGAGATGGGCAAGCCTATTTCTGAATCCAGGGCTGAGGTCAACAAATGCGCCTGGGTCTGTGACTATTATGCGGATCATGCCGCTGAATTTTTGGCCGATGATATCATTGAGACGGACGCTCAAAAAAGCTTCGTAAAGCATGAGCCAATGGGCTGTGTTCTGGCCATAATGCCCTGGAATTTTCCTTTCTGGCAGGTGTTTAGATTCGCCGCTCCTACATTGACTGCTGGCAATACCGGAATGCTCAAACATGCGCCCAATGTTTTTGGCTGTGCTAAACAGATCGAAGAAGTTTTCATAAGAGCAGGTTTTCCAGAAGGTGTTTTTCAAAACCTCATCGTACACCATGACCAGACAGAGAGTATTATTGCTCACGATGCGATCAAGGCTGTGACACTCACTGGAAGTGAAAGAGCTGGATCTTCAGTAGCCGAAATTGCAGGTAAGTATATCAAGAAGTCATTGCTCGAGCTTGGTGGAAACAATGCCTTCATCGTTTGGGAAGATGCGGATATTGACCAGGCTGTGCAAACAGCCATCACGGCGAGAATGCTGAACTGTGGTCAGAGTTGTATTGCCGCTAAGCGCTTTATTTTGGTGGGAGGAGTCTATGATGAGTTCGTTTCTAAATTCACAGCGGCGGTCAGGGCGCTACCGTCAGGTGATACGATGGATGACGCTACCAAAGTGGGGCCATTAGCGCGCAAAGATCTCGCTGATCAGCTGCAGGCTCAAGTGAAAAAGTCCGTTGCAGCAGGCGCTGAGCTACTCTGCGGTGGTCAGCAAAAGGAATGTTACCACGAACCTACTGTATTGGGTAACGTGACCCCTGGTATGCCGGCATTTGATGAAGAGACCTTTGGGCCACTCGCAGCAATGATTAGGGCCAAGGATATAGAAGAAGCCTTTGCGTTATCTGAAATGTCCAAATACGGGTTGGGGGTCACGGTATGTACTACCAATATTCAGAAAGCACTGGATATGTCTCACCATGTGAGTGATGGTGCCTATTTTATCAATGAATTGGTGAAATCAGATCCTCGTTTACCCTTTGGAGGTACTAAGCGATCAGGCTATGGACGAGAATTAGCTAAAGACGGTATGATGGAGTTCCTGAACCACAAGACGGTCTACGTCAAATGATAGTTTTACGTGATTAAATCACCTTTCTGAGATTGGGTCTTGGTCAACATAGGGTAACACAACGGCAGATCGTACAGTGATAAGCGTCTGAGACGGCCTTGAGGTAGGAGCAAACTACTGTTAGAGCTTACCAGAGCAAAAAGGCTGAGCCATACAGCCTTGATACAACTGATGGATTTGAACAGTTGAAAAATTCATTAAATTAGGAATAAATATAACCGTAGTATGCACCACAAAGGTGTGCATAGCGCGTTGTTATCTGCAATGAGTGCCACCTGAAAATGTCAGCTCTTGAATGAAAAAAATTACGTATTTATTTGGTGCAGGAGCGAGTTTTCATAGCCTGCCATTATTGGCTACAATGAGTGAGCGAATGAACGCTTTCTCATGTTTTCTCAAAACAGCTTTAAGGAAAGGCATAATTACGAAAGACTTTGCTCCTCAATTTATTTCTGAACTTGATAAACTCTTAAAAGCTGAAAAGGAAAGCACTTCGATTGATGCATATGCCAAGGAACTGTCCAACTCTAACGAACACCGAAAGCTACTTCATTTAAAAGCTCTTTTAAGCAGTTACTTGATATTTGAACAGCTAGTGAAACCCGAAGATTTTCAGATTTATCTTGATGAACAAGACAGCATTCCGTTAAACTTCGAAACTCTCGAATTAATTAAAAATCCCCTAGACAAACGATACAGAACTTTTTGGGGCGAATACACTGACCATTCTAGGAAATTGCCTGAAAACGTTAGAGTGCTTTCATGGAATTACGACATGCAACTAGAGTTCTCCTTTTCAAGATTTTCTCAATACAGCCTTGAAATGGTACAACAAGAATTACGAGTTTTTCCATCTGAGCAAAAACAGATTGACATAAATCAATTCTGCGTTCTAAAGCTAAACGGTACAGCGGGATTACTAGATTCATATGGCAGCTCTCGACTGACTAACTTATTCGATCTCAACAAACATCACTTAAATACTGAGAATATTCATTTTTTAATAGAATTACTAGAGAAAAACTATCACAGAGCATTCAACAACCCTGTTTTTGCCTTCGCTTGGGAGAACGAAGGAGTAACGAACCAAACACGAACTCTAGCAAAAGAGATTATTACCGACACAGAAATACTTGTAATTGTAGGCTACTCTTTCCCTTCTTTTAACTGGTCAGTAGATCAAGACATATTTAGCAATGCCAACAAGCTAGAAAAGATTTACTATCAAGCACCTGAACATGAGATTGAACAACTGAAGAATCACATGGACGCTATTAATCCTGAACTTAAAGGCAAAACTATAGGTATCAGCAACCTTAGAAACTTTTATATTCCTCCTGAAAAACAAAGCAGATAACAGGCGCTAAGCCCAATCGGCTTACTTAGTTATTTGTAAAGGGAATCAAGAACAGATACATTTGAGATATCCGAAAGGCTGAGCCGACTGTGCTTAGCTGGTCGTTATGTTTTATAGTGCAGAAAAATTCAACGTTTCAAAAGTTTAAAAGCCATTTCTCTTCCTTCGCCTTGCACCATAGCCAGGTTGATCCAAAACCAGGCAAACTGCTCCATCAGCTGAAATTTGTCATTTCCACCAATATCGTAGCAAGCTTCAAACCCTGCGTCCAAGGCAAGTTGTTGAGCTATCGCTTTACTTTTTTCGCTATTGCCTGCCATGAACATGTCTACCGAATATTTGCCATATTTTGTATCTGAGATGTTGTTGAAACCCGTAGTATTGAAGCACTTGACCACATCTTCAGTAGCGGTATTCGCCAGGATTGCATCAGCAGTATTACTGAATCCTTCAGGTCCATTTCCTCTAATGATGTTCATAGAATCAATGATGATTTTGCCACTAGTCTTACCAAGTGATTTGGTGACTTCAACAGCCATCATGGCGGGGGTAGCTAATAAAATAATCTCTGATTTTTCTACGGCTTCCAGTATTGGAAATACTGTAGTGTTGAGATTTTTCAGAAGTGCTTTTCCCTTAAAATTTGTGGTATCACGAACACCAAGATTAATCTGATGTCCTTTAAAACCCCACTTGGTAGCCAAAGCTCCACCTACATTCCCCGTTCCTATGATTGCGATGTTCATTTTTATTACCCTTTTTTATAATGATAGTTCAATCCCCATGTCCAAAGTAAATCTTTCTGTCTGTTTGATTCAACAATCAGGTTTTCGTAGGTGTAGTTGATTCGTGATTGCATAGCCAACCCTTTCCAAATTACCAGATTGACGCCAATCAAAAAGTGATATCTGCTGATATCTGATTCTTCAAAACCCTGCTGCCAATATCCTTCATAAACCAGCGATAGTTCATTTTTAATGATAGAATGAAATCCAGTTATGTACAACGAATACATCCACTGATCAATCTGCTGGTTCCCATTAAACTGCTCTTTGTTATAGTCAGCTTCCTCAAAACGCGTGCGCTCAAAGTTGCCATTACCTGAAAGCTTTAGGTTGTGACCAGGCCTTCGAATCAACTGATAAGTTAGGCCTCCACCTAGAAATGCTCGTTGCTCAATCTCCCGCCTAAAGTTGGTAGAGATGAATCCGATCGCATAAGGATATATTTTTCTTTCAGGTTTGTAGTAGAAAAAATTGCGAGAGAAAACATCTTCATCTGCCTTAAATCCCGAAAACTTCTGAAGCAAATAATTGTTCTGACTTTTAAAAACGAAGTGATCATTCAGTCTGCTTGACACGTCCAGCGATCCTAAAATACGCACCAACTCCACATTGCCTGATTGAATAGAACCACTCAACCTTGTTTGTAGCTGAAAGGTGCTGGTATCGCTTTCATTGATTTGTCCGAATGAGACAAAAGAGGAAGCATATAAAAAGATGATAAAAAGGCTTCTCATAATTAAAAAATGGTGACTTCAGGATATACCTTAAGTCACCAAGTCTTGCTAGTTAATTTCACTAAGAATGGATAAGAATCCAGCTGGATCCACCACAAATGGAAGATGCGAAGTTTCCAGCTTATATGTCTCTTTTACCTTTCCATTAGCCTTTGCCATGGCTTGCTGTAAGTCGTATCCTACTGCTTGATCTTTAGTGGTATGGATGTAATACTTAGGCACAGAACCAAACTTTTTAGCTGTCAAAGTAACTTTTTCTCCCAAAGGTTTGGTCGGCTCTGCCTTATGGTATTTAACTAATGCCTCTTTCATATAGTCCGGACAATCGGCACAAACCGCTGGAACAATCACGTTCTTTTTTATGGTTGCGGCTGAATAGTCCACGGTAAATTCCAATGCCTCACCTACTTTACTTTCTTTATCCTTTTTGGAGATGCTCAAAAGGTCTTCTCCATTTTGAGGAAGATACGCTGATACATAGATCAGTTTTTCGATTTTATTCGGAATTTGCTCAGCAACTTGCGAGATTACCACTCCTGCCATGCTATGTCCTACCAACTTCACTTTTCCATCGTACTTTTCAATGACCGATTTTACCGTATTTACGTAATCCTGCAATGTGACTTCACCAGCGGGCGTTAGCTCAACTCCATGCGCTGGTAAGTTTACCACTTCCACGTTGGCATTGACAGCTAGTTGATTGCGAACAAATCCCCATGCACTTTCGTCTGCCCACGCACCATGTACCAACACATAGGTAGGGTATCTCTTCTTGTCCTTTTCGAGTGCTTCAATCGTAAGTTTTGCTGCTTCTGCGCCACTATTCTGTTGCTGACCTGTAATCAGATTTCCGTCTGCTAATGCGAAAGAAGAGAATGGTGCTGCGGTAACGAAAGTTGTATTTTCGATCTTCTTGGCCTCTTCTTCAATTCTGAATGGCTGAATCTGCATGCCTACATAGTTGTCGGCATATTGCTCTTCAGAAGAAGCAAACCCTGTCCATTTTTTTCCGTCAACAATCAAACGATTAGTGCCTGGTACTTTAGCTTTTAACAAGATATTGGTACCGTGGCAGATAGCAGCGGTTGGTTTTCCTGTTGCATAAAATTCTCCAAAGAACTGATGTAATGCTTCATTGTTGTAAAAAGTGTACATCGGCCCCTGACCACCGCAAACGAAGATCGCTTTATAGTTATCTGGATTCACATCAGAAATCTTGATGGTATTTTTCAGCAATTCCATTTTCGATGGATCTGCAAGAAATCCTCTGGAGATGTAATCAAATGCCGAATAGCCACTTGCATCATCAGGAAGGCTAAAGCCATCAAATTTGACTTCTCCGCCTTCGGGACTAGCAAACTCTACGGTGTACCCCGCCTCGGAAAACTCCCAGTATGGGTGCGTCACCTCAGATGCCCAGACCCCAATCGGCCAGCCAGTCTGCTCGCTAACCGCTGGATTAGATACAATCATTAAAATTTTTCCGCTATTACCAGCATTGTGCTGAGCAAAGCTGAATAATGATGTGAAAACGAATATTAAGCCTATAAGCTTACTTATACTTTGTTTCATGATTATGTTTTTTGTAATTCATAATCGAAAATACGAAGGGTACCTCCTTTAGATACTTTACTTACAATTAAGTACTATACTTACTTTTTGGTAAGTTTGAATAAAATTCATTTAAATGAGCTTTTATTTGACCATGAAATTTAAAATACATTCCAATGCCTGACTTTTTATACAATGGTAAGCGATACTACAATCCCGTAGAGTTTGCGATGGATCGAATTGGAGGTACATGGAAAATGCCCATCCTTTGGCGTCTTCATCAACGGATATTTCGATTTGGCGAACTGAAAAAAGATATTCCTCACATATCGGATAAGATGCTAACTACACAGCTACGTGAACTGGAAGCGGACGGCTTTATTCATAGAGAAGTCTATGCAGTCGTTCCACCTAAAGTAGAATATTCAATCACAAAAAAAGGCAAAGAGGCGATTCCTATCATTGAGCGTATTAGAAGTTATGGACTTCAGCTTATGCAAGAGGCTGGCATTTCTAATCAATAAATTGTCTTATAATCTTTAAAATCTAATTTATTTTTTAGTTTTATAACATATTTTGAAGACACAAAACATAACAATCACTAAAAATGAATATGCGAACTAAGCATTTTGAAAGAGCAATGCAAACCAGAATTTCTGGTGCTTCTAGCCACTGGGGCTCATACTCATTTTAGTTGGGCGCTAGTCACAAGGCGCACCCACAGCAAACTGATATGCGAACTCAAATTTTTCTACTTTTGCAGGCTCAGTACTATGGAATTGAGTAAATAAATAGAATGCGTCAAGAAGGCACAGACTAACCGCCAATAACCCTTGGTGTAAAGGCAAGTGGATGATTCATGTCAAAAAACTATATTGACTTCAAACTATCATCCTATGAAAGCTATTTACCACCTACTTCTGTCCCTATTTATTATTGCCTCTTTTGGGTTTTCATCTCAAGGGAGTACTAGTGGGCTTAGTTTTTCATTATCCTTTCCGGAAGAGTTAAGTGAAGGGCCACTTACGGGTCGCATGTTTGTCTGTATAGCTAGAGAGGATGAGCGGGAGCCACGCCTACAAGTAGGTAGGTATGGTGTTCAAGTCTTTGGACAAGATTTCGAAAACTTATCTGCAGGTTCCCAGGTCGAAATAACCAATGAAACCCTGGGGTATCCGATCGAATGGCTCAAGGATCTACCAAAAGGCACCTATTTCATTCAGGCTGTCGTAAGCAAATACACTGAGTTTAAGCGCGCTGATGGCCATACCATTTGGCTACATAATGATCAATGGGAAGGACAGAACTGGAGACGCTCACCGGGAAATCTATACAGTGATGTAATGAAAGTGACCATTGACCCAGGTGAAGACCGTACCATCGAATTAGTTGCGAACAATGAAATCCCTCCGATTGAGGTACCTGAGGATACAGAGTGGGTGAAGAGAATAAAAATCCAAAGCGATATACTCACTGAATTTTGGGGACAGCCCATGTATTTGGGAGCGACCATCCTTCTTCCAAAAGGATACGAAGACAATCCTGATGCATACTATCCCACCATATATCAGCAAGGGCATTTCTCTCTGAGGCCACCGATGAGGTTTCAAGAAGATCCTGAAAACGAATTGTACCAAAGCTGGACATCTGATGAGTTTCCAAGGTTTTTGGCAGTCACTATTCAACATCCGACACCCTATTTTGATGATAGCTATGCTGTAAACAGTGTAAACAACGGGCCCTATGGAGATGCGATACACCAAGAACTGATTCCCAAAATAGAGCAAGAATTCAGGACAATTTCCAAATCCTGGGCCCGACTTCTTACCGGCGGATCTACAGGAGGGTGGGAGAGTTTTGCCTTGCAAGTGCTTTACCCTGATTTTTATGGTGGTACCTGGTCCTTCGCACCAGATCCCTTAGATTTCAGAAATGTGGAAGGCATCAATATCTATGAGGATGAGAACGCCTTTTACAAGCAGCATGAGTGGTATAGGGTTCCCACTATCAATACAAGAAATCCAGAAACGGCAGAAGCCGTGCTGACTTCTGAACAACGTAATAGGATGGAATTGGTCAATGGAACCAAAGGGCGGTCTGGCCAGCAGCTGGACATCTGGAGTGCAGTATACGGGCCTATTGGTGACGATGGATATTTTAAGCCGTTATTCAACAAGAGAACAGGAGAAATGGATTCGACGGTTGCAGAGTATTGGAAGGAAAATTTTGATCTCAGGTACTATTTAGAGAAGAATTGGTCCGAGGTAGGTCCTAAGCTGGTGGGCAAGCTGAACATCATTACTGGTCATATGGATAATTTCTACCTCAACCAGGGTGTGTATCATATGGAAGAGTTCCTGGAGAGCACCAAAAACCCATATTACAATGGGACGGTCACCTATGGGCCGAAGCAAAAGGGGCATAGCTGGCGACCGTATTCCCAAGTAGAACTTATTTACAAGATGGCAGAGCATATTGAGAAAAATAGGCCAGCGGGTACTTTGGAGAAGTACTGATACTTGAAACCGCGAGCCGCCCTGTTGGATCGATCATTATTCCCGTGAAGACCATTTAGATTGAGTGCTAGGTTCACTTTAGAGAAAATAGAAACTTCAAGAAATTGGCAAACCGGGCCTGATACTCATTTTAACGTACGTTACGGAGCTGGTAGATCTGGATATACTTAGGGTGCCATCGAACAAGGGTCACGCTCACGCTTGGAAGACTAATTCAGACCTTCCGAATATTAGCTTTCTGACTGCCTAATGTCATATTTCTTACCGTGGTAATGGATTAACTATGGCCAATGGGATTTCAAGAGCTACTTCTACTCAAGAAATCTTCATCAAAGGATTAACCCAAATGACTATGGAACACTCAAAAAAAGAGGTGTCCGAACTGACCATTCGCTTTGCGGGTGACTCTGGTGACGGCATGCAGTTGATAGGCAAGAAATTTTCTGATGTACTGGCTAGCGCCGGAATGGATCTTGTCACTTTTCCAGACTTCCCTTCTGAAATCAGAGCCCCTGAGGGGACGCTCTATGGTGTCAGTGCCTTCCAGGTTAGACTAGGTAGCAAAGAAATCTCTACGCACGGCGATGAGGTGGATGTCTTAGTGGCTATGAACGCTTCTTCACTGAAAGTCAACCTCAGTCAACTCAAGAAAGGAGGCATAATAATCGCTAATGCGAATGGCTTTGATAGCAGAAACCTGAAGTTAGCTGAGTATGTGGTCAGCCCGCTTGAGTATACTTCATTGCAAGCGTATCAAGTGCTTTCAGTGTCCATGAATGACATAATCAGGACAGAGCTTAAGGAGTTGGGCTATTCTCCAAAAGCGCTCAAAAAATCCAAAAACTTCTTTGCTTTGGGTATCCTATTTTGGCTAGTGGATCATCCCTTGGAGCGTCTTGAAAAGTGGATTGACCAAAAATTTGCTAAGAATGAGGAAGCAGCTACGATCAATAAACGGTCATTTACACTAGGTAACCAGTATGGTCAGAAGCAGGAGTTTGTGACCAATCAGTTCGTCCTCAAGAGTAAGTCATTTGGGAAGGGTTACTACCGCAATATCACAGGAAATCATGCAGTGGCCATCGGGCTAGTCGCAGCGGCCGAGCAGGCCAAACGGCCACTGTTTCTTGGCTCTTACCCGATTACTCCAGCGACAGAGATACTACAGTTTATTTCCAGCTATAAGAGGTTTGGCATCAAGCACATGCAAGCCGAGGATGAGATTGCGGGTATCACGAGCGCGATCGGTGCTGCTTACGGAGGAAGTTTAGCGGTGACTACCACCTCAGGCCCTGGCCTGTCATTGAAGGCTGAAGCTATGGGACTGGCTGTGATGCTGGAGCTACCGCTCATTATCGTAGACGTGATGAGGGCCGGACCTAGCACCGGCATGCCCACTAAACCGGAACAGTCAGATTTATATCAAGCGATGTTTGGCAGGCATGGTGAGGCGCCCATGCCGATACTAGCGGCAAGCACACCTGCGGATTGTTTCGAGATGACGCTGGAGGCAGCAAGGCTAGCGATCAAGTATATGACACCTGTGCTCTTACTTACGGATGGCTATTTGGCCCAGAGTTCTGCGCCATGGAAGATTCCCAGGCCAGAGGACCTACCGGAATTGACCACTGATTCCGTCATTCCTGATAAGGAGCACTTCCGACCATACGACAGGAACCCTGAGACTTTAGCCCGACCATGGGTATCACCAGGAATGAAAGGACTGGAGCATAGAATCGGAGGATTGGAGAAAGAGGCAGGCTCTGGCAAGGTAAGCTACGATGCAAAAAATCATCAACGCATGACAGAGTTGAGAGCGGACAAAGTCAATGGCATAGCCAATGATATTCCCAAAGCTACAGTCACGGGACCGTCTTCTGGGCAATTGCTAATCATTGGGTGGGGCAGCACACATGGCGCCATCAGCACTGCTCAGCAGCGGCTAGGGGAGGAGGGTCTAGAAATAGCTCATTGTCATCTTAAGCATCTCAACCCTTTGCCCGATAATCTCAAAGAGCTATTCTCCAATTATGATCAGATTCTGCTGCCGGAAATGAATATGGGGCAATTGCAAATGCTCCTTCAAGCAAAGTATATGAGGGAGATCATTGGATACCATAAAGTGCAGGGACAGCCCTTCAAAGCAACAGAGATAGTGGAGAAGGTTAAGGAAATTCTGGTAAGTAAAGAAGTAGTATTATGAAAACGGTAATAGAACAGGGACATATAGAAGCAGAGCACGTGTTGACGGCCAAAGACTTCAAGCCAAAAAATGATGTCAGATGGTGCTCTGGCTGTGGTGCCTATGGCGTACTGCATCCCGTGCAGAAATTCATGCCTGACTTAGGCGTGCCCAAAGAGAAGATCGCTTTTATTTCAGGCATAGGATGCTCAGGAAGGTTTCCTTATTATATGGAGACCTACGGTTTTCACGGGATTCACGGTAGGCCAATTGCTATCGCTTCCGGCCTCAAAGTAGCTCGACCAGACCTCTCGGTGTGGGTGGTCACCGGTGACGGAGATTGCATGAGCATCGGTGGTAACCACTTCATCCATGGTTGTCGACGCAACGTAGATCTTAATGTGTTGATGTTCAACAACGAGATATACAGTCTGACCAAAGGGCAATACTCACCAACTTCACACAAAGGACAGGTGACTAAGTCGTCTCCGTTTGGTACGCTAGAGGACCCATTTGACCCTGTGAAGATGGCGATTACCAGCGGGGCTACTTTTGTGGCTAGGGGCTATGATAAGGACCGCAATCATATCCAGATATTGATTGAGCGCGCAGCGCGACACCATGGGTTTTCCTTTGTCGAGCTATATACAAATTGTCTTATTTTCAATGATGCTGCTTTTGATGACTATACCAGAAAGGATGTGCGCGATGATAAAACCGTCAACTTAATCCATGGTGAACCGCTGGTTTTTGGAAAGGAACATAATCGGGGAGTTAAGCTTGATGGTTTTCGCCCTGTAGTTGTGGATTTGAGTGATGGCAACAGCGTCAATGATTTGATCGTGCATGACGAAAAGGACAGCACGTTGGCCTACATTCTAGCCGGTATGGTTGATAATCCCGAGTTACCTAGACCAGTTGGCGTATTTCAATGCCTTGAAAAAAATACCTACGATGATAACGTGGTGAACCAGATCAATCATGAGAAAGAAGTGCACGGTGAAGGCACGCTGGAAGAACTATTAATTGGCGAGGACTATTGGGAGCAGTAGAATAAAACTGATTGCTTTCGAGGTGTTTGACATTTTTGAGCAAAGCTATTATCAGTTAAAGAATTTGATAATAGCTTAAAGCGTATAAAAAAAGAGGTGGATCAGCACCTCTTTGAATTCGGTTCTCAGCTGGCGTGTTTAGTCGACAAATCTAGCTTTACTATATGCAGCACCCGCTCTGCTTACTCTTCTTCTAGCTCCACCTTTGATAGAGGCCAGATCAACTTTTTCCATTTTAGTCATAATTTCTTTATTTAATCAGATTCACAATAATTAATCTATGAATCTAGCTCTACTAAATCCGCAACCAGCTCTTCTGACTCTTCTCCTAGCTCCACCCTTAATAGAGGCTAGCTCTGTTTTTTCAATCTTTTTCATAATCTTGATAATTTGGTTTAGTTGAATATTTATTTAACTGAATCAATCTACGAATCTCGCCCTATTAAATGCGCAACCAGCTCTTTTGGCTCTTCTTCTAGCTCCACCTCTGATAGATGCTAGTTCTTGTTTTTCAATCTCTTTCATAAGTATGCGTTTAAAGTTTAAAATAAATTGAGGTCTTGTATTAGGCTTTTACTGTGACAGATTAATTGACAAACCTTGCTTTACTGAATGCAACACCCGCTCTGCTTACTCTTCTTCTAGCTCCACCTTTGATAGATGCCAATTCTACTTTTTCTATTTTCTTCATTTTTATAAGTTTAAATTTCATGATGAAAATAGCATATTTTTCCCTTAGCTCCAAAACCTTCCTATAAGTCAATGCTAATCATTATTTTGACTATGACGAATGATTCAAGTCGATCCGGCTCAATTCGAAATGAGTTTGAATTGAGGTTTGACTAGTTTTATAGGATTAAACCACCACTTTATCTGCACACAGCAATATCAGAAATCATATGTTAGCTTCTTTTCCGCACATTTTTCAATCTGACTCTATGGAGTGCGGATCGACGTGCCTGGCGATCATTTTCAAAAGCTATGGCTATCATGACGTAAGACAGTTTTTAAGCCAGCAAATGGAGATCTCTCAAGAAGGCACAGATTTGCTCTCCATAGGTGAATTGGCCGAGGAATATGGATTCTTATCTAACGGTTACCAGCTAGAGCTCGAAGAGCTCGATAGGGTTCACCTACCTTGTATTGCACATGTAGATGGAAACCATTTTGTGGTTCTTTATAAAGCAAGTCGCGATAAAATTTACATTTCTGATCCAGCCATTGGCTTATACATACTCTCGATAGATGAGTTTGATAGTAGATGGACTGGTATTGTACTGGAGTTGAAGCCTTCAAAGTCAATATTTCAAAATGACGAAATTAAGGAGTTGGAGGGCCTATGGAATAAGCGAAAGAAAAGTGTTTGGGAGTCTTTCTACAAAGCTTCTTTTGGTTCTTTAAACAAAGTGATTCACAAAATAGTGATCATTTCATTTATTCTTACTTGCCTGTCTTTGGCGCTACCTTTCTTTACCCAAGTGATCGTAGATGAGGTTTTGACTAACAATAACCTGAATCTTCTTTACTTGATATTATTTGCCATACTTTTTGTGCTAATCGTGCAGGTATTTCTTACCTATACGAGAAACCTCTTGATGTCTCAGATCAAAATTGAATTCGAGCATAGTTTTTTCTCAAAGTTCTTTAAGCACCTCATCTATTTGGAGAAGTCATATTTTGATCGGCATCCAAAGGAAGACTTCATTAATCGCTTTAATGAGAATACGAAGATTAGGGATATATTGAATCCTGTAGTTGTTGAAAGCCTGATCGACATCATATTCCTTCCTATCCTAGTGGTAGCACTTGTTGCGTTCAATTTTCAGTTGGGACTTATTGTATTAGGATGTCTAGTGCTTTATGCGCTCTATGCTTATCTGACAACCACAAAAATTAGATATGTAGAATCTGAAATCTTTGAAACCACGGAGGAGGCTTTGGGTAAATTCATGGACTTCATTGGTGGTATCGATACGGTCAAGCTGCTGGGAATAGAGAGGATAGGTCACTGGAAATGGAAGAATAGCTACACACACAATCTAAATAAAGTACTGAAATCCGAAAAGTGGTACATCAAAGTTAATACCGTAACCACTTCACTTTTTTTTGTGTGCCAAGCTGTTGTATTATGGTATGGAAGCTATCAGGTATTCAATAATCAAATGACATTAGGGACCTTTGTGGCATTCATTACGCTATTTGAAATAGTAAGCGGAATGGCGTTAGGCTTTAGACAGCAGTGGTTGTTTTTTACAGACTTGTCTGTGAGTGTTGATAAAATCAATGATCTCTTAACAGAGAAAAGGGAACTAAGTGGCCGACTGAATTTGAGATACAAAGAATCCCATAAAGCCATCGATATTGAAATAGCAAAACTCAACTTCAGCTATCTGAAGTCACAGGAAAATCCTACGATTGATGATTTTGGCTATTCTCTAAAAGCCGGTATGAAACTGGGAATCGTCGGACGGAACGGCTCAGGAAAGTCAACTTTGGTGAAAATATTATGTGGTTTGTACAATGATTATCAGGGAAGCATCTTATTGAATAATCAGGAACTCCGGAGACTAAGTAAGCGAGAACTACGGAGACGAGTTTTTATGGTACAGCAAGACACTTATATTTTTGATGGTACGCTCAAGCAAAATCTAAAATACAGCAACCCGCTGGCTTCTGATCAACAGATTTTGATGGCGGCTGAAAAAGCCGGGTTAATGGATTTTATTCAAAAGAACTACTTGGGGCTAAATACAGTAGTTGGAGGATCAGGGATAAAGCTATCGGGAGGCGAGCGACTCAAGGTGGCCTTTGCTCAGCTTTTCCTAAGAAAGCCTAGCATCATTATTCTTGATGAAGCCAGTAGTGCCTTGGATCAGCAATCGGAAAAGGAATTACTATCTCAGGTATTTGAAACATATAAGCACAGCACTATTATTTCAATTGCTCATCGTTTAAACACGCTTAGGAATTCTGATGAAATTCTTGTAATGGATCAGGGACAATTGGCAGAGCATGGTACTCATTTAGAATTGATTGAAAAGGGAGGCTTGTATCATACGCTGTTAATGAACTACGTAGAACTTTAAATATGGAAAACGAAAATTCGAATAAAGTTCAAAATGTTGAGTCACATAAGATTGAGGACTTGCTTAGCGAGGATGCTAGGCCACTCAATTCAATATTACCATCGGGTTTAAAAGGTATTGTTCTGCTGTCAACTTTGCTGGTGTTAATTCTATTAACAGCGATTTTTCTGATTCCAGTACCCAAGTCAACAAAGATCCCTCTTAGCGCATGGTCGACTGGTCAGTCTATGCTTCTACAGTATAGTACTCCGGTAGAAGTGGTTGACTATTATGTTACTATAGGCGATACTTTAGAGCCTGGGAGTAGATTAGTTGCCCTTCACTCGGATTTTATCTCGGAGTTGGCCTCAGCAAGTGGACGAATGAAAAATGAACTACAGACTTTTCAGGACTTTAGCCTTCCGAGAATTGAAGTTGAGATTAACAACTTGACAAATAAGGCTGAGGAACGGGAGATTCTGCTATCACAAATCCAAAATGAGGTTCAGGAAATAGAGTATTATCAGGATATTGCCCTTGGGACGTTAGACTCGATGATTCTAACGGCAGATAAGCAATATCAAAGGGTTGCGTCGTTAAACGAATTTGAGGTGGCCTCAGATCAAGAGTTAGAAAACAGTTCCAATCAATTGCTCCAATCAAAAGCCGAAAAAAACTCGATCACATCAGAGTATATATTTCAAAAAACTGGATTGCTCAATCAGCTTTGGGATATTAAGCGAGAAGTTGCTGATTTACGAAAAGAGATACTTTTAAAAAGGTCAAAAGCTCTTGAAGAGGAGAGGAAGCTTCAAGATAAGTGGAATGACTTGCGGTCTAGAGTAGAACTCTATTTTGGTAAAGGTGCGACTATCGAAAATGATCGACTTATCATCCCAGTTCAAACTAGTGGGGTCGTTACCTATTTAAGTATGAAGCGATCCATGCACGCTGCTAACGAAATTGTTGCCAGAATAGCCTATGGTGATGACGCTATAAAATTCATTGCTGACGTTGATCAAGATGTTTATTCTTTTATCAGGGTAGGTGAAAGAGTGTCTATTAATATGGAAGCGTTTCCACACTACCGGTATGGAAAGATCACTGGAAAAGTGAATCGCATTTCTATTTCAGATGATCAGACAGATCGATATGCTGTAGAAATAACCGAGTTGGATTTGGGACAATATGCTGGACAATTGATTCCAGGTTATATAGGAGAGGCAACAGTTTTCTCAGATAGCTATACAGTTTTTCAGTACTTTAAACAGTCTTTTAAAAAACTCGTACCTCTTGGTTGAACTTACTCTTTTTAGACTTTCTAAGAAGGCCTGATCTTCTTCTCTGAGATAGACATCACCATGCTTTCGGGTGATTTGATAATATTGGATAGTTTCGGATTGAGTGTGTCAGATAGCAGGATGGCTTGGTCCAGGTAGTCATAGACTTCTTTTGACGGTAGGTCTTCAAAACTCTTGAGCGTAATGTGTCGAATGAGTTTGCCCTTGCCTTGAAGTGGGAGGGCGTTAGGTGTGAGTTCTGCACCCCGGTTGAAGCCGAGATTGACGTGCTTGGCATACACCGCAATGTGGCAGAAGGCATCCTTGAGCTTATCTGATTTGGAGTAGGCGATAGCCAGCGCATTGTAGTTATCCCAGATCAACTCATTGGCCAGTGGCTCATGTACTGTAAGGTAGGTTCGCAGCTCCATCGCCAGCTGTTGTACGTATTCCGGGTATGGAGATAGGAACTGAGTCAGGCTGGTATGTGCGTCCATCAGCTATATCCTAGAGTGAGAATTGATATCGGATGAAGAGATTGGCAGCTGGGAGACTGTTGTCGAAAGTCCGTCCATAGCCTGGAAGTGTGAAGATATCCAGAGGCTCTTGCCGGTCATAATCGCCCATTACCCGTAACCTTATGGTAAGGCCTAAATACAGATTACGAGCGAGTTGCGATTCGGATAGGAGATTCAATTCATACCAACTCGCTTTGATATTTTCTCTGGCAAAAGGCTCTACTTCCACTTCGAACAGACCTGATGGACTTTCGATCATTGGGGTACCTATATCCTCATAAGTGCCGGTGGCATAGGCCAAGCCGAATCCAATGTTGGTCTTGGGTGTGAGTGACTTCATCAGTCCCGCCATTAATCGCATATAGCTGCCAGATACTTCATACGCGGTGTTTTCATATGCATCTGGTGGGGTCACTGTACCCCAGCCATATTCACCTCCGATGTAGATATTGTTGCCAAAAGTCAATCGTGCACCGACCGCATTCTTTTGTTCAAAGTCAGCAATGAACCCAATGAACTTGCCATAGTCGACATATAAGCCAAAATCTCTCAAAAAGGATCGGTCAAGCTTGCGTAGACTGTCCTCCAGCGCCTTTTGCTCTTTTCGATCTTCTTTGCTTTCGATCACTTCATCGAGAGAAAAATCAATGGAATCGATCAGCTGCTGGCGCTGGATCGAGTCACCACGAAAAATGATAATGAGGGAATCAGCGGGAACCTCGACTTTAGTCTGGCTCTGTGCGAATACACAGCCGCCAATCAACCAAATACTAATGGTAAGCCACAATTTTGCCATTGGTGCTGATACAGTTTTCGGTGCAATCTACGGTAAGTGAGTCAAAGCTGTGACTGGCTACCGCAATATTTCGGGCTTGAGAACCGACCCTGGACTTCTCATCTTCATAGAGCTCAGTCTCGTAGACTATCGATAGGTCAAATCGCCTCTGACCAATGATTAGTCGGTAGTTGATAGTATTGAGGCCAGGAGAAAGAGGAAGACTATACAGCTCTGTCGAATCAGTGTTGACAATGAAATTGTCGGTATCTAAATCGTAGATCGTATCGATTCTGGTAAGACCTGTTTCCAACTCACTCAGCGCTGTGGTGTACAACTCGTTTTGTTCGGTCAGGTCGGCTAGGCTTAAAGAGTCTCTGGAGTAAGAAGCGTTAATGCTCGCCAGTAAATCATTTACTGAAGCCAAGGTCGCTTCATATTGGATGCTGTCCTGAGCGATTAAGTCGGTCAGGACGGTTACCGAATCTTCAAACGATGATCGAGTGGTTTCCAGTTCTGTGACTTGCAAGTCTAACGCCTCGATTTGAGTGGATAATGTTGTCAATAATGTACTTACCTGGCTAAGGCTGTCTTGATTAAAGATTTGCAATGGCACAGTGGGTTCACTTACCAGAATATCGCATTCATCGCACTGAGTACAACCACTCAGATAGACTATCGATGTACATAGGACCAACCACTTCAACATGCTGCAAATATAGATTATTCGACCTCCAGAAGGCTACTACTGAGGATCAACGTCGAAAATGATAGATACGTTTTTGAAGTCTCTCATTTTTGATACGGTGACGTTGACATTGTACAGTACCTCCTTCACCTTGGGGAGGCTGATGCCGTGTTTCTCCAGCTTCACGTTGATGACCTGTTGATATTGGTTTCGGATACGGGCAATGATAGGTTCTTCCGGGCCCAGTACCCTGTGTTTGCCAAGCTCAGTTCGTATGGCGGTGGTGTAGTACTCGGCTGCAGATTTGCAGACATGCGGTTCTTTGTGCTTCACGATGACCCGGATCAGGCGGTGATGGGGTGGGTAGTGGTATTTCTCTCGCTCGGCTGCCTCCGTTCTGTAGAACCCTTGGTAGTCGTATTGCAAGATATGCTTGAGCACCTGCTGCGTAGGGTCGTAGGTTTGTATGACTACTTTGCCACGCTTGTCTCGGCGACCTGCTCTACCACTGACTTGTGTTATCATTTGAAAAGCCTTCTCGTGAGATCTAAAGTCTGGATAATGGATCATCTTATCTGCATCGATTACACCAACCAGACCTACGTGATCAAAGTCCAGACCCTTGGTCACCATTTGAGTGCCTACCAGGATGTCGATCTGTCGGAGTTCAAAGGCTTCAAGGATATTCTGATAGCCGTACTTGCTACGCGTAGTATCCAGATCCATCCGGCCTACAACTGCATTTGGGAAGAGAAGAGAGATATTTTCCTCGATTTTCTCAGTGCCAAAACCTATGGTTTTCAACTTAGGTGATTCACAAGCCTCACAGATTTGCGGTAGCGGCTCCTTGTACCCACAGTAGTGACACCTCAGCTCCTGACCAAACTGGTGATAGGTAAGACTGACGCTACATTGGTGGCATTTCGGTATATGCCCGCATGTCTCACAGCTCAGTAGCGGGGCAAACCCTCGGCGGTTTTGAAAGAGGATCACCTGCTCTTTTTGTTCTAATGTTTTCTCTATCTCCTCGATCAGCACATTCGTGAATTCGTTGCGCATGTGCCGCTTTTTGCGCTGCTCTTTGATATCCACCAATATGAGCTCTGGCATACTGACTTCACTAAAGCGTCTGTCTAATTCCACAAGGCCATACTTTCCTTCAGAAGCGTTGGTATAGGACTCTAGTGATGGGGTGGCTGTACCTAGCAGCACTTTGGTGTCGCAGAATTGGGTGAGAACGATAGCTAGGTCACGCGCATGATAGCGTGGTGCGGGATCGTACTGCTTGAAGGTAGACTCGTACTCTTCATCTACGATGATCAACCCCAGATTGTCAAAGGGCAGGAGTGTGGCCGACCGTACCCCAATGACCAAGTCGATGGTGCCTTTGAGTAAGCCTTGCCATACCTCTACGCGTTCATTGTCTGAGTACTTAGAGTGGTATACGCCCAATCGATCCCCGAATATCTTCTTGAGTCGATTGACGATCTGTGTGGTAAGGGCTATTTCCGGTAGGATATAGAGTACCTGACGATTATCAACGATCTGCTCTTCTATCAGTTTGATGTACAGCTCTGTCTTACCACTACCAGTGACACCATGCAGGAGTACCACATCGTGATTTTCAAACTGGGTCTTGATTTGACCTAGTTTGAGCCGCTGTAGGTCAGACAGTGCCGAACTTGCTGAGGTTTCTCCATACTGCTCGAATCTTGAGAGTTGCCGATTCTGCTCGATCAGGGTCTTATTCTTGATTAGGGTCTTCACAGAGGAGGCCGATATGTCCCCGCTGAGCAGGCTTGCTTTCCTAACGCCTTTTTTATTGTCAGATGGTGTATCGAAGATCGGCACCTGCTGAATGTACTTGAGCAATACTTCGAGCTGCTTTGGCTTCTTCTCTAGCTTATCAAAAAGCTCTTGGAGTTCGTTCTCCTGTTGGAGGTAGTGATCATTGAGCATGATCCATTTCTCCATACGGGGTTTGTACTTTTCCTTGACTTTTTCGAACAGAAGTATGGCTCCTTTAGCGGATAAAGACTTGATCAGATGATAGATACTCTTAATGCCGAGTAGGGCTGAGATATCCGAGTAGGAGAGTTGATCGCTTGCTTCCAAGGACTTGATAAGCTCGTACTCCCGATCACTCAATTCTGGTAAGTGATCAAGGAACTGATAGTCGGGATTGAGCTGGACAAATGACTCACTCGACAGCTTGAGCCCCGAGGGGATCGCGGCGTTGATCACCTCACCGAGCGTGCACATGTAGTAGCGCGCTATCCAATGATAGAGCTTGATCTGCAGCTCATTGATAATGGGAGTCTCCTCCATCAGCTCCAAGATGTCCTTAGGCTCGTACTTATCTGGAAGGTTGTCGTGGATTTTACCGATAACGCCTGTCTGAATCTTGTGCTTACCAAAGGGTACGATCACTCTACAGCCAAGCGATACACTATCTACGAGCTCAGCAGGAATCCTGTAAGTAAAAAGCTTGTGTAGCGGTACTGGCAGCATGACGTCTGCATACTTGGCAGGGCTGGCAGATGGCGCCTCAAAAAGGGATATTTCCTCCTTTGACAAAGGTATTAGCTGTTTAGTTGTACAAGGGCCTCACTGACCGTATGTACTGGCAATCTACATGCCTTTTCAAAGCAAACAAAGATCGTCGTATCCGAATTGACTGGTGACCGATCCTTGAGTAGCGGCAGGTCGCTACTAGCTGTAGTACCTATAAGAACGGTATTAGGGAGGTAGCTCTTGCCTAGCTGGTTTCTAAAGCTTTTGGCTTCATGACCTACGATGGCTATTTCTGCTAATGGCTTGCGCATATCCGCATAGACGAGTGCCCAGTTGGCCATGTCCTGAGTTTCATTGACGATCCAGTGGCTGATCTTAGAGACCATGCTATTGGTTAGCTCGGTGTACTTGGAGTTATCCAGCAGCGTCCCCAACCGGTGAAGCACTTTGGCCATCACCGAGTTAGACGCTGGTATGACATTGTCGAAGATTTCCTTTTTACGTGCAATGAGTTGCTCATCGCTGGCTGAAGTATAGAAAAACAAGCCGTCTTCTTCATCGTAAAATGACTTAAGTACCTCATCAATAAGCCCATTCGCTGCATTTAGCCATTTTTCATCGAAGGTCGCTTCATAGAGCGCTATTAGTCCCTCCGATACCAATGCATAATCTTCTAGAAACCCGTTGATTTTGGCCTGGCCCTCTTTGTAAGTACGATGGAGTATTGAACCATCGATCATACGATCACAGATAAAAGCAGCATTAGCGATAGCATCCTGAAGGATAGCCTGATCCCCTATGGCATTATAGCTGTCAACCAGCCCTTTGAGCATGAGCCCATTCCATCCTGATATGATCTTGTCATCTAGACCAGGCCTTATTCTTTTATTCCGCAGCGCCATGCACTTTTGCGCAAAGTCGGATTTGATCTCTTGCCATCTATCAAGCTCTAATTGATGACGTTCAGTAAATGTAGTATCAGATTCTCGGTAGTGGAGGATATTGCGTCCTTCTTCCCAATTACCTTCAGGCTTGATCCGATAGTAGTCCACAATCAGGTCAAAATGATCACCGGACAGCTCCTTGATTTCAGCTTCAGTGTAAGTGTAAAACTTACCCTCAACGCCTTCACTGTCTGCATCTAATGCCGAGAAATAGGCGTTTTCATCACTTCTTAATTCACGATTGGCCCATGCGATAGTATCTAAGATGACCTGTCGATAAAGTGGAAGTTGAATCACCTTGTAAGCCTCCGCATAAAGCGTGAGGAGCTGACCATTGTCATAGAGCATCTTTTCAAAATGTGGCGCAAACCACTCACCATCGACGGAGTATCTCGCAAAACCACCACTGACTTGATCATAGATACCTCCAGCAGCCATGGCATCAAGTGTGAGCACCAGATGCTCCTTGGCTACAGTGTCTTCTGTCTCGTGGTAATACCTTAGCAGGAATCTCCAGATGCTCGGCATGGGAAACTTGGGCGCCTTCGTCATTCCACCATGGATCGGATCAAATCGTGATTGCAGTCGCTGGTACATCTGGTCAAGTCCATCTTGTGTGAACTGCCACTCCGCTTCGGTCAACTTTAGCCGGTCAGTCTCACTTCTGTTGAGGCTCTCGGTAAAGCCTACAGCACTTTTCTCTATTTCCTCACGCTGCTCCACGAAAGCCTTTGCGATATTCTGAAGCAACTGCACCCATCCTTTAACGGGAAAGTAGGTGCCGCCATAGAATGGTTTTTGAGTAGGGGTAAGGAATACATTAAGCGGCCAACCACCCTGTAGGCCCATGGCTTGAACCGCTTCCATGTAAATCTGATCAACATCGGGCCGCTCCTCCCGGTCTATCTTGATGCAGATGAAGTACTTATTCATGACCGCTGCTATCGTCTCATTCTCGAAAGACTCGCGCTCCATGACATGGCACCAGTGACAGGCTGAGTAGCCAATGCTGACTATGATCGGCTTGTCCTCCTTTTTAGCCAGCTCCAAAGCTTCAGTACCCCACGGATACCAATCGACAGGATTGTGCTTATGCTGAAGTAAGTAGGGGCTGGTTTCTAGGGCTAGACGATTCGTCGGGTGCGTTGCGGTCATATCAATTGGCTTTGCAGCTGTGCTCGTTCTTTGGTCACATCTATCTCGCTAGACAACTCCTCCAACTTCATTAAAGTTTCTTTGAGGAACCGCTGATGGGCTTTAGACGCGACATGCATAGGGCGATGCTGTAGCGCACGTGTGATTTCATCCCATTGCTCGATGAATTTGATAGCGTTTTCATCGACCAGAGCGGTTTTGAAGGTATCCCAAATGTAGTCTTCAGCCTCTGCTGCGGGATGTACCTTGTCCTGCTTGTAATACTTGTAGTCTCTTAGCTCGTCCATCATGATTTCATATGATGGGAAATAGATTGTACCCTTGTTTCTATTGACGATTTCTTCACATGCCAATCGCAGAATTGATTTGCTGAGCATGTTTTGTTCCATACCATGCTTAAGGTGTCTAACCGGGCTTACCGTGAGAATGAATTGAGCATTTGGATTCACCTTCCTGATACATTCAATTGTATTTTGTATACTGGATCTGACATCCCGTTGAGTCAGCATTTCCTTGTCGAACTGATTTTGGGGTACCTTATGACAGTTGGCCACCATTTCGCCGAGTTCCTTGTGTTTGTAGACGATCGTACTACCGTAAGTCAGGACGATCCAGTCGGCATTCAGAATTGAGGACTTGGTCTGCTCATGTGCCAGCTCGATTATATTGGAAAGAATGGGTAGTGACAATGCCGACAAATCCGAATGGTAGTAGTAGTGAAATACGACATCCTCTCTCTGACCGAGTAGCGCATCGCTGATCGGTTGGTCGCTCAGACTGTTACTGATATTTCTTTCGATACTAATTGGGTCGTATAATGTACCGAAGGGATTAGCCGTGACCGACCATTTGTTGTGACTGAGCCTACCGGCAATCATATCGGAGAAGCAGGAGCCGATAGAAAAAATGGATTGATTCAGTTGGATCATACGCGATTGGGTATCTCAAAATTAGTCAACTATCGATTGCCGACGAATTTGTTCAAGCTGAATCTGAGGTTTTAACCGTGTATAAATATGAACCATTACATTTAAAGTAATGAACCAAATCCATTCCGAATGCTGTATTTTTGTGTGAAGACCTTGAATTGATGAGCTATGAAATCTATCACCGTACATAATATTGACGAGCACACCGCCAAGCTTATCGAGCAGAAGGCAAAGAAATTGGGACTAAGTTTAAATAAAACGATCAAAGCATTGTTGCATCAAGCACTAGGTGTAGAGAAGGGGGTGATTGATAATCAAAAGAGCTTTGAAGAGTTTTTTGGAATATGGTCTGAGCAGGACAGTTTAGAATTTCATAAGAATACGGAAGATACACGAGCAATTGATAAGTCAGATTGGTCATGAGCACTCTACTTCTAGATACCAATGCTTTTAGTGGCCTCTTGCGAGGAGATCAGCATGTCTTTGACGTCTTAATGCACGCCTCGTCAGTCTACATGTCCGTCGTAGTACTTGGTGAGCTAATGAGTGGCTATAAGGGAGGAACTAAAGAGCAAAAGAATCTTGAAACTCTCTCCACTTTTTTGAAAAAGCCAAGGGTCGAAATTTTGAATGTGACCCATGAAACAGCGGTGTTGTTTGCTACCGTAAAGAATCAACTAAGAAAGGATGGGTTACCAATTCCGATTAATGATGTCTGGATTGCATGTCACGGCCTTGAAAAGGAGGCCATTATTGTCACTTATGATCAACATTTCAGACATGTGAAGGGATTGCTTCTCTGGGATCAACTCAAATCTCATTGATGATTGGTAGATCAGAAGGGGATCTATATGGTTGACCTTCAGAAACAAAAAAAGCCTCAGCAGATGCCAAGGCTTTAGTATTTCAAATCTAATGGAGATTACTTCAACGTATTAGTGAAGCCTTCCATGATCTCAGCTGTTCTCATATCAACTTCAAAAGTGATCATTTTATCGGCCCAAGCCATGCTCACTTTTGCAGTTTTGTTGTCGTTAGCGTCAACCCACCAAGCAAGTCTTTCTACTGGCTCAGGCATGGTCACAGGTGTTACTGAGATATTAGCAACAAGATCTTTAGATAACGCATCCATATCCACCTTGCCATCAGTCATGTACCCGAAGATCTGGTCGCCAGTCTTGTTTAAGTGTACTGTCCAATCTCCACTAGCAACAGGAGTCACGTAGATAGAATATTTTCCAGCTCTTACGTTCTCGCCACCAATTTTCACAGTGTTGCTGAACTCAATAGTAGTTGCCTGGTTAGCACCAGCTCTCCAAGGAGTGCCATAAGGAACCAAGTCACCAAAAATTGTTCTTCCCTTTACACCAGGTGTAGAGAAATCAAAAGTGATAGTCGTGAAACCAACGTTCTGAGTAGAGTATGCAGCAGGGCTAGGAGCAGGAGCTACTACTTGTGCCTGGCTTACAGCTACCATACCGATACAAAATACTGCGAGTAGGATAGTTTTTTTCATAGTAATGATCATTTAAAAAGGGTTTAGTTATGATTGAAATTCAAAGTTACATTTTTCAGTGAACCAAAGAGGTCATTGTGCCGACCTTCTAAAACAAGAACCATAACGAGATTGAGGCTTAAATGTTAGATAAACTTTAGAACTGTACTTAAACCCCAAATGTACAGGTTTCCTACATCCACTTATTCTTTTTAAAGTAAATCAGCATACCTATAGTCACCAAGCCCATCACTCCCCAGACTACAAAGTATCCATTTCGATATTGTAGCTCTGGCATGTACTCGAAGTTCATGCCATAGATACCTGCGATGAAGGTAAGAGGTATAAAGATGGTGGCCACAGTAGTTAAGACTTTCATGGTCTCATTCATCTTATGACTCAGGGAAGCAAAATAGATGTTCGTGAGTCCCTCTAAAGTTCTTAGCGTAGCTTCCACCTCATCGATGGCGGCAGTAGCGGAATGGCCCAGGTCTCTGTAAAACTTAAGCGTCTCTTTATTGATCAATCTAGTTTGACTATTGAGGATACTGGCCAGCGCATCTTTGAAAGGGGTCAGTGACTTTTTGATAAGTTGTGTTGATCTCTTTTGATCTTCCAGGCTTAGTAGAGTAGTCTGAGACGGGTTCTTGAGCACTTCTTTTTCAAGTGCAATCAACTCTTCATTGATTTTGTCTACAGTTTCGAAGTAGTTGTCCAAAATGGCATCAAGAAGTTGGCTAAGCAGGTAGTCGCATTCACGTTTTCTGATGAAGCCGATATCCTCCTTCATTTTCGCTCTGATATTGTCAAAATGGTCACCTCGCTCTTCCTGAAAAGAGATGATGTGATGATGTCCTAGCACAAACGATAGCTGCTCTATATTAATGTCGCCATTGCTGTCCTCAAGGACAGATTTTATACTAAAAAATAGATAATGATCATGTTCCTCTACTTTTGGTCGCTGAGTAGTGTCCAGGATTTGTCTGATCGTCAACCTATCAAGATTGGCCTGATTGCCTATCTTCTCTATCACGCCTACATCATGAATGCCGTGGAAATTGAGCCAGTGATTTTTCGATGACTCCAGCGTTTCAACATACCCAAAGTCTTCTAGTCCCTCAGCTATTTCATATTCATTGGCATTGAAAGCATGCAATTGATTTTGCACCTGCTCTACACGTTTTTTGCCTATGAAGGTGAGTTCGGCTTTTCCTTTGGCTTCAGTCTTTTGATTGGAATATAGCTTATACCCAATTTTGTTGAGCGACTTGATACCGCCAATGAGTAATTTGTCCGGGCGAGCAAGATCTTGGGGTTTCATCAAATAAGTAGTTTAGGGTTCAAAAGAAGATTTGCACTTGATGCTTGATCCTTCGAATCTAGGTAAAAGCATGAATGTTAGCTACCATTGTCAAAACTTGGTATTTTTTGATTGTAATACCTGCAAAATACTTATCTCACAGCATTCAATATGGAGATAGTATATACCCATGAGTAAGGACAACTTACCAGCAAATGCAAATTCAGAAAAGTAGTAAAATACCACTCACGAAAGCCACTTTATCAAGAATTCGTCATGGATCAGAAAATCCTCAGGCCTTTTTCAAACGATTATCACGAGCGGGGAGATGGTCAATAAGAATCAACTAGTCGGCCATATTACAGACTCCTTCGACGATTTTAAAGTAATAGTGAAAGCCTCTGCCACCGGCTATGTGATTGTACTTAGCACCAATCCTGTTGTACATCAGGGAGATGCTATTATGCATATTGGGGTGATGGTTAAGAATTGATTAAGCGCCTTCACTAAATCAGGGAGGATTTTTCCTACCACTAAAAATAATGGTTTAGTAGAAAGCACTTGCCTCACTATGACAGCTTATCAGAAATGGTGTACTTTGATTTCTTAATTGAGAATAATATATCTTGAATGAATCCCGTGCACTCTGCTACACCCAAATGACCTCTACGAACAGGCATTTCTATGTATAAACAATGATTGATCAACTTTTATCCAGAATACCTGAGCAGTTGCAAGCATGGCTAATTATCGGAGTGCCAGCTGTAGTCACGTACATTATAGGGCTTATTTTATTCCGAGTCGTACGGATAGTTTTCAAGCGAAGAGGCTTTGAAGAACATCAGATGATCGAAAAGGCGAGAAAGCCCACTTCGTTGCTTTTTGCATTGTTGGTGGCTCGGTTGTTTGCAGAGCAACAGTTTGGTGTATTCGAGGGTAGTTTGTCACAGATCTTCCAAATTCTTGTGATTGGACTATTGTCATGGCTTACCATTCAGTTGGTAGCCATAGGTCGATATCTTCTCACTAGACAATACGATATCGACGTTGATCATAATCTCAAAGCTCGGAAGGTTTATACCCAGATTAAGGTATTTGAACGAATCGTCATAGTGGTCATATTGGTCACTGGTATTTCACTCTGCCTGATGACCTTTGATAGCATAAAGAATTTGGGTGCTAGTATTTTGGCGTCTGCAGGTATCGTCAGTGTCATCGTGGGTTTGGCCGCCCAAAAGCTAATCGCGAATCTAATCGCGGGCTTTCAGATAGCTGTTACCCAACCGATTAGGCTAGATGATGTAGTCATTGTGGAAGGAGAGTGGGGGAAGATCGAGGAGATTACGCTCACATATGTCGTAATCAGAATTTGGGATGAAAGACGACTCGTTGTACCATCATCGCAGTTTATAGAAAAGCCGTTCCAGAATTGGACACGAAACAACTCTGATATCTTAGGGACTGTTTTCATTCACGTCGATTACAAGTTGCCGGTAGGGGTAGTGCGAGAGCGCCTATCGGAAATCTTAAAATCAACAGATTTATGGGATGGAAAGACGGATGTATTGCAGGTAACTAATCTTACTGATCGAACCATGGAACTACGCGCATTGATGAGTGCCAAAGACTCATCCACCGCTTGGGACCTAAGGGTACATGTTAGGGAAAACCTGATCAATTTCCTGCAAGAAGAATATCCGGAATACTTACCGAAAGCCCGGGTTTCTATTGAAGAAGAGAATCCAAAAGACAAATAGTCAATATCATATTGAAGTTATTCAATATGAACTAAGGCTGTTCCTTGTCTACCCGTAAGGATGTTGTGACCAGTCCGGTAAAACTGGCTAATTCGCCGCATCGCCAGAAGATTGATAAGGACTAGGGGTGTTGGTCCAGGGAAGCCATATTAAGAGGATTTATCAGAGAGGGCATTTGATACGTACACCTCACTCTTCGTAAGATCACCCAGCCAGTACGCAGAGGTATAGAGCTCTATCGAGAGCGGGAGTGCTTCAGAATTGATCACTTCATACTGCCAGACTATATGTTCGGCTTCATTGAATGGTCCTTTGACCAACTTGTCGTTGAAAAACCGATTGAGAATGCTGTGGTCAGACATTCCGTCAGCCAGCATTCTTGTGAGCATGGACTCATCAAGATCAGAAAGAACCTTCGCACTATAGGGTGTTTGGGGATTGATCTTTAGTGAGCAGAATCGAGCATCAGCTTCAGAGACCTTTCGTGGGAATGCCATGTAGAGGGGTGATGCACAATGGTAGAGTTTTTCATGCATTGAGATATCCACGTATTCTTCCCATACCCGCTCATTTTTCATCTCCTGAGCCAGATTTTCAATCTTCCCTTGTGAAAGCTTGTCGCCGAGTTTGGTTTGCAGGAGCCGCTCCGCCGCTTCGTCTGGCTCAAGGTCTTGCAGTGCGAGCAGGGCGTAATCTCTTACTTCCTCATGGGGGATGTCTTTGATATCATCCACGTCACATTTTTCCAGTAGCTCTAGGTACTGTTCATCTGACCAGGAATGAGGAACATCTACTACCTCAGTTATTTTGGTTATTTCTATTTCAAAGGATGTTTTCATAACAGTTGAGACGACCACAACGTGTTTGGTCACCAACTAAAGAGACAAAAAATAGAGGCGCATTTTCGTCACTGGTAAGTAAAGATACGCCTGATGCAATGCTTCCAAACTAGCTTGTAACCTTGGATTGATTCCTTTTGAAGTAGGTCAATCCGATGGCGACTACCAGCAGCCCTATCATTATCATGGAGATCGTCATGACGGCATTAAATCCCTGTAACTGACGCTGCTTCATAATGATGCCAAAGAAACTCCAGCCTATACTGATTGCTGCGGGTACCAATCTCATTTTCGATAGTAGTCCCAGACCTATCAAACCGCCGATACTGATCATGGCTACCGCCCAAAAGTCTGAACTGGTACTCAATTGATCCCAGCCTATAGAAGTGAGGTATACGGCAACATTTACGATAGTGGCGACACAGATCCATCCAAGGTACAGCCCCAGTGGAGCCCATACGAACCAACGGAATTGTCTGGTATTGTTCTCCTTTAATAAAGTGGAGACCCTCAGGTTAATGTCAATTAATGAAACCAGTAGCAATCCCATGAAGATTAGACTCAAGTCTATTGCCTGATAATGCCACGAAAAAATCCACCCGATATTCGCTGCACAGCCAATCAAGAAAGGAGGGCCGAGATACACCGATAGACTTCTAGAGCTGGAATTGCTTTGCTGGACTTGAAAGGCATGAAGAATGACAAAAGTGATAAGGCCAAGATAGATGATAGACCATATGCTAAAGGTGAACCCAGTTGGTGTGACCAGGTTTTCATATTGTGCAGATACATCCCCAATTCTTAGACCATTGACGGGTAGTGTGTTAACTGGTAACAATCAGGCCGATTATGACAGGTGCTTTGTATTTGATGGCGCTCTTAAATTTGGGTGTTTCTTATGAGCGCGGTGCGGATGACCTGTTAAATAGGGTCGAGTAGGAGTAATAATCATCTTCAAACCAATATTGTTTAAAAGAGATCGAGCAATATGGCCATAGCGCCAACCACCTAGATTACTTCATAGGCCTAGAGCCTACAAAAAAAGCCCTTACAAATTAATGTAAGGGCTTGATTCTGAGGCGGTATGGACGGGACTCGAACCCGCGACCTCCTGCGTGACAGGCAGGTTGCTAATGTATCAAATTAGGGGTTAAGTAACTTAAAATGCTGTTTAAAGACTTTAAGTGGTGGCATTTTTCAAAATTATACCGTATATTGTTTGCACAATGTTTGCACAATTATGACGCTACGATATAAACTTGATAAACGGAGGAAAAATAAGAAGGGTGAAAGTCACGTAAGGCTTTGGATCATTCATAATAGAACAAGCTCAATAATTACGGCTGGTTTTATGGCTCATCCTAATGAATGGGATGAGAAAAATGAACGCCTCAGGAGCTCTTCCAAATCAGTGACTAACGTCACTCGATTCAACAATAATTTGGCTCATAAAAAAGCTCAATATCAAGAAGTAGTATCCGATTTAGAAAGAGAAGGGGAACTTGATATGCTTAATGCCAGTCAATTGAAAAGTCGACTGCTTTCCAAGCCAAAAGAGATTAAGACTGTTTTTGAGTATATCGAAGAACTACATAATAACCATGAGAGCGTGAATGGTGAAGGTACAGCAGGAAGGTATAAAGATGTTTATAATAAGCTAAAGAAGTATAACCCAAGGAGGAACTTGAGTTTCACTGATATCAACTACAGTTTTTTGAAGAAAATTGAGAGTGATCATTTCGCTGCTGGGAATAAACCCGGCTCACTATCTGTATACTTAAGAACACTTCGATCAATCTACAATGAGGCTATAAAAGCTGGATATGCAAATCAAAAGTTTTATCCATTTAATGATTATAAAATTAAAAAGGGAGAACCCCAACGAACAGCGCTTCCTGAAAACGATTTTAAAAAAATATTATATTCAGATTATAAAGAAGGGAGCGCGCTTAGAATTGGTCGTGACTATTACCTGATGAGTTATTACCTACAAGGTATAAACTGGAAGGATATGTGTTTACTTCGTTATGGCAACTTTAGTAAAGATCTGTCAAGGCTGAGCTACATCAGAATCAAGACAAAAAAACCATTCAATATAAGACTTGATCAAAAATTGATTGACCTAATAAACGCTTACAAGACCATTGATTTAAGCAACGATAGAGATTTTGTATTACCAATACTGAAATTAAGCGACCCTGAAGAACACTATGCTAAAAAGATCAAAAATCGTAGACTCAAGATTAATAGCTACTTAAGAGCTATTAGTAAAGACTTAGAAATAGCGAAATTTTCATTTTATACAGCTAGGCATACTTATGCTACGATGCTATGGAAAAAAGCTGGTTCTGCTTCGGTGGCTCAGATGAGTCTCGGACACCAAACTGAGAAACAAACCCAGGAGTATCTGGCTCATTTCGGCAATAAAGAGGTGGACGATGCAACTGAAGGCTTATTTAATGAACTGTAGAAAGAGTATTTTTTGGTTGAATGTAGGTATTTCACAAAAACCCTTTGCTACTCCTTTAAGTCCTCAGAAAATCGTGTACTTACCTGATTAATTTAGCTGGTTTAGGGCCTAATGGACACTACGCATAGTTGGCTTGTTTTTTCAAGTATTTCTAATAGTCAGACCAAGTTATGGGTATCAGTCCTTTAGATATGGCAGTAATATTTAATGTCTCCAGATCCCCCCTAAAAAGTATCGTAGCAATTCCTGCCTCAGCGACGACTGGGTTAGTGCCAATTAGTTGACCAGGTCCGTTTAATTCGAAAGTGACCTCATGACTACTTGACGGTACAATGCTACCTTGCCCATCGGCAACCTTGGCGTAGACAAAAACGATATCATCAGACTCATTGGAAAAGCCGCCATCTAGGTCAATCTGTAATACAAGAGAATGAGCCTGTTTGGATGTAGAGACCATATCAGTAACTACCGTTTGCCCGCCGATAAAACCAATGGCCTTTAGTTGTCCGGGCTCAAATTGGCCGAGCTCAAACCGAAACGGAGGGTGCTCCAGATGGTCAGAGAACGCATCAACAGTTGGCTTTTGTTTAGCTATGAGACTATCATTGAGATACAGCTCGACTTCTTCGCAGTTGCTAAACACCCTCACATCTGTTGGAGAGTCCTCTGTCCAATAACTGGCTATTTTCACCATTGGGCCTTGTTCGACAAGCTGATGATCGATGGTTTCGTCAGCTGGCCGCTGGCTCTGATAGAAGTAGTACGCAAACTTAGGTATACGGAAAATATCTGAAATACCGGAGGCCTCCAGGTCATCCGCATACCCTCGGTTATAGTCAAACATCAGCCAGTTGGCATGACCGATGGTATTCTTGCCTTTCCTGTTGGAGTTGGCTGCTTCCTGAAAATTGAGCGCTTGTTGTAGTAGGCGCTGTTCGCCATGAGCTCGTAGTTGTCGGCTGTTTCTTTCTTCGTCCGATAGGTCTTCGAAGGCGGTCTGGTTAAAGCCGGCGTTGTGCGCGTAGTACTCCCAGTCACCATACTCGGCGATGAAAAGATTTCTTCCACCGTTCTTATAATCACTCCAGTAATGCGGAGGCTTGGCGTGCTGCCTTGCGGGGATGAACAAATCATAAGTAGGATGATCTATCCATCCCGCTGTGTAGATATCATCAAACGGGAGCTCATCTCGCAGAATGTCATTGGCTTCTTTCATATATTCATCAGTCATGCCTGACTCATTAAGGGATACTTCCCAGAATACCACTGACGGGTGATTTCTGTCTCGACGAACCATATCCTTGACATCTTGTAAAGAATTATCAACGAAATCCCCTTCTTCATAATGTTGCCAGCCGGGAATGGCATTCATGACCAGGAGACCCAGTTCATCGCATGCATCCAAAAAAGATTCATCCTGTGGATAGTGGCTCAACCGGACCATGTCAAAACCAGCATTTTTGATCTTCAATGCATCTCGGTAGTTGGCATTATTGGAGATGGCATAGCCGACATGGGGGTACTCCTGATGCCTGTTGGTACCCCTAATGAATTGCTTTTCTCCATTGATAAAGAAGCCATCATCAGACAGCACTATATCCCTTATCCCAACTTTGTCCGTGATGCGCTCATATACGATTCCGGTAGGGGAGGTTATCTCAATCTCCAGGTCGTATAGGTTGGGAGTGACGGTTGACCAAAGCAATGGCGATTCGATCTCTATCGGTAAAGCAGTAGTCTCATTACCCAAGTTCGGAAGTGCTATTTGCTTTTCGTATTCATAAACGGAAGATCCATTGGACAGTCTTACGCTGACTTTCACTTCTTCCTTAGCGTCGATTCTATTTCCTACCTGAATAATCAGACTGCCTCTGGCTGCTTTATCTGAAGCTTCATCAAAGTGGAGAAGCCATCCAGCCTCTCTGTCATTTTCAAGAAAAGGATCTGTGATATGGATATCGCCTTTACGAATTAGCCAGACATCTCTGTAGATGCCGCCATAGTAGTTGAAGTCCAAACCAGCAAGAGGTTTGCCTGGAGGAATGGTGGAGTTGTCAGTATTGAGTATTTCTACGCTTATTTCATTTGTACCTTCAAGAGCATGGTCTGTCAGGTCTACCGAGAATGGCAAATAGCCTCCAAAGTGCTCTTTGATTTTTGTGCCATTGACAAATACTGTGGCATGGTGCATGACACCTTCGAAATGAAGTAGAGTCTTGCCCATGTAGCTTTGTTGAACTTCAATTTTTTTTGAGTAGGTGAGCTTACCTTGCCATTGGTCATTGACGACTAATGGTTCTATTCTCGGCGTATGCGGTAAGTTCACAGGTGAACCGTCCATGTCGCCATCAATTTTGACTATCCAGCCCTCGTTGATATTTATCCTGGCTCCATGGGCTATTATGTTGCCAGCAACAGCATCTTTAGTTGGAAGTTGGCAGGATTGAATTGTCGCTATGCATGCGATAATAAAGAGGCGAATTCTCATGTTGATGTGTTGATTACAAAACGATTCAAAGTTGGTTGAATCATCCTTCTTGAGTATCTGACATTCTCTTCACCAAGGGTGTGTAAAATCATCAGAATGATAATTCGAAGTATTAGAAAAGCCCCAGTGCTCTGCTCATTCGGGTAGATGAATCTGAAATCGACATAATCTACTGGTTGAAAACACCCCACCCTTTTGACGAGAATAAAGGACATCTTTGGCCCTACGAGTTCTGATTTTTGTTGTGAGAGTGGCTTGAGCTTCAGACGTTTCAACTCGGGCTCCCTCTGATTCCATATTGTAAACAAAAAAAGAAAGAATGAAGAATTTAGCCGAAAAATGGAACCGGGTGGCAACTACGCTAGTGATGGCATTGATCGTAACGATCAGCTCATGTGGCGAAGATGATGGCCCGGCGGAAGAAGTATTTGCGGATCCTACAGTTGAGATCACTGCACCGACTGATTTGAGTAATCTACAGGTCTTGGTGGCAAGTCCGATTACATTGACACTTATGGTTGAGGCTGAGGCTGGCTTGAGTAGCGTTAGCCTGGATGGAAGTAGCATTAAGACCTACTCACAAGGTGAGCTGTCAGATACGTTTGACTATGAATTTATCCCTTCTGAAAATGGCACTTTTAGTTTGACTTTCACGGTAGAAGACGCCCGTGGCACTATGGCCCAGAGTGCTAGTGTGAGTGTGGAAGCAGTGGGTGATCCAGGCTTCTTGTTGGCGGACTTTGGTGGTGAAGCCACCTCTACCGTGACCTTGGCGAGCATCGACCCTGACTACTGGGATGCAGATCGCGTGGTGACGACTTTCGATGTGAATGGTAGTTTGACTTCCAGTGCTACATTCGAAAATGTCAATAACCAATTCACGATAGTCTCAGGAGCAGATAATCCTGATGCAGAGGCTGATTTAGTTTTTCAAGGAAAGGCTTTGCGGGTAGAGAAGAACCCGGCTCCCTGGGGAACTGCTGGATGGTCTCATATCATGTTTGACTTTGGCACGAACATAGAGCAGGCCACCGTAGAGGCGCTACCGCAATTGAATGGAGAGTTGACAGGATTAACCCCTGGAAGTAAAGTGGTAGAGGTAGATGTCTACTATGACGATGCTGGCATAAGCTTTGATCAATTGATTGGAGATAGTCCCGCAGTTGGTGATGCTGCGCCTTTTGGGTCGGATAGGAGCCTGGGGTATTCCTTTTTCTTGATGTTGACCAAGCACGAAGATCATAGGTTCAATCCTGATGGTGCTGGTGCGTACATTGGTTACAGAGAGTACCTCACAGAGGCCAATACTTGGACAACTTTACGTTTTGATGAGCTGTATTTGGAGAGTGTTGGCAACTTCTTTGGGTCAGATAATGAAAACGCCGCTTCGTCGGATGAGGTAGATGCTATTAAGATTATTGCTGGAGGCGGTTATGGAGATGGTCAGTCTGCTAATGCCATTTATTTCAGAAATCTCAGGATCGTAGATGTCCAATAAAGATGATTACGCTTGATTAATTGTTAAATGGAAAGGGGCATACGCCCCTTTTTTTGTTCATTCGAGATTATTGGATAAGTTGAAGTCATACCCGTAAGCATGAACAGAGTACTTGTCGTATTTTTTATTTGGAGTCTTAATACTTCAGCTCTAGCCCAGAGTCATGAACGATTCTATAATATCACCCGACGGGATGGCTTATCATCTGGATCCGTCACCAGTATTGTACAAGATGCGAAAGGGCTGGTTTGGATCGGCACCAAACAGGGCGTTAATAGGTATGACGGGCATGACTTTGTAGAGTATCATACCGGCAATTCGCAGCTTAGGTCAAATGATATCTCGGCGTTGATCATCGATCACACTGAGCGCCTATGGATAGGTACTAATGGTGGTGGACTCTACTATCTGGATCATTCCAGCGGGCAAATAGCATCTTATGATGATGAAGGTCTGGGATCGAAGATTATGACCATGCGCATGGGGTTGGATTCCAGCCTTTGGGTACTCTCTGATCAGGGCATCACCAACCTTAGCCCGGTACAAAGCCCAACTACTCGCTACCTACGGCCAGAGCTATCTACCGTCGCTAGCGCAATGAATCTAAGCACAGACACGCGATGGATCGGAACTTCTACAGGTATATTGATCGAGATGGATAGTAATGATTCTTTTCTCTCCTATGACTTGTCATCTAACTGGCCGGGAGCGACGATTCAGACCATCCATCCGACTGGGAATGGTGAGATCCTTATTGGTACGCGCCAATATGGCTTGCTGATGCTGGATCAAAGGCTCGATTCTATTTACCGACACCCGCTACCCGCGGTGGATGTGAGAGATATTATACAAGATAAGGAAGGTGTCATTTGGATAGGTACGGATGGGCAAGGTGTCTTCAGTATCGCTAAAGGCGAGATCGCTAACTACATGCACCTCACTTCCAATGCTAATTCGCTGGTAAGCAATGCGATCCATACCTGCTTTGAAGACCTCAATGGAAACTTGTGGTTTGGGAGTGCTTGGGATGGCATCAGTATGATAGATCGCCAGTTCAAAGCCCTGAGTTTTATATACAGCGATTTTAAGGGGGAAGTGGAGTCTGGCATACTCAACATCTACATCGAAAAAAACAATCTTTGGTTCGGTACCGACGGCCTGGGATTATCTATTCAGGATAAGGGTAGGCTGAGTAGAGATGTCACCGATATCATTCCGCCTACCTCCTACATACAGTTTATCGATAAGCTGGATGGGCGATACTGGTTTGGAACTTTCCAATCGGGACTTTATGTGATCGAAGACAAGCCAAATGGCGGTATCCTCCACCTCACCTCAAGATCAGGACTGAGCCATGATGACGTTAGAGATATAGAGCAGCTTGATGATCATAGATATCTGGTAGCTACATGGGGAGGTGGACTTAATCTATACAATGATCGTAGTGGCAGGATCAGAAAAATGGGTGTGGGCACTGATATGCCCATCGATGTGGTAGTCCTAGAGCGAATGAGTGTTGATGAGATCCTCGTTGGGACTTTTGGACAAGGCTTGTTTTCTTTCAATAGCAGCGACTTGACCTTGCGTCCATCGCTCTCCAATCTTAAGAATGTAATCTCTATAAAGAAGCACAAGGAGGGGGTTTGGTTAGGTACCTGGGGGCAGGGGTTACATTTTTCTACTGCTCCATTCGCTGAGAGTCAACCAGTCTTAGATGAGGAGCTACCCGGTAACGCTAATGTAATCTCCATTACGGGTGCGGATCAATCTACCAATATCTGGATAGCCACGAGCGAAAGAATATTTAAAGTATCTCCGGATCTTGAAGTGCAGTCATTGCCTCTGACCTCAGAGGAATTCCACATCAATGCAGCTCGTATAGATGACTCAGGTAAAGTTTATTTTGGAAGCACCGATGGTGTTATCTCATTTGATCCCCAAGATATCGATAATTCGAGTGTTAAGGACATAGAGATACTTGGAGTAGATGTTCTCGATCAACCGCTACGGGCATTGGATAAGTACGTATCTGGTAGTGATCGGCTTACGCTGGAATATGATCGTAATTTCCTGACCTTTCGGTTTGCCACACCATTGTATCCCAGTGCAAGAGACGAGACCTACGAGGTACAACTCATGCCATCCAATGCGGACTGGATAGATGTTGGAGAAGAGCGATCCATCACCTATGCCAACTTAAAACCTGGAGGCTACACTTTCAAGGTACGCAATAGCCATTCGGAAATAGAAGAACGTATCCAATTCGTCATTCTCAACCCGTGGTGGAAGACCTGGTGGGCATATACCATCGTCTTAGTGCTATTCTTCAGCCTGTTGTACTCGTTCCGAAGGTATTCTGTGAATTTGGAAATGGTAAAAAAGAGGCTGGAGATTGAGACGATCAAGCACGAAAAAGAATCGGAAATCAATGACATCAAGCAGCGGTTTTTTGTCAATGTATCTCATGAGATCAGGACACCACTTACCCTGATCATCGGTGAGATAGAGCAACTGGCATTGAAGATAGGAGGCGATAGGGCAGTAGCCAATGCCATCAACAACGTGCGCAACAACGGCAACCATTTGATACAATTGGTCAATGAGTTGCTGGACTTTAGAAAGCTAGATGAAAAGGGTATGCGGTTAAAAGTCGCGGAAGGCAACTTTGTTGTTTTTTGCCGAGAGATATTCCTGTCTTTTAGCAATAAGGCGGACGCTCAGTCTATAAATTATGTCATTCGATGCGATCAAGAGGAATTGCTCCTCTGGTATGATCGAGACCAGCTAGAAAAGGTGTTTTACAACCTCCTGTCCAATGCCTTCAAAAACACCCCGGCTGGTGGGAAGATAGAGTTTTTCATAGAAAGGCAAGAGGCTCACGTGCGCGCCACGATCAAAGACATTGGTCTTGGCATACCCAACAATGAGATTGAGGATGTCTTTAAGCGATTTTATCAAAAGGAGAACGACCTGAATAGTAGCCGAAAGGGTTTTGGCATAGGGCTGTCAATAGTCAAGGACATCATCAACCTTCACCATGGCACCATCTCTGTCGAAAGCGAGGAAGGCCATGGTAGCTGTTTTAGCATCGAATTGCGTCCTGGCAGAGAGCATTTTGAGGAGCAAGACCTGATCGACCAATTTGAAAACAGCGACGCATTGACCGGGTATGAGGCTATAGAGGCCCTGCAGGTAGGAGAGCCTTCTGATAAGAAGCGCAAAGAGCAGATCATGATTGTAGAAGACAATGTCGACATCCGAAGGTTTATGCGCGATGTACTGTCCTCAACGTTTGAAGTGACAGTGGCGGCCGATGGCTTGGAAGCCTACGATTTGATACAGCAAAGCTTACCTGATCTCATTCTATCTGACGTGATGATGCCGGGCATGGATGGCATCACGTTGACAAAAAATGTAAAACAGAATGCCACCACCAGCCATATCCCTGTGATACTGCTCACAGCGCGTACAGGTGCGATCTTTAAAAAGGAAGGTTACGAAACGGGCGCTGATGACTATATCACCAAGCCCTTTAATTCTGCCGTACTCATTAGCCGTATTGAAAACATCCTGAAATCGCGGAAGGCCCTGACTAACCAGATCAGAAATAAGTTAGCCGTGAGACCTGAGGACCTCAATCTCACCACACCTGATGAACGGTTCCTCAAAGAACTGGTAGGCGTGATCCAGTCTAACCTTGATAACTCTGACCTCAACGCTAAGCTACTTGCCAGCGAAATGGGTATGAGCCATTCGGTCATTTACAAAAAAATAAAAGCACTCACAGGGCTCAAGTTGGTTGAGTTCATCAGGGAGTACAGGTTGCAACAGGCCGCAGATATGCTGGCGAAGTACAAGTTGAGTGTCGCAGAGGCATGCTACAAGGTTGGATTTTCTGATAAGAAGTATTTCAGTCAGATATTCAAAAAGAAGTTCGGCCAACTGCCAAGTGAGTACACTTTACCCTCAAAATGAAAGCTTAATGTCGTTTTGGACCGCTCCTTTCGAAAATCCCCCTCCTCATCGCTCATTTTCTCTACTCCTTATTTAGCAGCACAGGTGACATTTGGAAGCTAATAACCATGGAAATGAAGAAAGGAGAATTGAAAATAGGTCTGACGATGATTGCATTGGGGGTGATTTTTATTTTCCTGCTTATGAATATCCTCAATGTCATCTAAAAACACGAAATGCTGATGGAGAAACGTTTACCCAAAAAACTGCTCAATGTACTTTTAACTTCGAGCCTACTGTTGATCAATTTGACCTCATTTGCACAGTCGACCATCACAGGTCGTGTGACATCAACAGAAGACAATGAAGGATTGCCAGGAGCTACAGTACTGGTCAAAGGTACTTCTTCAGGAACTATCACCGATTATGAAGGAAGGTTTACGATAGTAGCAAGTGCAGAGGACATGCTTGTTATCACCTATGTAGGTTTTCTCACACGAGAGGTGCTGGTAGGAGCCTCCAGTAACCTGGATATTAGCCTGGAGCCTGATATAGAAACCCTGGACGAGATCGTAGTGATAGGCTATGGTACCCAAAAGAAAAGCGACATTACAGGATCTGTCTCCTCTGTGAGGAAAGCGGACATGAACCCTGGACCTGTCGTATCCGTCAATAACTTACTACAGAGTACAGCACCTGGCGTGGTGCTGACTCAGTCCAGTGCCCAGCCGGGAGGCAACTTTGATGTGAAAATCCGCGGCGCGTCTTCGGTGCTGGGAAACAGCGGGCCGCTCTATGTCATTGATGGCTTTCCTGTCACCAGTGACAATGTGCAGCCCGAATCTTCATCGCGGCATAGAACATCCCCGCCAAGAAATCCACTCAATGGTATCAGTCCTCAGGATGTGGTCTCAATAGAGATACTAAAAGATGCCTCTGCTACAGCCATTTACGGAGCGCGGGGTGCCAATGGTGTGGTATTGATTACAACAAAGCGGGGCACCTCAAAGCGGCCGACTATTGATTACAGCACTTCTTTTAGCATTCAGGAGCTGGACCGGGAATACGATATGCTTAATGCCAGCGAGTTTGCCCTGGTAACGAATGAGGTTTTTTTGGCGAAGAACCCAGGAGAGGATCCGATCTTCTCGTCCGCCCAGATCAACAATGCAGGTGAGGGCACCAACTGGATAGATCAGGTGACCAGGACAGGTACAATACACCAGCAGCAGTTGGGAGCATCTGGTGGGACTAATAATATTAAGTACTACATTTCGGGCAACTACTACAAGCACAATGGAATTGTAGATATATCTGCACTGGAGCGTATTGGCGGCAAAGCCAATCTCGACTATAGCAAGGGGCGGTTAAATGTGGGCTTGAGTCTATTAGCTTCTCGTACTAACGACAGCCAGGTTCCATTTGGTGCTAACTCCAATGCGCCAGAGTTTGGAGGGCTTTTTGATAACACCAGAAACTGGTCGCCACTACTGGATGTAAGAGATGCCAATGGCAACTTCACGCTGCATCCAGTGCGGACACTCATACCCAACCCTGTTTCACTTTTGGAGATTAGCGACGAGATCAAAACCAACAGGTTGCTGGGTACCGCATTTATAGATTATGAGCTGGCACCCGGGCTCAAGGCCAAACTACGTGTAGGACGAGACCAGTCCAGTTCAGAGCGCGAAGCATTGATCCCGCTTAGTACGGTCAGGGGAGAGCAGGCCAATGGTGAAGGCGAGGTTGGCGAGGTAGACTCCTGGAGTACCCTATCGGAATTTACCATGACTTATCAGAAAACAGTCAATGAGACAAGTGATTTGACGCTATTGGCAGGAACCACTTTTCAACAGTTTGATTCCGAAGGGTCTTCGAGCCTATTTGTCAATTTTGCAGATCAGACTACCAATTTTGATGAAATCACTAATGCCGATACGCTCAACGTGGTGCCCTTCAAAGAGCGGTCGAGGCTTCTCTCTTATTTGGCAAGGGCTAATTACAGTATCAACGACAAATACCTTGTTACCTTCAGTTTCAGGGCCGATGGATCTACCAAGTTTGGGCCTAACAACAAATGGGGGTACTTCCCCTCCGGTGCGCTCGCTTGGAAAATCCATAATGAGGACTTTTTCCAGTCTTCGTTTTTAGAAGAACTTAAGCTCAGGGCCAGCTACGGCCAGATTGGCAACCAGGCAATCGGTAACAAGCGATCTCAGTCACTTTATAATCTTACTAGAAGAACAGTCATCGGCGACTCACCCGTCCAAGGGTTAGCAGCCTTACGTCCTGACAACCCTGATCTCAGATGGGAAACCACCGCACAGTTCAATGTGGGACTTGACTTTTCTATGCTGGAGGGCAGAATCTACGGCTCCATTGATGCTTATGAGAAGATCACGACGGACGTACTACTAGATTTCGAATTGCCGGGTACGGCAGGGTTCGATGTGGTAACGGTCAATGCCGGAAGCATTCAAAACCGTGGATTAGAGTTGGCATTGACCTCTCGTAATCTACTTGGGGCTTTTAAGTGGACTACTTCTTTCAATTTTGCATTGAATGAAAACCAATGGCGCGATAGGTCAGGCTTCTATCCCGAAGGGGAGCAGATAGCAGAAGAGAATGGCCCATTGGGAGGTATATATGGCTACAACGTACTCGGACTTTTCCAAAGCCAGGATGACATAGAGAATAATCCTGACCAGTCTGCAGTGGCAATCGCTCAACCTGGCACATTTAGATATGAAGACAGCAACGGAGATGGCGTGATCACTCCGGAGGACAGGGTGCTGCTGGGCAATGTTGATCCTGATTTTACTTTTGGATTAAACAATACTTTCAGCTACAAGGACTTTGACCTCAACTTCTTTTTCCAGGGGGCGATTGGGCGAGAGCAGCTCAATTTCACACGAGCTTACTTGGAAGATGTCGATGACATCACGGAGGGCTTCAACAAGTCGGCTGCTGTACTGGACCGCTGGACACCCGACAACCCAGATGGCACGGTACCAGGTGCAGATGGTATCTTAGGCGGCTTTCGCAACAATAACATTTACATTGAAGATGCATCCTTTGTTCGTCTAAGAAATCTCACGCTGGGCTACACTTTTAGTGGGATCAAGTGGATGTCCAGCTTCAGGGTCTATGCTGACGCACAGAACCTGATCACCATCACGCCATTTGAGGGTATTGACCCTGAGACGGACGTGAGGAGTCAGTACCCCAATGCCAAAACATATACACTTGGTTTAACAGCAACCTTTTAATCCGTATTAAGATGAACAAAGATAGAATCACTGGTAGAGCAATAATTTTTGGGTTATTGATGAGCTTGATTGGCTTCACCCAATGCGAGGATGCCTTGGAGGAGGAGGTATTTGTGGATATCGCTTCTAACAATTTCTTTCAAAACGATGCAGATGCCATAACGGCGGTGAATGCCGTATACGCGAAATTAAGGGCGGATGGCCCTGTTACCGGAAACGATGGTGATCAGACACAACAGGGCTGGGGTGGGTTTGGTTATGGAGAGGCTACCATATTCAATTACCAGCAGGTACAGACCGACGAGATGACCGTCCGATGGGCCAATTTTAGCCAGTTTGTTAACTTTACGTTAACGCCCTCTAGTTACGGCAACTTTGGTTCTGTATTTCGCGATATGTTTGAGGGCATCTTTATCGCTAATAATGTCCTTGCTAATATTGAGAACAATGGCAACATCAGCGAAGTGGTTAGAGACAGGGTTAGTGGTGAAGCGCTATTTGGCAGGGCATTGTTCTACAGCACCGCACTGAGCCTGTTTGGCAATATACCGTTGATCACTGAGCCGCAAAGCGACCCGCTTAACCTGCCAGTGCAAGCCCTGCCTTCTGAGATCGCTCAATTGGTCATAGATGACTTCACTGAAGCAGCGGGCTTACTGCCGGTCAGCTATGGCGGTGAAGACTATGGGCGCTTTACCAAAGGAGCGGCTTATGCACAGCTGGCACGGTTCCAACTCAATCAAAAGAACTGGAGTGAGGCGATCAACGCTGCTCGTGAAGTGATGTCCATGGGTTACAGCTTATCCGTAGAATATGCAGACATCTTTAGTATTGACAACCAGAGTAATCCTGAGATCATACTTGTCATCCCATGCATCGCTCAACTGGGCATAGGCAACACCATGATCGCGCATACGTCAGAGCCAGATTTCAAGGGTGGCTGGGGAGGCCACTTGGCAAGAAATGAGTTTTACGACACCTTTGACCCTAATGATATCAGGAGAACTCATTTAATCCAAGAGTACGAAAGTGTGACGGGCACGATGGAGCGTGTCGATGATGGTGCCATGATCATTAAATATGAGCCTGACCCCAATCGCACAGGGCCTTGGGCAGGAAACGACATAGTCCTTCACAGGCTTGGTGAGATTTACCTGACACTTGCAGAGGCACTTAATGAGGAAAATGGCCCGAATCAGGAGTCGATTGATTTAATCAATGCGTTGCGAGATCGAGCATTCGACAATGATCCATCAAAGCGAATAGCATTATCTGATTTTGACTCCAGAGATGCCCTACGAGACTATATACTTCAAGAGCGCAGCTGGGAGCTGTTTGCGGAAAACTATCGCCGCGATGACCTGCTCAGGCACGACAAGTACATACAGCGAGCGGTAGATAGGGGCATAGCCACCGCACAGCCATTCCACGTACTATATCCGATACCACAGTTTGAGGTGGACAGAAACCCCAACCTGGTACAGAATGCTGGATATTAGAGCCAATTTCGGTGAGACGGTCAGTTTGGGACAGTAGTGTTGATGAAAGATCAATTTTTGGAATGGTGAAAATTTACGAGATGAGGACAATGATCAACAGCGTGTCCAGGCAAATTCAGCTCTGCTACGTTCTCATCTTTCAACTCTTCTCTTTCAGCCTTGCTGCCCAGGACTTCTATAAGGGCGTTGACTTGTCCTATGTCAACGAACTGGAAGCTTGCGGTGCAACCTACACCGATGCGGCGGGTGAACCCGGAGAGCCTTACCATATACTGGCCTCAGCAGGCTCAAACGTCGTAAGACTCAGGCTCTGGCACGATCCTGCCTGGACCAGCTTCAGCAATCTGGAGGATGTCAGGGTCTCTATTGCCAAAGCAAAAGCAGCAGGTATGTCGGTGATGCTGGATTTTCACTATTCTGACTTTTGGGCTGACCCTGGTCGACAGTGGCGGCCAGCAGCTTGGGAAAGCATTGAGAGCGATGAGGTACTAGCCGATTCTGTGTATCAGTATACGACCAATGTATTGATTCATCTTCATGAGTTGAACCTGCTGCCTGAGATGGTGCAGATTGGTAATGAGACCAATGGCAATATTTTATTGACTAGGGGAGAAGCAGCCATCGATGGCTCAGGTGATGCTCGCCTCTATCCGGTCGACTGGTCGAGGCAAGTTGACCTGCTGCAGCACGGGGTAGATGCGGTCAAAGATCTAAATCAATCATTGGGTACGGATGTGAAAACGATCCTTCATGTGGCAGGGCCTCACAATGCTACCTATTGGTTTGAAGAGGCGACTTCAGCAGGACTGAGTGATTTTGATATCATCGGCCTATCGTACTACCCACAGTGGCATGAGATGGGGGTGAGGGCACTTGGCGAGACAGTCGCTCTACTAAAAGGTCGTTTCAACAAAGAGGTGATGATTGTCGAGACGGGCTATCCGTGGACGACTGACAGCAGTGGGGATAATGCCAACAACGTACTCGGCTTTGGCAGTCGGCTCTTTACCTACTCCAGCACATTCTCGATAGAGACGCAACGGGACTTCCTCACGGAGCTCACCTGGCTGGTCAAAGACAATGGTGGCCTGGGAGTAGTCTACTGGGAGCCTGCCTGGGTAGCGACAGATTGTGCCACCTATTGGGGTACCGGATCGCATTGGGACAATGCTACGCTGTTTGATTTCGAAGGGCGGCTACATGGTGGGTCTGACTTCCTCTCATATGACTACAGCGTCATGCCTGAGGCGTTGAGTGACCAGGAAGTGACGTTCATGGTCGATATGACCGGAGTAGAGGTAGACAATGGTGTATTCGTGACCGGAGATTTTACAGGAATTACATGGAGTCTTTTGCCCATGAGCTTATCAGCAAATAATCTATATCTGTTGGAAACTACAATCCCCGGCAGGACGACCGGTGCTTATATCTACTATAACAATGACTTGTGGTCCGACCCATACAGAGAGCAGGTGCCCGCGCTGTGCGCCGATGTATGGGATACGCATCGTGAGTACCGTGTAAAAGGCGATAGTGCGACTTTTCATTTTGCCTGGGGCAGCTGCGATCAAGTTCCAATTGAAATTGCACTAGGACTGGACACCACATCACCAGTGGTTGTTTTTCCCACATTTGTTCAAAACACACTCAGGGTGAAGTCAGCTAGTCCAATTAGGAGATATGAAATTGTTGATATGAATGGGCGAACTGCCTTTTCGATGAAAAACACTGACAATAGTATTGAAGTAGATCATGTATCGCCAGGCCTGTATATCTTAAAAGTATGGGGCGATGATGGCCTAGTTCAAATAACAAGATTTATTAAAATGTGAATGAAGCTAAGTATGATGAGGCCGTGGCTCGTATGTATTTTTTTTATTCAAGCAGGCTGTTCCATGTCGGTAGAAAAAAATGAGGCCCAGCAGCGACCCAATATCTTGTTTATCCTGGCTGATGACTTGGGTGCCCACGACTTGGGTTTTGCTGGAAGTGAATACTACGAAACCCCTAATCTGGATGGCCTGGCCAATAGAGCTTTCGTTTTCACTAATGGGTATGCTGCAAGTCGTGTTTGTAGTCCTTCCAGGGCGAGCATTATGACGGGCAAGTTTACAGCTCGACATGGTATTACAGATTGGATTGGAGCCTATTCAGGAGAAGATTGGAGAAAGCACTCTAGAAATTCCAAACTTTTACCTGCCAGCTATTTACCAGAACTTCCTGCCAGTGAAATTACGATAGCGGAAGCTCTGCGAACCAGTGGTTATAAGACATTCTTTGCAGGAAAATGGCACCTTGGCGGTCAGGGGTCTTATCCGGAGGACCATGGTTTTAACATCAATGTAGGTGGATGGGAAAAGGGCAGCCCCATAGGAGGTTTTTTCTCGCCTTGGACTAACCCCAAATTGGAGAATCAAACTGAAGGTGAGAATCTAACCCTCAGGCTAGCCAGGGAAACATCTAATTTTATTAAGGAAAACAATGACACTCCATTCTTTGCCTTTTTATCTTTCTATGCAGTTCATGCTCCGATTCAGACCACTCAGGAAAAGTGGAGGAAATATCGAGATAAAGCCGTTATAGCAGGAACGGCTGACTCGGCCTACGTCATGGAAAGTAACTTACCCATTAGAGTTGTGCAAGACAATCCAATGTATGCTGGTTTGTTGGAAACCATGGACCAAGCCGTGGGGAACGTATTGAAGCAACTGGAAGTACTCGGCTTGGAAAAAAATACCATCGTGATATTCACGTCAGATAATGGGGGGGTTGCCTCTGGCGATGCGTATTCCACCTCCAACTTGCCCTTGAGGGGAGGGAAAGGATATCAATGGGAAGGAGGACTGAGGGAGCCTTTTTTGATTCATGTTCCTTGGTTGAGCAACGCACAAAGAGAGATTCAACATCCTGTAATCAACACGGATTTTTACCCGACAATACTTGAATTGGCAGGACTTGACCTTCTTCCAGACCAGCATATTGATGGAACAAGCCTCAAAAGTATTTTGGAAGGAGGAGAATTAGGCACCAGACCCCTCTTCTGGCATTATCCACATTATGGCAACCAAGGAGGGGATCCAAGTTCAATTATTTTGAAAAGCGGATGGAAATTAATCCACTACTGGGAGGATGGTACAAACGAACTGTATCATCTACTAAGCGATCCTGCCGAGGAAATGGATGTTTCGATGAATAACCCCCGAAAAACAAAAAATCTGTTTACCGAATTAGAGAGTTGGTTGATCGACGTTGATGCATTGAGGCCCACTATTGATCCAAATTACGATGAAAAATTGGCGTTGGAATCAAGGAAGAAAACGGAGAACGAATGGCTACCCGAACTTGAAGTTAGGCGACAGGAATATCTATCTGATGATTTTTCGCCCAATGATAGTTGGTGGGGGAGTAAGCTAGGGCAACAATTAAGCGATGGTCTCGGAGAATTCAGAAAGCACAACCCATAACTAGCAGTTAATGGTCAGGAGATTGAGACTAATTTTGATAATGCACCTCTTGCTGGTCGGCAACTGCTCACTGATTTTTTCGCAGGGTCGTGATTTGCCAGATCATTTCTGGTCTTTATCAGATGAGCACCCTCAAAGCTGTATTGTTAATGGAAGCATGCAGCGTAAGATACTTTCATTGACATTCGATGATGGCCCATCTGAAGTTACTGCGCTTGTTTTAGACCTGCTGAATAAGTATCGGACAAAGGCCACTTTCTTTTGGCAGGGAAAAAACCTAATCGAACGGCCTGATTTGGTGCGACGTGCCATGGCTGAGGGGCATGAACTAGCCAACCACAGTTGGGATCACCCCAATGGCGAATCAATGGATGTCCACAAACTTTGGAAGGAGCAAATAGAGACGACTAATCTACTTTATGACTCGCTGTTTCAAGTGAAAATCGATTTGTATCGGCCACCGTTTGGTGCCATTACTTCAGATCAGGTGGCTTATTTGGCTGATCAAGGTATGCTGACCGTACTTTGGTCGCTCTCAACTCTGGATTGGGATACCGAAAGAAATACGGGTACCGAAATCATAGATCGATTTCGAGACCAGCTACATCCTGGAGCCATTGTACTCTTACACGATGTGGATTTTGACAATACCTCTTCAGAAATGCTAAAAGCACTGGAGGAAATCATTGTATACAGAAAGGCCGAAGGTTACGAGTTTGTTACCGTATCAGATATTATGAAATGAAAAACCACACTACACAAATGACCTTATTATTCCTCTCTTTTTTCACCGCTGTGCTGATGAGCTGCGGAGAAGCTGAGGCCACTGATCCTACACCTGATGAGCCTATCGGAATGGACATGTGCGACCAACTCTACCCTCCACTTGACACAGTGATCACTTCGCATACCAACTTTGCCAAAGGCCACTACCCTAAACGTATTCAGCAGTTTCAGCAGGACACCATAGCCCCTGGAGATGTCGTGATGCTTGGCAATAGCCTCACTGAGCAGGGAGGCAACTGGGGCGCCAAATTAGGAATATCCAGCGTGAAGAATAGGGGCATCTCCGGAGACAATACCGATGGTGTGATGGCCAGGCTCAACGAACTCTTATGTAACGAACCGTCCACGGTGTTTCTCATGATCGGCACTAATGACCTATGGGTCAATTATAGTGCTGATAAGGTAGCCGGCAACATTGATCAGATAGCTACTGCCCTGATGGACGAACTGCCGGAGACACGTGTAATAGTACAAACCATAATGCCGTTAGCAGCAGGCCATGAAAAGCAGGATAAGTTGATAGCAATCAACAATCTGCTGTTAGGTATGGACGCACGTCCATATGAGCTGGCTGATACGCATACCGCTATGTCCAATGAAGCTGGTGACTTACCTCAAGAGTATACCACAGATGGAGTTCATCTCACAGTAGCCGGATACTCAAAGTGGGTAGAATTATTAACTGAAAATCTTTAATAGTATGATCCATCTTAAATTGATTCTATTGCTGTCTCTTTTAGCCTTTGGATGTGCTAAACAGAGCGCGAGTGAAGAAGAGGTGTTTTTCCTTGGAGCTGACCTTTCCTATGTCAACGAGTTGCTTGACTGTGGTGCCCAATATCGTTCTAATGGACAGTTAGTTGACCCTTATCATCTTTTTGGTGAAAAGGGAGCCAATATTTCCAGAATAAGACTGTGGCACTCACCTGATTGGAAAAACGGCTACTCGAATTATCAGGATGTAGAACTTGCTATTCAGAGATCAAAAGAAGCTGGAATGCAAATCCTACTTGACTTTCATTATTCGGATACCTGGGCAGACCCACAACACCAGGTGATTCCTAAGGCGTGGGAGAATATTGATGATTTGAATGTGCTCAAAGATTCGCTCTATAATTACACCTATCAAACCTTGGCCTCTCTGCATGCAAAAGGTCTTACGCCTGAATTCGTGCAAGTGGGCAATGAGATCAACATCGAGATCATGCAGGACTCAGCTAATATGGTGGTCGATACCATCAACTGGGAGCGGAATATTACGTTGATTAACGTAGGTCTTCAGGCTGTTGCGGACTTTTCACAGGACAAACAAGCAGAGATCCAAAAGATGATCCATATTGCCCAGCCGGAAAATGCCCTCTGGTGGTTTGCAGCAGCCGAGCAATATGGACTTGGAGACTATGACTGGATGGGCATCTCATACTACCCCAAGTGGTCAATCTACGGGCTCGATAGTCTCGGCTTGGCCATAGGCTCCCTGATCAAGACCTATCGGAAAGAATTAATGGTGGTCGAAACAGCCTATCCTTATACCCTCGAGAACTTCGATGAAGGCAAAAATATACTTGGCGAAGAAGCCTTGTTGCCTAACTACCCCGCCACCCCAGCAGGCCAATATGCCTTCATGAAGAGGCTCACTGACATCACCACAAGTGCTGGTGGAAGAGGAGTGATCTGGTGGGAGCCCGCATGGGTATCTACCGACTGTAGCACTCCCTGGAACAAGGGTTCTAATTGGGAGAATGCAACCTGGTTTGATGCCGGGAACGGGAATGAAGCGCTTGAAGTTTTTAAGATTTTTACGAATTAGACAGTATTAAAATGAGTTTTTTCTTAACCCTTATACGTTCATCTCGTTTGCTGACCACTTTTCTTTTCATTTTCATGATATCAGTTGCTCGCGGCAAACAGGGTGGTGGAGATGGAAAAGAATCGTATTTCCAGAACAAACCGAATATCGTATTTCTATTGGCTGATGATATGGGCTATGGCGAGTTAGGATGCTATGGTCAAAATATTATTAAGACTCCCTTTTTGGATAGTTTAAGCCTTGAGGGAATGAAGTTCAGCCGATTCTATGCCAATGCAGTCTGCTCACCATCCAGAGCGGCATTAATGACAGGTAAGCACCCTGGCCATACAAGCATTCGCGGAAATAGTGCCGTGGGAGAAGATGATCTTTGGTACAGGATGCCATTGCGAAGAGATGAAATTACAATGGGCGAGTACTTCAAAAGCCAGGGTTATAAAACTGGTATAATTGGTAAATGGCACTTAGAGAATCCTGACAGTTTATTCTCTTGGGCTCACGAGAGAGGTTTTGATTATACGCTACACAGACAATGGAATAAATACGGTGGCCTCAACATTGAAGGGTCGATCAATCAGGAAGCCATGATTTATGAATCAGGAGAAGCCAAACCATTGTCAGAAGTCTGGACAAAAAAATATGTTTCCAGAGACGATTTCAGGACCGACAAGGCCATTGATTTTATCAATAAATATGAAGAAGACCCTTTTTTCTTGTTCATGTCGTACAAGATTCCACATACGCCTGAGAATGACATCAATGATAGCTTAATATACAAGGATCGTGGATGGCCAGAAATAGAACGCCAGCATGCAGGGAGGATCACTATTTTAGATAGTCTTATTGGAAAGTTATATGCTCACTTAGAAGACCAATCATTGCTTGATAATACCATTTTTGTTTTCACTAGTGACAATGGACCCCATAATGAGGGAGGCCATGACCATACCTTTTTCGACAGTAATGGTCCTTATCGTGGATTTAAAAGAGACTTCTATGAGGGGGGTATACGTGTTCCCTTGATTGCTTATTGGAAAGACCACATTATCCCAGGATCTACATCCAATCATATAGCCACACTTTGGGACTTGTTTCCGACTTTCATTGATGCCATAGGAGGGGAAGAGCCTGATGGGTTAGATGGCATTTCTTTCTTACCAGAACTAATGGGTCAACCGCAGAAAGAACACGAATATCTCTACTGGGAATTGCAGTTAGATGGATGGTGGCAGGAACTTTCCGATGGCGGCTTTAGGCAAGCCATTCTAAAAAATCAATGGAAAGCAATCAGGTATGGTGTTGATAACCCCGTTGAGTTATACAACCTAGAGGTTGACCCAGCCGAATTACGGAATGTAGCTCAACAAAATCCACAAATAATAAAAGAAATGGAAGAACTATTCAGGCAATCCTCTGAACCAACCAAGGGGTTTCCATATGGAGGTAAGAAACAAAATTATAAAGCTATGGATGCTTGGTTGGGAAAAAAGTAGCCTTTCGTAAGTATTTGGGTTATTAAAGAACTAATGAATGTTAAAGTAATTATCAATTTTATCTAAGATTAAGTAATCTGGGTTTTTTGCCTTTTGTATTCTATCCTGTCATGATAGAGCGGATGCAGCTAATGGATATCCGCTCAATTTCAGAAAATGGGTCACAGGATGAGAATTGAATTTGAAAACATAGTCAACAAAAATTGACTCGC
>JAVKDO010000045.1:0-54254 GCA_040222235.1 Cyclobacteriaceae bacterium
GCTGAGTTTGTGCAGCCATTGGTGTCGGTGAAAGTATAAGTCAGCGTATGCGTACCTACTCCGGCAGTAGCTGGATCAAAGCTGTAAGTCATGCCATTAGCACCATCCGTAACACCAGCACCTGAGTAAACGCCTCCTGCAGGTGTGCTTCCGCCTAGGCTCGTCTGTACTCCTGCATCTATGCATAAGTCAGCTGGAGCGGTGAATGTCACAACAGGTAAATCGAATACTTCGATATCATCGCTTGCTGAGTTAGAACAGCCGTTAGTATCAGTAAAATCATAAGTGATCGTATGAGTACCAACTCCCGCACTCGCTGGATCAAAGCTGTAAGTCATTCCATTGCCATCATCAGTAACTCCCGTACCTGAGTAGACACCTCCTGTAGGCGCACCTCCGCCGAGACCTGCTTGTACTCCCGCATCTATACATAAGTCGGCTGGAGCGGTGAAGGTTACTACTGGTAAATCGAATACCTCGATATCATCGCTTGCTGTGTTCGTACAGCCATTAGCGTCAGTATAGCTATAGGTGATCGTATGTAAACCTACACCCGCTGCTGCAGGATCTAAGCTGTAGGTCATTCCATTGCCATCATCAGTAACTCCTGTTCCTGAGTAGGCACCTCCTGTCGGTGTGCCTCCGCCGAGACCTGCCTGCACTCCCGCGTCAATGCATAGATCAACAGGCGCGGTAAAGGCCACCACTGGCAAAGCGAAGACTTCAATATTGTCTGAAGCTGAGTTTGTGCAGCCATTGGTGTCGGTGAAAGTATAAGTCAGCGTATGCGTACCTACTCCGGCAGTAGCTGGATCAAAGCTGTAAGTCATGCCATTACCATCGTCAGTGACTCCTGCACCTGAGTAAACTCCGCCTGTAGAGACGCCTCCGCCTAGGCTCGTCTGTACTCCTTCGTCAATGCACAAATCAGCAGGAGCTGTAAAGGTTACCGTTGGAAGAGCAAATACTTCGATATCATCGGTATCAGCATCCGAGCAACCACCTGCGCTGGTAAAGGTATATGTGAGTGTGTGGGTCCCAACTCCCGCACTGGCTGGGTCAAAGCTGTAAGTCATACCGTTACCATCATCGGTCACTCCTGTTCCTGAGTAAACTCCGCCAGTAGCAGCACCTCCCCCAAGACCAGACTGAACACCAGCGTCAATGCATAGATCAGCGGGCGCGGTAAAGGTCACCACTGGTAAGGCAAACACTTCAATATCATCTGAGGCTGAATTGGTACAGCCATTTCCATCGGTGCGAGTATAGGTCAAAGTATGGCTACCTACTCCCGCAGCTGCGGGATCAAAACTGTAAGTCATACCATTGCTATCGTCAGTAACTCCTGGGCCGGAGTAAACTCCGCCAGCAGCAGTACCTCCGCCAAGACCTGCTTGCACTCCTGCATCTATACATAGGTCAGCTAGAGCGGTGAAGGTCACTGTCGGTAATGCAAATACTTCGACATCATCACTCGCTGAATTGGAACAACCATTCCCGTCTGTAAAAGTGTACGTCAAGGTATGGACTCCTACGCCTGCTGATGCCGGATCAAAACTGTACGTGATTCCATTGCCTCCGTCCGTTACTCCTGGGCCGGAGTAAATGCCTCCTGTTGATGCGCCTCCACCAATGCCACTCTGAACACCTCCGTCTGCGCACAGGTCGGCGGGAGCGGTGAAGGTTACCGTTGGAAGCCCAAACACTTCGATATCATCGGTATCAGCATCGGAGCAACCACCACCGGTTGTAAATGTATAGGTCAGTGTATGCGTCCCAACCCCAGCAGTCGCTGGGTCAAAGCTGTAAGTCATACCGTTACCATCATCCGTGACGCCAGAACCCGAATAAACCCCTCCAGTAGGAGCACCTCCACCCAAACCCGCTTGCACTCCTGCATTGAGGCATAAATCTGCTGGAGCAGTTAAAGATGCTGTAGGTAATCCAAATACTTCAATATCGTCTGAGGCTGAATTGGTGCAGCCGTTCGCATCGCTAAAGGTGTAAGTCAAGGTATGGATTCCAACGCCAGCTGTTGCTGGATTAAAATTATATGTCATGCCATTGCCTGAGTCCGTCACTCCTGTACCTGAGTAAACTCCGCCGGTAGGAGTACCTCCGCCAAGACCTGCTTGTACTCCTGCATCTATGCATAGGTCAGCTAGAGCAGTGAAGGTGACTGTAGGTAAAGCGAACACTTCGATATCGTCAGTGGCTGTATTTGTGCAGCCGTTGGTGTCTGTAAAACTATAAGTGATCGTATGTGTACCAACTCCCGCACTGGCTGGATCAAAGCTGTAAGTCATCCCATTGCCACCATCCGTCACACCAGCACCTGAGTAAACTCCACCTGTAGAGACGCCTCCGCCTAGGTTCGTCTGTACTCCTTGGTCAATGCACAAATCAGCAGGAGCTGTAAAGGTGACTGTAGGCAGAGCAAAAACTTCAATATCATCAGTCTCCGCGTCTGAGCAACCACCTCCACTTGTAAAAGTGTAGGTAAGCGTATGGGTGCCAACTCCAGCCGTAGTTGGATCAAAACTATACGTCATGCCATTACCTCCATCTGTGATTCCTGGCCCTGAATAGACACCTCCTGTTGGGGTACCTCCGCCGAGACCCGCTTGCAGCCCCCCATCTACACAGATATCGGCGAGAGCCGTGAAGGCCGCCGTAGGCAAAGCAAACACTTCAACATCATCAGTGGCTGTATTTGTACAACTATTTCCATCAGTAAAAGTGTAAGTGATCGTATGCGTACCTACTCCTGCACTGGCTGGATTAAAACTATATGTCATGCCATTGCCATCGTCAGTAACTCCTGCTCCACCGTAGACGCCTCCTGTCGGTGTGCCTCCGCTGAGACCTGCGTGTACTCCTGCATCTATACATAAGTCAGCTAGGGAAGTGAAGGTGACTGTCGGTAGAGTGAAGACTTCAATGTTATCCGTGGCAGAGCCATCATTGGTATAGGTGATTATGTGAGTACCGACACCTGCTGTTGAGGGATTAAAGCTATAGGAGGTTCCATTACCGCCATCTGTCACCCCAGTACCAGAGTAAACTCCCCCAGTTGGAGTGCCTCCTCCTAATCCAGTCTGCACACCAGCGTCCACACACACGTCTGATGGAGCTGTGAAGGTCACAGGAACAACCGACATATCATTATTCGTAAGCGTACCCTTAACAAGTCTTGTTGAATTATTGTCTTGATATACCACTGTCTTGGTAGTAGTCGATTCTTGCCAGACAAAATTAGCAGTACCTGTCTGATCGGGTAGTGTGAAGCTGATGTTAGCCACATCGGTCCATGATGAACCTGTCGCCACGGTAGTACCTCCGTCATCTGCTCCCGTGTATTCGATATTAAGTGAAACCGTATTAGTGGCTGGGCTGGTCAGTGTCATATTCTGGTAAGGGCTACCGCTAAAATTCTGAATAGTGCCGAGCACGGGTGTATTGACTTGGGCACCATCATACGTGAATACGAGGTTCGATGCGCCAAGTCTTTCAGCTGTAGTGAACGATAGCTGCACCTTGACGACCAAATTGGTGCCATTATTAGACACTTTTACGAACCTCAGGTTGTAGTTCTGTCCGAAACAGATCCCAGAAAATGTAATAAATAGTAAGAAAATAAAAAACTTACGCATGCTGGTCAATTCGATTTAGGTAATCAGTAATTGGTCTTAAAAATTTGGATCATAAGCCTATGGGCAAAATGCACATACCTCTAGCCAATCGGAATTCTACAGGGGTGACAAAAAGGGGACATCTCTGCTTTTGCATTTGGTAACTCAGGTTCGTATTTGCTGATGCTGACATTATTGGTCATCAATTGATATTAGAAAGTCACGCCAAAGCAAATCAGGAGGTATGTCGAACTTCTTCCTCAGCCGATGTTTCGCTTTTTTGACGCTATCAGGAGTAATGTTTAATAGCTCTGCCATTTCCTTTGTGGCAACACCAGCTCTAAGCATGATGCATAGGTTCAAATCATTTTCCGTCAGCTTTTTATGATGCTTCGAGAGTTTTCTCCGGAAGTCCTCATATCGGTTTTTAAGTGTCATCAGCTCATAGCCTGTAGTATTTTCATGCCACGCCATGACTATAAGGTTGGTACCTGACGGGTTTTTGATGTATTCTTTTGATGGAAGTCATTGCGATCTACAGCGTTGATCACTCCGTCCAAATTGAAGTCCGCAATACCACTACCCGAGTAGCTGTACGTTGCGCCATTGCTGGTGCGCCAACTCGATAGGTCTGCGCTGTTGATCAATCCATTACTATCTGTATCGCCCGCTGGCATGCCAAACTTCCCTCCTAGCAATGCCACGACTGCTGATGTATTCTGATAAGTACTAGCTGAACTACTCGTAAAGTCAATGGTCAATGTGCCGCTGCTTCCTGCTATGGAACTGGCTGACATAATGGGTAAATGGTTTCTATGGTAGACTACTACGAAGTAGCTCGTACCCGAATTACCCGATAGGTTGACAGTGAGATCGCTGGTGCCGTTAGTGGCCTTGATACTGCCGTCGCTCATGAGGAAGCCCGCTGCTGAGCCGACCTTGGAAGCATTATTTGCGGTAGCGGCAGAGGAGGCTTCTCGAAGCTCAACTAGCACCCAGTCCACCGCCCCGTCAGGCACTGCTGCGACGCTAGCCACATTTTCTGATCCTGCATGACTGTTGACTCCATTGTAAGGTGCACTAGCCGACACAAGATTTGCATCCTCCAAAATGGTGTTCATGGCGGTTGATCCATTCCAAGTCCCTTCCAGAAAGACTTTGGCAGCAACCAATACGGAGCTAGGTGCAGTGGTAGTTACATCAATCCTTGTCGCTGCGGCCTGAAGGTTAGGCGTACCTTCATCATCTTCAGCTACTGCATACACATCATAAGCCGTACCTGCACTAAGGCTGGTCACGCTGAAGCTAGTACTAAAACCACCTGAGCTTACCGTGGCATTGCCAGTGGTAACTGCAGTCCCACCTCCCGCTGATTGACCAGCTTTGACATTAGCTGCTGTTGGTGTAATTGCCCCATCGGGTACCACTACATAGTAGATAGTCCCAGCTTCGTTTATATCGGTAGCTAGCGCAAATCCAGTTTGAGTGATGGCCGATGAAGATGGTGTGCTCGATTCGAAGACGGGTGGGGTATTGTCGCCAGCAGCTCCGACTGCTTGAATCGAAAAGAAGTAGTCAGGTTCATGAACATCATTGCTATTGATATGTATTTCAGCATTTCTCGTTGAGACTACAGCAGAAGAAAAATCTATAATAAATGTTGTGCTGCTATTCCCTGCTACTGTAGTTGCGGGCTGTGTATTGACACTAAAGTCACCACCATTGATCCCAGAAATAGTGACTGCATCGCTCCCTAAGGTCAGGGTGCCAGTGCCTAAATTCTGAATGGTAAATGTCCTTGATAAACTAGCTCCAGCACCAAAGTCTGTATGATCTCCACTGCTGGGCGTGGCATCCCCAAGCGCAATGTTGGTGCCGTTTCCTTGTACGTTGATTTCGGGATTGGTCGTTGGCAAGAGTGTAATCACTCTGGACTCGCCTGCGTCTGTAGTCCCACTAAGTCCTTCGTCATCCGTGTAATTGAGGACGGCCAGATCAGAAGTAAGTGCAGTAACATTGATGTCATCGGCTTGCCCAGCTCTAAAGGTCGTAGCGCCAGACAGATCAATATCATTTGAATTTAGTAATCCCGTGTACAAGACACTGTTGTCTCCAAAACCGCCATCAACAGCAAGTAATATTTCGGTAGATGATAGCGCATCTAAGTCTAGATCATCAATACCATCTACTGTATAGAAGCTATCCGTATTTCCGGGAAAACTAAATGTGGTTCCACTAATTGTTGCATAAAATGTCCTTCCTTCATCAGCAGCCGATCCGTCATCCTCATAAGCAACCACTACCTCAGTTTCGCTCAGCGCTGTAATACCTAGTCTACCAACAGCACTAGTTGACTCAAATGTTTGCGCAGTACCTTTCGTAATCGTATTGCCACTGACGGTACCAGCTATAATTTTCCCGTCTGCTCCCGTGGATCCTCCATTAGCTTCGTAGATCAATGCGAACTTAGAAGAAGATAATCTTGTGATGTCTGTATACGAGACATTATTTTCAATTGACACGGTGGTTCCCCAAGTAATCGTCGATCCACTAACTGTACCTGCTACCACCACCAAATCGTCTGGAGCACCGTCTCTCTCATAAGCGACTATCACCAAATCCTCATTTAATGTCGCTGCTCGTAGAGAGGCTCTCCAAGCTATCTGATCACCATCGCCCAGTGTCGCTGCACTGTTGACCGTGATTACATCTCCGCTGACATCCAATATTTGATATCTGTTGATATCCGTGGCAACATTCACTTCATAAAACACAGCCACCTTCGTGGGAGAAAGCGCAACGGCTTCCTGGAATGAATAAGCGTCAGTTGCTACGTCAACAGTAGTGCCATAAGAAATATTACTCCCGCTAATCGTCCCGACCACCGCCTTCATTGTTGAGCCTGTTGACGCTGTGCTATTCTTATAAAAAATAAGCACTCGATCATCGCTGAGTCGAGTGGATCTTACTGCCAGCGAAACTCCATTGACAAACATGTCAAGTTCTCCAAGAGTCGCTGTTCGCTGAGCTATGGACTGACTTATTGTGGTGGCGAACAACAATAATGTCAGAAGCAATGTATTTTTTTTCATCTTATTTGCTTTCGTATTGTGCATCATCATTCGGATTCGTGTCAGCTCAATGCTGTTATTTCCTTCTTAGCGCTCTAACTTGTGTTAGTACTTTCAGTACTTATTAGTTGGCAAAAAAAATGTGCCTTATATGCGCAATATTGAGCCTCCTTTTGCAGCCCTTATGTTCAGAGAGTTGGGGTCATTAATACCTATTACTCTAAAAAAACTCCAGTGCTTTTACCCCAGGTCAAAACTGAACACTGGATCAAGATGTCCCCAAAAGGTGTTGTGCCAAAAGATGTAAGGTGACATATGGGGTATGTCGAAGGTGACAAATCGTGACACAATTAAAAAAGGACTGACAGTGAAGTTTAAACCGACTAAAGTCTCTCTATAAAGCGATCCATTTCCTGCGTCGACAAGTTCAATTTCACACTCAGCCTTGACTTGGCCTTAATTATGCTATTTGGTGTTATTGCCAATATTTGTGCTATCTCTTTTGTGGCTAATCCCAGCTTCAAAAGAGTTATCAGACGTTGCTCGTTGACTGTAAAGGAAGCCTTTTCAAATCTATCATAGAAGTTAGGATAGGCCTTCTCAAATTTTACTTTGAACATTGCCCAGTCTTTCGCTTGCAGAGGAGTATGGCTGAGCAGGCCAATCAAGTCTTCTGCTTCAGACTCAGAAGATCGTACTTCCTTCAGTCTTGTAAACTCGTCCTTATACTCTTCTATTTCCCGGCCTTGCTCTTGCAGTTTGCTCACATGCAACTGTGCTTCTTTCTCCAATATGAGTCTGTCTTTTTTGGCGAGCAGCAACCGGTTCCTCAATCGGGATCTGTTGAGACCAAATATCACCAACAGTGCTAAGAGCAAGGCCATCAAAACGAAGATGAAAAGGTTTCGCTGCTCAATCCTGAGCTGCTTTATCTCGCTTTTTTGAAATTCCGTATTGACCATCACTTCCATTCTTTCAAAATCGAACTGAGTGGTAAGTTGCTTCACTTTATCTCTACCCGCACGGGCTTCCAAGCTGTCGTTTACAGCTGTCATCAACTTGTGATATTCAAGCGCTTCTCTCCAGTTCATCCTAAATTCTGCCAGTTGGAAACCAGTCTCATATAGGTCTTTTAGAATGGCGTAATCCTTAATCCGCTCTGCTATGGGCAGTGCCTTCATTACCAAGTCAGAGGACTGGTTGAGTTTTCTCAAGCTCAACAAGGTCTGAGCCTTGTATCGATAGATACTAGTTATGCCTCGATCAGTACCTGTAGGTTCTCTTATGGAGAGTGCGCTATCGAATTGAGTAAGTGCAGATTCATATTTTCTCAACTCCGTATCGATTCTTCCTAACTGTATGAAGCTGATAGCGATCATTTGACTGGCACCTAGTTCTCGGAAGATCTCAATTCCTTTTTGCTGATAGTCCCGAGCAATCTGATAGTTGCCTCGATCAAACTCGAGATTACCTAGGTTACCATATACTTGTGCCGTGCGCAGTTGATCGCCATTGTCAAGACCTATGGCGAGGGCTTCTACCAGACTGGATTCAGCACCCTCCAAATCGTTCGTATTCTTACGGGCAATAGCCAGGTTTATCAAAACGGCCATCTCCCCATTTTTCCAATCAATAGATCGTGCTGATAACAGGCTTTCCAGAAGTATTTCCAGCGCCTTTTCATATTGATACGTCCTCATATAGACAGCACCCAAAGCTCCGCCGATGGAGACTTTTTCACGGATATTATTGGTCTCTTCGGCCATTTTCATTCCATGGTGAAGAATAACAAAGGCCGTATCCAGATTAGATTTTATAGCGTAAATATTGCCTATTATTTTTAGTGCTATGATGGTTCCTTCATCATAACCAAGCCTCACAGCTTCTCCATGGGCCAACTGGCTATACGCTAAGGCTTCATCTGGGTTGATGTTACCCAATCTCGAACTTATCTTATTAAGCACATCTACCTTTTGTTGGCCACTTGCACTTGGGAGAAGTGATTTGAGACTGTCCATCTCATTTTTAGCAACTACATCAACTGTGAGTAGTAGGAAAACAAAGCACCCTAACAGAATTTTAATATGGGACATATAAGCTAATCTGTCCCCCAAGATATAGTTAAGATTTAATCAAACGAAAGAAATGTCCCCCATGAAATCCTTACAGACATCTGGGTCTTCTTCCTTAGCCGATGCTTCGCTTTCTTGACACTGTCTGGGCTAATATTGAGCAGCGTGGCGATCTCCTTGGTCGAGAGGTTGGCTCTGATATATGTGCATAGCCGCAGGTCATAAGCTGTCAAACTGGGGTATCGCACCTTTAGCTCCTGCTGGAATGCTTTATTATCGGCTTCCAACTCTAGCAGCAAATGATCGACAAGACTTTTTTCAGCTATGGTCATTATACGGTGGTTTAATTGGGCACTTGGCTCGACTTACCAGAATTGGGTTGCTGGAAATCGTTACGATCTACGGCATTGACCTGACCGTCGAGATTGAAATCAGCGGTGGATGAGCCATAGCTGAAAACGTCTCCGTTCTGAGAGCGCCAGTTGGTGAGGTCGCTGATACCGATGCTGTTATTGTTGTCTGCATCCCCGGCAATCATTCCGAGCTTGCCGCCAGATAGTGCGGCTAATGCTGTACCACCTAAGTAGGTGTTGGCTGAGTTTGAAGTAAAGTCGATGGAGTAGACCCCTCCACTTTCTGAGATTTCATTAGCGGACATTATCGGCAGATGGTTACGATGGTAGACCACCACGTAGAAGTCCGCGCCGGTATTCCCCGATAGGGAGATGGTGAGATCACTCGTGCCATTAGTAGCCTTGATGCTGCCGTCGCTCATGAGGAAACCTGCCACTGAGCCTACTTTGCTGGCATTATTCGCGGTAGCAGCAGACCCTGATGTCTCACGCAGCTCGACCAATACCCAGTCTACTACTCCAGATAGAATGCTGGCTGCACTGCCCCCTGAGTGACCATTGAAGCTGTAGGGTTGGGTCAAGGGAATATCAGCGTTAATGGTTGTGCTCATGCTGGAGCCGTTGTAGGCGCCTTCGAGGAAGACGGTAACGGTGACTGTGGCAGAAGAGGGTGCTGGGCTGCCAACACTTACTCCACAGGCAGGGGCCGGGTTGACAGTTTCACTACCGACCCAATTGGTTACATTGGTTAAAGCTGCAAGCAGTGTGGCCTTGTCACCGGAGCTGACCGAGCAATCGTAAACCCAATCATCAAAGTGGACGATTGTGGCGAGTGCGTTAGTGCCATTGGTAAGGTCAGAAGGCAACCCAGACTCGACACTGGACGTGCCGGGTGTGGAATTCCAGCCTCCCGCACGTGTGTTGAAGCCAGCAATAAACTGATCTGGAGCACCAAGCGAACCGCGGTATGCCAAAATAGACTCCCCAGTACCAGAAAGTGAAAAACTGCCACTTCGCACTATCGAGCCATGACTAGTGGCGATAGATGAGAGTCTTGAATCTGTGATCCCTACTTCGGTACCAGCCGGGAGGCTTCCGGTAAACGTCCAGGTCAATGTACCTTCACTTGTGTTAGAAAAATTGCTAGTGGCTGGGTTCCAGCCATTGTCTGTGAAATAGATCGTAGTGGTACCGGAAATATCCACCAACAAGACAAAACTAAAGTCGTCATCTCCATCCGAATTGACGGAAGTAAAAAACAAATCACCTGGCTCCAGGAGAGTGTTGATACTCCTGACAGCCCCACTCTTTGCAGCTTGGGAGGCCAGCAAGCACACTAAAAATGTAAGTAGAAAATTTCTGAATAACATCGCTTGATCTTTGAGTCATCAAGCTGGGGATTATGTAAAAAACATCTAGGGGAAATCGAAGGTCAGCAAGGGAAATCAGGGGACAATCGTCAAATACTGATCAAATAGGAGCGTAACTCGTCGGCATTTTCCATCTCCAGCTTTTTGTATAGTCGCTGCACAGACTTTTTTACACTCTCATAGCTACTGCCCAATATGCTGGCAATGTCCTTGTTGGTCAGGTTCAGTTTTAGCAGGATACATATGTCCAATTCATTACTCGTAAGGCCCTGATGAATTTGACTCAGACGAGGGATGAAATCACCATGCACTTTGTCAAACTCCAACCGGAATGCTTGCCAGGACATGTCGGGTTTTGACCTGCCGTCGATTTTACCCAAAAGATCATTGAGGCTTTGCTGCTGATCAGCCGACTGCTCCTTCCTCAAATCGTCAAGGAGTTCGTTTTGTCGGCTGAGTTGTTCCGCAAAGGATGTTAGCCTCAGCTCCTTGAGCTTGAGTTCCTGGTCAAGGTTCTGCTTACTTAGTTCGAGCATCCGGCTTCTTTGATCGATCACTTCCTTTTCGAGCTGAATCTTGCTAAACCTCGACCTGAATATGAAAACGAGCAAGGACATAATTACGAGTAAAGCAACCACAAGGCCTATTAGAATCAGCTGCCTTTCACGAAGAAACTCGCTCTCCTTATTGGCATTTTGTAGCTCCTGCTCCTGCCTTAGCATGTTGTTGGTTTGTTGTTCAAAATCATATTTCAGAAGTAGTCGGCTTCTCTCTGAAGCAGCATTTTCATCAAAGAGTTCTAGCTGGTAAGTGCTATAGTCTTCATAATGTGCCAGAGCGTCGGAGAAGCGACCCAGCGACTTGTAGGTCTTCGAAAGGTATAAATGGGCGGTAGCTAAAGCATCCGGAGTATCAATCCTTTTGGATAACTCAAGGCTTTTTTGTCCATAGTCCAGAGCGGCCTGGAGTTTTCCCTCGTCACGATATAGAAGATTGAGGTTGTTGTACACCATGGCAATGGCTCGTTCGTCCCCAAATGCAAGTGCTCCTTCAAGCGCCCTGTCGAAATAAGATACTGCTCTTCGATGGTCCTCGAGTTTATCATAGCAAACCCCGATATTGGAAAGTGTATTGTAGACCCTTACATCCCCTTCCCGGCCAAGTTTTAGTTGCTCGGAAATCAACAAGGCGTCCAACGCCCTTCCGAAATCTCCCTTCTCGATATAAGCTGACCCGATATTATCCAGGCTTACCGACCAGGCCAGGCTGTCCTTAAGGCTTTTTCTTATCGCCAATGACCGCTCATGAAAACGCAGGGCCTGGTCAAAATCAGACAGCTCCTTGTACAACACACCCAAACTATTCAGAAGATTGGCCAAGCCTCTTTTGTTGTCCACAGACTCGTAAAGCGGCAAGGCCAACTCATACTGCTCAATGGACAGGGAGTAATCACCCATCGATCTGTAGGCAAGGCCAATATTGCGATAGATATCCGCAATTTTAGAAGTATCGCCGAGCTGCTGGCGGATGAATAATGCTTCAGAGTACGGAAGGATGGCCTCACGGTACTCACCTTTATACCAGTGGTTTGTACCAAGGTTATTGTATACGCTGGCTACCAGTTCTTTATTTTTACTTTGCTCGGCGTGTAGTAGGGCTTTATCATAATAGAAAGCCGAGCTATCCAACGACTTTCTCCTCTGGAAAACTGAACCCCTGGTATTGTAATAGCGGCCTAAGGCCTCTGCATCTTGCGCAGAAGATGCTTCCAGGCTCATAGAAGCCGAGTCGAGATAGGTCATGCACCGCTCATATTCTCTCGCTTCATATTTCAACATCGCCATGGTCAGGAAGAGCCGCCCCCATTGCTGGTCGTTGGTATCAGCAACATGCGCAGCGAAAAAATCAGTCAACAGCGACGCTGCAGCTGACCTATCCTGAGTCTTCAAGGCTGTCACATAGTCATCAAGTGCCTCAAGTCTCTCTGTGCCAGTAGCTGTCTCAAACCGTTCCTCTAATTGGCTGATATCCGTCTCCTGAGCTACCAGATGATCAGGGATAGTCAATGTAACCAATAGCAAAATCCATCTCATGAGCTAAAGGTAGCCGTTCGGCAGTGAATCGTCAATCATGCTAAATGGAGTATCCCTTGCTCAAAGTCTACTTAGTAAAGTCTCACAGAGCACACGGCAACATCCTTTGGCATTTCTTTTTGACTTTGTAACACAAATGAAAAGCGGGGGCCTCTAAGGAAAACGGAAATGGTGTCAAAACACGGAATGGAAGGAATCAAAAGCTTCGAGCCCGAGCTTCTTCCTCAGCCGGTGTTTTGCCTTCTTGACACTATCGGGAGTGATGTTGAGGATGCGGGCAATCTCCTTAGTCGAGAGGTTGGCCTTGAGGTAGGTGTAAAGGCGAAGGTCGTTCGTAGTATCCTTGTATTTAGTAGAAATGATATGTATCACCAATCTTGATGTACGCTTGATCTAATACCATTTCCTTATATCCGCAGACTTACGAAGTTTTCTTAGGTGGGTCGTTGACTATCAAGGATTTAGTTTTAAGCGACATCTATCCATTCGCATGAAACTTCGTAAGTCTATCCGCCTGATGATCATGCATTTGAGCGTACAATTGCGGATTTTAGGCATTTACTACACATAACGACCCTTATCTGCTATTGATTTCTCCATTGCATGCGTTGAAAAGCCTTGACCTAGCTCCTTCTTCCGAGTAAACCTAGGTAGGAGAAGCACTGCTAGGTCTGCATTTTCCGCCTTTGCCATGAAAATGCCACTCTGTGAATTGGACTATGAACTTCAATTCGATTAATCAAATCATCATGTTAACTTCTACGAACCCACTGCCTGATAAGATTACGTTCTAGGGTCACTCACTGTTTGAGCAGGCTCCTACTGAGCCATCGTTCGTCTGACATAATCTGGAGTAGGTAAGTCCCTTCTGACAGCTCGGTAGTAAGGTCAATATTGGCAATGACACGCCCCACTTCATCAGCTTGCCACCCACCGCTGACTAACTCCTGCCCCAAGAGGTTGAGCACCCTGTAGGCGAGTTTCTCTTCAGCAGACAGGCCTTGAAGGTGTACATTGACATTGCCAGTAGTGGGGCTGGGATAGATGCTAACCGCAAAATCCTCTTCACCTCTGTATACTCGGATAATCGAGGAATACTCAAACGCACCGTCAAAATCCACCTGCTTGAGCTTATAATACCATGACCCAACGGGAGCAGTCTCATCAAAAAAGGTGTAATACTGAGGCTCATTGGTCGTACCATGACCATCGACCGTACCGAGTCCTGTCCACTCAGTACCGCTTTTTGAGCGCAGTACTTGAAAGTACTCATTATTGAGTTCAGTAGCTGTCGTCCACCGCAGACGAATGCGCCCTGTTTCATTGATTGCTTCGAAGCTCGTCAGCTCGACCGGTAATGGTACACTCTCGTCTAATAAGCCACTTGCGCTAAGCAAGGTACTATTATCCTCAAGGTAAGCGACTGTTTCTTCAGTGCCGGAAACCTCCCATTGGAAGTCTGCCGTACCCGTGTTGTCTAGGATAGTGAAGCTGACGGTAGCCACATCAGTCCACACTCCTGCGGACAGACTCGTGCCCATATCATCGGCCTGAAGCTCTATATTGAGCGATACGGTACTGATCTCCGGCTCTGTCAGTGTCATGACAGCATAGTCACTATCTAATGCCTGGTCAAAGTTATGCGCTACACTGAGGGCTGGTGAGTTGACCTTCGCTCCATTGTAACTAAAAACAAGGTTGGACGAACCTACTGCGGCGGTAATGGTATAAGACATTTGTACCTTGATCTCAAGGGTACTACCATCATTGGATTCCTCCACAAATCGCAGGTCATAGCTCTGTCCTGTGACGGTTGAAGCAAAGCTGCTGATCAATATCATGATCAACGGAATTTGAACAAAACACATGTGCTTTAGATACCTCATAACGTTTTGTGAGCATATGGCTCGCCGCTGTAACCTTAGCAGCCTAAAGGGTAGAAAAATAGGGAACATAGGTTATTCTATTTTTTTGATATTCAAAGGTTAGTTTGCTCATGACCTGATCTTTACGCTTACTTTCCAATGATGAGGTTTGACATGTGTCTGAGGTGCTCCATATTCACTCGGTTAGTTAGTAGGCACCTGGCTTGTTCTGTTGTTGTTCCGTTTCTGGTATCCGTTGCAATCTACGGCATTGATCTTACCGTCAAGGTTAAGGTCCGCTGTACCATTGGTGCTGTAGTCATAGGGTCGCCCATTGTGAGTACGCCATAGGGTGAGGTCACTGGCATCTACATCCGCGTCTGCGTCTGCATCACCAGCGACCATCCCATAGCTACCACCTATCAGCGCTTTGAGCGCCGCTGTATTCTGGTAAGTGGCCGCCGGTAAGCTGGTAAAGTCGACCGTATACTTACCGCTACTTTCGGCTATGGCACTGGCCGACATGATAGGCAAGTGGTTGCGATGATAGACCACTACATAGAAGTCCAGGCCGGTATTCCCCGATAGGGAAACACTCAGGTCACTTGTACCATCAGTAGCCTTAATGCTACCATCACTCATGAGGAAGCCCGCCGCTGAGCCGACTTTGGTGTCATTTGTTGCGGTAGCGGCAGAGACTGCTTCGCGTAGCTCTACCAGCACCCAGTCGACTGCTCCTACCGGAATGGTCAACGCTGTACCTCCGGAGTGACCGTTGTTCGCATAAGGCTGTACTAGCGGGATGTGATCGTTGATACGGGTACTCATACCGGTACCATCGTAAGCGGCCTCCAGAAATACGGTCGCATCGATGATAGCTGATGTTGGCAGATCATTATCCTCAATTGTTATGTTTTGGGCAGTGTTGACCCCTAAAGTCAAACCAGCCGATGGGTTGCTGATCGTAAGCGTGGCGGTTTCTGGTCCCTCTACATCCGTGTCATCCTGAATGGTAAAAGTAGCTGTACCTGTAGTCTGCCCATCAAGGATGGTGATCGTACTACTCGATAAGGTATAATCAGAGCTGGTGATGCCTGCTCCACTTACTCCCAGGTCGACGGTCAGATCACCTACCACTACCTGGGAAATAGTGGCCGTAACCGTAATATCCGTACCAACCACTTCAGTACCGGCATTGGCAGAGAGGCTTAGATTGACTAAGGTTGGATCATCAAAATCAATGCCCAAGCTACTACTAGCAGTACCGGTGGCATTGATGATATTGGTGGCATTCCCTCCGGTAAAAGCACTATTGGCAAAGTCAAAGGTGATGTCCGATACATCCTGAGTATTGGTATGTAGATTGGCTTTGCCTCCAAGGCTTAAAACGGCCACATCTTGTACAGCACTGGTCATCACACGATTGGCACCAGACTTTTCCACTGCTACAAATAAGCCATTGCCATAGGTAACTGATTTCCACAAATAATTGCCAGCTGCGGCTCTTCTTGTCCAATTGATCCCATCAGGGGAAGTCATGACGCGATTACCATTACCAGACACCGCTACAAACAAGCCATCTCCATGAGTAACTGATTCCCACCTATGATTTCCTGCCGTAGCTCTACTTGTCCAATTGATCCCATCAGGGGAAGTCATGACGCGATTGGCTCCATTGCGAGACACCGCTACAAACAAGCCCTCACCATGGGTAACAGATGTCCATTGATGATTTGCTGCTGGCGTTCTAGCCGTCCAATTGATCCCATCAGGAGAAGTCATCACTTGATTCCCAAGTAAGGCAACGGCTACAAACAACCCATTGCCATAGGTAACAGAGTGCCACAAAGCGATTGATGCTGCCGTTCTGGCCATCCAATTGACCCCGTCTGGAGAAGTCATCACTTGATTCGTTCCATTTTGAGATATTGCTACAAACAACCCATTGCCATAGGTAACTGATTGCCAAAAGTTGTTTTCTGCTACCGTTCTGGCTGTCCAGTCAATCCCATCAGGAGAAGTCATTACCTGGTGAACACCATTTAAAGCCAAGGCTACAAACAACCCATTGCCATAGGTAACCGATGACCAGTCACTATCTGCTGCTGCCATTCTGGACGTCCAATTGATCCCATCAGGTGAAGTCATGACGCGATTTGCTCCATGATGAGTTACTGCTACAAACAAACCATTGCCATAGGTAACCGACTGCCAAGGATTATTTTCTGCTGCCGTTCTCCCCACCCACAATGGCGCAGCAGTTTCTACCGTTACAGAGGGGAGTAAACCTGCCGGAACACTCCCTAAGGTAATATCGGTACCTACCGATAAAGCATTATTAAAAGTATCACCTACTAAAGTGGCAGTGATATTCCCGGTAACAGTGCCATCATTGGCAGGTACTTCATCAAACCCTGCACCTCCATAAGTGATACTGGGGAAGTCATTATCCGTGATCGTTACATTCTGAGTAGTGGTCATGCCAAGTGTCAGGCCTACGGATGGGTTGTTGATTGTCAAAGTAGCTGTCTCCGTGCCCTCTATATCCGTATCATCCTGAATGGTAAAAGTAACCGTACCGGTAGTCTGACCGTCCAGAATAGTAATAGTCATTCCGCTCAGAGTATAGTCCGTGCTGGTGATTTCGGAACCACTGATGGCAAGGTCAACCGTATGATCGCCTGTTACTGCCTGAGCAGCAGTGGCCGTAACTGTAATGACTGTGGCGGTAGCTTCTGTACCTGCATTGGCAGAAACGCCGAGGTTGATGGGTGTGGGATCATCATCGGTGATAGTTACGATTCCTATACCATCTGCAATGGTAGCATCACCTGAAATTGTACCAAGGTTAATGGCGAAAGTCTCATTGTCTTCATCGAGTGAATCGTCCGTAATTGAAACACTAATGGTTGTACTTATTCTACCTGCACGAATTTCGACAAGGTCGGCACCAAACACTAAGCCCGTATAATCTTCTCCGGCAGTAGCCGTTCCATCGGAGGTTCCATAAAAAATAGGGACATCTCTGTTGCTTTCTCTATCGATGGAGACCGTAGCAGTGGCCGTACCCGCACTTTCATTAACGGTAACATCATTGATGCTTATTTGTGGGAGGGAATCGTCATCGGTGATGGTGATGGTCTCGGAATTATCAGCTCCAATATCCACTGTTTGGGTTGTAGTAATGGTTGCAATGATGGTCTCCCCATCATCGTCCGTGGAATCGTCCAATCCTGTAATAGTAATCGAACCAGTGGTAGCTCCTGATAAGATGGTGATGGTGGTGTTACCAGTGTAGTCCACCCCATTCGTGGCTGTACCAGTGTAGCTAATGGTAATATCTTCATCGGCAGAGACCGCAACATCCGTTGTTGCCGTTAAGGTAGATGTTCCACCATTTTCAGCGATTGGTGAAACGGTGGCCGAGAGGGTCACTTCGGGAACGGCAACATCATCGTTGGTAATCGTTCCGGTCCCGGTAGCATCGCCAATGGATACAGCCGTACCCACAGGGTTGGAAAGGGTCAAGGTGATGGTCTCGTCTGGTTCTATATCAGTGTCCCCTGCTACGGTCACCGCTACCGTTTGGGTATCTTCTCCGAAAGCAAAATCCAACGTGCCTGATGTGGCGGTGTAGTCAATTCCGGCAGTAGCCGTGCCATCGGAAGTGGCATAATCCACGGAGGCACCACCTGCTGGAGCCGGATCGCTCAAGGTCACGGTGAAGGTGAGGGTAGCATTTCCAGCATTTCCTTCCAATACCGAAGGATCATCCACGGTGAAGGTGCTAAAACCTGAGCAATCTAAGTTGTCTCCTGAAATGGTCCAATTATTAGGACTACCCGTAAGTATATTCCTTGCGGACTCACCATTGCAGTAGGTTAGACCGATCACACCAAAGTTTCTGTTAGCTCTTAAATTTTGTGAGGCCCAACCTATCAACAAACGATCATAATTGCTTGAAGACATCCCTGAGTTATCTAACATATTAGTGAAATCAGTCACTGCGCTCACATCCCATGACCCAATATCCTGATCAAAAGCGGTAGCCTCTTCAAACATCTCTTCCATGCTGGTCACTTTACTCACATTCCATGCCCCAATATCCTGATCAAAGGATTCAGCCCTTCTAAACATCAACCGCATATTGGTCACGTTGCTTACATCCCATGAACTAATATCCTGATTGAAGGATTCAGCATCACTAAACATAAAAATCATATCAGTCACATTGCTCACATCCCATGAACTAATATCTTTATTGAAGGCTTGCGCCCCGTTAAAAACACCTGCCATATTCGTTACTTTGCTCACATTCCAAGAGCCAATATCCTGATTAAAGGATTGAGCATCATTAAATATATTGGTCATGTTCGTCACATTGCTTACATCCCAAGACCCAATATTCCCATTAAAGGAACTTGCCCCACTAAACATCCTACTAATAGTAGTTACGTTACTCATATTCCAAGCGCCTATGTTCTGATTAAACCTAGAAGCGAATTCAAACATAAAACTCATATTTATGACACTACTCACGTTCCAACTACTCAGGCTTCGATTAAAATTAATAGCATTTGCAAACATAAAACTCATATCTCTGACATTGCCCACATTCCAACTGTTCAGATAGCTATTAAAATCAAAAGCATTTTCAAACATATTGTTCATATCTGTGACATTACTCACGTTCCAACTACTCACATTACCATTAAATTTCTCAGCTCTTGAAAACATATAGTCCATTTCTCTGATATTGCTTACGTCCCAACTATTCAGGTCACCATTAAATTTTTCAGCATCTTCAAACATACGGCTAGTACTGGTTACACCCGATAAATCGGGTGCATCCGTTGCATTATAGGTTAAATTCTCACAGCCCCTAAAAGCACGTTCCATACTTCCCCAAGCAATGTTCCCCCATTGTTCAATCGTGCGCAGGTTGTTACGCCCACCCCCGTCATTCATATAGAAATGGGGGAATGTACCGGTAATTTCTACTTGGTAGGTATCTCCAGCTGTAAGCCCCGTAATGGTGTAATTGCCAGTTTGTGCTGAAGCAGCACCATCTCCCACCCCTGTGTTGGATAGATTCGTCCAAGCGACTGAGTAATTATAGGGGCCGCTACTGCTTAGGGTCCGTATGACAATCGTTGTGTTTGAAGGCCTCCAAGTGGTAACAAAACCTTGTGGGGTGTCCTCATCATCAATGGTTAAAGTAGCATTCTGAGAAGTACTACCTCCTGGTATAGTGATGGAAGAAACTCGAGTATAATCAATTCCAAAAGCAGTTGCTGTACCACAATAGCTCAAGTTCACGGTTAGATCAGATGAGGGGGCTACATCTGGAGAAACTGTAAGAGTAAGAGAACCCGCATTCTCGAAAATGCTGTTTCTGTTTGCCGTAAGCGTTACTGTAGAGTTAATCGTGGTGACGTTTGTCACAGAGCTTTGTTCATTGCGGGTAGACTCAGCAAAGCCTATATCACTAGAAATTGTCCCAATTGAACCCTTGCTATCAGTGCCATTACCGGAGTTGTCTACTATGCGCGCTTCCAGAACTCTTGCTCCAAAGCCGGTAATCGAAATAAAAAATACGAATGCTGTCACAAAACGGATCATCATGTCAGTCGATATTGAAGGTTATCATCGAGCCTATATCAGTAGCGGATGAACTAATTAATATGCATGTAGTGTGAGTATTCATCAGAGATTTTAATCACTGCATCAGTTAAGCAGACTTCTAGAAAATTTCTCGCTTCTTTAAAATGGGTAGTTTAACCTTATTCAGGATAGATAGGAACACCGTTATATCCTATCGTTCAAGCAAAACGAAAGTAGCGAAGCTGATCAAGGAAGCCCTGTAAGATGGGTTTACAATAGGTTTACATATGACTGAATATTGAAAATGAATGCGTTTAGAGCATCCTCACATATTCTGTCAGGGAACCAGTAATATTGGTTTTTTTTCTTAGACGGTTCCTGGCCATTTTTACCGCCTGAACACTCACTCCTGTGATATCTGCAATTTCTTTGAGGCTCAGGTCTAGCTTGATAAAGGCAAAATGGCGCAAGTCATTAGTTGTGAGTTGTGGATGTGCGAGTGTCAACTCTTCGAAAAAATGAGGATGTATCTCCGCAAAAACCTTTTTGAAACTTTCCCACTGACTGTTTCCAAATTCGTTGGTTGCGATGAGCCGATCTATTTTATGTTTCAACTCAGCATCATCGGCCCTGGTCTTTAGTTTTTCCAGTGAATCCAGATGTTGCTGTCGCTCCATATTAGCAATCATGAGTCTTCTGTCTTTTTGAGAAGCCTCCATCCTTGAGCGTTCGTAAGATTGTTGGGCTGAGTGTAACTCCTGAGCGGTCTTGATTTTTAGCGAATTGAGTCGCTCGTTCTCGCGAATTGTGCTGCCATAGTTTCTCCCAACTGCTATGGTCAAAAAGATGACCTCAAAATACCAACCCAACCTCATGACAATAAGCTGGGTGAAGAAATCCGGTAGATAGCCATAAAGTGCCAACAGGTGCGTTATTCCCAATACGACATAAAGAAACATGCCTACAGTGTAAATCTTAGCTTCCGATTTGCCTTTCAGCCAGGCAACAATACCAGCAGCCAACATGATTGAGAAATGAATCGTACCCACCATACCAAGCCGTGGAAACAAATCCTGATCAACACCAAAAATGATCAACAAAGCCATACTGAGGTGTATCGAAGCTTCCAGAATGAATATTTTTGAAAGTACTTTGGCGTAAGATCGAACATCCAGAAAGTAATTACTGAACAGCGCGGAGAACGATAGAAAGAGGAACACACTGATGTAAAGTAATCTGTCATTCCATAAAGGTGTCTGCGGCCATAAGTACATCGAGCCAATACCGCTCCTAGTGGCAATAAAGATGGCCACAGTAAAGGTGTACAATGCAAAAAAGAAGTAACTCCTTTCTCGAATTGAAAAGCCCAGAATCAACGCATAAATTCCTGCAATGAGCATGAGGCCCAACCCCATGCCTACTTCTAAAGTCAAAAGATTGTCTCTGAGAGAATAACTTCCAACTTCAAAAAAATGGATGGGTACGGTCATGTTGCCCGTACTCCTGACTTTTAGGTAATAGGTATGATAAGTAGTATCAGGAAACTGAAGAAGGAAGAGATGATTGCGGAAGGAATGTGCCCTTTCTGAAAACGGTAGCTCATCTCCTGATTGTTCGATGGACACTACTTCTGACCCGTCAACACCATAGCAAACAACTCTGTCAAGTGTAGGAAACCCTACCTCCAGGTAGTAGTTATCACCAGAATCCAGCTTTCTTCTTGCCCTGATCCTGATCCAATAATTATTAGATTTTGAAAGCAAATGTTTCTTCTGATTTCCCGGCAGAAATTGAGACTGAACGTCGCTTTTTAGTACTTCATCTATGGTCGGCGGATGATCTGCCTCTCTCAGATAGCTTACTTCGACATCCAGTCCAGCATTATCATTGAGGTCAAGGGCCTGATCAGCATCTTGGGCTTGAAGACTGTTCATCGTATTGCCAAGAAGCAATGACAGTACGAGCATCCAACATGTACGTTTCCAGTTGATCATTATGTAACTTGAATGATCTCAATTTGAGTTAAGTTATTAAAAGTAGTATTATTCCGGGGTTTTTAGGTGAAAAACGTCGGATCCAAACCGAATGGTTTTTACTGTTATCAGGTCAATGATATGCAGGTCAATGACGAAGGCCTTGGTCTCGCCTGATTAGCATCTCATTATTATGATTGTCAAAACCTCTCTTCTGGCATCATCTTCAGCTTTTTCCTCAACCGATGCTTGGCCTTCTTCACACTGTCGGGGGTTATGTTGAGGATGCGAGCGATCTCCTTGGTGGAGAGGTTAGCTTTGAGGTAAGTACATAACCGCAGGTCGTAAGAAGTCAGCTGTGGATAGACCTGTTTTAGCTTGTTTTGAAACTCCTTGTTGTCAGCTTCCAACTCCAACAATAGATGATCGACAAGACTTTTTTCAGCTATGGTCATGACAGCTCTATTTAGTTAGGTACCTGACTCGACTTACCAGAATTGGGTTGCTGGAAGTCATTGCGGTCTACGGCATTGATGGCGCCATCGAGGTTGAGATCTTCTTCTCCGTTGGAGCCGTAGCTGAAGGCTGCTCCGTTTTGGGCTCTCCATGTGCTCAAGTCATCCTCGTCGACGCTGTTGTCGCCATCCGCATCCCCTGCGATCATCGCAAAAACGCTACCTACCTGCACAGCTCCGTCCGGCCCGATACTGAAATTGTTGGCCTGGGATGTCGTGAAATCAAAGCTATAGGTACCGCTAGTGGGGCTCACCGCGCTAACCGACATTACCGATAGGTGGTTGCGATGATGGATGACTACATGGTAGCTGCTACCATCGACCTGGGCCATTGTAAAGGGGTTGCCATCCTTGTCCGTGATCGTGCCATCGCTGTGAATAAGCGCAGCGCGGTTAGTACCTATCTTGGAAGTCGCGGCGGTACTGCTTCTCAGCTCCACTTCCACCCAGTCCACCGCAGTACCCGGAATGCCAGTCGAACTCTCTGCAACCACTCCGCTGTAGACAGTGGCAGGGTCGACAGGAAGAGCGTCATTGATGGTAGTGCTCATGATGCTTCCCGATAGGGCACCTTCCAAAAATACCTTGAGACTCAGCGTAGCATCGGTGACACTAGAGGTGAAGTTGATGACATAACTACTTTCGTCTGAATCGTCACTGGCAATAGTGACGCTACCTGAAGTCTGGCTGGTGGCGCTCGGCTGGAAGCGTACGGTGAAAGTTGCTGAACCTGAAGCTGGTACCGGGTCAGCACTGATGGCTGATGAGATGCTGTACCCGATTCCGGTAGGTGTGATGGATACAATGTCCAGCGCCGCATCTCCCGTATTCTCAACTGTAAATACTACCTCCTTGCTATCACCTATCTGCACACTGCCGAATGGATGGGTGCCACCGCTTGAGATGTCAATAGTTGATTGTTTGACGTTGATCTCGGGGGCCGATGATACAACGCATGGGGGGGTAATAATACTATTAGGGTCGTCATCTATCGTCCAGTTTGAAGCATTATTAATTGCAGTCCGAAGAGCTGCGGGAGTACCGGAAGAAAGCGTACAATTGTAAACGCCATTGTCCCTTTCCACAATCATCGTAACGGCATTGGTACCATTAGAAAGTGAGCTTGGAAGGGCAGTAGTAGAAGAAGAGGTAGAGTTACTTCCCCAGCTACCACCTTCCCAATTAATACCGGCGATCAAATCTCCCAAATTACCTGGGCCCTGATAAGCGAAGATTTGATCTCCGCCATTGGATAATGACAGAAAAGCTCCAGAATAGCCTCCAATAGAAGCTCCACTGCCATTAATCTGAACAATTGTACCTACAGTAAGACTTGTGCCAGAAGTCCAGGTCAAGGTTTGTTCTCCAGATCGAAAACTATTCGAAGACTGCCAACCATTATCAGTAAACGTGATGGTGGTACTAGCATCAACATCCTTTAAGAGCATGAAGTAAAATTCATCACCGGGGGTATTGTCGGAGATGTAGCCTACAAAGGCGATATCCCCTACAGTCAAAGATGTTTGTGCAAAAGTTGGTAGACTCAATAACGCTAAAATAATGGACAGAAGTGCTCTTCTCATATGCCCCAAATGTCATAGTGTATGAGTCCTTAATCAATTTTACAGGGGGTACAGCGAGTGCAGTCTCTAAAAAAACTATAGTTTGAGGATAAAAGAGCGCAACTCCTCCGCTGATGGAAATCCCAGCTTTCTGTATAGCCGCTGTATGGATTTTTTAGAACTGTCGTAAGAAATATTGAGGATTTGGGCCACTTCTTTGTTGGACAGATTGATTTTGATCAGGCAGGCAAAGTCTCTTTCATAGGCAGTTAGTTGTGGAAACTGTTCTACCAGACCAGATATAAATGTCGGGTGGACTTCATCAAATTTCAATCTAAACTCCCTCCATGACAAGTAATCCGTAGGTCTTCGCTGCACTTGCTCCGACAATCTTTTGATCAACTCTTTGCCTACTTCATGATATTTAGAATTTTCCCATGCCTCCATTTTAACTTCAAGATCGGTCATTAGCGCATTTTGGCGGCTCAACTCACCAGCGTAGGCCAATAATTCCTTTTCCTTTATCTTCAACTCTTGCGAGAGCTGCATACTCAATAGCTGCTGATGCTTGCGCTCGACCTCCGCTAGCTCTTTTTGCATTCGTACCTTCCTTACCTTAGATCTATAGAAAATCCAGATAGCACTCACTACGGCTAACATCAGAAGCAAAATAGAGACAAGAAGTACCTGCCTGGTGCCAAGAAGTCTCACTCGCTCTCTGCTCAGCTGTAGTTCGTCCTCTTTTCTTTCTAATTCAAACTCAGCGGTCAGTTCTGCCATCTTATCCCTATTGGCTTTTTCAGCAATGCTGTCTTCCAATGTCTTGTAAGCTTTGAATTGGGCCAAGGCTCTGGTATGATCCCCGGAAGCTTCGAAGAGTTCGGCCAAGAACAGTCTCACCCGACTTTTGGAAAACTGGTCATTGATTCCTTCGGCCATGTTCAACGCCTCGCTTGCCTTTGATTCAGCCATGTAATAGCGCATTACATCCTTCAGTATTCGGGCCTGGTTGAGTAGTACAGTGGTCACACCGAATTTATCATTAACTGATAAGGACAACTCCATGGCTCGATCATAATAGGCTATGGCCGTATCATGTTGTCCCAGAATATTGTAAGCAAAACCTAAATTGTTAAGACAAATCGCAGCTTGTGATTTATCACCTTCTGCCTCGAAGAGTGCCAGAGCCTTGTTGTTGTAATCAATAGATAAATCAAGATCATCTTTCTTGTAAGCAACTACCGCAAGATTGACATAGACCTGCCCACTTCTGAATCGCAGGCCACTCGATTGGCTTATATCCAAAGCTTCTCTGAGGTACTTTTCAGCACCCTCCAGATCATTAACCAATTGTTTCAACGAACCAATATTGAGCAAATGACTCAATTCTAGGTCAACATCGCCGACAGATTTGGCTAATCGTGCACCCTGGATGTGATCTTCTAGTGCTTCAGCATGTTGCCCTTTTCTTGATCTAAGTACTCCTCTGGTCAAAAGTGCCATGGTCATGCTTTTGTCATCATCAAGCTTCCGGGCCAGTGGAATTGCTAAATCTAAAAGGCTGTCTGCCTTTTGCGTATTTCTCTGTTGGCTATGCATGGTCGCCAATACCAGCCATGACTTTACAGTACCCCGTGAATAGTTTGGATTCATACTGAGCGCAGTGGTTGCCAGGCTATCTGATTGGTCTGGGTCGATTGTCAATAAATAACTGGCCAGATGGTTAATAGCGTCAATCTGACGGATTCCCTTTAGTTGAGGTATTATTCTGCGTAGACTGTCTCTCTCGTTTTGCGCCTTTAGATCACGGGCTGCTGTGGTCAGCAAGACGAGTATAAACCCAATCAGAAGGTGTCGACTCAATATGAGCGGCATACTACGGCTTAGAATATGCCATGAGGAGTATCTGAACAAATCGCACATATCTCCCTAAAGCTAGGACAATTAGGGACATTAGGGGGTAGACAACAAGTGCCGAACCGACCATTGATGCCTGACCAAACTCTTAAAAAGTATTATTTGTACGCTGTTTGCTGTTTACGATAGTGCTTCTGCCCAATTGACAGAGGTTTTCATATCCAACTTCTTCCTCAGCCGATGCTTGGCCTTCTTGACACTATCAGGGGTGATGTTAAGTATCCGAGCGATCTCCTTTGTGGAGAGGTTGGCTTTGAGATAGGTGCACAAGCGCAGGTCGTAAGAAGTGAGCTGTGGATAGACCTGTTTTAGCTTGTTTTGAAACTCCTTATTATCAGCTTCCAATTCCAACAACAGATGATCTACCAGGCTCTTTTCTGCAATAGTCATGACAGCTCTATTTAGTTAGGTACCTGACTCGACTTACCAGAATTGGGTTGCTGGAAGTCATTGCGATCTACGGCATTGATGACGCCATCTAGATTCAAGTCATTGCCGCCATTGGAGCTATAAGTGAAAGCAGCTCCATTTTGACCTCTCCAGGCGCTTAGGTCAGTGATGCCTATGGTGTTGTTGGCATCAGCGTCACCGGCCATCATGGTAAAAACACTCCCGACCTGAGTGGCCCCATCTGAGCCATTGCTAAAACTCTTGTTCTGTGCATCGGTGAAGTCGTAGGTATAGGTGCCCCCTGATGGACTCACCGTATTGGCCGACATCACCGATAGATGATTGCGATGGTGGATGGCGATGTAGTAGCTGTTTCCGTCCACCTGGCTCATGGTAAAGGGATTACCATCCTTATCAGTAATGCTCCCATCACTGTGAAGCAACCCAGCCCTATTGGTACCGACCTTGGTGCTGGCCGCAGTTCCAATCCTCAGCTCTACCTCTACCCAGTCTATCACCGTACCCGGAATGCCAGACGAAGTTTCACCCACAACACCACTGTAGACCGTAGTGGGATCAGCGGGCAAAGCGCTGTTGATAGCCGTGCTCATTGTGGTTCCCGATAGGGGGCCTTCCAGGAATACCTTGAGACTTAAAGTGGCATCCGTCACGCTAGCGGTGAAGTTGATCACATAGCTGGCTTCATCTGCATCATCACTCGCTATGGTAACACTGCCAGAGGTCTGGCTCGTGGCTGTCGGCTGGAATCGGACCTTGAAGGTCGCCGAGCTTGAAGCGGCTATCGGATCAGCGCTGATGGCCGAAGAAATGCTAAAGCCTGTTCCGCTAGGTGTAATCGATGTGATGTCTAGGGCCGCATCCCCGGTGTTCTCCACTGTGAACACTACGTCCTTGCTATCGCCAATCTGCACACTACCAAAACCAAAGCTTCCACCACTAGTGATGTCGGTCGTTGACTGCTTGACGTTGATCTCTGGGGAGGCCGATGGTCCACCCGGTTCGGCGGATACTCGGATGTTATCAAAAGCGATAACCTCACCACCACCATCTGTGGCTGCCCTGAGTCGAATTGACATATTGGAGGCAGCAGCCGGGATATCAAACTCAAAAGTAAAGTCAGTAAACGTATTTGACAGTGCTGTCCCCTCACCCGTGCCGTTCAAATCGGCATCTAGCCTCATCAACTTATTGGGTGGCCCCAGACTTGTGCCATAGAAAGCACCTACTACGGCATATGTACCCGTAGCTACATTGGTTGTACTAGAGGGCAGTCCGCCTACCGAGTTTGCGCCGGTAGCTGCATCCCCATCAAAAGCATACTCCACATAAAAAAAATCATCCGTCTCGAAGTTCCCGGACCCGTTCACCTCAGCGGCGAGCTGAAGTGTTACGCTAGCCTTGCCGCTGGTGTAGCTTGAGACATCTAAGGTCTGAAGCACCACATATCCATCTGCCAATTCTCCAAGAGGATTCTGATCATCGTCGATATCCTCGCCATTCCAGTGATGGCTTCCTGTCCAACCGGAGAATGTCTGATTATTGCTGGATCCTGGCTGAGGACTTACATTGGTTCGAATCCAGAAATCATTTCCATTCGGGCTTTGGTAAGCATTAGATCGATACCTACTTCCCTCCCCGTCAGTATCGAATGATTCCGTCACGAGTAAAGTAAACGCTCGCATGCGGCTGGTCAAGTCAGAATGTTCTCCGAGATTGGATGGTCTGGTAATGAATGAGGGCAGCACTGTGCATATCAACAGTGCTCCGCAAAAAAACTTAAAATGATGTTTCATGAATCTGTGAGTTGCTAACTAAGCTACTCAGCGATGCTACTCTCACATCAAATCACGAGGGACATGGCACAGACATAGGGGGTGACAGTGAGCAGACAATACTACAAACCCTGCAAAAACTGTTCTAGTTGACGTGTTTCTTCAAAAGACATTTTATCTCTGAGCCGTGACTTGGATCGGACTACACTGTTTCTAGAAATGTTCAGTATATCAGCAATCTCCTTGTTGGACATCTCTATTTTGACCAAGGCCATTAGCCGCTTTTCATATTGTGTAAACTCCAATCGAAACTGGCTTTCCATTGACTGATAAAAGTCTTTGTAGACGGTATCAAAATAGATCTGAAATGCCGCCCAGTCTTTGTGCTCGGCTATAGCTATTCGCAGTTTTTTGAGTAGATCCGTCACGTCGGGAGTATCCTCATCATTGATTTGCTCCAGCGCTACGCGCTTCTCTTCCAAAGAATTATTCTTCTGCATTAGCTCATCTGCATAGGCCACTAGTTTCTCCTTTTCTAAGTTGAATACACCCTTGCGAATCTCCATTTCCTTTTCGGCTAGTGCTTGGTCTTTTTGGGAGATCAAGAGTTGGGTTCTCAGTTTTTTTCTATTTGCAATCAGCCAGAGTACTACCATGAGAGATACGATCGAGATAAGAATAATGGCCAGGTTTCGCTGGCGGAGTTCCAGCTTCTGGATTTCATTAAGCTGCTCAGCGATGGCTTTCTCTTTTTCGAGTTTGACTATCTCGAATTCTGAGGTGAGTTCTGCTAGTGCCTTCTCGTTTACTTTTTCATCGAGACTGTCTTTGTACTGGACGTGCTGCTTATAATAGCTAAGGGCAAGATCAGGCTTTGAAATAGCCTCATTCGCCTCCGATAGCAATAAAAAGGCGGTGGACAGGTGCTCATCTTTTAGCAGTTCGGGCGTCTGTATGGCTTGGCCTAATACGGAGATAGCCAGCTCATATTTACCTTGTGCAATCAACGTCTTGCCCATTTCTCGATAGACAGCAGACCAACCAAATGGGCTCTGAAGGTCATTAAAAATATCTTCTGATTGTCTATACACGTCCATTGCGCTGCTGTAGTCGCCCAGTGCATGGTGCGCCTGCCCCATGTTCAAATAGGTATTGGCAATCTGCGCTTTTTGATCATACTCCTTGAATATCTGCAAACTTCTTTGATAGAACTTCAGTGTGCTCCCATAATCCTTGTTTTCAAAACTGACAATACCCAGGTTGCCGAGTATCTCACCCAGCCTTATTCGGGGTACCGCATCTTGCGCCTCTGCTAGCTCTAAGGCCTGTGAGTAATATTTTTGCGCTTCTTTATAGTCCTTGATCAGGAGCTGTACACTGCCGAGGTTCATCAGGCAAGTCGTCTCGACATCTGGGCTTGACATTAATCTCGCCGTTCTCAGACTTATCAAAAAGTAGTGAAGCGCATTATCATATTCATCCAATAGAATGCTCTTTACACCCAGGCATATATTGCCATAGGCTATGCCCCATTTGAAGTCAATCTCCTCAGCGGTAGCGACTGCCATATTTAGTACAGAGTCAGCCTGCTGGTACTCCGCTCTATTGTTGTGCATAATACCCTGATAGACCCATGCATACGACTTGGCAGAATCATATCCTATCCTATGACTTAGCGCGAGTACTTCCTCACTATAGCCAAAAGCCTCATCAGGAGAGGTGTACATGAGCCCCTTAGTTATATCATTGAGTGCATCCACCTTGGGCTTCCCATCGAGTGATGACACGATCGACTTGAGGCTGTCTAGACTTCTCACCTGAGTGAAAGCTTGCAAAGAAGAAAAAATGACTACCGCAAAAAATAAAAGTAATGCACGAAGTACATCGATCATGCACACAATATAGAACTATGTCACCTAATAGTGAAAGAGCTTATTCCAAGAATGTGGAGGAGTCAAGTCCAGCTTCTTCCTTAGCCGATGCTTGGCCTTCTTTACACTGTCAGGGGTGATGTTGAGGATGCGGGCAATCTCTTTGGTGGAGAGATTGGCTTTGAGGTAAGTACAAAGACGGAGGTCGTAAGCTGTAAGCTGAGGATAAGCCCGCTTGAGCCGGTTTTGAAACGACTGGTTATCCTGCTCAAGCTCCAACACGAGGTGGTCGACAAGGCTTTTTTCTGCGATGGTCATCTCCTATTCTAGTTAGTGGGCACCTGGCTTGACTTACCAGAATTGGGCTGCTGGTAACCGTTGCGGTCTACGGCATTGACCTGACCGTCGAGATTGAAGTCAGCCGTGGAGCCTGCATAGCTATAAGGGTCTCCGTTTTGATCGCGCCAGTCGGTAAGGTCGGTGGAGTTAACCTGACCATCACTGTTTTGATCCCCTGCTATCATGCCGAATTTGCCACCTGACAGTGTGGCCAAAGATGTACCACCCTGATAAGTATTGGCTGAGTTGGACGTGAAGTCGATGGTGTAGACTCCTCCACTTGCTGAGATCGCATTGGCTGACATGATCGGCAGGTGGTTGCGATGGTAGACCACCACATAGAAGTCTGCGCCGGTATTCCCCGATAGGGAGATGGTGAGATCACTCGTGCCATTGGTAGCTTTGATACTGCCGTTGCTCATGAGGAAGCCTGCGGTTGAACCGACCTTGCTCGCATTATTCGCGGTAGCGGCAGTACCTGCCTCACGCAGCTCGACCAGCACCCAGTCGACTGCTCCAGACGGAATACTTGCCGCACTGCCACCGGTGTGCCCATTGATGCTGTAGGGTTGGGTCAAAGGAATATAAGCGTTGATGGTCGTTCTCATGCCAGAGCCGTTATAAGCACCTTCGAGGAAGGCAGTGGCGGCTATCGTGGCAGAAGTGGGTGCACCGGGCGCATCTGCGGTGATTCGCATATTGTCTATCAAGACTTCCTCATCTCCCCCGTCTGTATCCACCACGATTCTTATGGAAAGACTGCTGCCCGTAGCTGGAATAGAGAAGGTATAGTCGTCAAATGATCCTGTCGACAGCACCGTAGCGCCAAGGCCATCTTCGGAAAGGTCTGTACTCAACCCTGATCCTTTGAACTCACTAAGTAACGTATAGCTGTTGACTGCAAATGATGAAGAAGTGCCAGGATGTGCGTCAATGTCTCCGTCGAGAGCATAGTATATTCTCAAATAATCATCCGTTTCAAACCTTGATGATCTTCCCTGGGTGAGAGCGACTACTAGCTTGAGGTTTGTCTGACCAACTATGTCAATAGTATTAAATGTGATCACGCCTAAATCATCCACTCTCGGGTTACCGTCATCATCCAAATCATCAGCACCGAAGAAGTATTGATCACCTGTACCGTCATCGTCAATATTGGAAGGAACTCCACTAAAAATATGATAACCAGCATCAGGAGCGGGATTGCCACTATTGACGTTACTCACCCGGTCGAAGTAATCGCTAAAACCATCTCGCCAATTGTCTACGGTATAGCCTAACTCACTAGCCGTACCTTCGAAACTCTCAAAGGCAATAACTGCTTCGGCGCGCTGAGTATCGAGTGGCTTAAGACTCGTAAAGACCCAACAAGAGAGTAATAGGGCTAGGACACAATGCTTTTTCATATTCAGTTGAATTAGAAAAGCAAGCTCTGGAATTCAATCGTCGATCAGCGATCTACGAGCGTTACAAACTGTCAACATGCCTATGACATACCATAGACATCCGATCAGACTAATAGCGAAGGAGAAAGTCGGTCAGCTTATGCTCATTTTCGAGGTTCAGCTTTTTGCGTAAGCGATATTTGGCCGTGCGTAAGCTTTCTGGAGTGATGTTCAATGCACTGGCTATTTCCTTGGTCGACAGGTTGATCTTTATCAGCGCGCAAAGCCGCAACTCGTTGGCAGTGATCTCAGTAAACTCGGACTTGAGTCGATCCAGGTAGTCGTGATAAACGTTGCGAAAGTACTGCATGAACCTGACCCATTCTTCACCGTTTCTGCCGTGGCTCAGGACGGTTTCTGCCAGTCCCTTGCGTTCCTTTGCTTCATCAGCGATATAGTCTTTGGTCAGTCGATCAAGGTCATCTTCTAACTGACTTAGCTTATCGTTTTTCTCAACGATCTCCTTAGAAAGCATCGATAATTGCAACCGATCATGTTCGTTTTGGAGTTTTTGATATTCAAGCTCCTGGGCGGTCAGTTTAGATTCGAGCGAATGCTTATCTCGTTCATACTCCATATCGCTGCGCTCTCTTCTTGACCGTAGGATCACATACCTCAATAGGAATACAAGTGCCATAATAATAACCGCTGCTGATGCTACAAGCAACAACTTTTCATTGGAAGCCAACCTCTCTTCAGCCGCTAGCAGGGCCAATTGCTGCTCTGTAAGCTCAATCTGACGCTCTTCAGCCGCCTTAGTATATTCATTCTCAATGCGTTGGATTTCCGAAGCATTGCTCTGCTTCATAAGACTATCATCGTACTGCACGGAGATGGTAAAATACTCGTAAGCATTTTTATAGTCACCCAGTCCTTTATATGCCTCTTGAAGGTTGTAATAAGCGGTAGATAAGCCTAATATAGAATTTTGAGCGCTTGCAGCATCTAGTGCCAAATGACCATATTTTCTTGCCTCATTGAACTTTGACCATGATAAGTAAAGCGAAGTAAGATTCTGCAATGCATTGCTCCGGTAAGTGGCACTGCCAGTTGTCTCAGCACGCATCAGCCCATCAAAGTAATAGGACTCAGCCTCTTGGTACTCACCCATTCTCTTATGAAGTAGACCCATATTGATACTGATAGCTGACATACCTCGATCTATGCCTAGTTCCTCTTTTAAGGCTCTGGATTTCTCATAATGCTCCAATGCGAGACCATAGTTCTTCTGCCGACTATGGACAACACCAATATTCTGGTAAGAAACTGACATGCCTGACTTGTCGCCTCTTCGCTCGTTGATTGCCAAAGAGCGCTGATGAAACTCAAGCGCTTTGTCGTACTGTGACAACTTCGAGTAGGCTCTACCGAGCTCTGTCAAAGTAAGCCCCATCTGCTTCAAATCCTGCTTGGACTCAAAAATGAAAAGTGCCTTGTGTCCATAGTCTATCGACTCATGAAGTCGACCTGTACTGGTATACACAGCCGAGATGCCTTTGTAAGCGTTGGCCTGATACTCTTGATGACCACTCTCGCTAGCCATACCTGCTATGGTCTTATACCATTGTATGGCTGTATCATACTCTCCTTTGAAGTAGTGGTTATCCGCCATAATATCCAGGACTTTGTAGTAAAGTACCTGATCATCCGTGCGACCAAGTCCATAGCTCTCAGCCGCCATTCTCAATGTATCAAGATACTTTTCTGCTAAGTCGTAGTTGCCTTTCTTGTGAATAATCAATGCAGCAGCCAAGGCCGACTTGATCCTCATCGGCTCATCATCGATCCTCTCAGCTACAACGGCAGATCTCTCATAAAACATTCTTGCAGCGTCCAGCGCTCCTAAACGTTCCTGAAAAAGACCTTTATAGAAAAGAAATTGCGCTTCAAAACTTTGGTCTTCCATGACCAATGCGAGAGTTAATGCCCGCTCTGCCAGGTTAATCCCATATTCCGCGCTATCGTAAGGCAATAAGGCACTTAATCTCTCGATCGTCTGTAGGCTATCCTCAACCGAACAGGACTGAAGTACGCTCACCAAACTGTCTATTTCACTAGTATTATCGGATTGACCTGTTAAGGGCAGCCACAAAAAAAATAAAACACCAATTGATGCCAAACACTTGAACTTGACCATATCTCTCTATCGACCTCAATAAAATTGAAAATAATATGTCAATATGGAACAAAACGTCAACAGAAGTTCGACAAAACGTAGACAAACTGATCAACAGATAAGGAGACTTTGCACTAGACGCTAGAGAAAATGTGTGAAGGAGGTTTCAGGAGATACACCCAATTTCTTCCTTAATCTATGCTTAGCCTTCTTGACACTGTCCGGTGTGATATTGAGGATTCGGGCAATTTCCTTAGTACACAGGTTGGCCTTGAGATAAGTGCAAAGACGAAGGTCGTGGGGTGTGAGCTGCGGATATGCCTCTTTGAGATCGTACTGAAGTGACTTATTGTCTTGCTCCAGCGCCAGGATGAGATGATCGACGAGGCTCTTTTCCGCAATGGTCATGGTCAGATCAATTAATTGGGTATTTGGCTTGACTTACCGGAATTCGGCTGCTGATAGCCATTCCGATCTACTGCATTGATCACGCCATCTAAGTTGAAATCTGCAACCCCACTGCCAGAGTAGCTGAAAACTGCTCCATTGTTGGTTCTCCAGGTGCTCAAATCTGTAGCGTCTATATCACCATCTTGGTCAATGTCTCCGGCAGGCATACCGAATTTGCCACCTGCCAAGCTCACCAAGGCTGTGTTGGTTTGGTAGGTATTGGCTGAGTTGGAGGTAAAGTCTATGGTGTAGGTCCCTCCGCTTTCACTGATAGCATTGGCGGACATGATAGGTAGGTGGTTGCGGTGGTATATCACTATATAAAAATCTGCTCCTGTGTTTCCGGAAAGGGACACTGTCAAATCACTGGTGCCATCAGTGGCTTTAATGGTTCCATCATTCATAAGGAATCCAGCAGATGAACCTATCTTGGTGCTATTGAGGGCTGCTGCCGCAGACCCTGCTTCTCTCAGTTCTACCAGCACCCAGTCCACAGCGTTTGCAGGTACACTTCCCGCACTTCCACCTGAATGGCCATTGATGCTATAGGGTTGGGTGAGTGGAATGCTTGCGTTTAAAGTGGTATTAAGATTTGTTCCATTATAGGCACCTTCAAGAAAAACAGTGGCGGCTATGATAGCGGAGGTCGGTGCTGACACTACAGCCGGCCCATCAAATTTTTGGATACGGTGGTTGTTGCGATCCACTATATAAGCATCGCCTACTGCATCAAAGGTTATGTCTACCACAGCATTGCCTGAAAACTGGCCATTGGAGGTACCAATAGTTCCAAATTGCGTCTGGTATACATGGCTGCTGTTGAATATCTGAATTCGCTCGTTGTTCCTATCCGCCACCCAGATGTCGCCATTGGGGTTAATTTGTATGGCATCCGGGTTGGCCAATTGACCATCACCTGTTCCATTGGTTCCAAACTGATCAACGTAGTTGCCATCAGTATCGAATATCTGAATCCTATGATTGTTACGATCTGCGATGTATACTCTGCCCGCACCATCAAAAGCAATATCTACAGCAGCTGCGTTGCTTGAAAATTGCCCATTACCTGTTCCCTCACTTCCAAACTTTGACTTGAACACAAAGGCTGATGTAAATATCTGCACGCGTTCATTGTTGCGATCCCCTACCCAAATGTCTCCGTTGGCCGGGTTGATCGCTATACCTTCAGGATTGTCAAACTGCCCGTCTGCTGTACCAGAGCTACCATAGGCCTGAATAAATATACCATCATCGCTAAACTTCTGGATACGGTCATTTCCTCTGTCCACCACCCATAAATCATTGTTAGTATCAAAAACGAAGTTTTCAGCGGCATTGCTACTGAATTGTCCATCGCCAATACCTATGCTTCCAAACTTAAACTGATAGTTGGCATCACTGTCAAAAACCTGAATGCGCTCATTGTTTTTGTCAATCACATAGATGTTGTCATTGGCAGGATGCACCAATACTGCGGAGGGAAAGGACAACTGCCCGTCTGCCGTACCGTTAGTCCCAAACTGTGAGATGTACGTTGGGGTCTGAGCCTCCAACTGAACTAATGTAAATAATGTAGCTAACGCGAAAAGGCAGATTCTGGTAAGGAGTGTCAACTTGGTCATATTCAAAGATGGACAGCCGTGACCTTGACATTAGTTTTTCTGATAGGACTACTACCCGACAAGATCGGATATCATCAGGACTAGGCCTCCTGAATGAACTGATCGAGCTGGGACTGGCTCTCAAAGCCGAGCTTCTGACGCAATCTGTACTTTGCCTTCACCACACTATCTGACGAGATGTTGAGGATATGACCGATCTCTTTATTGGACAGAGCTACGCGCATTAAAGAAGCGAGGCGCTGATCATGAGGAGTGATATCAGAAGACCTGGATATAACTGAATTAAAGAACCCCGGGTAGGCCATTTCAAATTCGATCTTGAAGTTGAGCCAGTCATGTTCCGTCTCAAGATTCGGTGTTTTGTGTTGGCCAATGAAAGAAGCGGACTGTTGTGCTGAGAGTTGCTTCTGCTCGATTTGCTGCTGTAGCTGTTCGAGCAATTCGTTTTTATGGATAAGCTGATTGGTAAAATTGGCAATTTGCTCTTGCTTCAGGTTGACCTCCTTTTGCGCTAGCTCCGTCTCTTTCTCCAACATCACACGGTCCCTCTCAGACTTGACTAGCCTGTATTTATAACGAAGTTGCTGAATATAGTAGCCAACTGACCCTATGATCAGTATTGCGATGAGCCCAACCAATAGCGCATTGCGTTGATAAGTTGTCAGGGCTTTCTCTTTTTCGATAACCTCCTGTCTCGCAAGCAATTGGTTCGTTTCATATTCCTTTTCTAATGCAAGGATCTCATTTTGTTTGGTTTCATTCATCACAGAATCAGCCAGCACTCTTCCCTGAGCAAGGTAATAGTACGCAGAATCAAACTGAGCTAACTTTTCGAAGGAAGCAGACATCTCGAGTAGAAGGTCGCGCTCCGCAATGATGGAATTGGCTAGTCTTGCATACTTCAGGCCCAGGCGATAATTGCGTATGGCCTCAACGTGTCGACCCATATCAGCGTTGAGATAGCCAATATTGTAGTAACTATCAGAGATATTGTAGGGACTACCCAGCTCAAGTCGAACTTTCAGTGCTGACTGAAACCCTACAATGGCGGCTTCAATATCACCACTTAAGTAGTTGACTATGGCAAGGTTGTTATAACCATGCGAAACACCTCGCAAGTCGCCAAGTTGGCGATGAATGTCAAGCCCAAGCTGATAATAGTATCTCGATGAGTCCAGTAGGTTTTTATTGGAATAGTAGGTGCCCAGTGCATTGTAAAGTCTGGCTTGCTGTACCGGGGGCATGACATTGATGTGGTCAGCAGCGTTCATATAATGATCAAATGCTTTATCCGAATCGCCTATGGCGCTGTGCAAAAAGCCGAGACTAAAGTGAGCTACAGCCACCTTCGGCCAACTGCCTAGGGCAGTGGAGAGCATTAGTGCCTCCTGGTAGCTTTTGAGTGCCAGGTCATAGCTACCCTGTTTCTGGTATGCTGCGCCCAGGGCCTGGGCGAGCCGCGCCACCAGCCTTTCACCATTAGCTACCGCAATGGCCTTCTCCTGGATAGCGTTATAGATCGCTATCGCAGAATCAGCCTGGTTCGTTCTGTAGAGCACCTGGGCATGCATATAGGAGGCGACCAGCACGCCAAGCTCATAGTTCGAGGTAGCCGACGAGCGCTTAAGGGCATCCGCCAATGCCTGAATAGAATCATTGGGCTCAAGTGGGTCGTCCAGTAAGGCATAGAGCTGAGCAATGTCATGGTCAAGCGCTTCGGTGGATTGTGAAAAACCTATGGCGCAGGCTGAAATATACACTACGACAGTAACGATAATATGAAGCCCTCGCAAAAAATCCGGCGCTAAATACCGACTCAACATTCCACTACTCCCCCCAAAGCTTTTATCTTAAGTTAACACGATGACGCTACGCCCAATCAACCTGAAAATATCAAAATACAAACTATCGGTCTGATTAGAAAATATCCAATAGACTAAACCTCAAGATCGGCGGATACGCCGGAAAAGTAAAGGCATGAATCAGACAAATACCGGACAGGATCACTCCAACACCGGAAAGGCAGGATAGGCTAAGTCAATGACTGATAGCTGAAGCGGTAGTTTCAGTCCGTCTGAGCAGCCTGTCTATCGCTTGATCAAAGTGTGTGAATTTCCTACGCCGTTGGATTCTAGCCGGAGAACGTAGATGCCGTCTGATAAACCATACATGTCAATATCGGCAACCAAGCCAGCTCCCAGGTCTGATCGTAAATGACCCTGGGCCATAATTGATCCTGATGGAGCCACCAGCCGATAAGTCATTTGCCGTATGGTAGAGGCACCCGGTATGCGCACGGTCACACGGCTCATTGTGGGGTTGGGGTATAGCTCGACAGCCGGTTGGTCCACGGTCTGGCTTGGCACCCACACAAGATTGGAAAACTCAGTCGCTCCATCATAATCGACCTGTAGAAGCCGATAGTACCAACCGCCACTGTAGGCCTCCTGATCGATGTATCTGTAGACCTGAGGCTCATTGGTCGTACCTGCTCCTGAGGTCCGGCCAAGTGTAGTCCAAAGCCCTCCGTCTGCAGACCGTTGTACCTCAAAATAATCGTTGTTCAACTCAGAGGCTGTCGCCCATTTAAGCCTCACATTTGGCGCCACGTAGGTCGCTGTGAAGCTTGTCAACTCCACTGGCAACACTACGTTTTCACTCTCTAGCGCATCAGAACTCAAAAAAGTAGCATTGTCATCGAGGTAAGCCACAGTCTGCTGTGTGCCGGATAGCTCCCATTGAAAATCCGTCGAACCGGTGTTGTCAAGTATGCTGAACTCAATATCGGCTACATCGGTCCAGACATCTGCTGATAGACTGGTACCGGCATCATCAGTGAGTAGCTCAATATTAATTGAGACCGTATTGGACGCAGGCCCGGTCAGGGTCATGACAGCATAGTCTGCATCGACTGATTGGTCGAAGTTGTGAGCGGCAGTTAGCGTTGGTGAGGCTACTTTGAGACCATTGTAGCTGAAGACTAAATTAGAAGAGCCAAGAGCAGCCGTTGCTGAAAAGGAAAGCTGTAGCTTCATTGTGAGGTTACTACCATCATTGGACTGCTCAACAAAGCGCAGATCATAGCTCTGGGCTGATGTACCATAGGCCGTACCCATTAAGACCGTGATGACCAAAATTTCAATAATGCGAGTAGAGTAAAAATAATAGCCCATAACGTTGGGTGAAAATACGCCAACCGATTGGTTTCCAGGACATAGACGTGGGGACAAATTGGGGACATCTAATGCACTGAGGTCTGATGTACGGTCTCCAAAATTAGCCAAGAGCTATCATTCAAGAGGATTTCCCTCCTCTTGCTGCACAAACTTGTAGGTGCTCAAAAATATTGGTAGGTTCACAACTAAACTTTTAGGTAATGAGACTTTCACTTTATATCCTATCCCTACTTATTGCGGTAGCGGGGTGTCAACCCAACCAACAAAATTCAAATCAATCTACAGACAATAGTGCCGAACCGACGGCAGGCTATGACTCCTTACTGGCCGCTGAGGTAGGCGTTGACGCCTATGGTATGCGTGCCTATGTCATGGCGTTTCTCAAGCGTGGGCCGAACCGCGACCTGGATTCACTGGAGGCGGTGAATCTGCAGCGGGCACACATGGACAACATCCAGCGCCTAGCCAAAGAAGGTACGCTGGTACTGGCTGGACCCTTTATGGATGACGGAGATGTCCGGGGCATTTATGTATTTGCGGTAGCGACAGTAGCGGAAGCAGAGGCACTCACGGCCACTGACCCGGCCATACAAGCAGGCAGCCTTGTGATGGAGCTGCACCCCTGGTATGGTAGTGCGGCTATGATGAAGCTCAATGAATACTATCCAAGGATAGCTAAAGAACAGATTTAGCAAGCTAAAACATGCTGACTAGACATCAATACCAATAGCCGATATACGCTTGGTTCTCGATATGCGTTCTGTACTTTTGCAGCCAAGTGAGCAAAACCAATTCGCCAGTACGTAGAATTATCAAAGTGGTCAGTTGGACGGTTTCTATTCTGGCATTGCTGTTCGTATTGCTGGTTCTAGCGATCAGAACACCACGGGTGCAGACACGACTCACTGGCCTAGCCTCCAGTTGGCTGGAGTCGAAAACAGGAGCTCAGCTTAACATCGATCAACTCTACCTCACCTTTCGGGGTGATCTACAGATGGACCGGCTATTCTTAGCTACAACCGCTGGTGATACGCTACTTTATTCGGAATATCTCGAGGTGGGCGCTTCCCTCCCAGCATTAGTGGAGGGTGATATCTCCCTTACCAGAATCAACTGGCAAGGTGTCGTGGCTGAGATCAGAGCCGATGAATCTGGCGTCTTCAATTTCCAATTCATCATTGATGCCTTTAGCACTGGAGAGACTAGTACTCCTACACCATCAACCGAGTCCATCTCATTGGAGCTTGGCCCAATTGCGCTCCAAAATATTCGGGTACGTTACTTTGATGATCAAAACAAGATTGATGTTAACGCCTCCATCAAGCAGCTCAGTCTCGTGCCCGAAGCACTTGATCTCGACAGTTTGATTTTTCATGTTGATGCTGGCTCCATTGATGGTGCAGATGTAGAGGTCATGCAGTTCGGCACTTCTGAGACTACAAACGTGCCAGATACTGTCACTTCCCTCCTACCAGAAATCACTATAGATGCACTGGCCATCCAGCATGTAGCTGTCCGATATATCTCAAGACCTGATTCCCTTCTATTGGAAACGCGCGTGGGTAACGTCAACCTTGAAGCCGCAAGTCTCCACCTCAACGACAATGCGATCAAAGGGCAACTGCTTTCCATTGATGATACGGACATGGCACTATCCATCACATCGAACTCGACGCAAACTACGGCTAGCACAGACCCGATTGCCTTCGTCTGGCCCGACTGGTATGTAGATCTAGCTCGGCTGGAGATCAACAATAGCCAACTTGGTTTTGACTTTGGTTCGGCAGCTGACGACCCGCTCTTCGTTGATCCCAATCAGATGAACTGGCACGTGCAGTCTATCGATGTAGCAGACATTCGGTTTGCACCCTACGAGGTGCAGCTCAACCTCAAGGAGCTTAATCTCACCGAAGTAAATCAAGATCTACAGATCATTGGCCAGTTGGAAGCTCAGCTCGATCAGGATAGCATTGACATCAACAATCTCCAACTAGCAGTATCCGACTCAAAGCTCAGCGCTGATTTCAAAGCGAACTACAGTTCGTTCGATTCACTACTAATTGATCCCTTAAGTGCTAAGTTTCTGGCCAAAATACAGGAACTTCATTTGAGCCCAACCGAACTCCGTCAGTTAGCCCCGCTACTGAAAGACCAGCCAGCGTTGCGATTTCTACTCGACGAAAGTATTACTTCAAGTGGCGTTCTTGATTATTCGAGGGAGCATATCACCGTCAGTGCATTGACGGCCAACTGGTCAGAGCAGACCCGTCTATTCATCGATGGACAAGTTGATCATCCCTTGGATAGCAGTTTATTCAAGCTAGCCCTGTCCCAAATAGAGCTCTCAAGTAAGGGGCGTAACCTTGCTGCCATCAAGTCAGCCTTTGACCTGCCTGTCGACCTACCCAACCGAATAGCACTGGAAGGCAATGTCACCGCTTCATCAAGTTCGCTAGATGGGCTTCTGCGGTTCGATTCGAATGAAGGCGACTTTGACATTGCCGCTACACTTACTGATTGGCGCGCTACGCCAGTCTTTAATGCTAAGACCAACTTCGAAAACATTGATTTGGGCAAGTGGCTTGAGACAGAGCAGCTAGGCAAAGTGGATGGCGGTCTGGACATTGTGGGTAAGGGGCTGACACTGGAAGACATCACGGCAGATGCCCACCTCATGATCAAGCGTATAGACCTGCTCGACCAACAGCTAGACAGTATCCGCCTTGACATGGCGCTCGATAGCGGCGATTACGAGCTTGAGTTGAAAATCTCCGAACCCAATATCACTGCTGAGTTGTCTGGGCGAGGCAAGTTCGTATCAGCAGAGGAGTTCACCACAGACCTACAGTTAGCGCTGGGCCAATTCGACCTGGAGGGCTGGGACTTGACGGAGGACAGTATTCTGGTAAGCTCCAACATCGACCTGCAGCTTGAGCGATCTGCAGACCGCAACACGCTAGCATTGAAGGTGGCAGATTCTAAGTTCCTCTCGTCTTCCGACGAGCATTTGCTGAGGCCCATCACGGCTGATCTCACCTCTACGACGGATAGTCTGTTCTACCGGCTCTCGTCCGGTCTATTCAGTGGATCGGGACAAGTCAATGCGTCTATCAACGATCTGATCGAACGGAGTGCTGATCTGACAGTCGATTCGACACAGTTAGCAATAGACGAGTTATTAGATGGCCTTGTCGCATCTGCCCATTTCAAGATTCATCCCACTTCTGATGAATTTGAGCGCATATGGCCTCAGATCGATGTAGTAGATACAGCTCGGCTCCATCTGACCATCAACCAGCCGGCCAGCGACTATCAACTCTACGCACTAGTGCCCGATGTGGCCTACAAAAATCAACAACTTCATCAGCTTGAAGCAACGCTCTTCAATCAGGCAGATACTCTCCACTACCAGATCGGATTTGAAGAATTCAAAAGTGGGCCTGCTCAGATCTCGGATCTCACTTTGAATGGCCGATATGTTGATCAAGAGCTGTACAATGCACTTCTTATTGAAGGCTCCACAGCACATCCTATCATCAAAGTCGAAACTACCTCGCGCTGGTCTTCGGATACGATCTATACACACATCGTACCGGAAAGCCTCATCCTAGACAGTCTGGCCTGGAGCCTGCCTCCCACCAACCAATTGGTCTATCACAACGGCCATCTGGACTTTGAAGATTTCGTGCTAACGCATGATAATGATCTACTGGAAATATCCTCCCCCAATATTGAACAGGGATCGGAACTGGATCTTCGCTTCGAGAATTTCCAAATAGGTACGTTCACCTCCATACTCAACGCGAGTGACTACCCTGCGACCGGAGAAATCAATGGGTTCGTAGATATCAATGAATCTAGCAGCGAATACTCCATCTTGGCAGACCTGGGCATCAAAGACCTGCGCGTACTTGACCAAGACCTGGGCATACTCACATGGAGATCAAAGAGTGATTTGGCCAATGGGTCGCTGATTGATCTAAGTATTACTAGCCCAGATGTAGACGTCTCTGTCGCTGGAGCATTGGCGCTAGATGGAGCACTCGACCTACAGGTAGCCCTCGACAAGATCGCTATGTCTATGGTCGAGGGCTTCTCCGAAGGCGCGATTAACCAGACCACAGGCTATATTGCCGGTAGCATGAGTATCACAGGGTATGACTCCCTGCCCAACTATTCGGGCTCAGTCGACTTTCATGGTGCTTCTTTTGTCGTCACAGATATCAACGCGCCCTTCACACTCGAGGATGAGTCCATCACCATCGACAATGAAACCATCAGCTTCGATAGCTTCACCGTGCGCGATGAACTCAACAATGTGCTCGAACTGAATGGGAATGTCAAAACCGATGATTTCGCTGATCCGGCTTTTGACTTTCACATCGTCGGTAAGAATTTTCAACTACTCAACTCTACAGCTAAGGACAATGAACTGTACTACGGTAAGGTCGATATTGATATTGACCTAGCGGTGAAAGGACGACAGAGCGCTCCCACGGTGGATGTGTCGGCTCGACTCAATGCCGGCAGTACCTTCACCTATGTCCTACCAGAATCACAGCTCGAAATCGAAGAGCGAGATGGGGTCATCATGTTCTTCAATCAAAACGACTCCTCTACACTGGACGAAGCGGTCATCAAGCGACCCAAAATCATTGATATCGAAGGTGTACTACTCAAGTCAAAACTAGTCATCGATCCACAGACCAAGTTCACTATGATCATCGACAAACGCTCAGGTGACTTTCTCGAAATCGGTGGCGAAGCTAATCTCAATCTCAATATTGATCGCAAAGGCAATACCACACTGACCGGTATCTATACAGCTCGCCATGGAGCGTATGAGGTGCGGCTCTATGAGATTGTCCAAAGACGGTTTGAAGTGGTGCCGGGCAGTCGGATCATCTGGGCGGGAGATCCGTACATGGCGGAGCTCGACCTCACCGCGCAGTACAATCTCCGCACGAGTGTCAGAGAACTCATGGAGCAGCAGGTGACCAGTGCCGATCCTACTACGAAAGTGGCCTCTCAGCAAGACCTACCTTTTGAGGTACTGCTCAACATCCAAGGTAGCCTGGAGCAGCCGCTGATGTCCTTCCGACTGGATATGCCGGAGGGATCTCGCAACGAACTCGGCGGTAATATCTATGCGCGCATCAACCAGATCAATGAAAATGAAGATGAACTCAACAAGCAGGTCTTCTCGCTAGTGGCATTCAATCAATTCTTGCCCAGTGCGGTGACCAACGCCTCTGGTACTTCCACATCCAACATAGCCAAGTCGAGTGTCAATCAGATCCTGTCCTCACAGCTCAACAATCTCTCGCAGCGCTACATCAAGGGCATAGATGTAGACTTCAATCTCAACAGCATCGCCGACTATCAGACGGGCAGTGCACAGGAGCGCACGGAACTATCCGTGAGCATCAGGAAAGCACTATTTGACGATAGGGTCATCATCAGTGTGGGCAACAGTGTCGATATCGACGGCCAGTCGAGGCAGAGCAATGAGTGGGTCGATGATGTAAGCATCGAATACAAACTGACGGATGATGGGCGGTACAGGCTCAAAGGGTTTCAGAAAAACTCCTTCGAAGATTTGGTAGAAGGTCAGGTCACCATTACGGGATTAGCCTTGCTGTTCTCCAAAGAATTCAATCAATTCCGGAATATTTTTAACAAGACCGTGGAAACCAAATGAGGCTAGTGCGTGACCATATTGGCGCATCACTGCTTCTGCTCGTGCTACTATTCACGGTAGTACAGACGGGCTGCCATGTCGCCAAGTTCGTACCCGAAAATGAGAAGCTGTACACGGGTGCTACGGTCACTATCGAGCACGGGGGCGAAATGAGGAAGCCGTCAAGGGTCAAGTCAGACCTGGAAGGTGAACTGCGGCCAAGGCCCAATGGTACACTACTCGGTGGAAGACTAGGTCTATGGGCATACTTCAAAGGATCAAGGGAGCGATCGGGATTTTTGACCCGGTTTCTCAATAAGAAGTTGGGTGAGGAGCCTGTCTACCTTAGTGACGTAGAGATGACTCGATCGGAGCAGTTCATTGCCAATAGGCTGGAAAACCAAGGGCACTACTTCAACACGGTGAGCAGTGAAGTGAGCGAGACAAAACATAAGGCCAGTATCGCATACACGATCCAAAGTGGCGCACCCTACACGCTGGCGACCTACCAGTACGTGCGGGACAGTGGCCAGGTGGATCAGCTGATCCGCCAGCGCGTGGAGACCAGCCTGCTGCAAGCAGGCGATCCACTGAACCTGAATGACCTTAAAGAGGAGCGCGGGCGCATTAGCGGTAGCTTACGCAAGCATGGCTACTTCAACTTCTCCGAGGACCTGCTCATCTTCCGGGTAGATACCAATCAATATGACACTCGTCGCGTCGATCTCTTCCTTGACCTAAAGTCAGGCTTGGAGCCTCACCTCCTCAAGCCCTACCAAATCGAGAACATCTACGTGCATACCGACTATACCCTGGACGATGAGTCTGCAGCGGCTCAAGACACCACGCTGGTAGCCGGCATCTACTTCATAGAGAAAGAAGAGAGCTTCCATGAGCGCTATCTCCGCCCCTACATTACGCTAGCGCCAAAAGGGCTCTTCAGCACCGAGCTACAGTCACAAACCAACCGCAGACTATCGTCCATGGGGAGCTTCAAATATGTCACGACCAGATTTGACGAGATCGACACTATCAGTACCGACCTGAGACATCTGGATGCTACCATCTACCTCTCCCAGTTTACCCGCCACTCGGTCAGTGCAGAAGTGCAAGCTGTCACCAAGTCCAACAACTTTGCCGGACCGGGGCTCATCCTCTCTTATAAGAATAAAAACCTATTCGGCGGAGGTGAGATCTGGAAGTCATCTATTAACCTGGCCTATGAGACGCAGTTTCAAGGAGGCAATACCACCGGGCTCAACTCTTACGAGATTGGGTTTCAAAATGATATCATCTTACCAAGGGTGATCGCACCCTTCAAGGTGGATGCCTCTGGTGGCTACTCTGTGCCCAAGACTAAGTTTGGTCTGGGCTATAGTATCCTCGATCGCGTGCAGTTCTACAGACTGACTTCCATTCAGGGTACGTATGGCTTCTTTTGGCAGACCAACAGATACATAAGACATGACCTGACGCCTATCTCGCTCAATTTTACCAATACCGCCAACGTGACCGATGAGTTTCAGGAGATATTGGACGCTAACCCCTTCCTGGAGCAAAGCTTTGAGAATCAGTTTATCCCCGGGCTGGTCTACGGCTGGCAGTTCAACGAGCGCACGAAGGAGCACAAGCGCAACAAGATCTTTGTACAGACGCAGCTCGATGTGGCAGGCAGCCTTACCAACCTTATCTCTCAGGTATTCGGTGGTGCGGAAGATGACAGGCTATTTGGTAGGACGTACGCCAAGTACGTCAAGACGGAGGTGGACTTTCGCTACTATATGAAGATGGGGTCAGATGGTTTCCTCGTCTGGCGCGGATACGCTGGGGTCGGCGCACCGTATGGCAATGCCCAGTCCCTCCCCTATATCAAGCAGTACTTCTCTGGTGGGCCGAGCAGCATCAGGGCATTCCGGGTACGGTCACTCGGCCCGGGCAGTTATCGACCTCCAGCCCAGTCGGACAATGCCTTCTTTGACCAGACTGGTGATATCAAGCTGGAGACCAACCTGGAGTACCGGTTCACCTACTACAAGTACTTTAAGGGTGCCTTGTTCGTGGATGCGGGCAATGTCTGGCTCTTCAATGAAAATGAAAGTATCCCTGGTGGGCAATGGAGTAGCCACTGGCTGAGTGAAATAGCCATCGGGGCGGGTACAGGTATTCGACTCGATGTTGACTTCCTCGTCCTGCGCCTTGATCTGGGCATCCCACTGCGCAAGCCCTTCCTAGATCAGGGAGAGCGATGGATTGACAGGTTTGATATCACAAGGAGAGCCTGGCGCAGGGAAAACATGATTTGGAATCTCGCCATCGGTTATCCATTTTAGCCGAGTGAGCATGCACGTATTTTACGCCCCGAATATTGGAAGTAATGAGTTGACCCTCAGTGCTGAAGAATCGTCGCATTGTATCAGGACACTGCGACACAAGGAGGGAGATCGTATCCATCTGGTCAATGGTAAAGGAGAAAAATACGAGGCGACCATCGAAGAACCACATCCAAAGAAATGCATGGTATCCCAGGTGCAGCTTCTTGAGAAGCAAGAGCTGGCCAAACCCATCATTCATTTGGCGATAGCGCCGACGAAGAATCTCGACCGCATCGAATGGATGATCGAAAAGCTCTGCGAGCTGGGTATACCAAAGGTCAGTTTTATACAATGTCATCACTCGGAGCGCAAGGTGCTCAAGCTTGATCGGCTAGCGCGCAAGACCATCTCTGCACTCAAGCAGTCGGGCAATCTCCATCAGATGCAGCTAAGTGACTTGATGCCATTTCATGCCTTCATGGGTTCCCTACCGGAAAATGTGAGTAGGCATATTGCGATAGTGTCCGAGGGTCTACCCTATCTGCTCAAGTGTATTGATGCTACCGTCAATGAAATTGTGATCCTGATCGGGCCGGAGGGTGATTTTTCTGATAAGGAGGTCAAAGCCGCTGGCGAAGCTGGATTCCAATCGGTCAGTCTGGGTAAGGGCACATTGCGTACCGAGACCGCCGGGCTGGTGGCGTGCCATACGGCTCAGGTGGTGTTGATATAAGCAATCCTACTGGTCAACACTGTTTTAATCAACCAATCTAATTTTACAGCGTCACGATCATTTTGATTGAGACGACTTGATAGGTGAATAGCCCTCCATATAATCCTGCCGATGAACAATTAACGCCTTTTGCTTGCCCCCTTCCTCTATCACGGCAAGACCATAGTCATAGCAAAAGTAGTAGGTGACTCTGGACGATACATAGAGACTAGTGAAATAGCGATAGTCATAGCCCATGGTATCCAATATGGATCGGCGAACGACCGTCTTGCCTTCAGGGCACAGCGATTTGAGGATTCTCCTGTTTTTCCTCAACACCGTATTCGTCGCTTTAATCATCAGTTCATCAATGGACATGTTTTGATTATTGTAGGAATTGCGACAGTACGCGTCACAAAACTTCTTATCTACACGTCCAGTGAGTGGTTTTCCACATTGCAAACATTGCTGAGGAGAAAAATTATCCATTTTATTAAATACTTATAGTCGAATATAAGCACTTAATAAAATACTTATGGACTTTCACCTAACTACATTTAGACTCATGACCAGCACACTACAACCATCCAACAGTCTGCGTGAGTACGAACAGGCGTTGAGCAGGCTACAAATGAAGCTTCAGCTAAAGCGCTATAGTGAGACTACACAGCGTACTTATTATAGTATGTTTCGTGCGTTCTTGCGCCATACCTACCCCATGCCGCTCCATATGGTAGGTAAGGACCAGGTAATGGGGTATCATCAGCACTTGATCGTAGATCGCCAGATATCACGTTCTTATCAGAATCAAAGTATCAACGCCATCAAGTTTTACCTGGAGCAGGTCTTGGGCCATGAGCGTCAGTTATTTGATCTGGAGCGTCCCAAACCTGTGCAAAAGCTACCTCAAGTGCTGAGTGCAGAAGAGGTCGTCTCATTATTAAAAGCAACAAGTAACCTCAAGCACAAGGCGATGCTGACGACATTGTATTCGGCAGGACTAAGAATGGGAGAGCTGCTGGCCTTAAAACCGTCAGACATAGATTCGCAGCATATGCGTATTTGGGTGCGTGAGGGTAAAGGGTGCAAGGACAGACTGACCACACTCTCCCATCAGCTACTCGATCTGCTCAGGGCTTACTATCGACAATATAAGCCTAAAGAGTACCTGTTTGAAGGCCCCAATGGCGGACCCTACTCTGCTTCCAGCGTCCGAAAGGTCCTCGAAAGAGCTTCCAAAAAAGCTCTTCTAGGTAAGAAAATACTACCCCATACGCTTCGTCACAGCTTTGCTACTCACCTACTCGAGCAAGGCACCAATCTCAGGTATATCCAGACGCTGCTTGGGCACACCAGTGCTAAGACCACAGAGATCTACACGCATGTGAGTAGTAAGAAGCTGGCCGAGGTGAATAGTCCGTTGGACAACTTAGGGAATACGGGTATATTTGAAAGGTAAATAACGCGCACTGTGACGCACGTAGTGCGCGATACATTAATGTTACCAGCAATACTCCTCAACGGAAAGATACAATGAACAAAACTTGGACATCAGGAGCAATAGAACTTCTTGATCACGCTGCTGGTCACATGTCTAACGATACCGCTTTTGACAAGCGAATTGCATATATAAGTATTGATAATGCAGTCGAAATCATAATTAAGACATACTTATCCCTTCCTCGTCAATTTTACAATGACGATGTTCCTTCAAGAAAGGAAATCTCAGATTGCAACAACAGTTTCACAGCCTATTTAATCCTGCTATTTAGGTATGCCGAAAAAAAACTAATTGGAATAGAACCGGGTGATATCGAGCACTATCATAGAATTAGAAACACTCTATATCACGATGGTACAGGATTAGCAGTTGACCAAGATTATCTCAATTCATATTTCACAATTGCCAAACTTTTGATGAAACGGCTTTTCAACTCAGAATTGAAGGAACGTAAAAATCAGGCCTCTTTGGAACAACTTATCTTGAACTGGAATAACATTGAAGAGTTACTCGCAGAGCTAATGCAAGGTCGTGTTCTCCAGGGAGGAACTTTTAAATGGGAAGAAGCCATCACCAAAGAACTATTGACCAAAGAACTTGTTATGAACATTGCTCATTTAAGGCAACTTCGAAATAAAACTGTTCATTCAAAATCTATCAATCATGACGAAATAAGGTTGGCTTTTGAAATGTCACAATCCATTCTAAACGAACTTAAACAGCAAATTGAGCTAAATACAGACAGGATTAAGGAACGAAATCTGTTGTTCGAACCAGCTGTATCAGAAATCGAAGGAACGCTAATTAAGAAGTCTTTTTATGGACCTCCAAATTATGGAGAAACACCTGATAAAGACATGATTGAAGATGTACTGATTCTAGAACTCGAACATTCGATTAACGTTCATCAAACAAAAAAAGATCTTGAAGAAGGTGACGCAAACCATACCATTTTTAACGTCAATAGCATTCAACTTCATACCTTCACACACAAAATTGATTTAAAGCCATACTTGAACGAACGTATTAAGTTGTCCGGAACACTTTGGGCTGCTCAAACGGGACATCACTTCACACCGGTGCTAATGACAGTAATGAAGAAACTATAAAAAGCTGGTAACAGATGCTAAAAATCCATAGGCTTACGGAGATACTTGTAGAGGTTTGTAGCATAAGATACTTTCCCGATATTTACAGATGTCCGGCCTACGGATTTTAGCTGGTCGTTGACGGTAATTAGAGATCCATGAATCCCATATATTTAGATACTCACATTCATACCTCCCCTGATCCTAACAGCGTTAATCAGAACTATGACCTAGAGTTACTAATCAAGAAGATTCAAGAATTTAATGGAAATTCGAATTTTTTAATCTCATTGACAGATCACAATATGGTCAACAAACCAGCTTACTTAAAGGCTGTTGAATTGGGCATCAATATAGTGTTGGGAGTAGAACTTCATATCAAGAACTATGATAACTGTCCAGCATACCATTGTCACATATATTTTGACTTAAAAGAAATTACAGAAGACTGTATTGACGACATTAACGAGAAACTCGACAAGCTTTATCCAAATAAAGTGGTTCAAAAAACTGATCCCGGAATTCCATCAATACAAGACATTATAAACAACTTTGATTCTTATGAATTTATGTTGCTTCCTCATGGAGGACAATCACATGCCACATTTAATACTTCAATTCCAAAGGAAACTAGACTGGATAGTACACTAGAAAAAAATATTTATTACAACCATTTTGAGGGGTTTACAGCCCGTGGTGATAATGGGCTTGAAAGAACGCAGGAATACTTTGAAAAATTAGGGATTAATGACTTTGTAAATCTGATTACATGTAGTGATAACTACAACCCTGAAATCTATCCGAATGGCAAAGATAAAAATCCTTTTAATCCAACTTGGATGTTGGCACAACCAACCTTCAACGGTTTAAGGCTTTCCTTGTCTGAACGTTCTAGACTGATTTATACTCAGAAAAAGCCAAGCTTTTTTTCAGAGAACATCCAATCAGTGAAGCACAATAGACCAAATATTGAAATTGACATTCAATTAACTTCTGGTTTAAATGTAATCATTGGAGGTTCTTCTAGTGGAAAAACACTGCTAGTCGACTCAATAGTCAGATCCTTAAATAAACAAACAGAAGCTACTGTATATGATCAATATGAGGTAGATCGAATCAGTATTGTCAATCCATCAGGAATGATTCCTCACTACCTCTCACAGAACTACATTATGAGTGTAGTGAATAATATCAGTGAAGATAAAATCGAGAATATAGATATTATCAAAAGAGTATTTCCGGGTGACGGTGATATTAAGACAAGAATATCCGATGGATTAAGAGAGTTTAAGGCTAACATCCAAGAATTAATCAAAAATGTTAAGGTTCTTGAGGAAGAGACTCAAACACTTTCGACTATTCCGGTTATTTCTAGATTGATTACTAAGAATAACCTTGAAACAAACATTTTTGATAATCTCCAGCCTACTGAATTGGAGTATGAAAAAATTCAATTTACAAAGCCAACATATGAGAACTATATAAAATCATTAGATTCCATAGATTCATTTCTTTCTGCGTATCCATTTGTCAAGCACAACCCTAAACTTATAGAGGATTTAAAAGCAGAATTAAATCACGCATTTGAAGTATCCAGTAAAGAAAAACAAGTCAGGACTTTGCTTGAACAAGAGCAAGATTCTTACAATCAAATGTTAAGGCACAGAAATCAAGAAGACCAATCAAAAAGACAAAATTTCAACAAGCTACTTGCTTCTCTAAAAAGATATATCAGAGCGTACAGAAAATTTTATAGCACCATAAATACCATATCGAATTACTCATTAAATTTTGATTCTGAAGAAATTGAGTCAATGGGTCATAAACTCTACATTGAAAACGACTTTGTACTCAATAAGGATAAGTTTATTGATGTGGTAAACCATTTCATAAAAAACAAAATATCCGATTTCGCATCCATTACACCAGAGCTTTTTTATGAAACCAATTTCATGAAGCGTAAGCCTAAGGTTTATGATTATGATGATTTTGAGAATAAAATCTATAATGGGTTTGAGTCCTTGAACAGGAAGAAGTATAAAATTATTACTAAGGATAATCGAGAGTTTGATAAGCTTAGTCCAGGTTGGAAAACATCTGTTATACTCGACTTAATTCTTGGTTATGAAAATGACATTGCACCAATAATAATTGATCAACCTGAAGATAATTTAGCAACAGATTACATTAACAAAGGCTTGGTCGAAGCAGTAAAAAAGATCAAATCAAAAAAGCAAATCATTTTAGTCTCCCACAATGCAACGATTCCAATGTTAGCGGATGCTCAGAACATTATACTGTGCAGAAACGAAAACAACAAGTTGATTATTAAATCAAGCCCTCTTGAAGGAAAAATTGAAGGGGTTAGCGTAGTTGATCATATTGCGTCAATAACTGATGGAGGAAAGTCCTCCATTAAAAAGCGAGTAAAAAAGTACAACCTAAAAAAGTTTAGTGATCATGAAATTAATATTCAATAAAGAAGACAATAATGAGATCACGGTCAAAATTCAGCAAGGAACCGTAGCTGTGGATTTTACATATACCGAAATGATTAAGCAATTACTTGAGGATAATCGAATTGCAGAAACTGATTTTAATGATCTAACTGAAGATGAAGAAGAAAATCTAAAAGAGATGCTGGAAAAGGTTTCTGAAATATTCGATGAAGAAGAAACAGAATAATAGCGAAGTAAAAACTACCGTCAACAAACACTAAAATGAATATGCGGACTGAGTCATTTGAAAGGACAATGCGAACAAGAAGCCTAGGAGCCTCAAGCAACGGGGGCGCATACTCATTTTAGTTGGTCGTTAGGATTAATAGCATGCAACTAGCAAATAACGAAGCAATCATTCAGTTTAGACATCTGCACAGAGTTGCCATTGAACTTAAGGAGAAGTTCGATCAAAACGCACATATTGATGCACTGGTAGCACTTGAGGAAGTCTACAGTCGTGAACTGGAACGACTTGGCAGACTTATTCCATCAGAAGTATTTCAACAAGGCTATTTGCTCCGTCATTCAAGTTTTCTTAAGCGGTACATTTTCAGTGGCCAACCTCAAAATTGCGAAGGCGATATCAGGTCAATTTGCTTAACTGACATATTCGAAGTTGAAGAAAGTTATCTCCATTACTTATCCGAAACAAAGGAAAGTCGATCAACAGAATTAGACTGGAGCATGATTCATCCTAAAATCCACGAACTCGCTAAACCAAGGTTTGATCAAGGATTATATTCAGACGCAATTGTAGCTGCATTCAAAGAACTCAATTCTCAAATTAAAGATGAATACAAGACTATTTCCAATAAGGAACTGGATGGAGAGAAACTAATGCGCCATGCTTTTTCAGTATCGAACAAGAACGGTAATAATCCAACTATCCAGATTTGCCAAACAGATACAGAAAGTGGACTTAATAAACAGGACGGATATATGAACATCTTCGCAGGTGTAATGCGTGGAGTTAGAAATCCGCTTTCACATGCAAATGTTAACATGAATCTTATTGAGGCGTGGGAACTACTTGTTTTCTCTAGTCATTTAATGCGGATTTGGGACAACAGAATAAAAAAGAAATAACTAATCCTAACATATGCTTCCATGAATAACAAAAGGTTTCGTTTTGGTTGAAAAATTTGTTCATATTTCTATTAAACCTGCGATTCGGACTCCCTAACCGTTAAACAGCTCCTCTCACAGGGAGTGAACTTTTGTCAAGTCAATT